>CADAAR010000018.1 GCA_902785945.1 uncultured Prevotellaceae bacterium
ATCGGTCGAGATATGATAGAAGCGCTTGCCCTCATACTTCTCAGGTAGGCTCTCCCAATACAACTTAGCAGCTTGCAACAACGACAATGTTCCCATCACATTGGTCTTAGCGAAGGTAAAAGGATCCTTGATAGAGCGATCCACATGGCTCTCAGCAGCCAGATGAATGATACCGTCCACCTTTTTGTCCTGCATCAACTTGTAGAAAGCATCGAAGTCGCAGATATCCATCTTCACAAACTCATAATTAGGTTTGTCCTCGATGTCTTTGAGATTAGCCAGGTTGCCGGCATACGTCAGCTTATCGAGGTTAATGATATGATAGTCGGGATACTTATTCACAAACAAGCGTACCACATGGCTTCCAATAAAGCCAGCGCCACCAGTAATTACAATATTGCGCTTCATATTATACGTGTTGCAATGTATTTGAATTTATTTCTTCTTTCATCTCATCAACTACCTTCAAGAGGTATTGACCATACTGATTTTTCAGCATGGGCTGCGCTATCTCGCGCATACGTTCTTCGCTTATCCAGCCATTGCGGTAAGCAATGCCCTCTAAACAAGCAACCTTCAAGCCTTGTCGCTTTTCAATAACCTCTACAAAAGTAGATGCCTCTGCAAGGCTATCGTGGGTACCTGTATCCAACCATGCAAAACCTCGTCCAAACACCTGTACCTTCAGATTACCTTCTTTTAGGAACTCTTGATTAACAGTTGTTATCTCCAACTCTCCTCGGGCAGAGGGCTTGATATTCTTTGCAACTTCCACAACCTTGTTTGGATAGAAGTAAAGGCCTACAACAGCATAGTTGCTTTTTGGCTTTTGGGGTTTCTCCTCAATGCTTAAGCAGTTACCCTGTTTATCAAACTCGGCAACACCATAGCGCTCTGGATCTGACACCCAATAGCCAAAGACTGTTGCTTTGTTGTTTTGCTCCGCATCTTCAACAGCCTTGCGGAGTAAAGCTGTAAAGCCTGAACCGTAGAAGATATTATCACCTAGCACAAGACATGCGGAATCATTTCCAATAAACTTCTCTCCAATAATGAAAGCCTGTGCGAGGCCATCAGGTGAAGGCTGTTCTGCGTACTCAAAGTGAACACCGTAATCACTACCATCACCTAACAAGCGTTTAAAACCAGGAAGATCATAAGGAGTAGAGATGATAAGAATGTCACGTATCCCTGCCAACATAAGGGCTGAAATAGGATAATAAACCATTGGTTTATCGTAAATCGGCAACAACTGTTTGCTAACGCCCTTGGTTATTGGATAAAGGCGCGTACCTGAACCACCTGCTAATACTATTCCCTTCATGTTATCTATTTATCTATATAAATCTATTTTTATATCAAATGGACTATCAAAATCACTCAAAAGAGGGTGTTTAGTATCTTTTTCACTCAGAATAGCCTTATCTTTTATACGCCAGTCTATTCCAAGAGAATCATCAAGGATGCTGATGCCACCATCTGCCTCAGGATGATAGAACTCATCGCATTTGTATTGGAACACTGCCACATCACTCAGCACCGCAAAGCCATGGACAAAGCCTTTAGGGATGAAGAACTGAAGACCAATGTAAGATGGAAGAGGTAAGATGGAAGATGTGACAGCTTCGCCTAATTCATTAGCAATGCGCTCTCCTTCTTCATCATGAGCACTAAGCAGACATGAAACATGTTGGCCATAGGTAGGACTACCCTTTCGTATATCAACAGCTACATCTAAAACTGCGCCCTTGACACAGCGCACCAGTTTGCTCTGGGTAAAGGGAGGGCGCTGGAAATGCAGTCCTCGCATCACGCCGTAAGACGATTTACTTTCGTTGTCCTGGACGAAGGTGATTGGTCTTACTTTCTCGTCGAACTCTCTCTGAGAGAATGACTCGAAGAAGTAGCCTCTGGAATCTTCAAAGATTCGAGGTTCGATAATGACGACACCGTCAATGTTTGTTTTAATTACATTCATATTTGCTTAATTAAAAAAAGGAGGGAAGGTTCTCACATTCTTTGAACCATGACATATGAGAGTCGTGATTGCCTCCCCTCCGTCTTACATAACGATTTTTTATATATATAGTGTCTCACGACAGTTTTATGATGGAAGAAGGAAGAGGGAAGAAGGAAGATGGATTCCATCATTTGGACTTTACTACCATCTTTATCAGATGCTTCATCATCTCATCACTTAGTTGCTGGTCAACAATCATTTTCTGATTATTCATGCCTATCAGCAACTGATATATCTGGTTCTTATAATTGTATTCATCAGCTGTCAGATATCCCCGTCTCTGCCATACCAACATAATGTAATTGTAGGTAGTACACAACTGCTGCCACATACTCTCAAGTTGCGTTGCTTTCCCAACTTTATCAAGCATAGACCATCGAGAATATGCCTCCTCAAACTGCTCAAATACGTTGTTCATCGTGTTCAATTAACATGAGGGGACTCGAACCACTCACCAAACCAACTTTCTTCACAACCACCCGCCCCTCCTTGCCTAAGGAGGGTACCTCCCCCTCACCAAACCTCTCCCCACATGGTGAGAGGCTTAACCGAAAAGCTGCAGAAACCGACAGCTTTTCGCGGATTTTGGTATCGCGGGACACGCGATTTATTTTCTACATCCCTGCTGTCGCCGCCCCTTGAGAAGGGGCTCACTGAGACTAGTATGCGCCATAAATTATAGGGCGGCAGCTATTGTCAACCTAAATCTTTATACTTTTAACTTTGTTGAGTCTGCTCATGCTCGATAATGCTCAAGCGAGACTTGGTATTATGCTCGCTTAATCGCAGACTTGAAAACACCGGGGTATGGGGGCAGAGCCACCGGCTAGTCGGCAATCCAAAGGATTGGGGGGAGGGGTGCGAGCTTTGCGAGCGGGCGAATTTGGCGATGGCTATTTGTTATGCATGTTTTGAGCATGGCAGGCATCCACCACCGTCACGGTCTCCCCGTCGCTCCTCTCCTCTGATGCTTACCGACTACCGTCACCCTCTATCTGCTGCACCAGGCTACGTAGGTAAGCGTCAGAGACATTCTCAATATCAGACTTGTCGTAGATAGTCATCAGCGTAATGTTTACCTCATCATCACTCTGCTGCTGCACATTATACGTTATTACGCGCGCACCACCACTCTTACCCTTGCCCTTAGAGGCTATGGCCATACGATTCTTGTAGGTATGCTGTCCCAAAGACTCACCCGAAAAAGGATTCTTCTCAAGCTCATCAAGGAACGTATCGTAGTCGCTCTCAAAAGAAGGGTACTTTTTGCGAAGCGCTTTTGCACCACGTGCAAACTCGTCCAAATAGTCGATCGTAACTTTCATACCGCTTACTTGAAGAGCATACGGGCATTCTTACGCACCTCACCAGCATGCAACTCATCGAAAGCACGTGTGAGACTATCCTTCACCATCTTCTCTTGGGTCTCCTTGTAACCTGCAGTCTTAGTAATATCCTCAGACTTTGGACGCTGAACCTTTACAGATGCTACACCTTTCAGCAGCTGACAAGCTTTCTTTATTTGCATCAGCAGGCTCTCGTCCTGCACATCTAATACTATTGTTGCCATAATGTTTTCTATTAAATCGTTTCTCCTTTCAAAATTCTTTTTTTAGGGGACGGCCCCTAAGACCCGGTTTCCACCGCTGGAGGGGTGTCTCAACCACCCTTTCCAAACCAACTTTCTTCACAACACTCCGCTCATCGATTATCGTTATAGTGTCACCATCAATTGTGTAAGCAAAGTACCACTTGTCAGTATTGGCCATGTGGTATTCTTTCCATCGCATCATGGACATTACGCATATAGTCAGTCTTATCGTACGTATGGCGGTACTTTTTAGCCACATTGCCATAAAAAGTATAGATCTTTCTCGCTGCACGAGGCTTAATGATGTATCGCATATCAGTCCTGTGCGTAGATCTGATTTATTTCCTTCTCTATGGCGCAGTATAGCTCATCGGGCGTCATGTCACGTTCGGGCAAGGGTCTCAACGTACTATACTCATTAAGGCAAGCCACCTCTACTTCATCCAACCCGGCCTCGCGGGCGATATTTTCCCAACTGATGCTGAAATCACGGGCAGTAGAGCGCCAGGCGATATCGTGCGACTTCTCCTTGATCTCATCGTATGACAAAGATGAATATTTGGCAATGGTTGCATCAAGGATTTCATGCTCATTTGGTGTGAGCTTATTCGGGTCGGCATCCTTAAGGGGTGCTATGTACATCCAGTTCTCAACCTGGAAATATTGGCCAAGACCCTCGCTGTCAGGCAAGTAAGAGTCGCCACGTACAATCTTCATCATGTCGTACAGACGCGAAGGCACAGGACCGGCCTCCATAGCGATATAGGTGTCGCCCGTGATGGGACGGCCCCAATCTGCAAGATGCTGACGATCAGCAAAATAGATTATCTTGAATATCTTATGAAAGTCCCTCCGCTGCACGCGATTGGCCACATACAACAATGCATTCAGCGTCTTAACCCTATCAAACTGTACATTCATAATCTCAAATAGTTATTTATTTCTTTCATAACATCAGACTTCTTACTTCTGACATCATACTTTATATTACTTAGGCATGTCGCCGAACTAGCTGAGGCCGAGGAGGGGTTTGAGGAGGCGTTCCTTATAGAGGACATAGGTGGTGGTGGCGACGAAAGCGAGGAAGAGGAAGACAAGGAGGTACTTCTTCTTGTTCGGGCCGGCGGGCTTGATGGGAACGGTGGCACTCTGGAGGGTCATGAAGGCTGGCGTCTCCTGCTGTACCTGCGCCTCAGAGTTCTGCACCTGGGTGACGTAGGTCTGGTAGGCATTGAACATGAGCTGCATCTCGTTTTCGAGGTCGGTAATCCTGGTACGGACGCTCTGAAGCACTACATCCTGGTTGGCATCGGCAAACTCGACATAACGCTGACGGGCCTTCTCATAACGGACTTTAGACTCTGCACAGAGCTTCTTATTGTATTCGTAATCAATACGGGCCTTATTGGTGCGATAGTCGGTGATAAACTGCTGCAGACGTTCCTTGACAGAATCGGCTAACGTGGCACAGATAACGGGGTCCTGATCGCGCACATCGATGGTGATGACCAGCGTTTTCTGATCGACATCGCAAACCACCCTGCCGTCAATCATCTTAGCGATGGCCGTCTGCTTCTTTGTCAGACGGAAAGGATTGACTTTCTTATTGACCGCTGAGGTCTCAGTAGTATCTTCACTGGCAAACAAACCAAAGACAGCACCCATGATTCCACTTTTAATGGCACTCCACCAAGGACGTTTCTGATCGTTGAGCAGATAGTCGTAATAGCTCTTGGGCTTAACGCTGTCCTTGGCACAGACCTGAACATCGAAGAGGCTGGTCTTGAAATCCACAGAGTTCATCAAATCAGGATAGAGCGTCGGCAGCAGCGCCTCGCTATTACCACCCATCGTGTTATTGCCTAATCTCATTCCGAAAGAACGAGCCAATGATGTCAGCGTATTACTTGTTCGGGTTGTAGACAACTCCGGCGCCAGCATCACCTCGCAACGATAGACCTTTGGCAGAGAGAATGCATAGATAAGAGCCAAGACAAACGTGATGCCCAATACCCAATAATATAATTTGCGGTATTTCCACAAGCTACGAAACAGCGCCATGAAATCGATGGTCTGCTTTTCCTGCTGTTCCTTGTTCATTATTTCATCATTCATTGTTTCATTATTTAAAGGATCAGACTTACAGTTTTGTTATAGCCAGAACCAAGGTGGCGAGAGAAGCCATTGAAGAACCTAACGTGGCTAAAACGCCCCAATTAAACGGCTCTTTCTTTGACTTGGTTGGCACAACAATCTCACAACCAGGTTCAATCTTTGTGCCATGACCAACCTGAGAAATGGTTCCATTCATATAAATGACATACGTCTTGGATTTCTTGGCGCGATTGCCAAAGCCACCTGCCTGATTGACAAAGTACTTGTAGTCCTTTCCTTCTTCGTAGGCGACGGTATTCGGGAACATGACATTGCCTGAGACACGAACCGTTCCATTGTATTCAGGTACAATCAGACGATCGCCTTCACGGAGGGTGATGTCAAAACTACTGCCCGGATCAGCCAAGGCCTTTTCCAGATGAATACCAACGGGATAGGTATTTTCAATGGCCAACTGATTGAGTTTTATTGAATCCTTCTCATCCTGCTGGGCACGCACCATACGCAGAATGGTCTGCATACGGGCACGTTCGTCGTCTGTCATCTTTCGCATCAAACGGGCACCCTTGACGTATGCATCATCGGTGACACCGCCTGCTGCTGCAATCAGATCGCTCAGACGCTGGTTTTTCTTCTCCAGGGTAAAGTTACCCTCGAAGTTGACCTCGCCACATCGTAAGGCTCCAACAGGAAACCACGCTCACCATCGATCACCAAACCATCCTTCAAAGAGAAAGAGAAGGATTTGGCTATCTCCTTGGTTTTATTCTTCGATTTGGAGTCGATGATACGACGAGACACATCGACACGTGCTGTAGAGGCCTCGTCTTTAAGACCGCCTGCCTGGATAATCAGATCTTCGATTGTGGTGTTATCAGCATATTCATAGGCTCCGGGAGACAACACCTCGCCAGTGATCGTCAACGTACGCTGGCTGCGAAGCTCTGCCTGGGTAGGGATAAACAGTACATCTTCATTCTGTAAGGGGATATCAGCCACAGTGCCATTCAGGATGCCCTGTACATCGACAGGAATAATCTCCAAAGAACGGTCAGCCTTCAGACGGTGCATGACAGCATGGGCGGTGAAAGCATCCTCAGTGACACCCTCGGCCGCCTCAATCAAAGACTTGACAGTCGTGATATTGCCACCCAACTGATACTGGGCAGGACGGAAAACAGCACCCTTGACCTCAACCATATTCTCGAAACGGTTGAGCATGCCATCGACTGTGACAGCATCGCCATCAGCCACCTGGAAACTGGCGAAGTCGAACTCATTGATATTGAAGACGGAATAACGCTCGCCATTCTGACGAATCAAACGAACTGCCTTGGTATAGGCATCGCCCGTAAAGCCACCCGCATATTTGATCAGCGTGGCTACGCTCTCGTTCTTGCGCATCTCGTAGAACATGGTGCGCTTGACATTACCCGTGATACCCACCAAACAGTCGTAGGGTCCCACCTGAATGACATCGTTGTCCTGAAGGCGGATGTTACCAGCCAACCGGCCATTGAGGATGTATTCATAGATATCGACGACGGTGATGAGCTTGCCCTGGCGGTAGACCTTGATATTACGCAGGGTACCTAAGTCGCTGATACCACCTGCACTATAGAGGGCATGGAAAACGGTGGCATAGCCAGAGAGGGTGTAGGTGCCAGGCGCCTTGACCTCGCCCATCACATTGACCATGATGGAACGGGTCTGACCCAACGTCATCTTGATCTCACTGCTGGCATAACGGGAACCTAAACTGGAACGGATCTTTGACTGGGCAGCTGCCACAGAGAGGCCACTGACCTGAATGGGGCCGAAGCCTTGCACTGTGATAAAGCCATCGGGAGAGACCGTGAGCTGGTGGGTGCGCTGAGAGGCACCATAGATATTGACAACCACCTGATCGCCAGGACCCAAGACATAGTTCTGAGGCGTGGCGATGTTCATGCTCGGCTCGAAAGTCAAACGACGGTTATTGAAGATGTCATGACCGAAAATCTTCTTGCCTGTGCCTTTATTGATCTCGCTCATGGCCTGCACATCGTTTTCTACCGTCTCGATGTTCTCGTCGGCATTCGACGTAACAGCAGTGGACGTACCAACCTTAGCCGTGTTCAGATCCTGAGGCTTATCGCTATCATCGGCAGAAGACGCTCTATTCGACTGACGGGTGACAGTGCCATCGTCAGACACCGTGACACCACGCTCCTTGAGCTGCTTGTCATACTGTCTGCGAAGGCGACGGACCTGGTCGACATTCACACCACGCTGCACCAAGGCTGTCATAATCTGAGACTGCGACTTACCCGCCTTATGCTCACGGGCAATATAATCGATGACCTGCTGGTCGGTCATGCTCTGGGCAAAACCAGATGCCATACAGAGCACACAAATCAATAAAAGAAGGTACCTTTTCATATTTTATTATTGCTTTATTTCCACATCTTCAATCGCAATTTTCACCATGGCATAGCCCAGACTTTCAATCTGAGCTACCAGATATGATGCGCCGTCTTTGTAACGGACCACATTGCCCTCGAGTCCTTTGAGACTGCCTCGGGCCACGCGAATATGATCGCCCAAACGGAGATGTTCAGACACAAAAGTAACCGAATCCTCTGCATTGAAAAGCATAAAGCGGAGCTGCTGCATCTGACTGTCGGGAATGACTGCCAACGGGTGGCGGCCAAAAGCATTCACAGGACGGGCTTTGTCGGTCAGGAAATACTTGATGAAAGGCAGATTAACCACCTCGCGGCGCTGTTTCTCGGTAACCCGAATAAACAACAACGTTGAAATGACGACTCGCTCTACTTTCTTCTTGCGGCCATTCTTCCACTCATGGATTTCCTCCTGAGAGGCCACATAGCACTCATAGCCCAACTGCTGCAGGCGGTCGCGACACGATTTTTCCGTGTTATGTCCCACAAAAGCCACAAACCATTTGGAAGATTGTACGCCTACGGCGTCGCCAACGCCCAGCGTTGTCGTATGCTCAGGAATCATATTCGCGTTTTCACTCATTTTGAAAAACGTTGCAAAGGTACTACTTTTTTATGAAATAAACAAAGTAAATAGAAACAATTTTACTTTATTTAGCAACAAAGCAGATTGATTTTTTAATGAACCAATCTGCTTTGTTAGTTTTTTTTATAAAAAAATATTATGGTTTGCTATACTCTTGGACAGCCCGAATCAATGCATGAGGATTGCCCATGTCGTACATACGGCCTTGCAAGCGAACGCCCATCATACCAGAACGCTGACGAACCGATTCCAAGGCGGAAGTGAGTTCTATTTCAGAGATATGATCACCTTCGAGTTCTTTCTCCATGATGTCCTGATGGAGCTGGGCAAAGACCTCTGGTGTCAGGATGTACTGTCCGAATACACTGTAAAATTCCTTCACTCCATTCTTGTTTCGTACGCCCAAGAACTCTTCGGCATAGCTGGCCTTGGGTTTCTCCTTCATCACAGCCACATTGAGGATGGTATGTTCCTTGTCTTCCCAGACACCTGAGAGGATGCCATAATGGCTCACCTCAGCCAGAGGAACGGTATGAATAGATACCATCAACGAGTTATACCGCTCGTACTCCTCAACCATCTGCAGGGCACAGGGTTTGTTGCTGTCGCTGCGATAGAGGGTATCGCCCAAGAGCAACAGTACCGGTTCATTACCCGCAAACTGCGCTGCCTGATACACCGCATGACCAAAGCCACGCTTCTCACGCTGGTAGACATAATGCAGGTGCTTGCCAATATTCAGGATGCGCGTCTCCAACTCCTTCGCCTCAGCATTGAGCTTGCTCAGATGCTCATCAGACAGGGGCCTCTCGAAATAATCCGAATACAGCTGGCGCTCCTCCTCAGAACCCAGCACGAGACAGATTTCCTCAATACCACTCTGGATGAGTTCCTCGAGCAGGATCAGGATGACCGGACGTACCATGCCATCGGGACAGGGAATAGGGAAGAAATCCTTCTTCAGGGCACGGGTGGCGGGATAAAGACGGGTGCCAAAGCCTGCCACAGGAATGATCGCCTTACGGACGGTATGCACTGGCTTCAACGTCAATGTATAAGCCTTCATGCCCTGCTGGTTGAGATAGTCGACCAACTGGTGCTGCGCCTCCTCACTGCGCGCCAGGAACTGTACCGAGCCATCGCCATGCGAGCCGACACCCTTGCCACCCCAGACCAGGGGTTGGATCTTCGGGTCCTGCAACACCTCATGGAGCTTCGGGGCATAGAGCGCCTCAGACATCGGGGCTACCTGGGCATCGAAGAGCGCCTCTGCCTCGGTCATCAGTCGACCTAAGCCTTCGGCATCGCCCTCCGCCATGCACTTGATGGCCTTGTCGACCAGCTCAAGGTTCTTCTCACCCAACGCCTCATGCTCCGCACGTTCCGCGTCGCTATTGGGGAAGGGATAAGCCTTGTTAAGATCAGAGAGGATCTTGATGGTATCCTTCTCGGCACAGAGGTCGGCAAAGACCCAGTAGAGATGTTTCTTGACATTCAACGAGCGCACCTCGATCTCATCGCCATCGAAGGTCATGAGATTCGGTTTGACACCAAAGGCACAGGCCTGGTCGAGACGACCACAACGGCTGGAGGTACGCAACTCACCCAGATAGGCGATGTTCATCTCGCCCAGGGTGTTGAGGTTGAGATTATATAATAAATTGAACGCGCGCGCAACGAGGACACAGATAGCCGCAGAACTGCTAAGACCACTCTTCATGGGCAGGGTCATACCCGTGATCTTAATACGCACACCACCCACTTTGTACCACTCAAGCATGTAGGAAGCCACACCTGCACAGTAGCAGAAGAACGAGCCACTCTTCGCGATGCGCTTCAGCTCGAGCTCGTCCATACGACAGGAGAAGTCCTGCCAGTAGTCCTTGATCTCAGGGGCCGTACTGTAGAGCTCGAAGATGCTGGATTTTTCGACCTCAGCATAGATACCTTGTTCGATACCGGTCACGATGGCTGCACCAGGAGCAATGTCAGCATTCATCGTACGATAATGGCCTGCCCAGTCGGTATGTTCGCCAAAGAGACAGAGGCGTCCAGGAACAAAAAGTTTCATCATATTTTATGCATTTATTTTGCAAAAGTACGAAAAAAACGGCAAAATGTAGAGATTTTAAGGTTTTTTTTTGGTCGTTTGGAGGAAAATATATACTTTTGTCCCCGAATTAATAACTCTTTAAACGTATATTGCCTATCGAAACAGCATTACTCAATACTAATTAATAGAACGTATGAGTACTTGGAAAGAAATGTCCGACGAACAGTTGGCATTGCTTTATGCAGATGGTAATAACAAAGCTTTCGACATTTTATTAAGTCGTGTGCAGGATAAGTTGTTCTCCTACATCTTCTGTATGGTGAAGAATGAGGAGTTGGCTAACGACCTGTTTCAGGAGACCTTTATCAAGGCCATCGTGAGACTGAAGGACGGAAAGTATAAGGATCAGGGCAAGTTCTTGTTCTGGGTCACGAGGATTGCACATAATGTGATTATCGATTATTTCCGCGATGTGAAGAGTTCACATATTGTGGATGGACCGAAAGAGAACGACCTGGGCGTGATCCGCAGCGATTCTGTTTTGGAGACGGACCGCGAGAAGGCGCTGGTGAATGAACAGGTGCTGAAGGACGTGAGGCAGCTGATGGATGCGCTGCCTGACGTGCAGCGGGAAGTGGTGTATATGCGGTATTATCAGGAATTGTCGTTTAAGGAAATCGCAAAGATTACTGGGGTCAGTATCAATACGTCGCTGGGGCGTATGCGCTACGCCCTCATCAACCTCCGCAGGCTCTCTAGAGAGCACAATGTAGAGCTTCAATTCGCGTAATTTTGTTAGGGGCCTGCCCCTAAGACCCTGTCTCCACCGCCGGTGGGGTCTCTCAACCACCCCTACCCCTCCTTACCATAATGAGGGGTCTCAACCCCCTTTCCAAACCTTTCCCCCAATCATAGGGTGAAAGGCTTAACTGCCTCCGGGGGAAAACCGCCCTCCGTCAGAGTTTTGGTATGGCTCTCCAGCCTTTGCCCCTGCGGGGTTCGCCATGATTTCCTACACCTCTCCCATACCCTCCCCTGAAAGGGAAGGGCTGCTGCCGCGCTACAACATCAAGGGATGTACGATAAAAGAGACTTCGGTGGGATCCTCAGTGAGCCCCTTGCCAAGGGGCGGCGACAGCGGGGATGTAGGCAAAAAATCGCGTGTCCCGCGATACTAAAAAAGGCGGAAAGTCGTCGGTTTCTGCGACTTTTCGGTTGCATCCTCCCCATATAGGGGGAGGCCTTGGAGGGGGTGGATGTTTCTTTGCTTCTTTCTTTGCGCCAAAGAAAGTAAGGAATAAATGACAAGGGCTTGGGGGCTGGCCACCAATTAATTAAAGGGGGTATTAGGGGTGGCCCCTAAAACTTTTTAAGGACAAATATAATAAATGCACAATATTATCGTTTATATAAAAAATAAATGATTATAAAAAGTTCGCCTATGAAGCATTTTACTCCAGAAGAGTTCAAGCCCAGTGCTTTGTCATTAGAAATTATCCGTCAGATAGCACATAGCTATCGCAGTCAAAACAACCCTCAGGCTAACGACTTCCGCCTGAACTAGTTTATTATTTATTAGTTTATTATTTATTATTTATAAATGGCGCTTGTTTCTCCATCATTACTCGCAGCAGATTTCCTGCATCTCGACCGTGACATCAGCATGATCAACCAGAGTGAGGCCGACTGGCTCCACCTCGACATCATGGACGGGTCGTTTGTTCCTAATATTTCCTTTGGCTTTCCCGTAATTGAAGCAGTGGCCAAAGCCTGTCAGAAACCCCTCGACGTACATTATATGATCAATGCCCCTGAGCGTTATATCGCACGCACCGCAAAACTGGGCGCAATGATGATGAACGTGCACTACGAGGCCAGCGTACACTTGCATCGCACCATCCAGGAGATCCATGATGCAGGTATGAAGGCTGGTGTGACACTGAATCCCTCGACACCTGTGTCTGTATTGGAAGATATTCTCGGCGATGTGGAGATGGTATTGTTGATGAGTGTCAACCCGGGCTTCGGGGGACAACAGTTCATTGAGAACACCATCGACAAGGTGAAACGTCTGAAGGCGATGATCAATGCCAAAGGTCTTGGCACCCTTATCGAAGTGGATGGCGGTGTCCAGGCAGAGACAGCCCCAAGACTGGTGGCAGCGGGCGTGGATGTCCTGGTCAGTGGCAGCTATGTCTTCAAGGCCGCTGACCCTCTCGCCACAATCAAAAGTTTAAAAACTTTATAAACCTATCACTGGGGCCTGGCCCCAGTGATAGGTTTTAAGGATAGACAGGATGAGAAAAGAAGATTTAAGAATCGTATTTATGGGTACGCCGGAGTTCGCAGTGGAGACACTTCAGGCACTGGTGGAGCATCAGTATAATGTGGTGGCTGTAGTGACACAGCCGGATAAGCCTGTGGGCAGACATGGCAGTGTGTTGCAACCATCAGCAGTGAAGCAGTATGCCTTGGAGAGAGGTCTTCCCGTGTTACAGCCTGAGAAGATGAAAGACCCGGCGTTTGTAGAGACTTTAAGGAGTTATCAGGCCAACCTACAGGTGGTAGTGGCGTTCAGGATGTTGCCAGAAGTGGTCTGGGCCATGCCTGAATATGGCACGTTTAATGTTCATGCAGCGCTGTTGCCTCAGTATCGTGGGGCAGCGCCTATCAACTGGGCCATCATCAATGGTGAGACCAAGACTGGTGTCACCACGTTCTTCCTCGACCATGACATCGATACTGGGCGGATTATTCTTCAGAAGCCTTTCGATATTCCTGACACGGCTGATGTGGAGTATGTTTATGATGGGCTCATGCATCTTGGGGCAGAGATCTGTCTGGAGACCATCGAGGCCATTATTGCCTCTGACGGTCATCCAGCCTCAATGTCGCAAGACGACTCTTCCCTCTTCCCTCTTCCTTCTTCCCTAAAACTCGCTCCAAAGATTTTTAAGGAGACTTGCGAGATCAACTGGCAACAGTCTGCCAAGCAGGTTTATGACTTTATCCGTGGACTGAGTCCTATTCCTGGGGCCTGGACGACACTTGTCGCTTCTGATAACAAAGAGACCGTTTTGAAGATCTATAAGTCTTCAAAATCCGAAGTGAAAAAGCCTTCCGCCGCTCCTGGCACTATTGTCGTTGAGTCAAAATCTCTTTTCGTTGCTTGTCTGGATGGCGAGCTTCTTCAGCTCGAGGAAATCCAACTCGCTGGCAAAAAGCGCATGCAGGCAAGGGATTTCCTTAATGGTAATCAGGCTATTAAGAAAATGAAGTAACTTTTTTTAGGGGCCAGCCCCTAAGACCCTGTCCCCTCTTGCCAGAGGGGTATCTCAACCACCCCTACCCCTCCTTACCGTAATGAGGGGTCTCCACCTTTACCCCAAACCCCTTTCCCTCTCTAGGGAAGGGGCTTAAACAGAAAGTCGCAGAAACCGACGACTTTCTGTGGGTTTTGGCATCGCGGGACACGCGATACGTTCCTACACCTCTCCCCTGCCCCCTCCCCTGAAAGGGAAGGGACGCTGCCGCACTACAACACCAATGTATGTACGGCAAAAGGTATTGCGTTATGGCCTCATTCTCCTCAGTGAGCCCCTTTTCAAGGGGCGGCGACAGCGGGGATGTAGAAAACCATGGCGAACCCCGCAGGGGCAAAGGCTGGAGAGCCATACCAAAACCCTGACGGAGGGCGGTTTTCCCCCGGAGGCAGTTAAGCCTCGTCCCTTTGAAAAGGGAAGAGGTTTGGAGAAGAGATTGAAGCCCCTTCTTACGGTAAGAAGGGGTTGGGGTTGATGAGATACCCCACCAACGGTGGGGACAGGGGTTTGGGGGCCGGCCCCCAACACTAGTCTTCAGACATATCTGCAACCATTTTGCGGTACATGGTATAGACACGCTGGCGGGAGATGTAACCCTGGAGGCGGGCGTCTGGGTCGACAACCGGGAGCCAGTCGGCACGCGTACGATCAAAGGTACGCATGACCTCCGCCATGGGCGTGGCCTCAGAGAGCGTAGCCTTGGGTTCTATCATCAGTTGACTGGAGGTGAAATGATGATAAAGTTCCGTCCGGAACATGACATTCCGGATCTTCATAATCTCCACCTCACCGAGGAGCACCCCTGAAGGATCCAGGACCGGGAGCACCGACGAGTTGCTCCGACTAATCTTATGGACAATCTGTCCCAGTTCCATGTCGGGCGTGACACTCAGGTAATCGCGTTCGATGACCGAATCCAGGTTCATCAGCGTCAGCACCGCATGATCGGTATGATGGGTAATCAACTTACCCTCCTTTGCCAACCGCGCCCCATAGATGCTATGCGGTTCGAAGATAATGATTGTGAGATAGGCACAGACCGAGACAATCATCAACGGCACCAGGAGACTGTAGCCGCCTGTGAGTTCTGCGATGAGGAACATACCCGTTAAGGGCGCATGCATCACGCCCGACATCACACCCGCCATGCCCATCAGGGCGAAGTTCTTCTCCGGGATATAAACCCCTATCTGGTTGATGTTCCACAGACGGGAAAAGAGGAATCCCGTGAAGCAGCCCACGAACAGACTCGGTGCAAATGTTCCGCCACAGCCACCACCGCCATTCGTGGCAGAGGTAGCAATGACCTTTGTGAGCAATACCAACGCGATATAGCCCAACACCAGACTGCCCTGACCCGAGAAAAGGGAGTTGTTGAGGATCTGGTTCCAGTCGGCCTCCGTACGACCATTCAATAGGAGGTTGATGCTACTATAACCCTCGCCATAGAGCGAAGGGAACAGGAAGATCAACAAGCTGAGGACGGTTCCTCCGATGGCCAAACGGATATGCGGATGTTCCTTGTATTTGGCAAAGATACCCTCACAGAAACCCATCATCCTGATGAAATACAGGGAGATGAGTCCACAGGAGATGCCCAACAGCACACAGGCCGGAAGGCGTTGGATAGACCACTCACTGTCGAGATGGAACGTGAACAACGCTGCATCACCACTGAAGATATAGGTAAAACAAGTAGCTGTCACACATGACACCAAAATGGGCAGGAGCGATGACATCGTCATGTCGATCATCAGCACCTCAAGCGTGAACACCAATCCAGCGATAGGGGCTTTAAAGATACCGGCGATGGCACCTGCCGCACCACAACCCACCAGCGTCATCAACGTCTTGCGGTCGAGTTGGAAGAGTTTGCCGAGGTTAGAACCAATGGCAGAGCCAGTGAGCACAATCGGGGCCTCTGCTCCCACCGATCCACCAAAGCCAATGGTAATGGCCGAGGCAATGACCGATGACCACGTGTTATGCGACTTCAGACGCGACTTGTTCGATGAAATGGCATAGAGGATACGTGTGATGCCATGAGAGATATTATCCTTGACGATGTAACGTACAAAGAGCGATGTCAGGTAGATACCCACCACAGGATAGACCAGGTAGAGCCAGTTGGCCCTGGACTTCTCGAAAGAGCTGGTGAGGAGCATCACAATCTGATTAATGATCCAATGAAGGGAAAAGGCTGCCACAGCCGCAAAGAAACCCACGAGCAACGCCAGGATGAGGATGAACATCCTGTCGCTGACATGCTCCACACGCCATTCGTGCAGGCGATGCAGGTTACTTACGGATAATGGTGACTTCGCCATTGGCTTTCAGTTTGATGATGCTGGAGGGGGTATGCGGTTTATGTTCCTGACGACGCGACCAACAGACATAGTCGACCGCCTCCAAGATACGCGAATCAATGTCGCAGTAATTCTGTGCAGCCGGTTCACCACTGATATTGGCAGAGGTAGAGACAATCGCCTTCTGGAAACGATAGCAGAGTTCCTTGGAGAAAGGCTCGTTGGTAATGCGAATGCCTATGCTGCCATCCTCGGCAATGAGGTTCTCTGCCAGATTGATGGCACCATCGAGAATGAGCGTTGTGGGCTTCGATTCGGCCTCTTTCAGGCTATCGATCAATTGCCAGGCCACATCGGGCACGTTACGGATATAGCGTTGGAGACGGGCATCGCTGTCGACCAGGCAGATGAGGGCCTTGGAGTCATCACGCTGTTTGATGTCGTAGACACGCTTGACTGCCTCAGGGTTGGTGGCGTCGCAGCCAATGCCCCAGACGGTATCGGTAGGATAGAGGATCACGCCACCCCGTTTCATCGTTTCTACAGCATTTCGTATATCTTCTTCTCTTGTCATCAGAACTCGGAGGTAAAGTGGAACTTGATGTGTTTGAAGTCTTCCTGCGCCATGGAGAGGACATAGCCAGAGTCAGCGAGGAAGACATCGCGGCCCTCCTTATCCTTCGCCATGTACTGATACTTACGCTTCTTGAAGTTCTCGAGCTCCGCATCATCGTCGCTCTCTATCCAACAAGCCTTGTAGAGATGTACCGGTTCCCAACGACACTTCGCATTGTATTCGTTCTCCAGACGATACTGGATGACCTCGAACTGCAGCTGACCTACGGTACCGATGATCTTCCGGTTGTTGAACTGGTTGACAAACAACTGTGCCACACCCTCGTCCATCAATTGGTCGATGCCCTTCTGCAACTGTTTCGAGCGCATGGGGTCATCGTTCTCGATGTATTTGAAGAGTTCCGGTGAGAAAGAGGGAAGGCCCCGGAAATGCAGTTGTTCACCTTCAGTGAGCGTATCGCCAATCTTAAAGATACCACCCGTATCAGGCAGGCCCACGATATCCCCCGGCCACGCCTCATCGATGGTAGACTTTCGTTGTGCCATGAACTGCGTGGGTGAGGTAAAACGCATGGTCTTGCCCTGACGCACATGCAGGTAAGGTTGGTTGCGCTGGAACTTACCACTGCAGACCTTACAGAAGGCGATACAAGAACGATGGTTGGGATCGATATTCGCGGTGATCTTGAAGATAAAGCCCGTGAATTTTTTCTCCTCGGGTTCCACCTCACGCTCCTCCGCCTTCGTAGGACGAGGACTGGGTGCAATCTCTACGAAACAATTCAGCAGTTCCTGTACACCGAAGTTATTCAAGGCAGAGCCAAAGAACACCGGTGCCACCTCAGCAGAACGATAGGTATCCACCTCAAACTCGGGGTAGACGCCATCCACCAGTTCGAGATCCTCGCGCAGTTTGGCGGCATTGTCCTCCCCTACTCTTTGGTCGAGGTCAGTACTGTTGATATCAATCTCCACCTTATCCGTCACACGCTGTTTATCAGGTGTGAAGAGGTCGAGTTTCTGTTCGTAGATGTTATAGACACCCTTGAACTTCGCGCCCTGATTGATGGGCCAGGACAAAGGACGCACCTTGATCTCAAGTTCCTGTTCGAGTTCATCGAGAAGGTCAAAGGGATCGCGTCCCTCACGGTCCATTTTATTAATAAAGATGATCACGGGCGTCTTACGCATGCGACACACCGTCATCAGTTTACGTGTCTGTGTTTCCACACCCTTGGCCCCATCGACCACGATAATAGCGGAGTCAACAGCCGTAAGGGTTCGGAAGGTATCCTCGGCAAAGTCCTGGTGACCCGGGGTATCGAGGATGTTTACCTTATACTCAATATCCTTGCCTTCCGGCGTATAGTCGAACTCCATCACGGAGGTGGAGACCGAGATACCACGTTGTTTCTCGATATCCATCCAGTCGGAAGTGGCAGTCTTTTTGATCTTGTTGTTCTTGACGGCACCAGCCACCTGGATCTGTCCTCCGAAGAGGAGGAATTTTTCTGTTAATGTCGTCTTACCGGCATCAGGGTGGGAAATGATGGCGAAGGTACGTCGTCTATCGATTTCTGGAATAATCATTTAAAATTTACAATTTGACAATTTACAATTGATTTACAATTTGACAATGTACAATTTACAATTTTGCGATACAAGCCTGGAGGGAGGCTTCCCAATAGGGGATTTCTATACCATATACACGCTTAATCTTAGTCTTGTCAAGGACCGAGTAATGCGGTCGTTTAGCAGGCGTTGGATACTCCGAGGTATGGAGAGGTCGTACATGACAGGTGGTGATGCCAGCAATGCGATGAATAGCCTTGGTGAAGTCGTACCAGGAGATGACCCCTTCGTTGGAGAAATGATAAACGCCCGGCACAATGCCCTGTTCGATGGCAGCAAAGATGGCCACAGCCAGATCACGTGCATAGGTGGGTGTGCCTATCTGGTCGAAGATGACGCCCAGTTCCGGTTTCTCCTTACCCAGACGAATCATCGTCTTCACGAAGTTATTACCGAAAGTGGAATAGAGCCAGGCAGTGCGGATGATCATCGACTGGGCGCAGAACTTCTGTACATTCAGTTCACCCACGAGTTTCGTCTTGCCATAGACGCTGTTCGGACATGTATCCGCCTCTTCGGTATAAGGCGTATGTTGGGTGCCATCGAAGACATAGTCGGTGGAGATCTGGATCATCCATCCGCCCCGTTTTCCAATGGCTGCTGCCAGGTAAGCAGGCGCCTCCGCATTCAACTTCGTACACAATTCCTCATTGTCCTCGGCCTTGTCGACAGCAGTATAGGCGGCACAGTTGACAATGCCATCAATGTGATGTTCCTCGACAAAGGTCTCGATAGCCTCTTGGTTGGTGATATCCAACTCAGCCACATCCGTATTAAAATAGCTATGCTGGGGGTGACTCTCCTCCAGCAACTGCATTTCGTTTCCTAATTGGCCATTACAGCCAGTGATTAATATATTCATGTACAATTTAAAAATTTACAATTTACAATTTATGTACAATTTAAAAATCGAGGCCTTCAGCCTTGTCTTTGTGATAATAGTCTGAGAGCATGCCAATGAAGGTGGTAATCTCCTTGATGGCATGGGCGGTGTCAGGCGAGATGTCTTTGTGTTGAAGGCGCAGGAGCATGACACCATAGAGCGAGTTGAAACACGTCTCTATCTCGTTCTCATCTTTATTGGCCCCACGGTTACGCAGTTCTACGATGAAGGGGAGCACCTTGTAGTATTCCGCTGAATAGAAAGGGAACTTTGACGACTGGAGCAGATTGTTGTGCAGTTCGATGAGCATCTGCATCGTCACCTTATTAATCTGGAGGTGACCCTTTTCGCGACAGCCCTCCTGATTCATCATCCGGATGAGATTACCGAACCAGTCGAGTTCCTCCTCTTTCTGTTCATCGGTATAATCGAAGCGCGCCACCCACTCGTCGCGAATGCGTCGCAAGGAGCAGTCGAACGCCCTGATGGTATCCTCGACCTGCCACATATAGAGCAGGTATTCTGCTATATTCTTTTTTCTTAAATCCTGAGATATATACATGTATTTAGAACCTTAACAGGTTGGTGGTGGTGCCGAGGAGCATGATGATGGAGCCAACGACCACAGCAGCACCAATGACCTGGTTGATGATACGGATGCCATTGGTATCGAACTTCGTACGGATCTGGTCGACCAGCCATGTCAGTCCCCACCACCAGAGCAACGCCCCTCCCACGATGCTGCCAAAGCCCACGAGCATCTCGAACGGATGGTTGGGCAGCACGAAGGCAAACTGTGCGAACGTGGCCAGGAAGAGGAAGATGATGAGCGGGTTGGAGAAGGTGACCAGGAAGGCCGTCCACGTGTTATACCACAGTGTACCCTTCTGTTGTCCTGACTGGTGCATCTTCCGCGTAGGGTCGGTGCGATAGGTATAGAGTCCGAAGCAGAGCAGCATGATACTTCCCGCTATCTGGAGGTAGAACCGGTTCTGATCGTTGTTGATGAGATCCATGACGAACGACATACCGAAGCCTGCAAAGCCCGCATAGAGGATGTCACTGGCTGCAGCGCCTATGCCAGTGGCAAAGCCATACCAGCGTCCTTTGTTCAGCGTGCGCTGGACACAGAGGATGCCAACAGGTCCCATCGGGGCACTGGCAATCACACCAATCATCATTCCTTTGAAGATGAAATCGAGTATGTTTATCGGTACATGAAACGGCATAGCGGCTGCAAAATTAATAAAAAAACTTGAGATAACCTATTTTTCGCTGTCTTTTTTCTCTGTATTGACCCGAATACTCATAATGGTCAAGTCGTCGTTGGGCTCTGCCCCATCACGATGCGCCTGGACCGCACCATAGAGCGACTCGATGACCTGTTGGGCACTGGCCTCAGGCATGGTCTGCAGCAGCGCGATGATCTGATCATCGCCAAACTGCTCCTGTTGGCGGTTCTCCGCCTCATTGAGGCCATCGGAGTAGACCACGAGCATCTTACCACTGATATTATCGAGTCGTTCACCTTCGTAGTCGAGTCCCGGCCACAGGCCAATGGGTGCATTCGGCAACATCTCGAGGAAGTCGCCACCCAGCTTATCGCCCAGATAAGGCGGGTTATGACCAGCATTACAGAAGTCCATCGCCCCTGTGTTCAGGTCGATACGTCCAATGAACATCGTGACGAACATGCCCTGTTCGTTATCCTCAGAGAGAGCCGCATTCATACGCGTGGCAATCTCTGCCGGCATCATGTGCTGTGTGGCTAACGTACGGAAGAGTCGTGTGGCCTGCGCCATAAACAGTGAGGCCGGCACACCCTTACCACTCACGTCGCCCAAGCAGAAGTAGAGCTCATGGCCCATGAGAAGGTAGCCATAGAGGTCGCCACCCACCTCCTTGGCCGGTTCTATCTTCGCATAGATATCCAGTCCATCGCGGTTGGGGAAGATATTCGGCACCATCGACATCTGTATGTCGCGGGCAATACGCAGTTCACTCTCGATACGTTCACGATGGGCTGTGGCCTCCTCCAGCTGGTCGTAGGCCACCTGCAGCTTCTCGTGGGCCACACGCAGGCGATGCGTAGAGCGGCGCTTATGGAACGTATAGATGGTGAAGAACAAGATGATGAGCAAAAGGGAGACGGCCGTCCACCACATGCGCTGTCGGGAGAGGTCGGCCTCTTTCTGCAGGATCTCCTGTTCCTTGCCTTGGGTATCATAGAGTGTTGCCAGTTCTGCTGTGGCACTGTTTTTCTGACCAGTGATGGCAGAATCGAGCACATTCAGGATCTTTTCTGCTGCCACACGGGCCGAATCACGACGTCCCGCCTCTTTGTTTGCCCGGAACTTCGGGAGCATGTAGAGTTGGATGTTATCGAGCGATGCCTCCATGCCCCAGTGCGCCATCGTGGCATCGAGCGACATGTAGTTGTTTGCCGCCTCCTGGTAACGCTCTGCCATGACAAGATAGTCGTTGGCATTGATCTTTCCCGGACCTGTCTTGGCATAATCGGTCTTGAGGAACTCCTTATAAGCCTCCTCCGCCTGATCCTTCTTACCCAGTCCCAGCTTCGCCACAGCACGCATGATCTCGATACGTCCCTGGTATTCGTCGAAATAATCCTTACGGGCATCGCGCTTCTGACGGTACTTGTCGAGCAACATCTCTGTGCGATCGATCCAGTAGATGGACTCCGCATAACGACGTGTATTGATATACGCCATGCTGGTATAGACCGTGCCTAACACCGCCTCCTGGAAGCCACGACTCGTAGAGTCAGACTGCCAACGGTTGGCATAATGACCGCGTGCTGTGAGGAAGCTCTCCTTGGCCTCCTCGTCTTGTCCGAGGTTGATCTGGCAACACCCAATGTTATTCAGAAGGATGGCATAGTCGATGTCAGAGCCGATACCCGACTGTTCCATCTTCTTCACCGCAGGGATGGCCACGACCAGGGAACCCTCAAAGTCGCCCTTGACGAGCAGGAGCTCTGAGAGTCTGCGGGCACACTTATTATAGCTCAGCTGGTCTTCTTCGGTCTTCACCTCGCACTCGATGGCCTTCCTATAGTAGATCTCTGCCATGCGGTAATGTCCCTGGTGATAGTAGGCCACGCCTCGCCAACGGTTTGCGTCGAGCTCAGAGATCAGGCCCTGTTCCTCATAGATGTTGGCCAGGATGATGATACTGTCGTACTGCATCCTCACACCCACGTCGAACAAGGTACTATCAGCCTTGCTGGCCTTCACCTCATGCGACATTGTCTCATGACAGCCGATGCAAACCACGGATGTCAACAAGAGGATGAGCCACGGAACATAGCGTTTTATTTTCATACTTTGCCTTGAATACACTTTGCGTATGCAAAGTTACAAAAAATATTTGAAACGACAAGCATTTCCTGCAGATTTTCTTCGAATGCAAGTGCTTTGCGGCGGATAAAAGGTTAATTTCCGTAAAAATCGTTGCTAATTGTGACTTTTTTCGTAATTTTGTAGCTTGAAAGAACAAACCGATATCAATCATCATAAAACTATTATACAATGGAACAACAGAATGTAATGAAGCCGTATGTGATCGGCTTGGACTTGGGAGGCACGAACTCTGTCTTTGGTATTGTAGATTCCCGTGGCGACATCAAGGCAACGACCGCCATCAAGACTGGTGGCTATGAGAAGGTGGAAGACTATGTCGACGCCTGTGTAGAAGCGTTGCAGGTGATTATCGACCAGGTAGGTGGCATTGAGAAGATCAAGGCCATGGGTATTGGTGCCCCCAATGGTAATTATTATAAAGGTACGATTGAGTTTGCCCCCAATCTGCCCTGGGCTCATAATGGTGTGATTCCCCTGGCACAGTTGTTCAGCGAGCGTCTGAACAATATCCCTGTGGCCCTGACCAACGATGCCAATGCCGCTGCCATCGGTGAGATGGTGTATGGCGTGGCCAGAGGCATGAAGAACTTCATCGTCATCACGCTGGGCACAGGTGTAGGTTCAGGTATCGTGGTGAACGGTCAGTTGCTCTATGGTCATGACGGCTTTGCCGGTGAGTTAGGTCATGTAACGATGGTCAGAGGCGAGGAAGGTCGTAGTTGCGGTTGTGGCAGAACCGGTTGTCTGGAAGCCTACTGCTCTGCCACAGGCGTTGCCCGTACAGCCCGCGAGCTGTTGGCCAAGACCACACGTCCAAGTCTGTTGCGTGAGATGAACCCCGAGGACATCACCAGTCTCGACGTGTCTATCGCCGCAGAGAAGGGCGATGAGTTGGCCAAGGAGATCTACGAGTTCACAGGAAAGATGCTGGGTGAGGCCTGTGCTGACTTCGCTGCTTTCAGTTCACCTGAGGCCTTTATCTTCTTCGGAGGTATGGTGAAAGCCGGTGAGTTGATTATGAAGCCCATCCGCGAGGCCTACAATGCGCACGTGCTGAAGATCTTCAAGGACAAGGCGCAGTTCCTGGTGAGTGGTCTGGATGGTGCCAGTGCAGCCGTACTCGGTGCCAGTGCCATTGGCTGGGAAATACAATAAAAAATGGAGGTTGGTGCAGGACGCTACCAACCTCTCTATAAAAAAGATAAGGTGAATCAGCAAAATGGCTGATAAGAATCTTATCGGCGGCAAATATACGAGTTATTTATCTAACTTGCAAGTTTTTTAGCAAAAAAGTGACTTTTTTCGATGTTTTTGTCGACAAAAAGTCACTTTTTGTATGTTTTTTCTAAAAAAAAACGCCAAAAATTTGCAGGATTGGGAGAAACTTCATACCTTTGTCCCCGAACAAGACAAAAACAGTTAAATTATGAAATGTCAGAATAACATTTGGTGGTGGCAGAGCTCGAGATCAAAAACGTCGCGGGACTAATTGCCGTATCTGTTATTCAACAAAGATAAATGAGGCTCATCGCGACAGCGGTGAGTCTTTTTTGTTAAGTCAAACAACACAAATAAAATATATATAGGAAATGAAAAGTTATCAAGTAGACGAAAAGGGATTTTACGGAGAGTTTGGTGGTGCGTATGTGCCAGAGATTCTTTACAAGTGCGTGCACGACCTGCAGGAAGCCTATCTGCCAATCATCGAGTCGGAGGCCTTCAAACACGAGTATCACGCCCTGTTGAAGGACTATGTGGGACGTCCCTCTCCCCTGTACTACGCCCAGCGCATGAGTAAGCAGTACGGTTGTAAACTCTATCTGAAACGTGAGGACCTGAACCACACCGGTGCCCACAAGATCAACAACACCATCGGTCAGATTCTGTTGGCCAAGCAGATGGGCAAGACCCGTATCATCGCAGAGACAGGTGCCGGTCAGCATGGTGTAGCCACAGCTACTGTCTGTGCACTGATGGACATGCAATGTGAGGTGTTTATGGGTGCTACCGACGTAGAGCGTCAGCACACGAATGTAGAACGTATGAAGATGTTAGGCGCCCAGGTACATCCTGTGAGAACAGGTAATATGACACTGAGCGATGCCTGTAGTGAGGCCATCAGAGACTGGTGCTGTCACCCCCAGGACACCTTCTACATCGTAGGCTCTACGATGGGTCCCCACCCCTACCCCGACCTCGTGGCCAGGATGCAGAGCGTGATCTCGGAGGAGATTAAATGGCAGTTGGCAGAGAAGGAAGGTCGTGACTATCCCGACTACCTCATCGCCTGTATCGGAGGAGGCTCAAATGCCGCAGGCACCATTTACCACTATATGGATGACGAGCGTGTGAAGATCGTTCTGGCAGAAGCAGGAGGACATGGTTGGGAGACCAATCATACCGCTGCCACCATCCACAAAGGTACAGTCGGTATTCTGCATGGTGCGAAGATGCTCGTGATGCAGGATGAGGACGGACAGATTGAGGAAGCCTTCACCATCAGTGCCGGACTGGACTATCCCGGTGTAGGTCCTATGCATTGTAACATGGCCAAGAAAGGTCGTACGCAGGTGTTGAGCATCAACGACGATGAGGCCATTTATGGCGGCTATGAACTGACGAGAATGGAAGGCATCATTCCTGCCATTGAGAGTGCCCACGCCATTGCAGCCCTGAAGAAACTAAGCTTTAAGAAAGACGACGTGGTGGTACTCACCGTCAGTGGCAGAGGCGACAAGGATGTGGAGACATATCTGAAGAACAAAGCCATGGCCAAGGAATACGGAGATTTTTAGTGAATAGTGAACAGTGAATAGTGAATAGTGAAAAATGAAGACATTTGAATATATAACGACCAGTAAGACGATATTGGCGGATTTGTATACGCCAGTGGGGGTCTATATGCGACTGAGAGACCTCTATCCGCAGAGTGCGCTGATGGAGAGTTCCGACTATCACGATAAGAGTAATGCGCGATCGTTTATCGGTCTGCATCCCATTGCCAGTGTGGCCATTGGTCATGGAAAAGCCACCATCACCTACCCCGACGGGAGTATTCTGGAGGAGATAATCCGTCCAGACTTCCAGTCAGACAAGGCTATTAATGCGTTACTTAAATGTATCGAAGTAACAGGCAGGGATTCAGAGTATTGTGGACTGTTTGGCTACACCTCTTTTAATGCCGTCAGATACTTTGAGAATATCCCTGTGAAGGATGAGACACAGGAAAAGAACGATGCACCAGACGTGTTGTATGTGTTGTATAAGGAGGTGATCGTGTTCGACCATCATAACAACACATTGAAGGTGGTAAGTCTTTCGGAGCACTCGGAAAACTCAGAGAACTCAGAGATTTCCGAAATTCTCAAGGCCATGAACAAGGCTAATGTGAAGGCCTATGACTTCCATCCTGTAGGCGAGGTATCGAGCACGTTGACCGACGATGAACATCGCGAAAATATACATAAAGGAATTCAACATTGTCTGCGTGGTGATGTATTCCAGATTGTACTCAGCAGACGGTTCATCCAGAAGTATGAAGGTGACGATTTCAAGCTCTATCGTGCCCTGAGAAGCATCAACCCCAGCCCTTACCTCTTCTACTTCGACTTTGGTGGATTCAGGATCTTCGGTTCCTCACCAGAGACCCATTGTAGGATTCAGGGCAGGAAGGCCTATATCGACCCCATTGCAGGTACTACTAAACGTACTGGCGACATCGAGGCAGACAAACAGGGAGCCGAATACCTGCGTAATGACCCCAAGGAGAATGCCGAGCATGTGATGCTGGTAGACCTTGCCCGTAATGACCTGAGTCGTAATTGTCACGGCGTGAAAGTAGACTTTTATAAGGACCTGCAATACTACAGTCATGTGATTCATCTCGTTTCACGTGTCTCTGGTGAACTCGATGAGGGGGCAGATCCCATCAAGGCCTTTATCGACACCTTCCCCGCAGGTACCCTCAGTGGTGCGCCTAAGGTGAGGGCCATGCAGTTGATTTCTGAGTACGAGCCCCATAACCGTGGTGCCTATGGCGGATGTATCGGTATGATTGGTCTTGACGGCAGTCTGAACCAGGCCATCACCATCCGTACGTTTGTTTCGAGAAACGGTGAACTGTGGTTCCAGGCCGGTGGTGGTATTGTCGCCAAGAGCGATGTGGAATATGAGTTGCAGGAAGTGAACAACAAGCTGGGTGCACTCAGAAGAGCCATTATGCAAGCAGAAACCCTCTAAATCACAACGTTATGAAAGTAGTCATTATAGATAATTACGACTCGTTTACATATAATCTGAGTCATTTGATCAAGGAACTGGGCGCAGAAGTTACGGTATTGCGTAACGACCAGTTTCAGTTGGAGGATCTGGAGCAGTACAATAAGATCGTGCTCTCGCCGGGTCCTGGTATTCCCTCAGAGGCAGGGTTGCTGTTGGATGTCATCAAGGCCTATGCCGGAAAGAAACCCATCCTGGGCGTCTGCTTAGGTCATCAAGCCATTGGTGAAGTGTTTGGTGGACAGTTAGAGAACCTCTCCGACGTCTTCCACGGCGTTGCCACGCCCTGTCGTATCATCGCTGACGACCCTCTTTTCAGCGGTCTGGAGCGAGAGATCACCATCGGACGCTATCACTCATGGGTGGTGTCGAAAGAAGCCTTCCCCGACTGTCTGGAAGTCCTGGCAGAGAGTCCTGAAGGACAGGTCATGGCCCTTCGTCATAAGACCTTGAACGTGAGAGGTATTCAATTCCATCCAGAGAGTGTGCTCACCCCTGATGGCAAGAAAATGATACAAAACTGGTTATTTCTTTAAACAACACAAATATGGCACAGACAATGAAAGACATCCTAAATAGGATGCTGAACCACGAGGAACTGACTCGTGAAGAAATGAAGAACATTCTGATTGGTATCACACAGAGTGAGTATCCCACAGAACAGATTACAGCGTTGCTGACCGCCCTGCAGATGCGTGGCGTGACAGTCGACGAACTGTTGGGTTTCCGCGATGGCATCCTGGAGACCGGTGTCCCTGCTGTTCTGCAGGCAGACCGTTATATCGACGTGGTAGGTACAGGAGGCGATCGTAAGAACACCTTTAACATCTCTACCACCGCCTGTTTTGTGATTGCAGGTGCCGGCTATAAGGTGGCCAAGCATGGTAACTATGCCGCTACCTCAGTGAGTGGTGCCTCGAACGTCATCCAGCATCATGGCATCAAGTTTACCGACGACATCGACAAACTGAACCGCAGCCTCAACGAGGCCGGTATCGTGTATCTCCATGCCCAGTTGTTTGCCAAGGCCATGAAGTTTGTAGGTCCTATCCGTAAGGCCCTGCAGTTCCCCACCATCTTCAACCTGCTGGGTCCCCTGGTCAATCCCTCACAGCCCAAGTGTCAGCTGCTGGGTGTAGCCAACCTCGACCAGATGCGTCTATACAATCAAGTGTATCAGAAGATAGGTATCGACTACGGTATTGTGAACTCCATCGACGGCTATGACGAGATCTCGTTGACCGGCGACTTCAAGGTCACCACGAACAACTACGAGCGTATCTTCAAACCTCAGGACTTAGGTTTCGCCATTGCCAAGCCAGAAGAGCTGGTGGGAGGTGCCACTGAGGAAGAGGCTGCAGAGATTTTCGATTCCGTACTGGAGAACCGTGCCCTGCCTGCTCAGAAGAACATCGTACTGGCCAATGCCGGCTTTGGCATTCAGGTGCTGGAGAAAGGTCAGAAGAGCATTGAGGAGTGTATTGCCATTGCCCGCGAGAGCATTGACTCAGGCGCTGCCCTGAAGACCTTTAAGAAATTTGTGGAATTAAATTCGTAATTATGGCAGATATCCTACAAGAGATTGTGGCGCATAAGCAAGTGGAGGTAGCGCAATGGAAACAGGAAGTGGCTCCCCCGATGCTCTATCGTCAGGTGGAGGCCATCCTGGACTTCAGTGCGCCCTCGATGTCGAAGGCCCTCAGCGAGTCAGGCAGTGGCATCATTGCCGAGTTCAAGCGTAAGTCGCCCTCGAAAGGCTGGATTAAGGAGGAAGGTAAGGCCGAGGAGATTCCTTTGAGCTATCAGCAGCACGGTGCTGCCGCCCTCTCCATCCTGACCGACAAGCACTATTTCGGGGGCGAGGATGAGTTTATCCGCATTGCACGTCATCAGGGCGTGAAGATTCCCATTCTCTACAAGAACTTCGTCATCGACGAGTATCAGTTGTTCCAGGCCCGTCTCTGTGGTGCCTCTGCTGTATTGCTCATTGCTGCCTGTCTGACGAAAGAAGACTGTCGCGCTCTGCAGCAGACAGCCCATGAGCTGGGTATGGAGGTACTGTTGGAGATGCATTCGGAGGAAGAGCTCGAATATGCCGAGCAGGAACCCGACCTCTGTGGCATCAACAATCGTCATCTGGGCTCGTTTGTGACCGATGTAGAGACCTCTTTCCGTCTGGCGGCGTATTTGCCCAAGGAAGCTGTAAAAGTCAGTGAAAGCGGTCTTTCCGACCCTCTGACGGTGAAACAGCTGCGCTCAGCCGGTTTCCGGGGATTCCTGATGGGTGAGCATTTCATGAAGAGTGCAGACCCGGGAAAGGCGTTGGCGGCATTTATTCAACAATTATAATCATCGAGGATGAAACGTGAAGAATTAGTGATCAAGGTCTGCGGCATGCGAGAAGCAGACAATATCCACGAAATGGAGGCTTTAGGCGTCGACTGGCTGGGACTGATCTTCTGGCCCAAGTCGAGTCGTTATGTCAGTGAGCGCCCAGACTACCTACCTCAGCATGCCAAGCGCGTGGGTGTCTTTGTCGATGAAGCCGTGGATACTGTCAAAAAGAAGGCGGATGCCTATGCCCTCGACCTCATCCAGCTTCACGGCTCTGAGTCGCCTGACTACATCCGCGCCATCAAGGCCTCATGCTCCATCATCAAGGCCTTCAGTATTGCCACAGCAGACGATCTGACGCAAACAAAGGATTACGAAGGTCTTGTGGACTATTTCCTCTTCGATACGAAAGGATCTTCTGTGGGAGGTAATGGCGTACAGTTCAACTGGAACGTGCTCAAAGACTATCATGGACAGACGCCCTTCCTATTGAGTGGAGGCATTGGTCCTGACGATGCCCAGCGTATTCAGGCCTTCACGCATCCCCAGTGCATCGGCATCGACCTGAACTCCCGCTTTGAGCTCTCACCCGGACTCAAGGATATCAACAAACTCAAACAATTTATACAAGTATTATGAACAAGATTAATCAGCTTTTCGACAATAGCAAGGAGAAAAAACTCCTTTCGCTCTATTTCTGTGCCGGTAGTCCCACGTTAGAGGGTACTGCCGATGTGATCCTCGCCATGCAGCGCAAAGGCATTGCCATGGTGGAAGTAGGCATCCCCTTCAGCGATCCCTTGGCCGACGGACCCGTCATCCAGACAGCCGCCACCCAGGCCCTGAAGAACGGCATGACCCTTAGCAAACTCTTCGCGCAGTTGGAGGCCATCAAGGATCAGGTGGAGATTCCCCTCGTGCTGATGGGTTATCTGAACCCCATCCTGCACTATGGCATTGAGCAGTTCTGTCAGAGTTGTGTCAAGGCAGGTGTCAGTGGTGCCATCATCCCCGACCTGCCCTTCGACGACTATCTGAACCTCGTCAAGCCCATCGCCGACCAGTACGACCTGCGTATCATCATGCTCATCACCCCAGAGACCAGCGAGGAACGTATCCGATTCATCGACGACCACACCGATGGCTTTATCTACATGGTCTCGTCGGCCTCGATCACCGGTACGCAGAAGAGCTTCGACGACCAGAAACAGGCCTATTTCCGTAAGATCAACGCCATGAACCTGCGTAATCCCCGTATGATTGGCTTCGGTATCTCGAATGCACAGACGTTAAAGGCTGCGCAGGACAATGCCGCTGGTGCCATCATCGGCTCGAAGTTCGTGAGTCTGCTGGACGAGGCCCATGGCGATGCCGAGAAAGCCCTCGACACCCTGTTCGAGGCCCTCGAACTATAACGTTTACGTTAAGTTTTTCCATCATTTAGTTCGTTGTTTCACGTATTATTCGTATCTTTGCAAACGAATCGTGAAACTACGGACTAAATTACTAAAAATAAATGATGAAGAAACTATTTCAAGTTTTGATGCTCTGTCTGCTGGCACCGGCCATGGCCCATGCCCAACAATGGGATGATGCCCTGTACAAGCAGATTGAACAGAGTATCCGTGTGCCTCAGTTTGCCAACCAGACCTATCTGATTACCAAGTATGGCGCGAAGACCGATGCTCCCGCTGCCAAGAACCAGAAGGCCATTCAGAAAGCCATCGACCTCTGTGCCAAGAAAGGTGGTGGTAAGGTGGTTGTACCTGCAGGTAGTAAGTTCCTGACAGGCGCCATCCAGTTGAAGAGCGGCGTCAACCTCGAAGTACAGGAAGGAGCCGTGCTGGAGTTCGCCTTCGAGCCCGAGCTCTATCCCATCGTGGAGACCTCGTGGGAAGGTCTGGAGTGCTTCAATATCTCACCCTGTGTCTATGCCTTCAAGGCCAAGGACATCGCCATCACCGGCAAGGGTACCATCGATGGTGGTGGCAGCAGAGACACCTGGTGGCCCTGGGTTGGCAATGCCCGTTTTGGCTACAAGGGAGAGGGTCCCGCCCAGAACAAAGGCGGTCGTGCCCGAATGCTGAAGAATGGTGAGGACGGTATTCCCATGTATAATGAAAAAGGAGAACGCACGCCCGAGCGCGTGTTTGGTCCTCAGGACGGCATGCGTCCGCAGCTCGTCAACTTCAACAAGTGTGAGGGCATTCTCCTAGAAGATATAACTCTTCTGCGTTCACCCTTCTGGGTGATCCATCCCCTCCACTCCACCGATATCACGGTGCGCAGGGTGAAGATGATCAATGATGGTCCTAATGGTGACGGTTGTGACCCCGAGTGCTGTGACCGTGTGCTGATAGAAGACTGTTTCTTCAATACCGGCGATGACTGTATCGCCATCAAGAGCGGAAGAAACCGCGATGGTCGTGAGCGTAACATGCCCTCACAGAACATCATCATCCGCAACTGTGAGATGAAGAATGGCCATGGTGGTGTGGTCATCGGAAGTGAGATCAGCGGAGGTTGTAAGAATGTCTTCGCCCACGACTGTGTGATGGACTCCCCCGAGCTGGAGCGTGTGTTGCGCATCAAGACCAACTCCTGTCGCGGTGGCATCATCGAAAACATCAACATGAAAGATGTGAAGGTGGGCGTCTGCAAGGAGTCGATACTGAAGATCAATCTCGATTACGAGCACAATGAAGTATGCTGTCGTGGTTACTACCCCACAGTACGCAAGGTATATATGGAGAATGTCACCAGCGAGAAATCGAAATACGGTGTCCAGATCATCGGTCTTGAGGAGGACACCTATGTGTATGACATCCTGGTAAAGAACTGTAAGTTTAATGGTGTGCAGTCGGGAAATTTCTCTTCCGGCAAGACGCGCAACGTACAATTCGACAACCTCTTTATCAATGGCTCTCTCGCCCTGACCGAGATGCCCTACAAGCACTATAGCGAGTGGATGACCTACAGTGAGATGAAGCGTGTGCCGAAGAGCTATCTGCTCGACTTCTCCACCCAGCCCAAATGGAGCTATGTGATGGGTATTGAACTCGAAGGTATGTTGGACACCTACCTCAAATATGGTGGCGAGGCTATCCGCCAGTACTGTCAGGAATATACCGACACGATGATCAATGCCAAGGGCGATATCCGCGGCTATAACATCCTCGATTACAACCTCGACAATATCCGTACCGGCCACTTTGTGACCCGTATGTACAACCTCTATCCCGAGCAGAAGAACCTCATCGCCATACAGACCATGATGAAGCAGCTGAAGGACCAGCCCCGCACCAAGGTCGACAAGGTGTTCTGGCACAAGGCCATCTATGCCTATCAGGTATGGCTCGACGGCATCTTCATGGGTCTGCCCTTTCGTTGTCTGACCGCCTCCACCCAACTGAAGCCCAAGGAGGCCGTAAAAGTCTACGACGATGCTGTGAATCAGCTAAAGATCACTTACGAGCGCACCCTCGACCCAAAGACCGGTCTGAACCGTCATGCCTATGACGAGACCCGCAACACTTTCTGGGCCGACAAAGAAACTGGTCTGTCGCAGCACTGCTGGGGGCGTGCTCAGGGCTGGTACTCGATGGCCCTGATCGAAGTGCTCGACGCGCTGCCAGAGGACTATTCCCGTCGTGGTGAGGTGATAGAACTGTTACAGAAGGATCTCGATGCCATCATCAAATGGCAGGACAAGAAGACCGGCACCTGGTATCAGGTGATGGACGCCCCCGGACGCGAGGGCAATTATCTGGAGTCAACCGCCACCTCGATGTTTGCCTACGTGCTGTTGAAAGCCTATAACAAGGGTTATCTCGGCACCAAATACCGCGATGCAGGTATCAAGGCCTACAAGGGTATCATCAATAATATGATCCGTGTGAATGGCGACAAGACCATCTCACTCACCAACTGCTGTTCGGTAGCAGGTCTTGGGCCGGCTGCCACGCCAGAGGTCATTGCTGCCCTGAAGAAGATCAATCCCAAGGGCAGCGTGAAGGAGAGCAGGAAACGAGACGGAGGCTATCAGTACTACCTCTCGGAACCCATCCGCGATAATGACGCCAAGGGCATAGGGCCGTTTATATGGGCCTCGCTCGAAATGGAGAAACTAGGCTACACAACAGATAACACGACGGCTGCCATCGACAGGCAAGCCGTCGTGACGCGTCATAACCCCCTGATTACTGAGGCCGACCCTCTGGCTTCGCTCAGTGTGGGCAATGGTCACTTTGCTACCACCGTCGATATCACTGGTCTGCAGAGCTACCCTTTTGAATACGGGGCAGGTGTGCCCCTGAACGCCATGTCCGACTGGGGCTGGCACTCGTTCGAAAACACCAATCACCTACAGCCTTCTGAGTCGGAGAAGACCTATGATTTCGGTCATGGTCATCCTGAGGTGTATGCTGTGGAATTTAAGAAAGCGGAGGACGGTCGTCACAAACAAGCCACAGAGTATTTCCGTGTGAATCCCCATCGTCTGAACCTCGGTACCATTGGTCTCAGTCTGAAGGATACCAAGGGCGAGGCGCTGCCTCTGACGGCCCTGAAACAGTCCAAGCAGTCGCTCCTGCTCTGGGATGGTGAAATAGAATCGTCGTTCAGGGCCGATGGCGAGACGGTAGAAGTGACGACAGGCGTTCATCCTCAGAAAGACGCCCTTTATGCCAGAGTGAAGAGTAACCTGCTGAAAGACCAGCGCGCTGCCATCTCCCTGCGCTTCTCCTACCCCACTGGCAAACATGCTGACGATGCCAACGACTGGACAAAGCCTGAGAAGCACCAGTCAAAGATTATCGCCCAGAACGACCACTCGGCCATCATTGAGCGAACCCTTGACGCCACGAAATACTACGTCACACTCACTTGGACGGGGAATGCAACCTTACAAGAGTGCGACCGCCATCATTTCGAGCTCACCACCACCGACGATGTGCTCACCTTCTCAGCAGAATATACTCAGAGTAATCCGAGTATTCAGAATACTCCGATTTCCCCCTTCGACTACGCCAGCTATCACAAGGCCACGCAGAAATTCTGGCACGACTGGTGGCAATCAGGTGCCATCGTCGATTTCTCGCAGTGCACCGACTCCCGCGCCCAGGAACTGGAGCGTCGCGTCGTGCTCTCGCAGTATCTCACCCAGATCAACTGCGCCAACAACATGCCCCCTCAGGAGACCGGTCTCACCTATAACTCCTGGTTCGGTCGTCCTCACCTGGAGATGACCTGGTGGCATGCTGTCGACTTCGCTCTCTGGAATCGTCCGGAAAATATCCGTCAGATGCTCGAATGGTATAACAAGACCGCCTATCCCGTGGCCCGCAAGATTGCGGAACGTCAAGGTTTTAAGGGTGTACGTTGGATGAAGATGACCGACCCTTGGGCTGGTGAGGCCCCCTCAAACACCGGTTCTTTCCTTATCTGGCAACAGCCCCACTACATCTATCTGGCGGAAGAGATGTACCGCGCTAATCCCTCAGAAGAGACCTTGCAGAAATACGCTGAACAGGTGGAAGCCACAGCCGAGTTCATGGCCGACTTTGTGAGCTACGACAGAGGGAAATACAATCCTCCAAGATTACCATTCTTTTGTGGTGGGTATGAAGGAGGAGCTTATACGCTTAGGGGAGCGACAGCCATGCAGGAATGTATGACCAAGGATATTTCCTACAACCAGCCTTTCGAGTTAGCATATTGGCAATACGGTCTTTTAGTCGCTCAACGATGGCGTGAGCGTCAAAGGAAACCCCGCGACAAGGGATGGGACAACATCATTGCCCGATTCTCCCCGCTCCCCGAATATGACAGTGTCTACACCGCAGGTATCCCCACGGGTCTCACTATTGGTCTAAAAAGCTTTGACCCTTTCGACACGGTGGCCATCGACTCTGCTTCATCCCAATCTCCTTCTGTCGGGAAACTCGAGTCTTTCTATGAAAAGGCTTGCAACGACCACCCCGCTGTCCTTGGTGTCTGCGGCATGTTGCCTATCCCTCAAAAGGTTCCTCATCCACTCAAAGACGAAGTTTATCTCAAAAAGGAAAAGCAATATCTTAACACCTTATTATATAATGGGGAGAAGATGAAGCAGACGCTTGACTGGGTGATGAAACACTGGAACTGGGCCACTACCTGGGGTTGGGACTATGGTATGATTGCCATGTGTGCCGCTCGTCTTGGCGACCCCGAGACTGCCCTGAAGGCTTTGCTCATCGATACGCAAAAGAATACCTATCTCAAAAACGGCCATAACTTCCAGACTGCTGACCGTCTGCGCATCTACCTCCCTGGCAACGGTGCTTTACTCACCGCCATCGCCATGATGTGTGCTGGTTGGGATGGTTGCAAAGAACCTCTCAACCCCGGCTTCCCAAAGGATGGTACCTGGAATGTCCGCTGGGAAGGTCTGCAACGGATGCAATAGGATTTAGTCTTCGTCGGAAGCCAAGGGACCTGTTTTCGTAAATAAATCGAGATCGATACAGCCGCCCATCGTCTCATAGCCTTGGGCATTCAGGTGCAGCCAGTCGTTCTCGAACAGGAACTGCGACTGCATGGCTTCGGGATCATCAGGATTACGTACAGCCTGGTCGAAATCGATCACGCCGTCGAGCATCTTCGAGGTACGTATCCAGTTGTTCAGCGTGCTGCGCCCCTTCTCATGGTCTTCTGTGTAATAACGGTTGCCCTTAAACGGGGTGATGGTAGCGCCAAACACACGGATGCCTTTCTGGTGCGCCTCACGGATAATCGTCTTAAACACGTCGATGATGCGCTCGGCCGTCTGCAGGCCATCGCGTGCACCACCTAAGTCATTTACAGCCTCAAAGAGAATGATCCACTTCACACCTTCCTGTCCGAATAAATCACGCGGATAACGACTGGAGCCCGTAGGTCCTAAGCCACCACGCAACACGCAGTTGCCACCAATACCCATGTTGAGCACACCCACCTGCTTCGTCGCCTTATTTGCCAATAAACGACGTGACAGCACATCCGCCCAACGATTCTGCTGGTTCGTCGTCGAGCCACGTCCATCGGTAATCGAGTTACCCAGGATAGCCACAGCGCCCGCCTTTTTGGGGGCATCCACCTCCAGTGCCAGGATGTTATACCAGTGGTCGGTCTTCACAGCATCACTGAAGTCGGTGGTGTTACCGGTCTTCAGATACGAGGTCGTTCTCGACCCAGGATGTCCGCTCACGCTTGTCGACGAAGCAGCGCCATAATGAATGGTGATGGCCACGTTAGCACGGTCGCCCATCTTAAAACTGACAGCATCCGACACCACCTTTCCGCCTGCGGGGATGGTCACCCCAGCCTTGCCGTCAAAGGTCAGACGCACGGTCGAGCTTTCGTCAATCTCAGAACTGCTACCGGCTGTCTTGGCCAAGGCCAGCTCCACAGCCTTGATCTCGGTAGCCTCCTGACTGAACTCATTGGTCAGCTTCAACCGCACCTTCTTGCCGCCTATCGACACCTGTACAATCTGACGCAACGAATTGTTTTCCAAACCTGGTGACGGTGGATTGTTATGTCGTTCCACCAACTGCGGGGCCGTGCCCCATGTGCCTACCCAATGGCCTTTAGCCAAAGCGACGCCTGCCGTCATCAGACAGGCCAGAATCAAAGCCGTTCTTTTCATGTTGATAATAGTCTAATAATCGTTTCCTGCGCAAAATTACGCATTTTCAGTCGATTACGCAAACGTTTTAGTGAGTTTTTACGACAAAGATATACCAGATGGAACAAAAATGATGTATCTTTGCAACCAGAATACAAACTACCTCTTAAATATATGAACAGATTTTTATCATTAGTTGTGATGTCTTTCATCAGCCTTATGATGACGGCACAGACACAGGTTCCCGCCTTCCCCGGCGCTGAGGGACACGGACGTTATACCACCGGTGGACGCGGTGGAGATGTCTATCGCGTAACCAACCTAAACGACTCTGGTACAGGCTCGCTACGCGATGCTGTCAGCAAAGCAAATCGCATCGTGGTGTTCGATGTAGCTGGTGTCATCGCCTTGAAGAAAGACCTCACCATCAAAGACAACATCACCATCGCCGGACAGACAGCCCCCTACCCTGGTATTACCCTTCGTTACCGTACAGTACGTCCGGGTGCCAACAACATCATCCGTTTCATCCGCATCCGACGCGGACAGGAAAAAGATGTCAACGATAGTGCTGATGCCCTCTGGCAACGACAGAAGACGGCTATGATCCTCGACCACTGTTCCTTCTCGTGGAGTATCGACGAGGTGGCCTCATTCTACGACAACAATAATTTCACCATGCAGTGGTGTACCCTCGGTGAGAGCCTCAACAACGCAGGTCACGGCAAGGGCGCACACGGCTATGGCGGCATCTGGGGTGGTAAACTCGCCTCCTTCCACCATAATATGATCTGCCACGTAAACAACCGTGCACCACGTTTCAACGGTGCCCGCTACAATTGGAGCGGCTATAAAAACAACCTGCTGTACGATGAATACAAATGGGGAAATACCGTGCAGGCTGAGAATGTAGACTTCCGCAACTGCGTCATCTACAACTGCGGTAACGGCTGCTACGGCGGTCCTGGCGGAGGCTATATCAACATCGTCAACAATTTCTACAAGACCGGACCATCAGCATCTACAAGCAGGGTTACAACCGTCTCTATTGCAAATAGTACTAGTTCCAAAGATAATAAAGAATATTGGGATATGACCAGCCGCTATTATATCAACGGCAATCAGGTGAATTCCACAGAAAATAAAGACTGGAAAGACGTTTCATACGACAGTGGGATACAAACCATCGATGGAGAGAAATACACGATCGATTCTCTTCACTATTATGGCGACACTGTCACATATGTAAAGAACAACAAAGGTGTGGACTGTGTTAAGATCAAGTTGGATGGTCCGACAGTAACAGGCGAAGTGACCACCCACACGGCCACCACAGCCTTCGACAAAGTACTCACCTATTCAGGCGCTTCACTCTTTATTGATGAGGTGGATGCCCGCTATTTCCAAGAGGCAAAGGACGGTACGGCCACTTATACCGGTTCCGTCACAAAGAAGGCTGGGAGAATCGACCTCGTGTCGGATGTCAATGGCTATACTGAGGATAATTTCCCCACCGGTCAGCGTGAGGCCGACTTCGATACCGACGGTGACGGTATTGCCGATGCTTGGGAACAGGCTAACGGTGGTGACCTGGATCCGAATGGCTATACGGTTGATACGAAGGGTTGGTACACCAATCTGGAGGTTTATATCAACTCTCTCGTGGAGGACATTATGAAACAGGGCAATGCCGATGCAGAAAGTGCTGTAGAGGAATATTATCCTGCCTACAAGACACCCACCGCCATCCAAACCGTGAAGGCCCAAACCCTCAACAACGCCACCTATAATCTCTCCGGCCAACGTGTTGATGCCAGCTACAAGGGGCTGGTCATACGTAATGGAAAAAGATTTATCCAAGGCTAAGATACAAATAGGGACGCTTCATTCAACGTCCCTATTTTTATATCCTTCTACGTAAACGTTTACGAAAAAATAATCTGCAAATACTTTTCTTTATTAATAATAATGTGTATCTTTGCAGTCTAGAAACTAACAAAATCATATATTAACACTAAACAAAAACATGTTATGCTAACAAAACAGATGAAGCAAATGCTTGTGATGTTCCTGGCGGTGCTGGGAATGGCACAGACGGCTGCGGCTGCTGACTTTAAGGATTTCAGCGTGATCGTCAACAATCAGGACGGTACACTGCTGACCGCCGATGAGCAGAGCCAAGGCACAGTCTTTGAGTTTGGAGTGGCTGTGACCGACGGAAAAACGAGTCGCGTCGCCAAGGATGACGCCAATGCTGTAGCTACCGTCAGCGGTAAGTTCCACAGCGAACACGGCAGTCAGTCACTGAAAGTGGTGGTGCCCAACGCTACCAACGTGAAGATTACTGTGGGACAGTGTACCTACAGCGGTAAGACCATCATGGTGACCAATGACAAGGGCGAGGAAGTGACCTCGAAGACCCCGTCGAACCCCGGTTGCTGGAAGAACGACCGCAACAATGTGGACGTGCTCTACTACACCGGCGAGGCTACCACACTGACCATTACCGGCATGGACTACTGTCCCTACGTGGCCGTGAGCGCTATGACGGAGGATGAGATTGCCCAGGTGAACACCGAGTATACGCTGACCTACTACGATACTGACAACACAACCGTGATCGGTACACAGAAAGTGAAGGGTCAGACCGCCATCGGCGAGTTCGCTTTTGGCGAGAGAGATATCACCCTGTTGGACGGTGTGTTATTCCGCGGCTGGATCAGCACCCCTCAGGCCATCAAGAAGGTCAAGGTGACCGACAAGGTAGAGGGCGACATGAGCCTCTATCCCATGATGACCCCCATGGAGATCATCACCGGCAGCGCAGTCTTCACCTATGACCTGACCACCGACGCCTTCGATCCTGAAGACCACGAGTGCATCGAGATCGAAGACGGCGGTTACTATTACAATACCCACGGATGGACCTTCGGCCCCGGCCAGACTATCAACCTCTGGGTAGCCGGCGATGCCACCATCACCATCGGTGGCTGCGCGTATTCCAGCGGTGAGCCCATCGTGATTACCGATATGCAAGGTAACAACGTCGGCTCTATCAGCGGCAAGAACGACTCAGACGGTGGCATCAACACCTTCGAATATGAAGGCGTCCCCACCAGACTGACACTGACCTTCGGCGGTCGTGACTATATCCACAGCGTGGGCATCGCCAATCACAGCAAGCCCGTCACTGCCGACGTCAAAGGAACCTGGAGTTACGACAATGCCGACATCATGGCAGCCACAATGGCATTCTCAGGCAAGACAGAGAGCGGTGAGGTAGAAGACATCGAGAAGAACGGTCTGACGATGATCATCGAGGCCAATGGTGCCAACTTCCGCAACAACGGCAATAACATTCAGGTAGCTACGGGCGCTGTCTTCAAGATTCCTGTAGCAAACGCAGGTGATGTCGTTACCGTCACTGGTTATCCCGGCTATTCGAAGTACACCATCGGTCAGGAGAAGACCGTCCATAGCGACATAACCAAATATGAGGCGAGTGCCGAAGATGCTGAGCAGGGCTTTGTGGCTGTGACCTCAGCCGACAACAACAACTACTATCTGTCGCTCTCCGTGCTGCAGAAGGCTCCGAAGGAGCTGGCTAACCTCGACAACGAGCCTGCCACAGCCACCTTCGTCTTCAATGCCGGTACCGATGGACAGCAGGCAGAGTTCGGCGATGCTGCCGACTACTTCGTGACCAGTAAGGTGACCTATGGCAGCAACCTCTGGATCAAGGATGCCAACTCGAACCAGACACGTTTCGAGCCCTATACCCAGCAGAACGAAGGCGAGAGCGGCACAGCTGCCGATGAGACCAACGCCATCAAGTTCCTCATCCAGCCCAACTTCGGACTGGCCTTCACCCCGAAAAAGGTGTCACTGAAGACCACCCGTTTCGGTACGGACAACGGTCTGCTCGACTTCTCTTGGCTGAACCCTGACGGCAGCACCGTATCACTGGCCGTAGGCGTGAAACCCAAGCGTAACAACGACAGCCCCAACTACTCGGAGCTTTCATACGACATCACCGGTGCGACACCTGCCGAGGGTACCTGTGGACTGGTGGTCAACCTCTATCACCTGCAGAGCGGCAAGCAGATTGGTTTCGGAGAAATCGTGATCGAAGGAACGCTCAGCGGACAGGAGAAGGAAGTGCCCGTATTGGCAACCATCACCGTCAACGGCACTGAGTACAGTGTTGAGAAGGTGTTCGGCGATGCCTACGAGGCAGAGATGGAACTCTCTAAGAAAGACAAGATGGTCGGCGAGACCAACCCCATCGAGGCCACTGCCAAGAAGGGTGAGATCGGTGTCATCGGCTATGTAGGCGACGAGACCAAGTGCGTGGTGACCATCCCGATGACACAGGGAGAAACCACTGTTGACTACGTGCTGACACTGGTACAGAAGCCCGACTTCACATTGACCTATATCGACACCGACAAGAAGACCGTTCTCGGCGAGTTCAAGCGTGAGAAGGACGAAGCTATCGGTGAGTTTGATATCGATGCCGCAACAGCTACCGCTGAGGAAGGCACGAAGGTACGCGGCTGGTTTAAGATGACTGCCGGTGGTGAGAAATACACTGCCGAGACCGTGGTGACCAGCAACCTCAACCTCTACGCTGTGGCTACGGAGATTGAGACCGCCAGCACCCATAAGAAGTATATCTTCGACCTGACCGACAAGCTCTTCGATGCCGATGACCACGAGGCCTTCAACCCCTCGGGCAGCTACTATTGGCACGATGCACAGCACGGTTGGGCATTCAAGAAAGACGATAACAACAAGATCGACCTGCTCGTAGGTCCGAAGGCCACCGTATCTGTGACCCTCTGTCGCTACGGTGCTGCCGATGATATTGAGATCTTCGACGCCAGAGGCAAGAAGCTCGGCACCCTGCCAGGTGTGAACAGCGAAGAGGTGGATGGTGAGATCGTTGCCTTCAACTACGAGGGCGAACCCGGCACACTGACTCTGAAACTGAATACCAGCGGTGAGATGTATCTGCACGGTGTGAAGATCGTGAACACCTCAGAGACCAACTACGAGAGCCAGGGCCACTGGTACTTCGTGAAGCCCGGCAATGCAGAGAGTCTGCTCGACGTACTCGACATCGTCAACGGCATCAACGCCTCGAAGGATGCTGAGCGCTCATTCATCTACCTGCCCAACGGCGTCTACGACCTGAATGAGACCGTGAAGACCCTGATCAGCGGACATAACATCTCGATTATCGGACAGTCGATGGACAAGACCATCATCCTGACTGCACCCGACAAGAGCATCGAGGGTCTGGGTAAAGCCGACATGTTCCAGAACAGCGGTTCGAACCTCTACTTGCAGGATCTGACGTTGCAGAATGCCCTCGACTACTACAATGCAGGCTCTGCCGGACGTGCTGCCGTGCTGCAGGACAGCGGTAACCGCACCATCGGTAAGCGTGTGCGCATGCTCTCGTTCCAGGATACCTATTATCCCTCGAACAACAACCAGCAGGCTTACTGGGAGGACTGTGATATCCACGGTACCGTAGACTTCATCTGCGGCGGTGGTGACATCCGCTTCCAGAATACCACCATTTCACTCGAGCCGCGTGCACTGACCGGCAAGGGCGGACGTACGGTGACAGCACCGACCACGACGACCAAGTTCGGTTACGTGTTCGACAACTGTAAGGTGGTTGACCTCGCTGACGGTAAGGGCGACTGGAACTTCGGTCGTACCTGGCAGAAGGAGCCGATCTGTATCTGGCTCAACACCACGCTCGACAAGAATGCTGAGAACACCCTCGTCAGCTCGCGCTGGACACAGAAGGGTATGAACAATACCGATCCGAAGCTGTTCGGTGAGTGGGGCACCATGAACGAAGACGGTGTGAACATCACCCCGAGAGGCAACCAGATTACCTCATTCGGCGGTACCTTCGAAACCATCCTGACAGACGAGCAGGCAGCTAACTACACCTACGACATGATGTTCAAGAACAACATCGAGAAGCCTTGGGATCCCGCCGCACTGACCGCTCAGGTGGCTGCTCCGAAGAATGTGAAGTTCGTAGGTTCGAAGCTCGTATGGAGTGCTGATAAGGACATTAAGACCTTCGTGGTATTCAAGAACGGCCAGATCTTCGGCATCGCCAACACAACAGAATTCGCCATCGATGATGTCAACGCCACCTACAGTGTGTGCGCTGCCAACGAGATGGGTGGTCTGAGCGAGGCTGCACTGGCTCCCGTGTTCGTCACACTCTCTGACGCAGGCTATGCTACCTTCTATGATTCAGAGAACTGCTACGACCTGCCAGAAGGTCTGAAGGCCTATGTCATCACCAACGGCACAGAAGACAAGCTGACCTATGTACAGCTGAACGACGTGATTCCCGTAGGAACAGCCGTGATGCTGAAGGGTGAGAAGAATCGTGGTAAGAAGTATGAGTTGAAGGCCTCTGAGACCAAGATCGGTTACGTAGGCCAGAACCTGCTGGAGGGTAGCGATGCTCCAACCCTCACCTACTCGCTCATCAAGATGCCGTGCCTCTTCTACAAGCTCGCCTGGGGTCCATCTAACACCAAGTATGCCCACACCTTCGGCTGGTACTGGGGTGCTGAGAATGGTGAAGCCTTCGAGATTGAAGGTCGTCGCGCTTGGCTCGCTATCCCGCAGACGGTGGCCAGAGGTGTACGCATGTACTCACTCGTCGACAACGACGACAATGCCACAGGTCTGGAACTGCCCACTACCGACAGCAACGAGACCGAGGAGATCTACAACCTCAACGGTCAGCGTGTAGCAGCTCCGACCAAGGGTCTGTATATCAAGAACAATAAAAAGGTTATTATTAAATAAGTAAACGACATGAAGAAATTACTGATTTTATTCTGCATGGCCCTTGCCACTCAGGTATTCATGGCCTGCTCTGCGGAGGACAATCCCGTGGAGACCACCAACACGAACAATCCTGAGAATGTGGTAACCGACCAGCCCGCCAACTAATCGGGCGTAAGAAGGCGCATCATCCAAAAGATGCTATATTTGATAAGGTGTATCTCCCAGCGGGATACACCTTATTTATTATATATTAGAAAGTACACTTTTGAAAACGTTTACGTGTAGTTTTTAACACTATTTATTCGGATATTCCGAAAAAAATGACTACTTTTGCAACATATTCAATTTATAACTAATAAAAACTAACGTATGCAAAGTAAATTAAAAACTTTCCGCATGGCTCTCACGCTGATGTTCTGCTTCATCGTAGGCACCATCTCAGCTCAGACTGTCAATGGAAATGTCGTCGATGAAACGGGCGAGCCGGTCATCGGCGCTACAGTATTGGAGAAAGGCACCAAGAATGCTGTGATTACAGACTTCGACGGTAACTTCACCATCAAGACGCAGGGTGGCAAAGTGCTCACCATCTCCTACATTGGTATGGTTTCCCAGGATGTTAACATCGCTGGCAAGACCAGCGTCAATGTGATTCTGAGAGAAGACGCCAACACCCTGCAGGATGTGGTGGTAGTCGGTTACGGTACGATGAAGAAGCAAGACCTCACAGGTTCTGTGTCTTCAATCGAAACAGAGAAGCTGAATGCCAAAGGTGCTCCCAGCGCTATTGGAAACCTTCAAGGTGCCGTGCCCGGTGTAAATATTACTCAGGCATCTGGTCGCGCCGGTGGTAGTTACAACATTGAAATCCGTGGTAAGTCTTCTATTAACTCTAGTACGAAGCCAATATTTGTCATTGATGGCGTAGTGTGTGACGACATGGATTTCCTCAATCCTCAGGATATTGAGCGTATTGACGTGTTAAAGGATGCATCATCAACCGCAATTTATGGCTCGCGTGCTACAGCAGGTGTTGTCATGGTAACAACAAAGTCTGGTGCAGGTGTTGCTAAAAAAGGTTCAAAACCGAGTGTATCCTATGATGGATATTATGGTATCTCGAAGATTGCTCGTATGCCGGACTTTATGGATGCAGAGGACTTTTATCGCTGGCGTTTCCTGAAATATGGTTCCTACAATGAAGGTAGCGCTTCCAACTCTGCTCAGAGCGGCAAACCTGCCTATGAAGTATATAATATGTGGCAGCACATGATGCTTTGGAAGACAGATGCAGAAAATGACCCCTATGGATTGGGTGGTTACTCTCGTCTGAAATATCTTAAGGACAATGGATTAACAACAGATTGGCCCAGCGAGGTTACACAGGATGGTATCCAGCAGAATCACTATCTGGCTGTAAGCGGTAGTATTGGTCAGAACAATGATGTAAATTACCACTTTGGTGTAGGTTACAACCAAGAAAGAGGTATTTACAAAGGCGACGAGCAGAAGAGAATTAACTTTAAGGGTAGCGTAGATGCAAAACTCTACAAATGGTTGACTAGTGGTTTTAGCTTCAATGTAGCCCGTCAGGAAAATGACTATGCAGATGATAATGGTGTACAGTATGCATGGCGTATGAATCCCTACATGCGGGCCTATGACGAAGAAGGAAATATCATTGATAAGCCTGGTAACTACCTGAATCTTGGTTCTGATTCCGGCAACCAATTCTCTGATCAGGTAAGTCCCCTTATTTTGCTAACCAATCAAACAAAGAATCAAGAAACCTGGCGTTTGTTAGGTAACTTCTATGTTTCGATTAAGCCTATCAATGAGGTCACAATCAAATCAACCTTTGCACCTTCTTATACCCAATATCGCACTGGTACATTCAATGAGGCAAACGATTTGATTAAGGGATATGAGGACAATAATGGTGAAGGTGATGGTAACCGTGCAATCCACCAACAACATCGTGCTTTCGGTTGGACTTGGACAAATCAGGTTAATTTCAACAAGACATTCAACGATGTTCATACAGTTGACTTCCTTGCTTTAAACGAAATCATTTCAAATAACAGTGAGAACCTCCAAGTTACAGCTCGTAGAGTACTTGATGGTTCAACATGGTATAACGTTGGTTCTGCTTCTGATCCTACCACTACCACATCATCATCTTCTTATTCAGAAAGTTCGATGCTTTCCTACGCACTTCGTGCCAACTACTCCTATGCTGGCAAATATATGGCTACTGCAACCATCCGTTGGGATGGATCATCCAAGTTCGCAGAAGGCCACAAGTGGGGTTCCTTCCCCTCATTCGCTCTTGCATGGCGTGCTTCAGAAGAAGCCTTCCTGAAGAAATTAGATTGGTTGAGCAATTTGAAACTCCGTCTTTCTTATGGTGTAACAGGTAACAACAAGGGTGTTGGCAACTATGCTACCCAGCAAACCGTTGCTGGTTCATCTGTATATTATCCATTTGGAGGAACCTACTATACAGGTCACTATCCTTCAAGTATTATTGACGCGAATCTTTCATGGGAGAAATCTCACGAGATCAACCTTGGTCTTGACTTTGGATTCCTCAATGGACGTATTTCCGGTAGTGTAGATGTTTACCAGAAGAATTCTAAGGATCTTCTTTTTGAAGTTACCCTTCCTCTCGAAAGCGGTAAGAATGGTTCTAGTTTGAACAAGATGTCTACCAATGTCGGTGAAGTTCAGAACCGTGGTATTGAGGTCAGCCTGACCACAGTCAATGTTGAGACCAAGGACTGGAGATGGGAAACGACCTTCAACTTTGCTCACAACAAGAATAAGGTGAAGGAAATTAATGGTACCGGTGAAGATCTGGTGGCCGACCACTTGTTTATTGGTCAGCCCATTAACAACGTATATGGATATGAATGGTCAGGTATTGTTAACGATAAGGACATGACCGTACCCGACACTCAGGCCGCAAGAGACAAGGGCTTTACACCTGGTTCTACAGTGAAATCCTATGATTATTATTATAATGTATATGGATGGGGTGAAGGACAAGGCATTATCAACGACCGTAATGGCGATGGTAAGATTAATGAAGACGACCAGAGAATCTGGAGTTCAGATCCTAAGTGGACAGGCAGTCTGACATCTAACCTCTCGTACAAGAATATTGATTTCAGTTTCACCATTTATGCAAAGCAGAGCTACACCATTGCTTCAAGCTTCCTTAGTGAATACCAAGGTTATGGAGACCGTGGACGTATGCGCTTGAATATGGACTATTACCTCCCCGCAGGTACGCTGTTGGATTATGAGGGTATTAATCCTGACGGAACCTATATTAATCCTGTTTACCAGCAGCAGACATATTATGGAGAGTTCCCCTTCCCCCACAGTGCTACTGGTGCATTCGATGGTACAGGATCCTCTCAGTTCGCAAGTGCAGCAACCTATGTTGATGCTTCATTTGTAAAGGTGAAGAACATCTCTCTTGGATACTCATTCAGTAAGAGCCTTCTGAGCAAGATTGGCATTCAGAAATTGCGTCTGTACTTTAATGTTACCAACCCATTTGTATTCACAAAGTACAAGGGATTTGACCCTGAATGGGCTCATGCAGGCAACAAGAATGACGCTCCCTCAACTGTTACATACCAGTTTGGTGCTAGTCTGAGGTTCTAAATTGTTTAATTATCAAAACAAGAAAACAATGAAAAAGATACATTATATTATTATAGGAGCACTGACTGTCGGAATGTCACTCGTTAGTTGTAGCGACTTCCTGGAGGCAGAAAACAAAAGTGCTGGAGGCCAGACAGCCGCAGACTATTTCAAAACTCCTGAAGGACTTAAGTCCTGGCGCGTCAATACATTCAACACACTGAAGTCTCTCGTTACATCCAACAGTATCTACGAGAACAGTTCAGACCTTTATTGGCCTTCGCGTGGCAACGGTATTGATGAGTTTGTACAGTTTACGCTTAATAGCCAGTCTGGTTCGTGCGAAGATCTCTATGTAGCAGGTTTCAACGTAGTGAACTATGCTAACGGATTGCTCTTCTATGGTGGCGACACATACAAGACAGATGCCTATTTCCTCCGTGCATATGCCTATTATGTCCTGACTCAGCAATTTGGTCCTGTTCCCTACAGCAAAGAATACATCAACAATGCCAATCGCGATTATCCTCGTGAAGAGCTGAAGACCATCTATGATGGTTGCATCGCCGATTTGGAAGAGGTTTATTCAAGTGCGCCAGAAAAGAGTGCTACGTATGATGGCAGTGTTAACAAGCGTGCCATCGCTGCCTTGATTGCAAAATTCAATCTGGCTGCAGCCTGGGATCTTGAGACAAAACTTGACAATGCTGAACAGGGTACATATAGCATTACCGGTACCTCTTATGCAGCAAAGGCAGCAGAATGGGCTGAAACATCCATCAGCGGTATTGCCCTGACACAGAGTTTTGAACAGAAGTGGGCTCCCAGCAATGAGGACACCAACCCTGAAACATTCTTCTCTGTACAGTATGATCGCGCCGGCTATCCTGGCACAAATGGTGGTCACGGCTTGCAGAATGACTATGGTTCATACTACGGTGATATCTCTGGTACATTTATGAAATCTGTTGGTTCTACTAAGGTTCCTTCAGTCAAGTCACTTTATCTCTGGGCTCCTGGCGATGAGCGTTATGAGGCAACTTTCATGACAACATTCTATAACACAAAGGACAAGAACAATGGTGGCGTGTGGGGAACAGAAGGCTACTATGCATATTATAATGCATCCGATGCAGCCAAGCAGAAACTGCCCATCGCCTTCATCTATGCTCCCTATTATACAGACCAGACAGAGTTTGAAGCTATGCTGACTTCTATGGCATCAAGATTCCCCAAGACGAATATGGCAAATGCGCCACAGGCTTATATCATGGCTAACCCGGTTATTGCTTACAAATTTGATGCTGACGGTAAATGGAGTGTTGACGAAAAGGAAAGTGGTGCATACAATAACTCCACATTAAGTGCCCGTCTTAACTTCACCCCTGTTGTAAAGAAATGGGATGATCCTGAGACTGCCCAGTCTAATCTGAACCGTACAGAATGCTACCGCGACATTGTTCTGCTCCACGCTTCTGATCTCTATCTGGTAGCTGCCGAAGCTTACATGCTTCTTGGACAGGAAGCCAAGTGCTTGGAGAAAATCAATGCAGTACGTGCCCGCGCTAAAGCCGGTAGCATCAACTCTCTTGCAGACTACGCCCCTGAATATACCCATCCAGGAAACCTCCGTATGATTGATCTCGTACTCGACGAGCGCGCCCGTGAGCTCTATGCAGAAAGCAAGAGATATGAGGATCTACGTCGTACTCGCCAACTGGTGAAATACAATATTGCTTATAACAACTACATTGACAATGTAGCCGCCATGAGCGACAATCAGGGTAATATCAAATGGTATCGTCCTATTCCTACTACGGAAATCAGTTCAAACACATCCGAAGGTATGTATCAGAATCCTGGTTATTAATTCAAAATCAATTAAACTGAAAAAGTTATGAAAAAAATACTATTAATCGCATCGGTGCTCTTTTCTGCCGTGCTCGGATTTACAGCATGCAGTAGTGATGATGACGACTATTCTAACTATAACTTGTCATCCGATTGCGGTGCCGCTGTTGCAAAAACCTACAATGGCACATGGACACGCACTTTGGGAGACGAAGAAACTGTAACCAGTTCTTCCTCTATTACATTGGCTGGCACAGATAAGCCACATGTGGTTTCAATAACGATTCCTGCAAATGATGAAATAAAGATGGCAAGTTATACTGTCCCTGCCAACATAACCCAATTGAGCGAGACACGCTATGCCATTACCCTACCTGCATCTAGCAATACTTTGGTAACAACGACAGGTATGCGTGCATATGTTGACAACGGAGAACTTATTATGGATTTCATTATGAGCGTCAAAGTTGGTCGTAAAAATTACGAATATTCATACCACTTTGTAGGAAAGTAACCTCTCATAGCCCAGATGTTTAGGCATCTGGGCTAATAATAAAAATAGCAAAAATTTGGGTAATTCGAAAAAAGAATTTATCTTTGCACAGTATTTATCACTTTATTTATTAATTAAAACAAAACAATTATGAAGAAAATTTTACTTAGCGCAATGGCTCTCGTAGCCGCAATGAGTGTAAATGCTCAGGTTGAAATCGGAGCAATGACACAGGAGCGCGCCGACGCAATCTTCGTTGGTGAGCCCAACACTGCTCAGAAGGACAAGACCGATCTGACTAACTGGAAACTTGATGCTGGTACCGTTCTTTTCCAGACAGAGAGTGTTATCTGCACAAACCTTTACTCAGATGATTATGGTTATGCCAAGACTGGTCTGAGCAAGAACAATGTCAAGGTGAACGGTGAGGACTTCGGTTCTGTAACTGGTATTCAGGGAAGTGTTAACGGCCCTGCAACTGCTGCTTCTACAGGAGAGTTCCCCACTCAGGGTTGTATCTACCACTTCGTTCCTTCTAAGGATGGCTATCTCTATGTATTGCATAAAGCATCAGCCAACAAGAACTATGTTGTATTCGAGGAGAAGACCCGTATTCCCTACATCTATTCAGCTGCTGACGGTGGTGCTTACGACCTCGCTACTATCGAGGGGGCAACCGTAACTGATGGTGAGGGTATCACCACTATCGCTCCTGACTACGCTATTGGAAAGGCACAGGAAATCTTTGGTGAAGAAGGTAAGGGTGCTGGCACATGTGTTATCAAGTTCCAGGTATTCAAGGATCTTGCTTACGATGTGCTCGCTACTGGTTCTAAGATGACAACCGCTGGTTTCGTTTTCGACACCGACGGTAAGTCTACAATCACTCTTGAGACTGCCAATGAGGATGGTTCTGTCGATGTAACGACTCTGTTGAAGGATGGTGCTATTCCTGGTTCTCCTAATGGCATTCAGGCAGTGAAGACCGCTAAGGCTCAGAGCAATGTTCTCTACAACCTCGCTGGTCAGAAGGTTAACAGCAACTACAAGGGTGTTGTTGTTGTCAACGGACAGAAGATGATTCAGAAGTAATCCAAGTACCAAGCTCCTATAAAGGAATATTCAAAATAAAACAGCCGGAAGCAAAAACTTCCGGCTGTTTTCGTCTGCATATCAATGCGATAATATCGACTATTCATTCCTTACCAATTCCCAGCCTCGTAGCATAGCGAAATAGTCAAGAGATGATGTACCGTTCTCTTGGATGGCCATGGCGGCACCGAGCATCATCCAACGGGCGGACTGGTCCGAGGGGATGCCGAGAGGTTCGTCGGGGGAGATGCCGGTGAGACGCGACACATTGGCGATATACGCCTCCGTGTTGTTCTCACTCGACGGGGCCCAGCGACGGATGATCGTACGGATGGTGTAGAGACGATACTTGTGATAGTACGTCCGTGTGAGCAGATAGAAGGCTGCCCGCCAACCATACTCCAATGATTTGAACTGGCAGAAGGCAGCATCCTGCTGCCGTTCTGCGAGACCTTTCCACTGATCCTTCGCTGTGCGTCGGATGTTCAGCGGGTTGTGATTACGAATTCCTCGTGGTAACATAATTATAAATGTCCAAAGTGAATAACTGAATAACTTGAATAACTCGAATAACTAAGGCAGTTCAGATACGACCTTCCTATAAAGACCGTATTTCACATCCTCAACCACTCCGTCTTCACGAAACCTTGTGATGGCCTTAGAGGCAGAGGACTGAGAACAACCGAAACATTCCATGAACTGCAGCGTCCTGAACTCATCAGGCAACTTGCGGAAACACTCGTCGTAGCGGGTGGTACGCTTCCTGACCACAAACTCCTTGTTCTGGTCGGCGAAGTAGTTGAAGGCCATCTCGCCGAAGAAGAACTGCTGGCACTTGTACTGGATTTCCATTGCCAGACGGCAAAGCCGCTTGTCGTTGTCATCCATTGTCAGCGTCTTATTCTCCTGCCACTCGTCCCAATGACGCATCAGGATGAAGGGGAGGCTTACACCTATTCCATAATAAGGTATTCGCTTCAAAAGGGTGCGGTCTGCCTTGTCGCTGTTAAACTCTGCGATTTCCAAGTGCGAAGACTGCCAGTCGAAGGTCTCATCGTTGAGGGGTTCGATGGGAAGTTCACCCTCCACCCTATCCAAACGATAAGCCCACGTTCTCAAAGTCTCGTTGGCATTGGGGTCCACCTCCTGATGTCGCTGAGCCGTGCCCTTGTCTGGCAGGGGAATGACAGCCAAACGGGTGCTCATACCAGAACCGAAGTTCCTTTGATTCACCTTGCGATGCAAGGCATAGGGTGTGCCGGTGTAGATGAAGTTCCAGAATACATTAAACATGCCGGTAATGCTCTCCTGATTGGCGTACATCTGACCGTCCTGCTCGTTGTGGAAGGCTTTCAGTTCCATAATCTCGCGGTCTTTCCAGTCGCCACCTTTATTATTCTTGGTAACGTTATCAAGCTCGGAATCGAAACTGAACATGTGGAGGTTCATGGGCTGACCCTGAACATTCTCCACCGCTGCCAGCATGTGACGGATAAACTCACCTGTCGCCGTGCGGGCTGGATGAACACGGATTCCCACAACAGGCTTTTTGAGGGCTTCACCCTTCTGGGCCTTGGTTGATGTAGTTCGTTCCGTTCTGCCATCCTTGTAGCGATTCAACGCATCAATCAGACATTGATCTGCCTGAATCATCGGATCGGCAATCTTGAAGTAAAACTTTTCAATCACATTCTTTCCCGCACCTGGATCACCGATGATAAAGATGCAATAGTTCAATCGGCGCACAATCTCCGGCTCATACCAGAAATGGTAATAAGCCCTCGTCATCAGCGTACCAAACAACGCAGCACTACTAAAGAGAATGGCCGGCATCTTATGCGGATGTGCATTCAAAAACAACTCCTTCATACACGGATAAAACTCTGCCATCTCCTTTAACTCCTCAGCCCACTTATCCAGCGGCAACTGTCCGTAGATATCCTCAGCGTCACTCGGGGTCTGGCTCATCTGTGATGTCGCTTGCGATGTCACAGAGGTGCCTGACCCCTGTGTGACGCCAACCTTAACCAGAGCCTCCTTCATCTTCTTAGGCATATACTCCCGATACTTGAACTCTATCACCGAATTGATAGTCGACCTCACATTCTCGCCCTCAGCCGCCAAATCCTGCACCCAAGGCAACTGCATCATCACTCTTTCAATCAGGGTAGCGTTCTTACCGCAAAGATAGCGTAGGTGATTTGCTAATTCTACAAGAGTATCGTGGCGTTTATTAGTCAGGTCTTTACCATCCAACCAAGCCTCGATGATCTTGGTGTACGGCACACCGTTATAACTCAAAGACTCAGCAGACTGTGAACCTCCACCATTACCGTCGTGAACGCCCTGTTGGTTTTCTCCAGCAGCTTGTACGGAGGCCACGCCAGAACCACCAGCGTCAGTCTTAGCAAAATCAAGAGTAGGCTGGCTATGACCAGCATGATACTGCGAGTTGTATTTCTCGCCAAATTCAATGTTCTCATACGTAAATAATTCGTTTTCGTTAATAAATAAAATGTCCTCGCGAGTCGTCAGGAAAGCCCCTCGACTTGCATCCTTGCAGGCCTCATCAGGATTGAGTCCCAACTTAGCCGAGAAGTCCTTCTGATTGTCTATAAGATTCCCGACAGCAACGTCGGCCTTGAAGAGCACCTTCAGACCGTGTCCAGACGGCGTGATATAAACCAGTAGAATCCTTGCCTTATCCTCGTCTGAGAGTTTGGCGTAGGCCTCAGCCCAAACAGCCCTGCAATCTCCCTCGATATGGTCGAAGTCAATCACACATAAACCGTTCAGCCTACATGCCGCCTGCTTCCTCCAACACCCTAGTTTTCCACTCGCCGAAGCGGTCTCAACATAGGTGGCGATGAAGATGACAAACGGCAGCGACTTTTTCAGGTTGTCGCAATACGCTTGGAGCTTCTTTTCCAAAGTCAAAGCTTGAAACGCCTCGCCTTTGCTCTTTCCTCCAGCCACTTTCTTCTTGTTGGTTTCCTGCCCCTGGCAGAATTTGATGAAATTCTCATCCTTTGCCCACTGATTAAGCAAGTCCTGATCTCCCTCTAAGATGGAGGGCAGCGCCTCCCTGAGCTTACGATGCTGAGTCGTAAGCCAACGGGTCTGGGCACTGTCCACCAACTGATTGAAGATTGCGGCAGTCACTATTGCTGTGGGCAAATCGAATCTTGATTGATTACAAAACATTTGTCAATCTCGCTTGTTAGACTGTACAACTCTCTCCTTACTTCCAACAATCCTTTCGCCTCGCGAAACAGACCTTCAGTCTGTCGCCGTTGATAAGATACTCGCCTTTCGGCAAGGTAGGTTCACTGATCTGAATATCCTTGGTCAGCTTGGCCAGTTCCTGATGGAAATAAGCCGCCTTATCGGCCACATCGTCCGGACATTTCAGTTCAATACATGTGAGCGGGTTCTTGCCAGTTGTGGCGTAGCGCTTACTACGGCCCACCTTCTTGACATCTTTCTGTGAAGGCTCACCCTTTTCCTGTGGCGTCACCTCAATCGAGTCATCGTCAAACACTCTGGTATTCGACTTGAAACTCTTCACGCATTTCTTTCTCTTAACGTCTTCCATGATTTCCTGAAATTCTAACGTATACATCTTCCTTCTTACATCTTCCATCTTCCTTCTTACATCATACATATTCTGTCGACGTAGATCGTCGTAGCCTGCATAGCCTCGCCGGTCTGCTGAGAGTTCCACTCACGTACCACCATCGAGCACTGCACCTTGTAGATGTACTGCGGGTCATACTTCGGACAGTTGACAGCCCTCTCGCCGGTGATTTCACCCAGGAAGGTGTCGATGCCGTCGGTCAACTTGAGAGTCACGGTGTTGATCACTTTCTGATCACCCGTCTTGCGGTCCATGTACTGGCGGGTCTGCAGCCCGCTCTGATTCAGAATTCTAACAATTCTTTCCATA
>CADAAR010000019.1 GCA_902785945.1 uncultured Prevotellaceae bacterium
GCGCTGAGCAGCACCGATCAGCTTACCGTTCAGCTCGGGGATAACGAGACCGATAGCCTTAGCAGCACCAGTTGAGTTAGGAACGATGTTCTGAGCACCGGCACGAGCGCGCTGAACATCACCCTTGCGCTGAGGACCATCGAGAATCATCTGGTCGCCAGTGTAAGCGTGAACGGTGGTCATGATACCGCTCTGGATGGGAGCGTAGTCGTTCAGAGCCTTGGTCATAGGAGCCAAGCAGTTTGTTGTACAAGAAGCAGCTGAGATAACGGTATCAGCAGGAGTCAGAGTCTTGTGGTTCACATTGTAAACGATAGTGGGCAGGTCGTTGCCAGCAGGAGCAGAAATAACAACCTTCTTAGCACCAGCGGTCAGGTGAGCAGAAGCCTTCTCCTTAGAAGTATAGAAACCAGTGCACTCCAGAACAACGTCTACGTCCAGCTTACCCCAAGGCAGCTCAGCAGCGTTAGGAATAGCGTAAATGGTGATCTTCTTACCATCAACTACGATGAAATCCTCACCAGCCTCAACAGTGTGCTTGTTCTCACCGAACTTGCCACAGAAACCACCCTGAGCAGTGTCATACTTCAGGAGGTGAGCCAGCATCTTAGGGCTGGTCAAGTCGTTGATTGCTACTACTTCATAACCTTCAGCCTCGAACATCTGACGGAAAGCGAGGCGACCAATACGGCCAAAGCCGTTAATAGCTACTTTTGTCATTTTTACTTAAATTTAATTGGGTTTATACCTATTATTACTAACTTTTTTGCGTCTTTTTTACACTTTTTTTCGATTTCGGATGCAAAGTTACAAAAAAATTCCTATATTTGCACCAAGTTTCAGTCTTAATTTAAGTGAAAAGTGAAAACTGAGAAAGTGAAAAGTTGATAAATCGAAGATGACAAGTCGGAGATTGCAAAACGAAGATTACAATATTAATCATCAAATCATAGATTTCAAAAATCAAATTTCAAACTTTAAAACTTAAACGTTATGGGATTTATTAAGGAATTCAAAGAGTTCGCCGTTAAGGGCAACGTAATGGACATGGCAGTCGGTGTGATCATCGGCGGTGCTTTTGGTAAGATTGTGACTTCTCTGGTCACCGACGTGTTGATGCCTCTCATTGGCAAGCTGACCGGTGGTGTGAGCTTTGTTGATCTCTTCGTCAACTTGGGCGAAGGCGACTACTCTACCCTCGCAGCAGCGAAAGAGGCTGGAGCCGCTGTATTTGCTTACGGACAGTTCATTCAGAACATCATCGACTTCATCATCATCGCCTTCTGTATCTTCCTGATGATCAAGGGCATGAACAAGCTGAAGAAGAAGGAAGAGTCCGCACCTGAGGCGCCTGCAGGACCCACTCAGGAGGAACTCCTTGCTGAGATCCGCGATCTTCTTAAGAACAAATAAAAACAATTAATCCCCGCCGGCTGGCGGGGATTTCTTTTATTCCCATTCGATTGTTGCAGGTGGTTTTGAGGAGATATCGTAACAGACGCGGTTCACGCCCCTTACCTTATTAATAATCTCATTGCTCACCTTAGCCATGAAGTCATAAGGCAGATGTGCCCAGTCGGCCGTCATGGCGTCTGTCGAAGTCACGGCACGCAGGGCCACGGGATGCTCGTAGGTACGTTCATCGCCCATCACGCCCACTGAACGAACAGTACTCAGAAGAATGGCGCCGGCCTGCCATATCTGGTCATACAACGAAACCTCGATCTCTCCATCCTTCATATCTGCCGGAATACCCGCAGCAAGCACCTTGCGAGCCTCTTCGCCAGACAGTTTCACCTTATAGTCACGAAGACCGCGAACGTAGATATCATCGGCATCCTGCAGGATACGGACCTTTTCCGGTGTGATGTCGCCCAAAATACGGACGGCAAGACCCGGTCCCGGGAAGGGATGACGGGTAATCAGGTGCTCCGGCATACCCAACTGACGGCCCACACGACGCACCTCGTCCTTGAACAACCATTTGAGTGGCTCGCACAACTGCAAGTGCATTTCTTTGGGCAGACCACCTACGTTATGGTGACTCTTAATGACCTTACCTGTGATATTGAGACTCTCGATACGGTCGGGATAGATAGTGCCCTGACCCAACCACTTGGCATCGGTAATCTTCTTCGCCTCAGCATTAAACACCTCCACGAAGTCGCGACCAATAATCTTACGTTTCTGCTCCGGATCGGTTACACCTGCCAAATCAGCAAAGAATTTCTCACTGGCATCGACACCTATCACATTGAGGCCCAGTACCTTGTAATCGTCCATCACCTGCGTAAACTCATTCTTACGCAACATGCCGTGATCCACGAAGATACAGGTCAGGTTCTTACCAATGGCACGGTTCAGCAGAACGGCAGCAACCGAAGAGTCGACACCACCGCTCAGGCCCAGGATCACACGATCCGATCCCAACTGCGCCTTCAGTTCTGCTACGGTAGAGTCAACAAACGAGGCTGCACTCCACTCCTGCTTAGAACCGCAGATATCTACCACGAAGTTCTTGAGCAACTGTGTGCCCTGAAGCGTGTGGAATACCTCCGGATGGAACTGCACAGCCCAAACCGGCTGCTTGGTTGAAGCGAAGGCTGCGTTTCTGACGTCCTTTGTAGAGCCGATGACCTTGAAGTCCTCAGGAATAGCGGTAATGGTATCACCATGTGACATCCACACCTGCGAACCTTTCTCGAAACCCTTAAACAGGGGGTTGTCGAGGTTAATAGTCTCCAGATTAGCCCGTCCGTACTCACGACTGTCGGCTTTTTCTACCTTACCACCAAGTGTGTTGCTGATAAACTGTGCACCATAGCAGATGCCCAACACGGGGATACGACCTACGAACTGCGACAAATCAACCTTGAAAGCCTCCGGATCGTGCACACTGTAGGGCGAACCACTCAGTATCACTCCAATCACCGAGGGATCGTCCTGCGGAAATTTGTTATAAGGCATGATCTCACAGAAGGTGTCGAGTTCACGCACACGACGACCAATCAACTGCGTCGTCTGTGAACCGAAATCTAAGATAATGATCTTTTGCATCTTGTTATATTAATATGTATTAGTGTTCATTTACAAATGCCTCTGCTGCCTGGAGCGAGTCGAGCTTACCCACATCAATCATCTGCAAGTCGTCTTTCACCAAACCAACGATATGAGAGCGGTGGCAGACAGAGAGATAGAAGTCGATGATGCTGAACTTATCAGGAAAACGGTCCATCAACGGAAACAGACGAGGCGAGAAGGAATGGATACCGCTGAAGGCGAAGGCATGAAGTGAAGAGTGAAGAGTGAAGAGTGAAGAATTTGCTGCCGCGCGGACATTCAACTGGTCATCAATGGTCAGTTCTGCCTCACGGAGCCAAGGGAAGGGACTCTTAATCTCACCTGTCTCTTTATTGATCCAGCCCATCAGCCGCATACCGTTGTCAAAGAGCAGATAGCGTTTGGTCTGGCGGCGGCTCACCAGCAGCACAGCGTCTTCATCGGCCTGATGTTGGTTGGCAAACCAGTTGTAGTCCACATTGTCGAGAATATCCACATTATGTATCAGAATGGGCTCGTTGGGGTCGAACAGAGGAGCAGCCTTCTTCAGTCCCCCACCCGTCTCAAGCAGCATCTCTGTCTCGTCACTGAACCTGACGAGCTTGGCGTAATCCTGCTCAGCCACAAAGGCCTCGATATCCTTGGCAAAGTGATGTACATTCACCACAAAGTCCTGATAGCCAAAGCTCATCAACCTGCCGATGGTGCGACCTAACAGCGTCTCGCCACCCACGGGTATCAGCGCCTTGGGCTTCGTGTCGGTCAACGGTTTCAGGCGAGTGCCCAAGCCCGCTGCGAATATCATTGCCTGTTTTGCCATTTTTAATGTCTCATCGATAAGCGACTGCAAAATTACACAAAAAAGGTGAATATACAAAACATTCAATAGGAAAACTTTGGCTGTTCCAAGAAATTGTAGTACCTTTGCACCGTCAACTATAACATATGTATAATATATTATATAAGAATGAAACAAAACTTATTATTGCTATTCGCCCTATGCGGCTTTAGCTACACACACGCTCAGGATAACAAAAACGGACTGGTTATCAACGAGATTATGCAGTCGAATGTAGAGTGCATCATGGACGATATCCATGAATTCCCCGACTCATGGGTGGAACTGTATAACAACAGTGACCAGCCCATCAACCTCAAGGACTACCAAATCAGCAACAAAAACAAAGTCAAGAAAGCCTGGCAATTACCCGACAAGACCATAGCTGCCAAAGGTTACATCATTATTTACTGTGACAAAGAAGGGAAAGAGGACAATCGTCTCCATCCAGATTTCCGTCTAGAGTCAGGCAAGGGCTGTACGGTTTATCTTTTCAAGGACAAAAAGGCTGAGCCTGTTGACAGTCTCCCTGCGGACATGAAGAAGATGCCCGCCCCCGATATCGCATACGGCCGTAAGACTGACGGTGCTGACGAATGGGGCTATCAGCTCACGCCCACCCCAGGCAAGGCCAACACAGGTGATATCTGCGACAACAAGCATATTCTGGGTGCGCCTGTATTCAGCGAAAAGGGTCGCGTTACCTCAAGCAACGAGACCATCAAACTAGAGCTGAGTCTGCCCGAAGGTGCACCTGAAGGTGCCTATATCACCTATACCACCAATGGTGACGAACCAAAAGCCGACGTGACATCTACCTGTAAAAAGTACACGACAGCCTTTAACATCACTAAGACCACGGTGATTCGCGCCAAGGTATTCTGTGACGGCTGGCTCTCACCTATGAGCACAGCGCAGTCGTATATCTTCCATCCCAGAAAGATGACCATCCCCATTTTCTCTGTCCAGACCGACGACAGGTATCTGAACGGAGGCAACTATATGGGTCTTTTCAAATATAACACGAGCAAAGAAGACAAAAAGACACACGACTGGCGTCGTCCTGTCAATATAGAGTTCTTCCCTGTTGAGGGTGAGGAAAGTGCCTTCAACCAACTCGGCGAAACCCGTATTCAGGGTGGACAGTCGCGTTCGAATGCCCTCAAATCAATGGTATTCTATGCCAACAAGCGCTTTGACCCCGATCACAAACGTTACTCATACGAGTTCTTCCCCGATCAGAAGCCTGGCATCAAAGAGTTCAAGTCGTTCTCACTCCGCGACGGTGGTAACGATTTCAGCGATATGTATTTCCGCGATCTTATTATCCAGCGCACGATGGCACAGCACGTCGACCTTGACTGGCAGGCAGGCCATTCGGCCGTTCTCTATATCAACGGCGTATATATGGGTATGCTCAACATCCGCGAGCGTTCCAATGAGGATAACATATATAGCAACTACGATGGTCTGGAGGATCTCGATATGGTTGAGATTTCGCATGAGCAACAAAATAACAAGGATCTGTTTATCGAGGAATACAAGGAAGGCGACTCCCTTTTCTACAAAAGCTTCAAGGAATTCTACAGCGAGAAGGGCCACACCTTGGCAGAATATGAGCAGTGGATTGACGTCAGCGAGTATCTGAACGTGATGGTTATGAACCTCTTCTACTGCAATGTGGATTTCCCTGGCAACAACCTCGTGTTCTGGCGTCCTAACGACGATGCCGAAGACTGTCCTCTGCCAAAGAGATTCCGCGTGATTGTGAAGGATACTGACTTCGGACTTGGACTATACGGATGGAGTGAAACTAGCAGTTCTTCCAATACCATTGACATGATATATAATCCAAAGAATTATAGTAACTCATGGGCTTTCTCCGAAGTGGCAACCCGTCTATTCCGCAACATGATGGAGAACGAGGACCTACGTCAGATGTTCATCGACAAGAGTTGCGTCTATATGGGCGACTTCATGAATGCCGAGGGAACTGGCGCCATTATGGATGCTATCCTCGATGAAGCATTGGAGGAGTTTGTCGCCCATCGCAACAAATATAACTCATGGGGTAACAACCGCAATGAGATTCTCAACAAGTTTGAGAATGCCAAGAAATGGCTCGCCGGCTACGAAGAGCAAGGCTGGGGCGGCTGGAATCCATGGGGTGGCGGCGGTGGTGGCCAAAAGATTGTTCACCTGCCTCGCACAGACTATTTTACCAATTATATTGGCGAACGCTATAAACTGGGTGATGCCATCCCTGTAACAGTCAACAAGGACATCGCCGATATGCCTGATTCTGTGGTTATTAACGACATCTCTCTCTCCAAGGGCGTTTTCGACGGCAAACTCTTCCCCAACCGCATGTACACCATCAGTGCTAAAGCGCCTGAGGGCAAGGCCATCAAGGGTTGGAAGGTAATTACGACACCGGCCTCAGGCAGCAAGCAGACCAAGGAATATGAAGGCAGCGAGTTTGCGTTGAACTTAGCTACCTGCAAGTCAGTTGCCATCGAAGCCATCCTCGGTGAAGAGACGGGCATCAGCAATGCAGCTCAGATCTTGTGGCAGTGGAAGCGCACCGTTGGCGGCGTCAACGTTTCGAATGTACCTGCAGGCGAGAAGGTTAGCATCTACGACCTCCGTGGTGTTCTGCTCAGCGAGGCCATCTCTAATGGCAGTGACATCTTCCTGCCCGCCGCCTCTGGTAAGCTCTACATCCTCAAGGTCGGCAGCGAGTCCGTCAAGATTCAGTAAAGTAAATGTTATTTCAATAAAAATAGGAGGCTTCGGCCTCCTATTTTTATAATGGTACTAAATCGCTAAGCCTTTATTTCTGAACGAACTTCTGGCCGTTCCTGATGACAAGACCTTTATAGCTGTCGTCAACACGCTGGCCAGCGAGATTGTAAATGAAGCTATTCTCAACGTTCACCTGCTTAATCTCAGCGATACCAGTAGATTCGCCACTAACGATTACCAGCTTGGTAATGAACAAGTTAGTACCTGTTTGCGAGCGTGACATCTTGAACCATGAGCTTCCTGCAGCCTCTACAGGCACTTCGTAGGTATTCATCACAGGTTCAGAATTGCTTTCAATACCAAGATCGATGAAAGCCTTGTTGTCATCGAAGAGTGTCGTACCGTTCTCAAACTTGAAGAATGGCGTAGATTTCTTGCTGATATCATTCTTGTTGGTATAGGCCGTCATCTGAATCTGCTCGCCACCAAAAAGCGGAGTGTTAAGTGTAATCTTGATACGTTGCGTCTTGTTATTCTCAAATTCCGTATTGTCGATATATGACCTATTACCATTGAGACAAAGGGTGTAGAAGTCTTGGCTCAGGTGAGCAACCGTATTCTTATAATTGACTCGGTTCTCATTATTATCTACGTTACCCATTTCAAATGTAGCCTGACCACCTGTCTCAGTAACTTCTCCGAAAGAGGTAGACTCCCACGAATAGATGGTGCCAGCAGAACCGGAATTGGAGTTCTCATAGTCCTCAGGCGTCATCAGCACAAGGTTATAGGCATAGAACCAATTGTCTTTCTCAAAGAGAATCGTGGCTCTGGCAATTTTACCGGACTCAAGATTCATACTGACATTATATAGAGCGAGTATTACTTCATTGCCATTGATACCCTCCTCAGGCATATAGATGTTCAGACCAGCTTCATCGTCAATCATCATGCCATTTTCATCAATGAAAGCACCAGTCAGCGCCTGAACGGCACCAGAGGCGGTCTCAATGGTTGCACCCGTTTCTTCATCTGTCGTCTTGATCACCATCTTCATGGTAGCGTCGCTAAGGAACGCTTTCAGATCATCGATGCCCAAAGTCTCTACCATCGGCGTCATGTCAAGTGTGTAAGAAGCTTCAGTGGGTGGAACGGGGTATTTTAGTGTTTCCCTCTTGAGGATACGTTCGCCTAATTTCACATCATTCATATTGCAGCTGAACTCATCGAAGCGGAAATAGAATGTAATGACATCTGTCTTGTTTGTATTACAGTTAAAAGAAATGGTCTGCATGCCATCAACAGCATCTACACCCTCACCATTTGTACCTTCGAAGATGAAATCCTGCCACTCTTCAGTCAAATTCAAACCACTAAGAGACAAATTATCAAGATAATTACCGGGCGTGCTATGAGCCTGAGCATAAATTCCTACGGGATGGTCTGCACGCGCAGAGAATTTCAGTTTAAACTTTTCACCAGTCTTAAACTTATGAGGAATCGACACATGGAACTGGGTATCCCAGTCAAGGATTTCGTCTGCAAACGAGCCATCCTCTTTTTGATACTTCATCTTATAAACGGGATTGCCGTCTACATCAGTCAGGGGATTACCCTCTTCATCCAATTGCTGCTCCTTATAATTATAAGCAATAGTGGTGACTGTCAAAGCAGGCTGACCGTCCACGGGATCATCTACAATTACTCCCTTCTCATCTTTGTTGGTTTTGCCGAAACGACCTGTAAAGTTGGTCTTACCACCACCAATAGGATCATCTGACAGCGTTCCTTTTCTCAAGAAATTCAGCCATTGAGTGTCTGACCCACTCTCCTGTCCGAAGGCACTGCCCACCATCAGGAACATGAATAGCAAAGTAAAGATTTTCTTCATACGTTGAAATTTAGTTAATAATAAATATGATGTTAATTAATTTTACTCATCTACGAAACGACTTCATTTTTGGCTTTGCCTAGGAAATAAGTGCTTGCGGGGCAGGTAATTTTTGTCGCCCAGGCAGGCCGCAAATTTCGTCTTTTTTCTTCGACGATGCAAAGGTACGAATATTTCACGCACCTTCCAAATTATTCTTCAAAAAAAGCACGCAAAAAAGCACGTTTCGATTTTTCTAGCAAAATTATGTGTGGATGTGGTCATTATGGTCAATTGTCATTTGTCATTAACGTTTGGGGAGATTGTAAAATATGACAATTATAGTATAATATATTTATATATTATACTATAATTGAAGAAATAGACCCAAATCCGGATTTCTTATTGACAATTGACAATTGACCATAATGACCATATAGGACAATTCACAATGTATTACAAGAAAATGGGGGATGCGTCAGAATGGCGCATCCCCCTGAAATGGTTGATAATAACTTAGTTTCCAATATCTTTATTTCTGAACGAATTTCTGACCGTTCTTGATAACGAGGCCCTTATAGCTTCCATCAACACGCTGACCAGCGATGTTGTAGATCAGACCATTGTCAGCCTTCACCTGCTTCACAGGAGCGATACCAGTATTATACTTCGTTTCATCCATCAGAGTCACGTTATAAATGTAATACCAACCACCCTTGCCAATGCAGATCTTGGTATCAACATTATTCTCTGCCAGTGAAATGTTAGCATCAGGATCCAACAATACAATGAAGTTAACTTTAGAACCATCAATGCTAGAATCATCTGCCATAATAGAGATTCCATGAGGATCATCACTATCAATAAAATAGCCCTCTGCGTTCAAGAATCCTTCATCTGTCCAAGAACGAGCACTTGTATAACCATCATAAGGATCGTCATCCTCAGGCTGAATCAGAGTAAGGTATCTTATACCATCGCCCTCATCATAATCATTCATGAAGCCGAAATCCTCTGCCTCAAGAGTGGTCAACATCTCAGCCATATCCACAGTTGTACTCGTTCCATCATCTGTGTCGTTTACAGGCAGATTGAGATTTTCCTCGCCAAGCACACGCTCCTCGTCCTTTATATTACCTTCGGTGAATGAGAATTCCTCGAAACGGAAATAGATATTTGCAGCTTCGTCCTTAAGCTTGTTACAGTTAAAGGCAATTGTCTGACAATCGTTACCTGCCTCACTAGGAATGGTCCTGACATCATCTTCACTTACACCAAACTCATATTTAGTCCACTCTGAAGTAAGGTCAAGAGAACCACATAAATTATAATGTACATATGAACCAGGCATCGTATGGCACTGAGTATCAAGTTGCAAATCTTTGTCTGCACGAGCCCACATCACCAACTTATATTTCTCACCTTTTTTCCACTTATGGGAAACAGTAACAAAGAATTGAGTCTTCCAGTCGTCAATACCAAAATTGCCATCCTGTTTCTTGATTGTATCACCTTTTTCTGTTATATAGATACCAATGGGGTCTTCAAATGTAGGTTGATTATTTTCATCAAGAACAGGATTTCCCTCTTCATCAAGTTTAGGTTTCGAATATTGAGCATTATAGGCAATAGTTGCAACTGTAAGAGCAGGCTGTCCATCTACTGGGTCATTAACGATAGGTGCTGGCTCGTCATTACCTGTAGCTCCATTACGTGCGGTAAATGTAGTATAGCTTCCAAACTTGTCAGCAGATTGTGTACCATGTCTCAATAAATTAAAGAACTGACCAGCCTGATTTGGATCTTCTTCTTTAGGATCTCTGATTTCCAATTTGACATCATCGAAATAAACCGTATTACCATCCTGCATAGTAGAAAGGTTGAACGCAACACTCTGGAAGAACTTACCATTAGACTCCTGAGTATGACTAGATGATACAGTTGCTGTTACACTTTTCTTCTGCCATTCGGTAGTATATTCAATATCGCCAAACAACTGGTAGTGGTTATAGTCACCAGGTGTAAAGTGTGCCTGAGTCTGTAACTTTCCAGCTTTTTCGCCTCTAATCCTAAGTGTCAAGCGAACTTCTTTGCCTTCAGGAATGGTCTCATTGGCATAGATAAAGAACTGAGAGTCCCATTCTACCCAATCCGGTTTATTATTCTGGGTATCAATTGTCTTGTTTCCAGCAGCTTCAGCCTGTTCCCTTGTACGAATAATGACTCTTGCACAGTGATTACCAGCCTTTACAGGGTCTTCAACGATTTCAGCAAAACCCTGGAACATACCTTGAGAATTTTCGGTAATGGTACTTTCATCATACTTCTGTCCGGTTTCAGGGTCAAATTGAACGTTCTCGCGCCAGTCGTGGCACCAGAAACTAGACCACTTAGGGTCTTGAGCACTCTCCATGTTGCCATTGACAACAAGATCCTTCCACCTCTCTTGTCCGAAAGCACTTCCTGCCATCAGTACACAAGCTAATAGAGTAAAGATTTTCTTCATAAGTTGAAATAATTAGTTAATAAAATAAATATAATAATGTATATGTTTGCATTCAAATTCAGTCCAAATCTTTTTGTTTTTGTTTATTCAGGTGCAAAATTACAGCATTTAAATCAAAAAGACATTGCAATATGTAACACGAATGTTAGAAAATGTAACCTATATAAAATTTGATATAAAATACAAATTGTTCTAAAACAGCACAAAACGGGAGGTGAGCCGATAGCACACCTCCCGACAAATGGTTGATAGCAACCTAGTTTTTCAAAAATTTCTTATTTCAGAACAGCCTTCTTACCATCCTTAATAACGATACCTTTATAACTACTGCCTACACGCTGACCTGCGAGATTATAGAGGACATTCTTGCCAGTCTTCAGGCTCTTTACGCCAGAGATACCAGTCTCACTATACTTCTCCTGACTCATCAGGGTGACATTGTAGATATAGTACCAACCGCCCTTTGAAATACAGAGTTGGGTCTTAACAGTCTTGCCATCAGCGAATGAGATGCCTGCATCAGGATTGTTCCATACATGGAAGTCGATATTACCTTCATTAAAGCTCTCCTCAGTAAGACCAACTTCTACACCCTTGTCATCCTCGCCTATGAAATAGCCTTCTTCATTCACGAATCCGCCATCCGTCCAAGAGTCAACAGCAGCAAAGGTATCTTCAGGATCATCACCTTCCTCTTCAGGAACAGTCAGCGCACGCAGTTTCAATGCATTACCGTCCTCATTCATGAAGCCGAAGTCCTCTTCACCAAATATTTTCAGCATATCTGCCACATCGACTGTTGTAGGCAAAGGCTCATCACCACCAGCATTGACAGGCAAGGCGATGTCGGCTGAACCAAGTGTACGCTCACCGACTTCTATCTTGGAATCTGTAAACGACAGTTCCTCGAAACGGAAGTAGTAATTGTTGGCCTCCTTCAGCTGATAAAGGTCGAGACATACCGACCAACCGCCTTTGGCTTTTGAGTTCATCAGCGCTTCTTCAGTCACACCCATCTCATACTTATGCCACTCTGTCGGAATTGGATCCAGGTCAGCCGCCTTACCGAACGAACCGTAATCGATATACTGTCCAGGACCGTAATGTGCCTGTGTATTCAGCTCCGCCTCCTTGTCCGCACGAGCCCAGAACACCAGCCTGTACTTCTCGTCGGCCTTAAACTTGTGTGGTGTAGTGATAAACAGCTGGTATGCATATTTCTCCGGTTCACTCTTACCTGCGTTAGAACCGCTTCCAACCAATGTACCGTCAGCCCATTTATAGACGGTCTTCATCAGAATGCCACCATTGATGGTATCGGGTTGCTCGTTTCCAAGACTATCAAGATCAGGAACCTGCTCCGATGTGAAACCCATCGTCGACACCTTAATCACCTTTTCCCCATCAATATCAACAACGGGCGCCTGTTTCTCACCAAAAGGATCTTTGAGAGTGAATGTGGTGCAGGCAAATGGTGCATCTTTACCATTACTCTTTCCTATACCCTTACAAGAATCGTTGGTCTCAGTACCAAACTTCAGGAAATTGACGAAGAAGTTGTCATTATCCTCCTTCTTCTCGATAATCGGCTCTTCGTCACTCATCACCATAGAGATGTCATCGAAATAGATTTCATTACCCTCTACAGTAGACAGATTGAAACAAACAGAATGGAACTCATACTCAGTCCCGCTCTTCGTGGTGTGGCTGGAGGTCACCTCCACGACTTTGTCAACCTTCGTCCACTTATCTGACTCGTAATCCACAGAGCCACAGAAATTATTGCCGATATGTTTGCCTGGCTCCTGATGCGTCTGCGACTGCATGCTACCGGACTTCTCCCCTCTCACCTTGAATTTCAGACGGATCCACTTTCCCACAGGAATAGCCTGCTTGCTATAGATAAAGAACTGAGTATTCCACTGCACAAAAGTACCACCAGAATAGCGTGCATTACCGTTTTCTATAGCTTCAGCCTCACTCATCACATGCACTTTGACGCAATGTTCACCTTTCTTAAACGGATTGTCGACGATATCGGCAAAATACTTCCAGCCGCCAGTACCGTCTGAGTGAACGGCCGAAGGGCCTTGACCGCTTGCCTCATCTGTCGGTCCTTCTTTACTAGGATCCTGAACCCAGAAGCTGGACCAGTTCGCTTCTTGTTCTCCTTCCAAATTGCCATTGACAACGAGTTCCTGTCCGAAGGTACTTCCTCCCATCAGGACACAAATCACTAAAGTAATTAGTTTCTTCATAAGTTGATTAAATAGAATTTAAAATGGTAAAACTATAATTAAATGATAAAACTAGAAAATGAGTTGTCAGTATATTATATAATAATGTGTAACGGTATTCGAAATCTATCCATTTTTTTTCTTTTTGTATTTCCAAGTGCAAATTTAGCGCATTTTGAGCAATAGTGCATTTTGAAATGTATCACGCACTTTGTGAAATGTAACATGTGAAGAATTTGATAGAAAATCTTAAACGGTATTATAAAATAATACATATCTTTGCATTCGTTTAAAAAAATAAGCGAATTTTAGGCAACAACTTATAATCAACAAATAAAAAAACCAAAAAAAAATTTTATGAAACAGAGACAAATCTCAAAACAACGGCATCAATTGGCCATCGCGGCCTTAGGTCTGTTGGTAGGGACATCGGTTCTGCAAGGTTGTAAAGACGACAACGTGCTGACCGGACAGCCTTCTTGGTTGGGCAACTCTATCTACGAGCGCCTCGAGGAAGACGGCCAGTATAAGACGATGCTACGGTTGATTGACGACCTGGGCCAGCACGAGGTGCTCAGCCACACAGGCTCAAAAACCTTGTTTGTAGCCAACGACTCGGCCTTCCAAGCGTGGTTTGCAAACAACAATTGGGGAGCAAGCAGCTACGAGCGCCTCTCCTTGTCGCAGAAGAAACTTCTGCTTAACAACTCGATGATCAACAACGCTTACCTGATTGAGCTGTTGTCGAACGTGAGCGGCCAACCGCCCAGAGAGGGAATGTGTATGCGCCGTACGACAGCTACCAGCGTGTACGACTCCGTTGAGATCATCCGTCCCGACCAGATGCCCGAGACGGCAGCATGGGAGAAGTTCCGCAGCCGCAACAAGAGCATTCCTCTGCTGAAGGATGCCAGTTCGGCACCGATGATCCACTTCCTGCCCATCTTCATGAAGACGAACAAGATTACCAGTCGCGACCTGGATGTATTGACCAATCATCAGGCCAACAACATCGAGGAGGCTTGGGTAAACGGCAAGAAGGTGATTGAACGCGACATCACCTGCAAAAACGGATACATCCATAAGGTGAACGGCGTAATCGAGTCATCACCCAACATGGCAGAAATCATCCGCACCAATCCAAAGACATCGCTGTGGTCACACCTGATAGACCGTTACAGCGCGCCTTATTACGATGCAGCCGGTACAAAAGAATACAACCGTTTGTACAACAACCAGGATTCCGTCTATACCTTGCGTTACTTCAGCTCTTGGGCTGCAGGCGAAATGGAAAACTCGAGAAACCCGAGCGGTGAAGAGATGGAAGCCCTGCTTAAGTTCGATCCGGGATGGAACCAATATATGTATGACAACACGATGGACTACACGTTGAACTACGATGCCGGTGCCATGATCGTTCCTACCGACGAGGCTTTGGAATACTGGTGGGACAATGATGGAAAGGACCTGAAGTCGGAGTACGGCGAATGGGACAGCATTCCTGACAAGACGCTGGCTGCACTGCTCAACGTGAACATGCTGCCCGTATTTACAGAGGCTGTGCCTTCGAAGTTCGACCACGTGCTGAACGATGCCAAAGAGCCGCTCGGCATCAAGGCTTCCGACATTGAGTCGTGTTATATGGGTTGTAACGGTGTGGTCTATGTGACCAACAAGGTGTTCTCACCGGCTGTCTACTCTTCTGTAGCAGCTCCTGCACTGTTCCACACCTCTACCATGAGTATTATCTACTGGGCTATCGACCAGCTGAACTTCCTGCCCTACCTGCTCTCTATGGACTCGAAGTACAGCCTGCTCCTTCCCACCAACGACGCGATGCTGTGGTACATCGACCCGCAGAGCTATGGTGGCCAGAAGGACGGTCTGGAAGCAGCAAGTGCAATTGCTTTCTTCTACGATGCCACAAAAGCTGAGGCACAGCGCGTCAGAGCCTATCGCTACGACTGTGTCATCGACGAGAACGGTCAGATCATCATCGATGAGACTACAAGGAAAGAGGAATCAAACAACGACCTCAAGAAAGACTGGCTGAAACGTCTGATGGACCAGGTGATTATCGTTGGCGATGTGGAGGACGGACATGAGTACTATAAGTCAAAGGGCGGTACACCGATCCGTGTGACGCATACGGCTGACGGGCGTATCGCATTTGAAGGTGGCTGGCAGATAGCACACAACAAACCGCTGCCTGTCAACGCTAATGATATCTACCCGAAGGTGAACGGTAAGTCCTACCAGCTGGACGACCAGATGCCTTTGGCTACGGACAAGTCAATCTATCTCACTCTGGAGGACATGAAGGAGCGTGAGGGTTCATTGCTGTTCCTGGACCTGCTGAACGATGACGGTGCCGACCTGCTGACAGCGAAGATGAGAAGCTACACAGCCGGTATGGTTAAACAGGCCAACAAGAACCTGCGTCTGCTCGATAACTATAATTATACTATATATGTACCCACGAACGAAGCTATCCAGAAGCTGATCGATGACGGTCTGCTGCCCACTTGGGAAGACTATGAGGCACAGACAGAAGAGGTCTGGGGATCGGAAGATGCCGCACAGAAGGCTCAAGCCGTCATCAAAGACATCATCGTCAACTTCCTGCGCTATCATATCCAAGACCACGCCGTGCTTGTCAACATGGCTCCTGAGAATGGTCAGTACCAGAATGCATTCGAGTCGATGAAGCGTAATGAGGAAACCGGACGATTCTACCCCATCGTCGTGAACAATGAAGGTGGACAGATGTGGGTCAAGGATGCACTCGGCAACCAGTACAACGTGGTGAAGACCGAGGGTTCCTACAACCGCATCTGCCGTGAATACTGGTTCACAAGCAGTGGTACGACCTTCATGGCTTCAGATGCTGTCGTACATCAGATAGACGGTGCACTCCTCTATGAGAAGATGACACCTTGGAAAGAACAACTTAATAATAAAGTAAGGAGGAAGTAAGGTATGAGAATACTCAAAAAGATCATAATGATGTTTGCGCTGACGGCGGCATTGTTTATACCGACGGCTGTCAACGCACAGACTCCGATTACGTCAGTTCACGGTAGCGTCAGCGACGACATGGGGCCTCTGATGGGTGCCACCGTCTGTGAGATCGACGGTAACGGACGTATCATCGAATCGGCCATCACCGACCTGAACGGTAACTTCACCATGAGGGTTAGGAATCCTAAGGACCGTATCCGCTTCAGCTATGTGGGTATGAAGACCATCACACAGGCCATCAACAAGACGACCTTTAAGATCACGATGCAGTCGGCAACCCAGCTGAAGGAAGTAACCATCAAGTCACAGAGGCGTGTCACCGGTAACGGTCTGCCTATCCCACAGCGAGAGGTGGCCAATGCCACACAGACCTTCTCGATGAAGGAGGTGGAAGGTATGGCCTTCACCACCATCGACGAGGCTATGCAGGGACGTATCGCCGGTCTGGATATCATCAGTAACTCTGGTGACCTGGGATCTGGTTCTACCATGCGTCTGCGTGGTGCCACATCACTCTCTACACTGACCGACGCTAACCCACTGATCGTTGTCGACGGTAACGTGCGTCAGGTAGACCTCAACAATTTCGACCTGAACTCAGCCAACAACGAGAAGTTCGCTGAGCTGTTGAATATCAACCCTGAGGATATCGCCGACATCCGCGTGCTGAAGGATGCTGCCGCTACAGCCATCTACGGTTCACAGGGTGGTAACGGTGTCATCGAGCTCACCACCAAGCGTGGTGCCCGTGGTAAACCCAGACTGCAGTACTCTCTGAAACTCACAGGAACCTACCAGCCAAAGGGTTACGACCTGTTGAGCGGTGATGACTACACCATGTTGCTGAAGGAGAGCTATTTCAACCCCGAGCAGAGCGACGCCGCCGCCAATATCCCGGAACTGAACTACGACCCGTCATTCTCTGAGTACGAGCAGTACAACAATAATACCGACTGGCGCGACGCCGTCACCCAGTGGGGTCTCCGTCAGAACCACTACGTCACCGTAAGCGGTGGTGGTGAGAAAGCCCTCTTCCGTATCGGTGCCGGTTACGACCATGAGACTGGTACAATGATTGAACAGAGGCTGCAACGTTTCTCTACACGTGTGGCTCTCGACTACAACGTGTCTGAGCGTATCCGCGTCAGCACCAACTTCGCACTGACCTATACGAAGAACGACCGTAACTCCGACAACCTGTTGGATATTGCACAGCGTAAGATGCCGAACATGAGCATCTACGAGCAGGACCCCATCACTGGAGAAGATACAGACACCTATTATACTATGTTGCAGAGCGCCAGCTCGGTGTTCAACAACAACCAGAAGGATATGGTGAACCCTGTGGCAAGTGCCCACCTGGCAAAGAACAAGCAGACCAGCTACGATATGACGCCTGAGTTGATCATCCAGTATCAGCTGCTCGGCATGGATCCTGACTCCTGGCAGTTGAACTGGCGTGGTTCGGTCTACATGAACATCGCCAACCGCTATGACAACAGCTACTATCCTCAGGAACTGAAGACCGTATCCTGGGAACAGGGTGTCAACAAGACCCACGACGGTTCTTCGAAGAGCGTTTCGTTCAACACGAAGCAGACGCTGACCCTGATTCCTGCCTTCAAGAACAAGGATCACTCCTTCATGATGCTGGGTCGTTTCGAGTTGACCAGCGGTTCTTCCACCAACCAGTCGGAAGACAAGACTGGTGCACCGACGGGTATCACCACTACACAGGGCGGTGGCCGTATTACTGGTCTGAACTCCGGTTATAGCGAGTGGCGCTCAATGTACTACACACTGTCTGCCCACTATGCTTACAAGGGACGTTACATCCTCGATGCTTCGCTGCGTGCCGACGGTACCACGAAGTTCGGTCCGAGCAACCGTTGGGGCTTCTTCCCCTCTGTTTCTGCAAAGTGGATCATCAGTGATGAGCCTTGGATGGAGCCCACCAAGAAATGGCTGTCAATGTTCGCTATCCGTCCCAGCTGGGGTCGTGTAGGTAACCAGCCCGGACAGGACTACCTCTATACCTCTAAGTACGGTGGCACAGACCGCTATCTCGACATGCAGGCCATGAAGCCGAACAACATCCGTCTGACCAACATGAAATGGCAGATCGTGACGAGCTGGAACGGTGGTATCGACCTGGGATTCTTCAACGACCGTCTGACCTTAACCATCGAGGGTTACTCACAGACGACTACTGACATGTTGCTCCAAAATTACCGCATTCCTTCTAACTCAGGTTTCAAGAACGTGGCCTATCGCAACCAAGGTAAGATGAGGAACACCGGTTGGGAGTTCCACATCAACACCAACCGAATCATTACCGTAGGCAAGAAGTTCTGGGTAGACCTGAACGCCAACTTCGGTAACAACCGCAACGAACTGCTGGAGCTCGACGACCTGACGCTCGACAGCTATAACTCGGTATTCGGTTTCTCTAACGACGAGACACTGCAACGTGTACAGCTGCACAACCCGCTGGGCGCCATCTACGGTTTCCGCTACAAGGGTGTGTACCAGTACAACTACTCTACCTTCAACCGCATGAGTCCTGAGGAGCGTGAGAAGTTCCTGGCTGAGGGCAAGACCGCTCCTATAGCCATGAATGCCGACGGTAGTATGATCCTTGACGGTAACGGCGACCCCGTCCGCATGATGTTCAACTACACCAACGACGCTACCGGACGTAACTACCGTTTCAATGGTGGTGATGCCATTTACGATGACGTCAACCACGACGGTCAGATCAACGCACTCGACATCGTCTACTTAGGCTCATCACTGCCTAAGCTGACCGGAGGTTTCGGATTCAACATCAACTATGGTGACTGGCGCTTCAGCACACAGTTCACATACCGTTTCGGTAATAAGATCATCAACAAAGCCCGTCTGCATGCAGAGGCTATGATCGGTAACGACAACCAGAGCCAGGCTGTGAATTACCGCTGGCGTAAGGAAGGTGACGTGACCGAGATTCCGCGTGCTATGTACGGTAACAACTCGAACTACAATACGCTGATCAGCGACCGCTTCGTAGAGGATGGTTCTTATCTGCGTATGGGTTATGCACAGCTCTCTTACGCCATCCGTAAGAAGTATGCACAGGCACTGGGCGTTAACCGCATCAGCCTGTATCTGAGTGCCAACAACCCCTTCATCTGGACCAAGTACTCTGGTGTAGACCCGGATATCGCTGCTGGCGGCAATTCTCCGGCTATCGACAATGCCCAGACACCACGTTCACGTTCGTATACGCTGGGTATCACCGTAGAGTTTTAATTAAGTGTTATGATTAAAGAAAAAAGAGTTATGAATACTAAGATATATAAAATCGCACTCGCAATCTGCATGACATGCGGTTTTGCTTCCTGTTCAGACTTCCTGGAGATTGAGCCTCAGAACGAGATTATTCTGGAGAAATTCTGGAATGAAAAGGCCGACGTTGATGCCATCATCGGCGGCTGCTACTCAGCACTTCAGGATGAGGGTGTCATCAAACGTATGATGGTTTGGGGCGAATTCCGCAGCGACAATATCAGTGTGGGACGTAACATCCAACAGGATGGTAGTCTCGAAAAGGTGTTGAAGGAGAATATCGATGCCAAGAACACCTATACCGACTGGTCTGGATTCTATGAAGTCATCAACCGTTGCAATACGGTTATCAAATACGCCCCGGGCGTAGCCGAAGTGGATCCTGCCTATACACAGAGTGAACTGCAGGCAAACATTGCAGAGATGGTGGCCCTTCGCAGTCTCAGCTATTTCTACCTGATCCGCACCTTCCGTGATGTGCCGTTCTCAAGAGAGGCTTATACGGACGATGACCAGAAGATGGACCTGCCTGCCACTAAGTTCGACGCTGTGGTAGACTCGCTCATCGACGATCTGGAGAGTGTGAAGAACAATGCCGTCAAGCGCTATCCTGTCACGAAGCCACTCTATCAGACAGGCCGTGTAACACAGGATTTCATCCATGCCCTGCTCTGTGAACTCTACCTCTGGAAGAAAGACTATCAGAACTGTATCCGCTATGCAGATATGGTCATTGCTGCGAAGAAAGTGATCTACGAAGAGAATCGTCTTCAGAAAACTTCTTCTACCATCTCTCAGACGAACGATGTCGAGGAAAAATACAACGGATATCCCCTGGTTTCAAACTCCAGCCAGGTCAACTATTTCGGAGATGCCTACGACACGCTGTTCGGTTATGACAATGACAATCAGGATGAACTGAATCAGGAGATTATCTTCCAGCTGATCTTCGACGACGACCCGCAAGGCAGCAGCATGCGCCAGAACGGAGCTGTCAACACATTCTATGGCAACTCACAGTCAAACATCGGTTTCGTGGCTCCCTCTGACTTTATCTTCGATGACTATGATGAGAAGAAAGGTGAGGTCTGGGCCGAGAAGAACAAGAAACTGGATTCACGTATCTTCTTCGACTGTGATGTTGACGATAAGTCCATTAACAAATACAAGACCCGTACGCTCACAATTGAGAGCGCATCGTCATCGTCAACTCCGAGATATTCATACGGTAGCACCTATCCACAGAACCAAAACGGTTCTAACTGGATTATCTATCGTCTATCAGACATCATGCTGATGAAGGCCGAGGCCCTGACACAGCAGATGCGCGAGGGTTCTGATGCCGATGTCGTAGAATACAACAAACCGCTCCTGTCTCAGGCTTTCTCACTGGTGAACGCCATTAACAAGCGCGCCCTCTGCCAGTCAAAGTTGGCAGACACCCTGCTGGCTACCGACTACACCACGAAGAGTCTAATGGAGGAACTGGTTTATCAGGAGCGTCAGCGTGAACTGATGTTCGAGGGCAAGCGTTGGTACGACCTGGTGCGTATCTCACAGCGCACGGGCAACACCCAGAAGCTCTCAACAGCCGCAAGAAGGAAGGCTACCACAGGTGCCGACCTGATTGCCAACCTGTTGGCAAAGATGGACGCCATTTACTGGCCATACAACCTTGATGAGATCAAGGTGAACTCTAATTTGGTTCAGAACCCTGCCTTCAGCAGCGGTGAGGACACTAGCTATCAGAAGACCAAGTAATTATTTATAATATAATGATGATTACTAAGTTATATAAAAGGCTATTAGGGATAGTAGGAATAGTAGGTCTGTTAGGCATGGCCAGCTGTTCAGACGAGCCGGATGCCGCAAACTACTACACCTTCACGGGTGAGATGATGAGCGACTTCCTGAAGAGTCCCGACCGGCCACAATACAGCAAGTTTGCTACGATAGTAGAAAGAGCCGGACTGATGGATCTTCTGGCCACCTACGGACACTACACCTGCTTTGTTCCCTCGAACGACGCAGTGGACGCCTTTCTGCAGAAGCGGGGACTGAGTGACCTGTCGCAGCTGACGGATGCCGACTGCGATACAATTGCCAGAACACATCTGGTCAGTAATATGTATACCACCTTCGAGATGGTGACTGACCGTCTGCCGACCGCTAACTTGATGAACCGTTACCTGGCAACTTCACGAGGTTTCGATAATGACAGCAATGCCGTCATCTTCCTGGAAGGCATAGCACACATCAATTTCGAACTGAAAGACGACTCCGTGGAGAACGGTATCGTCCAGCCTATCGACCAGGTGATTGAGAAATCGAACAGTTATGTGACTGACGCGATGCGTGATAACCCAAGAATCAGCACATTCTACAATGCGCTGAAAGCGACCGGAGTCTACGATGACGTCCTTGGCGTAGTGGATCCCGATTGGAATCCAAAGGATTATGATCGTGTCTATCAGAAATCCTATAACTGGAGTGAGGTCTATTGGGTGCCTGATACCAAGAAATATGGCTATACCTTCTTCATCGAGCCCGACGATCTGCTGGAGAGTAAATACGGCATCAAGAAGGGCGACCTACGTGCCCTTTACGAATTAGCATGTAGTATTTACGACGAGGTATATCCAGAGGATGTGAATGCACCCGGTCACAGTTTCGAGAACCTGAAAGACTCGGTGAACCCGTTGAAGCGATTCATCCAGTATCATATCCTAAACAAATACTGTGCAGGAACCTCTGATCTGACACCAATGGAGGAACCTTCCTTCTGCAAGGGTGCTATTGGCATTGACGAATCACTGACGAACCCAAGTGACTGGCACTACACACTGCTCCCACACACGATGATGAAGGTGGATCAGGCTACTGTCAAGAACAACTTGGGTCCCAGCGTCTATCGCGACCGTTATATCAACCGCCGTTATGACGAGAAGTTTGCTATCGAAGGACAGCATATCGATCCTACTGTTGAAACAGAACCTACCCACGACGCCGTCAACGGCCATTACTTCTACGTTGATGACATTGTGGCATTCACTAAGGAAGTTCAAGACAAGGTACAGAATGTGCGTATCCGTATGGACTTTGCCACCATCTTCCCAGAGATCATCGGCAACGGTCTGCGCAGTGAAGGAACGCTCAAGGAAGACGATGCTAACAATCCTGATGACTCTTCAACTCCGAAGAACGGACGTAACTACTACTTCCCTGATGGTTATCTTGACGGTGTATCATTCTCCAACTGCCTCATGGTATTAAGAAGGCCTCATGAAATATACAACTGTTATCTGTGGGATGAAATCGACCTTTTCGGAGATTATGACATCACCTTCCGTCTGCCGCCGGTTCCGTTCAGCGGTGAATGGCAGATCCGTCTGGGATATACAGCGTTTGAGTCAAGAGGTGTCGCTCAGATCTACTTGGATAATATTCCACAAGGTATACCTTTGGATATGTCGAAAGACCTGAAATCAGATATGTATCTCGGCGATGCCTTCATTTCGACGCTCTCAGACTACGACAACCTGAGTGCTGAGGAAAAGGCAGAGCAACAGAAGCAACTGAAGAACCTCGGAGCTTGCCTATATCCGCGTTCCATCTACCATAAAGGTGGATATAGCGGTGCCGCAGAATATGACATTACCTATGAATCATCAGTACGCCGTATTCTGAGCCAGTCTTATTTGGATGCATCGAAAGATCATTTCCTCCGGATAAGGGTTGCCTCTGATGGCAAGAAAGGTAATAATAACGAGTTTATGCTTGACTTCCTGGAACTGGTACCGAAGAGCGTCTTTGGCGTTGACGGTGACGGTGAAATGGAAGACGAACTGTAAAGAGAAAAAAGAAAAGAGATATGAGAAAGGAAAGAATTATAAAGAGTATTTTTGGAGGTCTGCTTCTCTATATGCTGACTCCCCTGAACTCACTGTTTCTGACCAGTTGCTCCGATGAGCCGGACAGTGACCATTATTACACCTTTACCGGTGAGATGATGAGTGACTACCTCAAGAACAGGCCGGAATACAGTGATTTCACCGAAATTGTGGAAAGAGCAGGCCTGATGGACTTGTTGGCAACGTACGGACACTACACTTGTTTTGTCCCGTCGAACGATGCTTTCAGTGCCTACCTGCAGAAGCGTGGACTCAGCAGTCTGAACCAGTTGACGGATGCGGACTGCGACACCATCGCCAGGACACACATCGTGTCTAATATGTACGTCACCTTCGACATGATCACAGACCGTCTGAATACGGCCAATCTGATGGGACGCTATCTGGCAACATCTCCAGGCTTCGATAACGACAGCAATGCCGTCATCTACCTGGAGGGTGTGTCCTATATCTACTACGATCTGAAAAACGACTCCGTAGAGAATGGTATCATGCAGCCGGTAAACAAGGTGATTGAGAAGTCGAACAGCTATATCAGTGACGTGATGCGTGACAATCCGAAGATCAGCACCTTCTATAAGGCACTGATGGAAACAGGTGTCATCGAACAGGTGCTGACAGTGGAAGACCCGGACTGGAAACCGAGGGAGCACGAGAAGTACTACTATAAGTCTCACACGCATAACGAGGTGGCTTGGGTGCCCGACACCAAGAAATATGGCTATACCTTCTTCATTGAGACAGACTCCGTGCTACAGGAGAAATACGGCATAGCACCGGGTGACATCCACGCCCTCTACGAGAAGGCTTGTGAGATCTACGACAAGGTTTATCCACAGGATGTCAATGCGCCGGGACACAGTTTCGAGAATCTGAAAGACTCGGTGAACCCGCTGCGCAGGTTTATACAGTATCACATTCTTAATAAATACTGTGCCGGTACAGCCGACCTGACGCCGATGGAGGTCAACTATGGTATTGTGAACGGTGCCTTCGGTATCGACGTGACACTGATCAACCCGACCGACTGGCATTACACACTGCTGCCACACACGATGATGAAGGTGGAACAGCTGATGGTGAACAAATACGTCGGAAAAGGCGAGAGACGTCAGCGCTACATCAACCGCCGCTACGATGCTAAGTTCAAGATTGAGGGACAGCATATCGACGCGACGATAGAAACAGAGCCCGTACACGATGCCATCAATGGTCACTACTTCTACATAGACGATATCATCAGCTTTAGCGATGAGGTACAGAACAAGGTGCAGAACGACCGTATCCGCATGGACTTCACCACCGTATTCCCGGAGGTGATCGGCAACGGTATCCGCGGTGAAGGCAACTGGACGGATTCGGGTCATGATGACGATAATCACCCCGATGATTCCGCAACGCCGAAGAACGGACGTAACTATTACTTCCCCATGGGCTATCTCGATGGTGTGACGTTCTCAACGAACAGCCACTTCGTACTGCGCCGCCCCCACTCTACCTATTCTTCATGGCAGGGTGACGAGATGAATATCTTCGGTGACTATGACTTCACGTTCCGTCTGCCACCGATACCGTTCAGCGGTGACTGGCAGGTACGACTGGGATTCTGCTCCATCCCGACACGCGGTATCACACAGATCTATTTCGACGGTGTGCCACAGGGTATCCCCCTCGACATGACCAAGGACCTGAATTCGGACTACTATATCGGTGACCGTTTCAATCACGATGGTACAGACTATGTAGACGTGCCGGATGAGGAAAAGGCGGAAGAGCAGAAGATCCTGAAGAACCTCGGTGCCTATCGCGGACCGAAGTCCATCTTCAGCTTCAGTCAATCGAGCAAGACACTCTTTGCAAATATGGGAGGAACCTACCGCCGTATCATGTGCCAGACTTACATGGACGCAACCAAGGAACACTACATACGCTTCCGTGTGGCATCTGACGGTAAGAAAGGTAACAACAACGAGTTTATGCTCGACTATCTGGAACTTGTACCGAAGAGTATCTATGGCGTCGACAGTGACGGCGAAATGGAAGACGACCTCTAATAAAGGTATAAAAATTAAAAAGTAAAAAAGTAAAAAATATGACTATGAGTATAAATATATTTAATAAGGTAAGGAAATTGGCTAAGGCGTTTTTACCCTTTTACCTTTTTACCCTTTTACCTTTATTCGCGGCCTGCGCTGACACCTGGGACGATCACTATGAGAAAAAGGGTGACGACTTGAATGACGCTTCAATTTGGCAGGCCATCACAGAGAACGGCAACCTGAGCAATTTCGCCAAGGTCGTAAAGGCCTGCGGATACGACAAGGCACTGAACAGCAGCCAGGTCTTTACAGTCTTCGCACCCACCAATGAGCAATTCACTGCACAAGAGGCCGAGGAACTCATCGCCGGCTATAACGCAGAGAAAGGCAAGGTGAACGAAGATGACAACACGGTGATCAAGGAGTTTATACAGAACCATATCGCCATGTATAACCACTCCATCTCCGATATGAGCAACGACTCACTGGTCATGATGAATGGTAAGAAAGCACAACTTTCCAACACATCATTCGGTGGTCAACCTCTCTTGGAGAAGAACCTGCACTATAACAATGGTGTCCTGTTCACCATTATGGGAAAGGCGAAATACTTTAGCAATGTGTTTGAGTATCTCCGTAAGGATGCTGATCTCGACAGTATCGCTAACTTCTTCTACAACTCTCACTTCTACCGCAAGGTGTTTGTGCCCGAGAGAAGTGTGGCCGGTGGATTGGAGAATGGTAAGACCGTCTATCTCGACTCTGTATTCGTACAGCAGAACGACCTGTTTGATTGGGATATGCTCGATGCTGAGCTGAACCATGAGGACAGTACTTACTGGATGGTGGTTCCTACCAACAAGGAATGGAAGAAACTCATTGAGGAGTACGAGCCCTATTTCAACTATGATGACAATACGCCTTTCCGCGACTCTATGGTCTACACTATGCCTCGTATGGCCATTGTCGATGGTACGACGTTCAGCCGTACACTCAACACAGATGCTCATCTGACGGACTCGGCGCTCTCGACAAGTGCTGCAGAGACGTATGTCAGCCGCAACTATTCATGGGGTAATCCCAACCTCCATTACTACCAGTTCGGCGGAAAGTCTCTGGTGAACACGCAGAAGCCTTTCTCCCCAACGGGAATCTTCTCTAACACGGAAGACATTGTTTGTTCCAACGGACTGGTCAAGAAAACTGATGACTGGAGGATCAACAAGTTGAACACGTTCTACCAGTGGCTGATTATCGAGGCTGAAGACCAAAGCTCTATCAAGGAAGTGAGTAAGTCGGAGAACACGACGACCAAGGAAAAGGAGCCTACTGTTACACCTATCACCCGTAAGGTCATGAACAACAACCGTTTCTACGGAAAGGTCTGGAGCGATGCCTTCGTGGAGTTCGAACAGGCGAAGACTACGGTCAACCACTCTGTCACATTCAACATCCGCAACGTCCTCTCGAATATCCCGTATGATATATATCTGGTAACAGCCCCAGCAGTCGCTAACGACAGCAATGCTACCGAGGCTGAGCGTATCCCCACAAAGGTGAAATGTACCATCAACTACCATGACCAGAGCGGCCAGACAAAGTCTGAGGTCCTCCAGCAAGGTGTAGGTACAAATCCTAATGTAGTGGACTATATTCTTCTAAATCCTAATCCTAATGAAGGATTTGTATTCCCGACAGCTACTTTCGGTCTGACTGAGAGCGAGCCACAGGTGACACTTGACATCGAGACGAAAGTCTCTAGTTCTGAGTTGCGCACCAAGAAATTCCAGCGTACCATGCGAATCGACTGTATCATGCTCATACCTCACGGCATTGCGAATGTCAATGAGGAGCGATTCGAGATTGAGCCACATGGTGACGGCGATATCTATCAATGGCTGAAGTATTAATGTTTTACTATGAATTAAGAACTGTAAGGATATGAAGAAATATATTATATTTGGACTTACACTGCTGATGGCCTTTCCTTTAAGTGTTGTGGCCCAGGACGATGATACTGAGGGTGAAGACCTCATTGAGACCATTGCCCGCAAACTGACACCGAAGCAGAAGCAGTACCCCACCCGATTGATTAGCGGTCGCGTCCTCAACGCTACCACGGGACAGCCCATAGCCGGTACCATCATCAGCGCTGACGATGTGGAAGGCTACAGCACCCTGACAGAAGAAGACGGTACCTTCAAACTGAAAGTACCCACATTCACGACCTCGGTGTATGTCAACATGCCCGACTTCAACCCCGTGCGCCTGGGTCTGCAGGCCACCGAACAACAACAGGTGGTCAAGCTGTACCCACAGACCTTCTCAAAAGAGTATGAGAAGACCATCAATGTGCGTAATGATTATTCGACCAATGAGTTCGCCTATACCAATTCGGCCAATATCAAGGACGAAGTTCAGAAGTACCTGGGAGCACAGGTCTACAGCATCACACGCAACGGTACGCCTGGTATCGGTAATGTAATGTTCGTACAGGGCCTCAACTCACTCAACGTGAACGCACAGCCGCTGGTCATCGTCGACGATGTCATCATCGACCAGCAGTATGGCCGTACTATGCTGCACCAAGGATTCTTCAACGATATTCTGACGACACTGAATCCTGCCGACATTGAAAAGGTGACTGTGATGCGTAACGGTACTGCTCTTTATGGTGCCAAGGGTGCCAACGGCGTCATTATCATTGAGACACACCGTAGTAAATCGATGGCGACACGTATCACGGCCAATGCATCTGTTGGCGTGGTATTCGAGCCTAAGTTCATCAATATGATGGATGCTGAGCAGTACAGAAGCTATACCTCTGAGCTGCTGAAGACGACCAACACCCGTAACCGTACGTTCAAGTTCCTCAACGAGGATCCCACCTACTATTACTACACACAGTACCACCAGAACACTGACTGGAAGGACTATGTGTACCATACTGCCATGACACAGAACTACGGTATCAACGTGGAAGGTGGTGACGCTGTGGCTAATTACAACCTCTCCGTAGGCTATGTGAATCAGCAGAGCACGCTGAAATACAATGATATGGGACGTCTGAATATCCGATTCAATACGGATATCAACCTGAATGAGCGTTTCTCCATCCGTTTCGATGCTTCATTCGGTAATATCACACGTGACATTCGTAACGATGGTGCCCCCATCAGCTATGATGAAGGTACTCCGACTTCTCCCGGCTTCCTGGCTTACGCCAAGAGCCCGTTCTTGAGCCCCTACAGTTATGGTCTGGGACGCCTCTCTGATAGTCACTACGACATCGACGAGGAGTCATACCTCTCTGAGGCACTGACCAACTACAAGAACTATAACTGGAAGTTAGGTAACCCCGCTGCCATCAACGAGTATTCAGAGGCCGAGAACAAGAACCGTTTTGAGAACTCGATGCTGAACCTGACGGTAACACCGAAGTACCGCCTCACTCGCAACCTTACCCTCTCTGAGCACTTCAGCTATAATCTGGTCAATACGAACGAGATCTACTACATTCCCGTGAACGGAACGCCGAATTACTATGTTAGCAGCATCGGTAACTATATGCAGAATGAGGTACGCTCACTGGCTTCAAAACAGAACTCTGTATTGAGCGACACCCGTCTGGACTGGAGCAACCGCTACAATGCGCACTTTATCCATCTCTTCGGTGGCGCTCGCATCAACTGGGAGAGCTATTCGATGAGTTCACTGCTCGGTTACAATACAGGTAACGATAAGCAGCCGTTCATGAAGTCAAGCCTGAGCAATACCAATGACTTCGGTACTAGTGACAACTGGAACTCCCTTGCATGGTACGCACAGGCAGAATACAACTATCTGGGTCGTTACTTCCTGCAGGCAAACCTGACAGTAGAAGGTTCTTCACGCTTCGGACGTGATGGCGGAAACTTCCGCGCGTTCGATGCTGCATGGGGCGTATTCCCCGGTGTACAGGCTTCTTGGATGATCAGCAACGAGCCTTGGATGGCAAAGATCAAGGCCATCAACTCTCTGCGCCTGACGGCTGGCTATGATGTCAGTGGTAACGATGACATCGACTACTATGCTGCACGCAGTTTCTTCAGCTCTTCTCAGTTCCTCAACACGATTGCAGGATTATCTTTCTCCAGCATCGGTAACACGAAGATCCAGTGGGAGACAACCCGCCGTATCAACGTCGGCTTGGAGACCAACCTCTTCAACAACCGCGTGAACCTGAGTGCAAACTTCTTTACATCAAAGACCGACAACCTGCTGACCCGTCAGTCACTGGGATTCCTCAGCGGTCTGAGTGAGAACTGGACAAACGACGGAGAACTGAAGAACACAGGTTTCGACATTAGTGCAGCCGTGAAGGCAATAGCCCTGAAAGACTTCCAGTGGGAGGTAGGTGCTAGCATAGGTCACTATAAGAATGAGATCACACAACTCGCAGAAGGTCGCAACTTCATTGACAATGAGGTTTATGGTGCAACCATCCGTACACAGGTAGGACAGTCTGCCAACCAGTTCTATGGATACAAGTCACTCGGTGTCTTCTCCACAACAGCTGAGGCTGAGGCCGCAGGTCTTTATATCCTCGGTGAGAACGGTATCGACCGTATCTATTACAAGGCTGGTGACATCCACTTCGCTGACCTCAATGGAGACCATCAGATTACAGAAGCGGATCGTGAGTTCATTGGCGACCCCAACCCGGATCTCTACGGCAATATTTTCACGACATTGTCGTACAAGCACTTGAAACTGGATTTGCGCTTTAATTACTCTTATGGCAACGATGTCTACAACTATCAGCGCGCACAACTGGAGGCTGGTTCAAGATTCATGAACCAGACAACGGCACTCGTACGCCGCTGGCAGGTGGAAGGTCAGCAGACAGACGTCCCGCAGATTACATTCCAGGATCCTATGGGCAACTCTCGCTTCAGCGACAGATGGATTGAGGACGGCAGCTATCTCCGTCTGAAGACTGTCACCCTGAGCTACGACTTGCCTATGAACAATGAGTACATCCAGGGATTCCAGTTCTGGATTCAGGCAAACAACCTCTTCACTCTGACCAAGTATATGGGCAGTGATCCTGAGTTCACAATGACTTCCAATGTCATCGGACAAGGCATCGACGTAGGACAGCTCAGCCAGAGCCGTTCTATCGTAGCCGGCATCAAGATTAAGTTGTAATTAAGGATTAAGAATTAAGGATTAAGAATTATGATTACTAAAGTATATAATAAAGTTGTGGTAGGAGTAATCTCTTTCCTCTTTCCACTTTCCACTTTCATCTTTGGAAGCTGTGCCGACTTCTTTGACCAGGAGTCTGAACACGTAGTCTTCGCAGAGAACAATCACTTGGACAATGCCACTGACAGTATCTACAGTGTCATCGGTATTCTCAACAAGTTGCAGGCCATCGGTGACCGTACCGTCCTTCTTGGAGAGGTTCGTGCCGACTTGGTCGACATCACGAAAGATGCCAATAGCGATCTGCGCGACATGGCCCTCTTCAATATCGGCGATGATAACCGTTACAACAAGCCAACGGACTACTACGCTGTCATCAACAACTGCAACTACTTCATTGCAAATGCCGATACGGCTATGAAGAACAACCGTAATGAGTATATCTTCATGAAGGAGTACACTGCTGTGAAGGCAATCCGTGCATGGACTTATCTCCAACTGGCCCTGAACTACGGTTCCGTACCCTTCGTCACTGAGCCGATCCTCAGCAAACTCGAAGCTGAAAAGGATTACCCGAGATATGATCTTCAGGCTATCTGCCAGTACTTCATCGACGACCTGATGCCGTTGACTGACAGATGGGCCAATGAGTATCCTGGCTATGGCAACATCAGAAGCCTCAGAGACGGTGCTTCCCGACTGCTCTTCTTCCCCGTGAATATCGTGCTTGGTGACCTGAACCTCTGGCTCGCCAGCGTCACAGGTAGCCAGAGTACCTATCGCGAAGCAGCTATTCGCTACTACAAGTATATCTCACAGCGTAATGGTGACAACTCAGCCTACCCCATCGGTCTAAGCCTCTATATGTGGATGCCTGGATCAACCACATGGAACTCATTAAGAAGTTATTCTAGCGGCAGCTGGAGGGATGAGACCTACGGAGAGAATACAGAGCTCATCACCGTCATTGCAGGTGACTCTATCCGTGCCGAAGGTAACTACAGTGAACTGCGCAACTATTTCTACTCTCGTGAGGAGAATGACTATCGTGTCAGCATTATTCCTTCTACAGGCATGTTCCAACTCTCAGAAAGTCAGCAAAACTGTTGTCTGGGTACCACCGGAACCACTTGGTTCTATGCACCAGAAGACCTGACCGAACACATGTCTGGCGACCTGCGCCTTTATGAGTGCTACACCGATGGTGTAAGGACCGACCGTCTGACAAGTGAACGCATTGATGTTTCCTATGTCGAAAAACAATCGTTCCAGAACGTCCACGTGTACCGTCGTGCATTGGTCTATCTGCGACTGGCAGAGGCTCTTAACGGCGCCGGATTCCCACGTGCAGCATTCAGCATGCTGTCAACGGGTCTCAACAATGAGATTTACAGATCGGATGTATATCCGTATTGCTCTCAGAGCGACTCGTTGTGGATCAGCCAACTCGACTTCCCTGAGTCTCGTTATGGCATCGTAACGGCACAGGAAGTTGCTACAGGACGTACTACCAATGGCCACAACACCGTAGGTCTTCATACCCGTGGCTCCGGCTGGACACCGCTGAACGAGTTCTATAAGTTGCCTGAGGCACCTAAGCCTGAGACAGAAATTGAAGGTGAGGAGCCTTCTGAAGAGGATGTTATCATTCAGAAAGACACCCCAGAACTTACCAAAAAGCAGCAAGCCTTCGTCGACAGTCTGCTGCTGAATGAGAACGGTCTGGAAATGGCCTTCGAAGGCACACGTTTCTACGACATCATGCGTTTCGCATTCCGTCAGTCTAACCCTGGACAATTCCTGGCTGAAAAGGTCTATGCCCGTCGCGGAAAGGAGAACAGCACTGCGATGAAAGGTGAAATCCAAAAAGACTTGACCGACCAGCGCAACTGGTATCTCAAATGGAATGGTCAAATCGGATTCTAAGACTCAAATAAAAAAGCCCTCGTCTGAGGGCTTTTTTATTTGAGTGTTTGTGTAATGTTCTGCTCCCGATGGCAGATACGTACTTCTATGCCAAACTTCTCATGGATATGCTCAGCCAGATGTTGCGCTGAATAGACGCTGCGATGCTGACCGCCCGTACATCCGAACGAGAACATCAGCGATGTAAAGCCACGCTGGATATATCGACGCACATGGGCATCTGCCAGTTTATAGATACTATCGAGGAACGTGAGTATCTCTCCATCATCCTCTAAGAAACGTATCACTGGTTCATCCAGACCTGTCAGTTGCTTATAAGGCTCATAACGTCCGGGGTTATGGGTACTGCGACAGTCGAAGACATACCCTCCCCCATTACCTGACTCATCTTCAGGGATACCCTTGCGATAAGAAAAACTGAAAACCTTCACCACCAACGGTCCTTGGGCATCATATTTGGAGAAGGTGGCAGGACCATCCTGTGGATGAGCCTTATAAGGATTCAAATCCGTAATCTTATAACCGTCGGCTCTGCTGGCTATCGCCTCAATCTGCTGATATTGTGGCAGTTCTGTCAACTGGCGTAGAATATCCATCAGATAAGGATAATGGAAAGGCGATGAGCTAGCCAACAGCTCACGCAGATTCTGAATAGCCGGTGGGATGCTCTCAATAAAATGTTTCTTCTGTTCGAAATAGCCTCTGAAGCCATATGCGCCCAGAACTTGCAACGTACGGAAGAGAACAAAGAGCGAAAGCCGGTTGACAAAATGACGCACCGGTGGTACTTCTGTATATTGTTTCAATGAATTGTAATACTCATACACAAGTTCACGACGGAGTTTATGAGGATAGCGTGCCGATGCTTGCCACAGGAAAGAGGCCAAATCGTAATAAAGAGGTCCTTTGCGTCCCCCTTGGTAATCGATAAAGAAAGGACGACCCTCATGATTAAGCATCACATTACGCGCCTGGAAGTCACGATACAGAAAACTGTCGCCTATGGCATAAGTATCATTCGTCAAATCCTTGGCAAACAAGCGGAAGTCGGCCTCCAACTTCAGTTCGTGGAAGTCGATCTCTGTGGCTTTCAGGAAACAATACTTAAAATAATTAAGGTCGAAAAGGACACTATCTACATCAAATTCGGCCTGAGGATAACAATTGGAGAAGTCGAGTCCAATAGCACCACGGAGCTGCACATTCGGCAACTCGCGAATGGTACGTTTCAGCAGTTCCTGCTCTTTCAGCGTGTATCTGCCACCAGCCTCTCGACCACCACGAATGGCATCGAAAAGCGACATACTGCCCAAGTCGGTCTGAAGGTAACGCAGCTGATCGTCGCTGGCTGCCAGGATCTTGGGAACCGGCAACTGACGACGGTTAAAATGTTCCGTCAGATAGATAAAAGCATGATCTTCGTCACGACTCGTTCCAATCACACCAATCACCGACTGTCCTTCATGGTCAGTCATGCGGAAATAAGTACGGTTACTACCTCCACCAGGAATCTGCTGAACATTAGCGGGCTCAGCACCTTTCCATTGTTTATAAAGATCTATAAGTTTCTGCATATACTATTAACTATTAACTATTCATTGCAATGTAACTGCCATTAGGCCAATAATAATATCATTTGAGAGTGTACGTACAGTTAGGCTCTTGAGTTTCTTCTGCGGATTCAATCGCATCCGGAGCATCTGCGCTGCACCACCGGGAATCTCACGACCATAGACACCTTGAATGCCCAAGGTCTTGCCTAGGTCACGACTCACATCACCTGTACCCAGACAGACACGATCCGGACGAGGTTCCGTTGTCTGGAAGGCTTTTCCATCCACATAGTAGTCTTGTTCGATGGGACACCAGTTGTCAGGATTCCTCAAAACGAGTGTATCTTTTGAGCCATCCTGATAGGTGGCGATAACAAGTCCGTTATCAATCCGACTCTGCATATGGTTCGTACTTCCTGCCATTAGCAGATAGGCACTCTCCGCTTTTCCTTTCAGAGGGATGACAACTGAGTCAGGATAATTATCCCAAAGACTGGTATAAACGATATTCCGTCCCTCTGCAGGCGTTCGAAAAGGCACACCCGCCGCATCAAAAACACCATTCTTGATGAGCGTACGGAACACAGAATCATTAATTTCAGCCGTCAACAGCGGATGACACCACTCACCAATGCCTTGTGTAGGAATCTGAAGCGTGGTGGTCTGAGGGCGAGGACTCAGGTACTCATTCTTATAAATGTCATCGACCTCCGCATTATAATATTTCTCAATCCGCTGCGTCCGGAATGACTTCGTTATGTCTGGCTCTTCGAGGCCGAGAGACGACTCAAGGGGACTGTCCCCTGTGTGAGAAGCGTAGCGGATTACATGAGGACTGTCCCTGTGAGTCGGCGTTGCAATCTCCATCACCTGATGCGTCTCAGCATTACCCTCTATATCTCGATATTGCCCATTGCCGAGGTTCTGGCGCAGCACGATCTTCAGCGGCTGACGGAAATGCTGCGTAATTTCGTAACAATCCTTGCCATCCCGCCGTGTGAACTTATATTCCAGATACGGTGTCTTCACACTAGCACTATCCCACTCCATCGGGAAACCCGGGCGAATGATGCACTTCCCATCTAATGCCTGAGGGATAATACCAAACAATCCCTGCAGTAAAGTACGTGCTGAAATGCCGATACAATCTCCGAAATCACGATAACACTCGCCTCGGGCAGCATCGTAATAGCTGATCTGTCCGAAATTACCAGGCGATGCTCCATAATACATCTGGTCAAGGATATTCCCCTTCATCAACCGATAGGCTTCATCAGCACGCCCTGCCTTATAATAAGCCAGCGCCGTATGCATCACCTCAGCAGCAGCCACATTATTAATACTCCAGGAATAAGGCATCCAGTCGCTAGTGGCAATAGTATACAAACCTATTTTCTCTACAGGGATGTGCGGTATGTGCTCATCCACATATCTCGTGGCTTGATAGGCCTGTTCTGGTGTACAGGCTCCACAATCAATCGGCGTATAGATACTCCAGACGGCAGGATGGTCGTGAACGCGTTTCAAGCCCATCGCATCCTGATACTCCGCCCAAACACCCTTTTCCGGAAGCCATAACCGCTCGTTCATCGCTGTGAGGATTGCCTCGGCCTCCTTTCGGTACGGCTCAGGATTCTCGCCAATGATCTCAGCGATACGGGCGGCCAACTTATTGCCTCGATAGTTATAGGCCGAAGAATGGGTCACAGCCCCACCATTATAATACAGCGCATCACTGGCCCAGATACAACAGTAGGCATCATACAGATGGTCACCATCGGGATCATAGTTCCGCTTTTCCCAAGCCAAATGCAACTTAATCACCGGCCACATCTTCCGCATATATACCGTATCAGCATCGTATTGGAAATGCCAAAGCAATTCATCCATATAATTCAGATTCATATCATAATGATGCATCTGGTCATTCCGTTCAGGATTCCGACAGATATAACCGTTCGAATACATCTGCGTGCCCCATTTCTTCTCTGCACGCGCCAGGTTCATTTTCGGGTCTTGCGAAGGATGGGAAATCACAGGCTCCACATTCGTCACCTGACTCTTGGCATAAGCATCGAAATGCGACACGGCACGATCGGCCCAGCCCAACACATCCCCAAGATAGCCAGCTCGCCAACCTGCTAACGGCATGCGCCAACCGATACAGCCATGCAACCATGTCTGTCCGTCCCAGTCACCATCAGCCGCCAACATCAAGGCACCGCCAAGGGTGTTGATATAAGGGTCTGGGGTCTGAAACTGCAAACGAGACGTCAACTGTCCATTATGCATCACGGCCTTTAAGAACAGGGCTCTACCCTCTTCCTCTGTGATCTCAGTCACCTGATTAATGGAGTCTATCACAAAGTAAGTCTCGTGTCCTCCCTTCCACTCTCTCGTCACCAGGTTTTCGCGCTTGGAGGAAGCTTCGAAGACGCCAGGTTTATCCGCACCGATATCGCCATTGCGATGCAGATTGGGATTAGCAATGGCACACAGTTCAGCACGGAAGGTTGCAGGCGAGTCAAACTGACGGTCGTCGAACAACCATATAGCCCCCTCGCAGTCAGGCAGCGCCACCACCTGTAATGCCAGTTCTGCATGGTCGCCCCATCGATGATCGCGCAGACTGTAGATACGCAATCCATTGACGTAATTGGCACGACAGTAATCCGTAGAGTCTAAAGGCACTCCATTCACCAGAAAGCGCAAGTGACGGTGGTAGTTCTTCTTCACAATAGCGAAGACGGGACGATCGGAGGTCTCTATACGGTAATCAGTCCAACCACCATAGAGTGCACGGGTAAAGCGGTTCGTTCCATTATCACAAACGAAGCCGTCGTCCAGAGGCCAATACTGTTGATGTCGCTCTACACCAATCTTATCGAGGTTATAGGATGTCGACTCAATAAAATCGCCTATCTTCTGGCTCTGGGCAGAGGCAGAGATAGCAGACAACAGAACAGTCAACAACCATAATCTTCTCATATGCTGCAAAAGTACGAAATAATTCTGAGACTCACAAACATTCTGATACAAAAAAAGCCGGCTGTCTCCCGACAGCCAGCTTCAAAAAACAAACTACTTAAAAACTAATCTACTAAAACAAATCAAAAAAATATCTTTCACTTAAGAGTGTCTAACACTTTCTTGCGAGCAAAGGATTTTACACCTTTCTCACGTTGCAAAGATACGGCAAAATGCAGGATTATACAAATAATTCTCAAATAAAAAGGTTGTGTTCGCACAAAAATACCAAAAAAAAGGGATGGATTTGGTCATCCATCCCTGAATTTGTTATGCTAACTTAGCAAAATTATATTATTCCACCAAGTGTAATAAGCACTCAGATGATTACATCATACCGCCCATGCCCGGGGCACCACCCATCGGCATAGCAGGTTCCTTCTCAGGTTTGTCAACAATCAGACACTCGGTGGTAAGGAACATACCAGCGATACTGGCAGCATTCTCCAGAGCCACACGGGCCACCTTGGCGGGATCGATGACACCAGCCTCACGCAGGTCCTCGTAAACATCGGTACGAGCATTGAAACCGAAGTCGCCCTTACCCTCGCGAACCTTCTGAACAACCACAGCACCCTCAGCACCGCCATTGACGGCTATCTGACGCAGCGGCTCCTCGATGGCGCGACAGATAATGTTGATACCTGTCTGCTCGTCGGCATTGTCACCCTTCAGGTTGGCCAGAGCCTCCTGAGCACGGATGTAAGTGGTACCACCACCAGCAACCACACCTTCCTCGATGGCAGCACGGGTAGCGCAGAGAGCATCGTCAACGCGATCCTTCTTCTCCTTCATCTCCACTTCAGAGTTAGCACCTACGTAGAGCACAGCCACACCACCAGCCAACTTAGCCAAACGCTCCTGCAGCTTCTCCTTATCGTAAGAAGAGGTCGTTACCTCAATCTCCTTCTTGATCTGAGCGATACGATCCTGGATGGCCTGCTTGTCGCCGGCACCGTTTACGATGGTGGTGTTGTCCTTAGACACCGTCACCTTATCGCAAGTACCCAGCATCTCAAGCGTAGCCTGCTCCAACTTCAGACCTTTCTCCTCGCTGATCACCACACCACCAGTCAGGGTAGCGATATCCTCGAGCATGGCCTTACGACGATCGCCGAAGCCAGGAGCCTTCACGGCGCAGATTTTCAGGCCGCCACGCAGACGGTTCACAACCAGTGTTGTCAGTGCCTCAGAATCCACATCCTCAGCAATCACCAGCAAAGGACGACCACTCTCAGCAGCAGGCTGCAGGATGGGCAGGAAATCTTTAATGTTAGAAATCTTCTTGTCGTAGATCAGAATGTATGGGTTCTCCATCACACACTCCATCTTCTCGCTGTCGGTGATAAAGTAAGCTGACAGATAACCACGGTCGAACTGCATACCCTCTACCACACCGATGTGGGTATCACGGCTCTTGCTCTCCTCGATGGTGATGACACCGTCCTTAGAAACCTTACGCATAGCCTCAGCCAGCAGTTCACCGATCTCCTTATCGTTGTTGGCTGATACGGTAGCCACCTGCTCAATCTTGTCGTAGTTGTCGCCCACCTGCTCAGCGCTCTTGGCGATGTGCTCAGTCACGGCCTTCACAGCCTTGTCGATACCACGTTTCAGATCCATAGGGTTAGCACCTGCTGTCACGTTCTTCAGGCCCTCTGCCACGATAGCCTGAGCGAGAATGGTAGCGGTAGTTGTACCGTCACCAGCATCGTCACCAGTCTTAGAGGCCACACTCTTCACGAGCTGTGCACCAGTATTCTCAAACTTGTCCTCCAACTCGATCTCCTTTGCGACGGTCACACCGTCCTTGGTGATCTGAGGTGCACCAAACTTCTTCTCGATAACCACATTGCGGCCCTTCGGACCGAGTGTTACTTTGACTGCGTTAGCCAACTGGTCAACGCCCTGCTTCATTGCGTCGCGGGCGTCAATATTGAATTTAATATCCTTTGCCATGATAATTTACAATTTTACGATTTAAATTAACCATTTATTTTTCGATGACTGCAAGCACGTCACTCTGACGCATCATCAGATACTTCTCACCCTCGAATTCGAGTTCTGTGCCGGAGTACTTGCCATAAAGCACTTCGTCACCAGCCTTCAAAATCATTTCCTCGTCTTTAGTTCCCTTACCAGTGGCAACAATCTTGCCGTGCAAGGGTTTTTCCTTTGCGGTGTCAGGAATAATAATACCGCCAATCTTCTCTTCTGCAGGGGCTGGCAATACCAGCACGCGATCTGCTAATGGTTTGATGTTCATAATTCTGTTTGTATTTTAATATTAAACCTTATTTAAATATAATGGCGGAACGATATCATACCGTCCCGCCTATCATTCTGCCAAAACCGTGCCAAACTATTCACTATTCACTATTTTTCGCAAAGCTCAAGCATAAATGCACTATTCACTCTGCCAAGTTGTCAGCGACTTGTGCCATTAATCACCACATTCTTCACCGTCGCGTTCTCTATCATCGCCTTGTCGAAGGTATCTTTCTCATCCGTCACGTTGATATTCTCGAAGAAAAAGTCTGTCAATCGATACTTGTCTGAAGTGCCTACATCAAAGAAGTTCTTCGTCTTCATATCGATATTCTTGATATAGATATTGTTACATTGCGACAGCGGCATATCCTCACGATCCTCAGGTTTGAAGAACTGTGTCCAAGGCCGCACCACGAGGAACGAGCCACACTGACCTTTGATATCCTCCACCTTCACATATTCATAATGCTGCGGCGTATCTGGACGCATCTTGAGCCAAAGTACTCGGGTTGCAGCCTTCACATCGATGCGACGCAGAATCACGTTATGGTCAAACAGGCTCTCAGAACCGAGTGTCAGACAACCATGCACCTTACCATACGTACAATCCTCGATGATGATGTTCTTATTAGGACCATTATCGGGATTCTGATCCGCCCACGTGCCCTTGCCGCCTTTCAGCACCACAGCATCATCGTTCACATGCATATAACACCCGTGAATCAACACATTCTGACACACATCCAGGTCGATGGCATCCGTACTGGGACCACCACGTTTGGGATCCACTGGCGTCACATTCTCCGTAGGTGCAAAGATAAAGCAACCCAGATAACGCACATTCTCACAACGGTACAGATGATTCGTCCAGAAAGGCGAGTTGATGATCTTCACATCCTGCACCGTCACATTCTTCGAGTTCGAGATATAGACATTTCGGGGACGCATTGCCTCGAGGTTCGTGCACTGGGGATTATATTTCCTGCGAATCCAAAACTCTTCCCAATATTTCTGTCCGTTGCCATTGATGGTGCCTGGACCGGTAATCGTAAATCCGTCCACGCCGTCAGCATTCACCAGGGCCGCGAAGTAGTTCAGCGTCTGTCCCTCCATGCGCGTCTTCACTATCTGGAAATCGCGAATGCGGTCAGAACCCTTCAGTTCTCCACCCTCTTCTATCAACAGATGCGTCTTGGGCTTAAAAAACAACGAGCCACTCAGGAAGGTGCCACGCGGAATCACAACCACGCCCCCACCCTCGGCAGCACATCGATCGATCACAGCCTGCAGTTCCTTCGTCTGAACGCCATCCGCCCAGCGGTCCACACCATAGTCGGTCACCACATAACGCTTCAGTCCACTCACGTCCACACGACTAGTATCGCTGAACCATGCTGGTATTTCCGTCCCATCCGGCCAAAGCTCTACCACTTTTGCCTTCTTCTTACCCATTGCCGTCATACTTGCCATCAGCAGCACAAGGCACATCATCAGAGTCTTTCTCATTGTTACTTTTTCGATTAGTTTTCTATCTGTCTGCAAAGGTACAATAAAAATCCCGTTCCACCAAGCGATACTGGAATAATTTATTTCGGGCGCACAATGACATCAGGAAATAACTAAAAAATGTAAACATTAAAGTTTTTAGCTAAAAGATTTGGAAGATAAGGAAAAATAGACTATCTTTGCCATCTGAAACTAATGCATTATAAAATAGGTGTATGAAAGAATTCTTTAAAATGACCCTTGCCACAATCTGTGGTATTGCTATTTTCTTAGTTATAACAGGCTTGTTCTTCGTTATCTCACTCGTCGGTATGATAGCCAGCGACTCAGCTTCAACGAAAGTTAAGGACAACTCTGTATTTGTAATTAAACTTGACGGAACCATCAGCGAACGGGTGGAGGCCGACTCACCCATCAATGCCCTGCTGGGCATGGGTGACATGAGTGCTATGGGTTTGAACGACCTGATTGCCAGCATCCGTAAGGCAAAAGATAACGACAATATCAAGGGTATCTATCTGGAGGGCGGTGCCCTCTCGTTCGACGCACCCGCTACAGCCCAGCAGCTGCGCGACGCCCTGAAAGATTTCAAGAAGAGCGGCAAGTGGATTGTGGCCTACGCCGACCAGTATTATCAGGCCAGCTACTACGTGGCCTCGGTAGCCGACAATATCTATCTGAACGCAGAGGGTATGGTTGACTTCAAGGGTCTTGGCGGCAAGGGCGAATACTATAAGGGCCTTTTCGACAAGCTTGGCATCAAATATATGGTAGCCAAGGTGGGCAAATATAAGAGCTATGTGGAGAGAAACACCCAGACGGGCATGAGCGACTACGACCGTGAGCAGCGCATCGCCTATCAGAACGGCATCTGGCAGTACTGGCTGCACGAGATAGCCGAGAGTCGTAAGGTGAAGGCAGAGCAACTGGACCAGCTGGCCAACGACAGTATTATGGCATTTGCCAACCAGAAGGACTATGTACAGGCCAAGCTCATCGACAAGGTGATATTCCCCGAGGAGATCAAGGCAGAGATCAAGAAGCGTCTGAAACTCGACGACGACGATGATATCAACCAACTCATGTTGGGCGACATGCTCAACGTGAAGTCGGACAAGAAGAGCGATGGTGAGGAGATTGCTGTGTATTATGCTTACGGCAGTATCGTCGACAATAACACCATGGACCTGCTTTCGGGTACCGATCATAAAATCGTGGGCAAGACCACAGCCGAGGATTTGCGCAAACTGGCCGACGATGACGACGTGAAAGCAGTGGTGTTTCGCGTAAACTCTGGTGGCGGCAGTGCTGTGGCCTCTGAGCAGATTCGCCACGCCATCAAACTGATCAAGGCCAAGAAGCCTGTGGTGGTATCGATGGGCGGTATGGCGGCCTCTGGCGGTTATTGGATCAGTTCGCCAGCCAACTATATCTTTGCCGAGCCGACAACCATTACTGGCAGTATCGGCATCTTCGGACTGATTCCCAATGCAAGCGGTCTGATTACTGACAAACTGGGTATCACCTTCGACGGTGTGACGACCAATAAATATACCGACTACGAAACCGACCTGGTGTTAGGCAAGAATCCCGACGAGGCCATGAAATATTTACAGACCTATATCGACCGCGGCTACCAGTCGTTCCTGAATATCGTGTCGGAAGGCCGTGGTATGAAGCCCGCCGAGGTGGATTCCATCGCCCAGGGTCGTGTATGGCTCGCTACCGATGCGCTGAAGATCAAACTCGTGGATAAGCTCGGCAGTCTAGACGACGCCGTAAAGAAAGCCGCCGAACTGGCCAAGCTCGACGACTATCATACCGCGACCTATCCTGCTCAGGGCAGTTGGATGGACCAGTTCATGCCAAAGGAGAACAAAGGCAGCTATCTCGACAGCAAATTGCAGCAAGAACTGAAGGCGCTGTTCGGCGACCTGTATGAGCCGATGATGGAACTGCGTCAGATTGTGAAGGATGGCAGTCATGTGCAGGCCCGCATAATGGACGACGTCAGAGTAAAGTGAATAGTGATTAGTGAATAGTGACTTGTGGAGGGGGATTTCATCAAGTTAAATAAGAAGCTGCTGCCACTGAGTTGGCTGTACGGTCTGGGCGTGAAGTTCAGAAACCTGCTCTTCGATATGAATATCTTGAAGAGCAAGTCGTATGCCATACCCGTTATCTCTGTGGGTAACATCACTGTTGGCGGCACCGGAAAGACCCCTCATGTGGAATATCTCATCCAACTGCTGAAAGACCAGTTCCACGTGGCCATGCTGAGCCGAGGCTATAAGCGCAAGAGTAGCGGCTATGTGCTGGCTACAACAGAAACGCCGATGAAGATGATTGGCGACGAGCCCTATCAGATCAAGCAGAAATACCCAAAGGTGACGGTGGCAGTTGATGGCAAGCGGACACGGGGCATTGAGCACCTGACACAAGACAACGAGACCAAAGGAACAGACGTAATTCTGCTCGATGACGCCTTCCAACATCGCTATGTCAAGCCGGGCGTAAACATCCTGCTCGTTGACTACCACCGATCGATTATCTTCGACAAGTTGATACCAGCAGGTCGCCTGCGGGAGCCACTCAAGGGCAAAGACCGAGCAGACATCGTGATTGTGACCAAATGTCCGAAGGATCTGAAGCCGATGGAATTCCGCGTGCTCACCAAGCAGATGAATCTGTTTCCTTATCAGCAGCTATATTTCACGACGCTCGACTATGGGCGACTGAAGAAGGTATTCTCGGATAGTCCGGAAAATCCGGACATTCCGGAGAACCTGGAGAATCTGAGCGATTATCACGTACTGTTGCTGACGGGCATCGCATCGCCCAAGCAGATTTACTACGATGTAAAGCCCCATGCGAAGGACATCAAAACGCTGGCATACGGCGATCACCATGTGTTTAAACAGAGGGACATACAACACATCAACGAGACATTCGCCAACATGCCATCGCCCAAGGTGATCATCACCACGGAGAAAGACATGGTGAGACTGGAAACCACCGAAGGACTGAGCGACGAGGTGAGAAGCAAACTGCTTGTGCTACCCGTCAGAATCAGTTTCATGCTCGAAGGAGAAACAATGTTTAACGAAAATATCATTGGTTATGTACGAAAGAATTCAAGAAACAGCATCCTGGCTAAAGGCAAGGATGACTACCAATCCGACGACAGCAATCGTGCTGGGGACAGGCCTAGGACAATTAGCTTCAGAAATAACTGACAAGACAGAGTACCCCTACTCTGAAATACCCAACTTCCCTGTCTCGACAGTGGAAGGACATAGTGGCAAACTGATTTTCGGAAAACTCGGCGGAGTGGATATCCTCGCTATGCAGGGTCGTTTCCACTTCTACGAGGGCTACTCGATGAAGGAGGTGACCTTCCCCGTGCGTGTGATGTACGAACTGGGCATCAAGACACTCTTCGTGTCGAATGCTTCAGGCGGTATGAACGAACATTTCCATGTGGGCGACCTGATGATCATCACCGACCATATCAATTTCTTCCCCGAGCACCCGCTGCGTGGTAAGAACCTCCCCACAGGTCCGCGTTTCCCCGATATGCACGAGCCTTACGACCAGCAACTGATCAAACTGGCCACTACGATAGCCAACGAGAAGAAGATTCGCGTGAGATACGGTGTCTACGTAGGTGTGCAAGGTCCGACTTTCGAAACGCCTGCAGAATATAAGATGTACCGCATATTAGGCGGCGATGCCGTGGGTATGTCAACCGTTCCGGAAGTGATTGTGGCCCGTCATTGTGGCATACGTGTCTTCGGCGTCTCTGTCATCACCGACCTCGGCGGATTCGATGTACCCGTGGAGGTGAGTCATGAGGAGGTGCAGGATGCCGCCAATAAGGCCCAGCCCTTGATGACAGAAATCATGCGTGAGATGATTGTGCGTTCCGAACAGGTGGGAAGCAACGCAAAAGAGAAATTTAATACAGATCACCCGACAGAAGAATGGAAATAGCGAAACTTGGTGAATTCGGTCTGATTGACCGTCTGACCAAAGACATAGAGACGAAAAATGAGAGTACGAAGTACGGCGTGGGCGATGACTGCGCCGTACTCAGTTATCCAGACAAGGAAGTACTGGTGACCACCGACCTGCTGATGGAAGGGGTGCATTTCGACCTGACCTACATCGATTTGAAGCATCTCGGCTACAAGTCGGCAATGGTGAATATCAGCGATGTATTCGCCATGAACGGCACACCCCGTCAGATAACCGTATCGCTGGCACTCAGCAAACGGTTTACGGTAGAGGATATGGACGAGTTCTATGCTGGTCTGCGATTGGCCTGCGACAAATGGCATGTAGACATCGTGGGCGGCGACACCACCTCTTCCTATACCGGACTGGCCATCAGCATCACCTGTATCGGTGAGGCCAAGAAAGAGGATATCGTGTATCGCAACGGTGCCAAGAACACCGATCTGGTCTGCGTGAGCGGCGACTTAGGAGCCGCCTATATGGGACTTCAGTTGCTGGAGCGCGAGAAGAGCGTATATTACGGACAAATTAACGACCTCCAGAAGAAAATCACCGAAGCCAAAGCCGCTGGCGACGAAAAGAGACTCTCAACACTCAATGCTCAACTGGCAAACTTCACCTTCCAACCTGATTTCAGTGGCAAGGAATATCTGTTGCAGCGTCAGTTGCAGACAGAAGCCCGTGGCGACATCATCGAAAAGCTCCGTGAGGCAGGTATACGACCTACAGCCATGATGGACATCAGCGACGGACTCTCCTCAGAACTCATGCATATCTGTAAGCAGTCGGGAGTAGGATGCCGTATCTTTGAGAAGAACATCCCCATCGATTACCAGACGGCTGTGATGGCGGAAGAGATGAATATGAACGTGACCACTTGCGCCCTGAATGGTGGCGAGGACTACGAATTGCTGTTCACCGTGCCCATCGGCGACCACGAGAAGATAGAACAGATGGAGGGTGTCAAGATGATCGGACACATCACGGAAGAGAAATACGGCCAACTGCTCGTAACCCGTGATAATCAGGAGTTTGAGCTCAAAGCACAGGGTTGGAACCCGTTGGAATAAGAATGAAAGAATGAAAAAATAAAGGAATGAAAGGATAAGTCCAAGTTATTAATAAATGTTAAAGAAGATAATTTCATTCTTTCATTCTTGCATTGTTTCATTTTTTCTTTGTACCTTTGCACCCGCAAACGAAAGGATTGCGACCAAAGACATGGTGCCTTAGCTCAGTTGGTAGAGCATCGGACTGAAAATCCGTGTGTCCCCGGTTCGATTCCTGGAGGTACCACTCCTCCTTTCATTAGCCCGGTTTATATATGAGCCAATATTTGCCTATCTGCGAAAAATAGCTTACCTTTGCACCACATTATTTATAATAAGGTAATATGAAGAAGTATTTATTCACCCTTGCTGCTGTCATGATGGCCGTTGCTATCAATGCCCAAACAGCACGCGAAGAAATCAAAGCCAACAAATATTTGTCGGGCAGTCAGTATCTGGATTATAACCGTAGGCTTCCTGACAAGCCCCTCACCCCATCGCCAAAGGGCTATGAGCCTTACTACATGAGTCACTACGGTCGTCACGGTTCCCGTTGGCTGATCAGCGACAACAGCTATACAGGGCCCAGAGACATCCTCCGCGAAGCCAAGGATCAAGGCAAGCTGACCCCACTCGGCGAAGAGGTGCTCAAGAAGATTGAGGCCTTCGAGCCCACATCCGTCAAACGACTGGGTGATCTGTCGACCGTTGGTGAGCGCCAGCATCACGGCATCGGCAAACGTATGACTGAGAACTTCCCAGAGATCTTCAAAGCCAAGAACGTACCCATCGATGCCCGTTCTACAGTTGTCAACCGCTGTATTCTCTCGATGATTGCCGAGTGTGAAGAGCTCGCTGCTGCCAATCCCACAGCACGTTTCCACAATGACGTAAGTGAGTCGTTGCAGTATTACCTGAACCAGCCTTGGGACGGTCTGGTGAAAGAGACAGGTAACGACGGCAAGTTGCGTCGTGAGACCTTCCGCGGTAAATACACCCACCCCGAGCGACTGATGAAGGCCCTCTTCAACGATCAGCAGTACGTGTTCAGCAACCTGCGTGCCGGCTCGTTCATGCGCAGCCTCTTTGAGATTGCCACCAACATGCAGAGTCACGATACCGACATTGAACTCTTCTCGATCTTTACCGAAGAGGAGATCTACGACCTCTGGAAGCAGAACAACATCGCCTGGTATATTGCCTACGGTCCCTCACCACTCACCAAAGGCATCATGCCCTTCAGTCAGCGTAACCTGCTGAAGAACATAATCGAGACGGCTGATACCGTCACCCAGACACAGGCCACACTCCGTTTCGGCCACGAAGTATGCGTGATGCCGTTAGCCTGTCTGCTGGAACTCGACAACTGTGCCGTACAAGTGGAAAACCTCGACGAACTCGACCAGTACTGGCAGAACTACAAGATCTTCCCCATGGGATGTAATATCCAGTTGATCTTCTATCGTCCGAAGAAAGGTAAGGATGGCGATATCCTCGTCAAAGCACTTTTGAACGAACGCGAGGCCAAGTTGCCCATCGCCACCGATCAGCATCCTTACTACAAATGGAGCGACCTGCGCCAGTATTACCTCGACAAACTCGCCAAGTTTGACGAGATGAATAGTAAATTGTAAAATTGTAAATTGTCAAATTGTCAAATACAATGGGAATCATTATTGGAATCGACGTGGGTATCTCCACGACAAAGATTGTAGGCATCAAGAACAACAAGGTTTCTGCCCCTATCCGTATCACAGCCGCTGACCCCATCACCTCTCTCTATGGTGCTTTCGGCAAGTATCTGCACGACAACGACATCGAACTGAGCGATGTGGAACACGTGATGCTGACAGGCGTAGGTGCTGCCTATATCGACCAACCCATCTACGGTCTGCCCACCAGCAAATCGCAGGAGTTTATCGCCGATGGTCTGGGTGCCCGTTTCGAATCGAAACTTGATCATACCATCGTAGTCTCGATGGGAACAGGTACATCGTTTGTGAAATGCGACGGCGATGACATGAAGCATATCGGTGGTATCGGCGTGGGAGGTGGAACACTCGCCGGATTGGCTCGTATCATGCTGAATACCAGCGATATCAAACAGGTAGCAACCCTCGCCAAACAAGGCAATGTGCGCAATATCGACCTGACCATCGGCGACATCAGCGCCCAGCCGTTACCTGGTCTGCCGATGGACACGACGGCCTCTAACTTCGCCCGTGCCCAGAGCGATGCCTCGAAAGAGGACATTGCAGCAGGCATCATCAAGATGGTGCTCCAGAGCATTGGCTCTGCTGCCTGGCTGGCCTCTTTAGGCAGTGACATCCGCGATTTCGTACTGATTGGCAACCTCTCGCTGCTGCCCCAGTGCAAGGAGGTCTTCCCCGCTCTGGAGAAGCTCTACGACATCCGTTTCCACATTCCGAAGTATTCTCAGTATTGTACGGCGATAGGTGCCGCTCTCGACTATTACAACAAGAAAAAATAAGTAAAATCCCTGCTCAACCGAGTGGGGATTCTTTTTATCTGACTGTTTCGTTCAGGTTTCTGCGAAGGAAGAAAGCCTTCGTAGCGAGGAAGAAACAGGCAACGCCCGAGGCATTTACGAGAACAACGGTCCAAAAAGCGGCGGAATAGCCTAATAGCTCTGATACCACACCTCCTACGAGAATACCCATTCCCATACCGATATCCCAGGAAATCAAAATGGTGCTATTAGCTGTGCCGCGCTGATTATTATGCGCCACATTAATAGTCATGTTCTGAAAAGCGGGCCACATATGACCATTGCCGAGGCCGATCAACAATGCGGAACCATAGTAGCCTAAAGAAGTGAATAGTGATGAGTGAATAGTGAAGAGTGAAGAAAGCGTCGGCACAAGAATAAAGAGCGTGTAACCCACGAGGGAGATCACCATACCTGAGCCGGCATTATGGGTAACACGACCATTACGCAAGGCCTTTCCTCCCTGTAAACGACTCAGAATCAAGCCCACAGAACAAAGCATGAAATAAGTGCCTGTTCCGCCCGTAATGCCCATCACCTCCTTACCATAAATGGCAAGATAATTACTCAGCACACCAAAGCTGAACCCAAACGCCACCATATTCAGACCCAGCAACCAGCCACGCACTAAAAAGAAGCGATCCCAAGAAAATTTCGATTTGTTCTTGATGGTTGCCTTAGCATCCAGTTTCACCGTTGCATCCACAATCCACCCTGCACAAGCAACAACCAATGCCAACCAGAACAGCAATTCAAAACTCTGCGTGTATTTATAGATAAAGATACCTATCGTTGGGGCAATGGCCATTGCGAGGTTATTACTCAGCCCATAATAGCCGATACCCTCCGTACGCCGACTCGATGGCAGCACATCAATGGCAACTGTTGAATTAGAAACCGTCAGTGCCCCAAAAGGTCCACCATGCAGCGTCCTGACGATCGTGAATAATAATAAGGTTGACGCTGCCAGATACCCCGCAAAGAAGATGGCAAATGCCCCAAAGCTGATCATCAGCACCGTCTTACGAGGAAAAGCATCGACCACATACCCACTGAAAGGTCTAAACAACAAGGCCGTGATCGTATAGCCCGAAAGAACTAATCCGATCACGTCCTTGGTTGCTCCAAAATGTTCACTCAGATAGAGCGGCAGCAATGGTGTGAGAATATAGAAGGCGAAAAACAGCGTAAAGTTCGCCACCATCACCTTGCAATAGTTCCTATTCCATAGCCGCTCTCTCTGCTCCATTCAAAATTTATTTCACCACGAAATCAAAGGCCTGCAGGTCCTTGTCGTTCGACGAGGTACCATAGAGAATCTGATAGCGACCAGCCTTCGTCGACAGCTCGTCGATAGCCTCATCGTAATATTCGAAGGCCTCACCGTCAAGCGTAATGCTAGCCGTCTTGGTCTCACCGGCATTCAACTGCAGCTTCTGGAAGCCCTTCAATGCCTTGATAGGTGCACCAGCATCATCGAGCGCCTTCACATACACCTGAACCACCTCAGTGCCCTCACGCTTACCTGTATTCGTCACAGGCACGCTCACAGTCACCTTACCGTTCTTCTTCATCTGCTTGGCAGAAATCTTACCCTTACCCACGTTGAAGGTAGTATAGCTCAGACCGTAGCCGAAAGCATACTGAGGCACACCCGTGAAGTAACGATAGGTGCGGTTCTTCATCGAGTAGTCCATGAAGTCGGGCAGATCATCGTTCGAGCGATAGAAGGTCACAGGCAACTTGCCACCAGGGTTGTAGTCGCCGAAGAGCACGTCAGCGAGAGCCTTCGCACCACCCTGACCAGCATACCAAGCCTGCAGAAGTGCATCATACTCACCCTCGACACTACCGAAGGCAATAGCCGAACCTGAGCAGTTCACGAAGATCACAGGCTTGCCCGTCTTGTGCATAGCCTTTACCAGCAGCTGCTGAACCACAGGCAGTTCGATGGTCTGCTTGTCACCACCCTCGCCCTCCATACGGGCAGAGATACCACCAATGATGATGATGGCGTCAGCCACACTGCACTCCTTAGCCAGATCGGTGAAGTCGGCCAAACGACGCTCGCAGATGTCACCACGCAGCATAGCGAAGTTACCAGTACCACGACGATACTCGATCACGACATCGTATTCCTTACCCTTCTCTACGGGGAAGCCCTTGTAGTCAGCACCGCGACGTCCGAAACCGAAGCCGCCGAAACCACGACGACCACCGCCGCCCTTGTTCTCCTCGACCACCTGACCATTCACCTTCAGCACATAGCCATTATCGGTAGAGAGCGTGTACTTCATCTCACCTGTGAAGGTAGCGGTGTACTTACCGCTGATGCGTACAGCCAGGTTATCGTTGGTAATGCCCTCAGCAAAGCCCCAGGCACCAAAGGTAGAGAAGTCCAACTCTGTGTAGTAGTCGCTCTTCACGGGGTTCTCGAAGTTCGTCTCTCTGTCGTTCCAGAACTCCACGAGCACGCCCTTGCCACCATTGAACTCCTGCAGGTGATGCACGGTGGTGTACTCATCGTTCAGCTCACAAGCCTTATCATAAATGATCTTCGCACCAGGCACAGCATTCTTGATACCCTCCAGCAGCGAGTGCTTGTGGTTATCGGTAGGTGTGCCACCGTAGTTACCGTTCAACAATTCGATATCATCGGCATTCGGACCCAGCACAGCCAGCGTCTTGATGCTCTTCGAGAGGGGCAGCACATTACCCTTGTTCTCCAACAGCACCATCGACTCGCGGGCAGCCTGGGTAGCCAGGTCATTATTCTTCTCGCTGCTAATCACCTCAGGACCCAGCTTGGCCCAAGGCAGCATGTCAGCAGGATCAAACATACCCAGCTCGAAGCGACCCATCAGGGTCTTGCGAAGATGGCTGTCGAGATCGCTCTCCTTGATCAGATTCTTCTTCATACCCTCGGTAAGCGACATAAACACCTTACCGCACTCCAGGTCTGTACCGTTCAGCACAGCATCGACAGAAGCCGAGAGACCATCCTTATGCGTCTCGTGCTGACCACGGTTGAAGAAGTTGTTGATAGCGTCGCAGTCAGTGAGTACGATAGCATTGTAACCCCACTTGTTGCGCAGGATATCGATCAACAGACGGTCGCTCGTACAACAAGGCTTACCCTCGAAACGCTGATAAGCACACATCACCTCGCGCACGTTACCCTTCTTCACCAGAGCCTTGAAGGCAGGCAGATAGGTCTCCCAGAGGTCACGGTTCGTGGGCTCCACATTCATCGAGTGACGCAGAGGCTCCGGACCACTGTGCACGGCATAGTGCTTGGCACAGGCGTGGGTCTTGAAATAGCGATCGTCATTGCCCTGCATACCCAAAACGGTCTGCACACCAAGAACAGCATTTAGATAAGGATCCTCACCACAGGTCTCCTGACCACGACCCCAACGCGGATCACGGAAGATGTTCACGTTCGGGCACCAGAAGGTCAGCTCCGGATTGCCTGGGTAGTAAGTCACACCCATGGGCACGTTGAACAGTTTCGGATCGTTGTGGTCCGTACGGTTCCAGTTGGCACGGGCCTCATCGCTCACCTGTGAGAACACGTCATACACCAGCTGAGCATTGAAGGCAGCTGCCATACCGATGGGCTGCGGATAGACCGTATAGCCACCCTGACGCACACCGTGACAGGCCTCACTCCACCAGTTATAAGATGGGATGCCGAGACGGTCAATCGAGATTGACTTGTTCATCATCAGTCCCACCTTCTCCTCAGGTGTGAGCAGAGAGAGCAGATTTTCCACGCGTTCCTGATTCGTGAGTTTCGGATCCTGGAACGGATACTTCGTTTGCGCTGACACTGAGGTGGCCAGCATGGCGGTCATCGCCAAAACCAGTAATTTCTTCATACGATTCTTTATACCTATTTAATTAATTAGAATCCACCACCGGGGAAGCCGCCGCCAAAGCCGCCACCGCCGAAGCCGCCTCCACCGAAGCCGCCGCCGCCGAAGCCACCGCCGCCACGACGATTACCGCCCTGACCACGACCCTGACCACCACGGCCCTGACCGCCGCCGAAGCCTCCGAACTGAGGTGCCGGACGCTTGGCAATCTCGAGCAACAGCTTGATCAACGCAGCACGACGCATGCTCCATGTGGGATAGTCGTCAGCCTTCAGCACATCCATCTGGAAACCAGGCATACCGCCACCCTGACGGGCACCACCACCAGGCATATTCTGCATGAAGTCCATGCTACTGGTAGTCAGGATACAAGCCTTGGCCTTACCGTCGGCAATCAGACGGTCAACGATGGCATCAGCGCCACCCACCTTAAACCAGCTCTCCATCGTATCATCCTTGCCAGGAACCAGCTGAATCATCGTAGGCATCGAGAACATACCCATGCCACCAGCTGCAGGCTGTCCGCCAGGTGTAGGCGATGTATACCAAGCCTCGTTCTGCTCCAGATCGTAAGCCACACGGCCATGCTCTATCTCACCCTGCGATGCGAAGTTGTAAGGTGAGTTAGGATTATCGGCAATGCTATACTTAAAGCCCTTGTCAGGCGACAGGAACATGTTGCTGGGGTCAGCCACAGGTGTATTGTCCACGAGGAAACAATATCTGAAGGTCTCAAACAGGAAGTCGCTGATGGTAATGCTCCACACACCAGTTGTATCTTTCTCCATCAGCATCGGTGCAGGCAGAATGTCACAGTTAAACTTCACAGTGTCGGCCTCAGGTGCCTTCAGACGGAAGGTGATACCCTCATCAGTATACTCAGGCGAAACCACCGGACGTGGGAACAGACGAGCCATCGTAGCACCCGTAAACTGCTGCTCCTGACCAGTCTTGGCAGGTGCGGGCTGGGCGTTCTTCATCGCCTCCTCAGAAGCCTTCTTGTTGAACAACAGGCGCAGGGTCTTATCCAGGAAATACTTGGCGTTCATCCAAGTATGGCCGAATTTATCGTTGGTAAACTCCTTCACTGCGGTGATACCCTTCTGATCCAGGAACTCCATATAGTCGCGGGCGTTGCCATAGAGGAAATCATCGGTGCCCACGCCAAGCCAGAACAGATGGATCTTCTTGTTCGTAGCAGCGGCATTGTCATAGACATTAGGAAGCGTAGTCGAAGTAAATGAGCTGTAGCTGCAGAGATACGAGAACTTGTCGAGATTGGTCAGACCAATGGCGAGTGCCTGGTTGCCACCACGTGAGAAACCACCGATGGCACGGTTGTCGGCATTGTTGATCGTACGATAGTTCTTCTCGATATACGGCATCAGGTCGTTGATCAGGTCCTTGCTGAACACGTCGCCGCCAAACTGCATCTGGGGAGCACCGCCCTGGGCAGGTGCAGCTGGTTTCAGCTTCGAGGGGTTACCATAAGGCAGCACGATGATCATCTCCTTGGCAGCCTTCTCGTTCAGCAGGTTGTCGAGGATATAGTTCACACGACCCACCTTGTAGTACACCTCCTCCGTGTCAGTCGTACCGCTGATGCAATAGAACACAGGATACTTCTTGTCGCGGTCCATCATGTAGTTGGGAGGCAGACAGACGATGGCATTGTTCGTGGCACCCAGACTCTTCGAATAATAGTGCACATACTCCACACGTCCGTGGGGCACATCGTCCTTGATGTCGTGGATACGCTTGCCGTCGCTGATCTCCAGCAGACTGTTCTTAAAGCCCTCATTCGGGAAATAGAGTTGGTTGCGGGGGTCCATCACCTGGATACCGTCAACAATAAAGCAATAGGGATACATGTCGGGTGCGGCAGGACCGAGGGTGGCCGTCCACACACCATCAGCACCCTTCGTCATAGGCTTACGGCCAGCAAACTGGACATCCACCTGAACGTCCTTTGCATAGTCGTTCCAATACTTGAAAGTGACTGTACCGTCCTTATTCACGACGGTCGACTTCTCTAAGGCCCCTTGGGCCATGCAGTTCGTAGCAAAAGCAATTACTGCTGTTAAGGCAAAACATTTTAACTTCATAAAAAAATAGTTTAAACAAGTTAGAAATTTTGAGCAAAGTTAGCAATTATTATTGAACGAACCAAGCCTATATATCAAGATTAATATTTTTTAAATATGTGATTGTTAATGTTCTTTAATTGTCTGCGAGGGCGTTTTACTTTCCGCATTTTCGTTCGTCTATGTCTTATTAGAAACGATTCAAAATACGTATTTTTATGAAAAAGTTCATCACAACCCTCTTCATGGCAGCCTGCGTTCAGGTGATGGCTGCCGCCACCGTCGTGGAAGAGTCTGCCGACGGTAAGTACATCATCAAAAACAGTGAGGTCACGATGACCATCGACGTCAACGGCGGCAAGATCCTGTCGTACAAATACGGCGATGCCGAGGTGATCAGCCAGACGCGTTTCCCCAACTCGTTCGGCAGCACCTTCTGGACCAGTCCGCAGAAAGAATGGAACTGGCCCCCAGTGCCTGAGTTCGACCGCAACCCCTACAAGGTGGAGAAGGGCGATAAGCTTGTGATGACCAGCGAGGTGTCGCAGAAGTTGAATTACCGCGTCACCAAGACCTTCACAGCCAATGCCGACAAGTCGATCACCGTCAGCTACACCATCAAGAACGAGTCTGACGAGACCCGCAAGGTAGCCCCTTGGGAAATTACCCGTGTGCCCAACGACGGTGTCATCTTCTTCGATGCGCCCATCGACGCCATCACCCCTGCAGGCCTGTTGGATTTCAAGCCGCAGTTTGGTCTGAGCTGGTACCTGGCCGATGAGGCCCAGCAGAACCGCAAGATCAATGCCGACGGTAAGGGTTGGCTGGCCTATTGCGCCAACGGTTTACTGATGGTGAAAAAGTTTGAAGATCTGGACGCTTCTCAGCCCGCACCTGAGGAGGCTGAGATTCAGGTCTACGTCAACATGCGCAAGAGCTTTATCGAGCTCGAGAGTCAGGGTGCTCACACCGAACTGAAGCCAGGCGCCGAACTCAAATGGACCGTCACTTGGTATCTCGCACCCTTCGATGGCAAGGCAGAACCCAGCGAAGCCCTCAAGAAGAAAGTCAAGAGCCTCGCCAAATTATAATCCCAGACTGTCCAACAGTCCGCAAATCAGATCCCGTTGGTATCCAGGCATGATGATATGATGGTTACCAATGGGATTTTTCATGAAATAAGCCATCTGACTTTTATCCGACAATTCTATCACCTGTTGCGTCCTGCAGAGATCGGGCTTCGCCTGATTGCGCACCAGCGTACCCTCGGCCACGAAATAGCGCGACAGATCGCCAGCAAGTTTAAAGATCGTGACGGCTCCCTCTTTCATAAAACCTCTGATGCCCACACCGATGCCCGACTCGAAATGGGTGTCGAGTTCATACTCCTCCACCATATCGAAGGGAATGGTGCAATGGGCAAACAACATCTCGCCCGTTTCAGGATTGATGTGCGAGGGATTGGCCTGGAACCCTGACACACCCAGCAGCGCCCGCACAATCATCATCGACAGCAGCGCAGGCACATCGCCCTCACAACCAGCCACAAAGCCTTCCGAATTGAGTTTCGCCAGCGCCAGACATCCTGTGTTCTTCACCGCTGTCAGCAGGTCGAAGCAGCGCAGGGTAAAGCCTTGAAGCTGGTAGGTATCAATCATTGTCTTCAGGGCCTCGTAGATATTTAAGGCGCCAGGTATGGGGCCTGCTGAATAGTCGCAACGTCCGAAGCAGCCTGAACAGCCTCATCGCCCTTTTTCCCGATAGCATCGAGCAGCGCCTGCATGGGGATATCCACCAGTTCCACACCCAGCCGCTCCAGCACTGCCTTTTTGTCAGCATGACTCGAAATAAGCCAGTCCGACGGCTCGCCAATCACTCCAAGCCTTGCGCCCTGAAGCTTTTTATAAGCCTGCTCAATCATCTCTAAGAGCTGAATGCGCTGGGCAATATAGGTCGTACTACCGTGAATAATCTCGCCCCGTATGTCGTGCTGTCGCAGATAAGAGAGTATCTCCATCGATGCCGCCAGCGAATTGCTCTTGCCCGATGTCAGCAGATAGAAAGGTCGGCTGCTCTTGGCCTGCAACGTGGGCAGCAGCTGTTTAAAGATGCCCTCCGTACCGCCCGTACGCACATAGATTAGGCTGAGGTCAGCAGTCCCATAGTCACCGTAATCGCTGCCTTTCAACTCAAACTCCAGGCCAATGCTTTCCAAAAACTCACGCGTAACGGCACTCACCGCCTTCTCATCGTGCAATGCCGATGTCAGTGTATAAATTGCTATCATTCTTTCTTCAGGTTTAAAATAGTTACACTTTATTTCTGAAATCATTTCGATTAATGCTGCAAAGATAGCAAAAATCCGTGAAACTACCAGCAGTTCCACGGATTTTCTTTATTTACCTACAGTCGAAGAGAATCTTCCTGCGATTGTCCTTCGGCCGCACGGCGAAGTGAATCCAATAGGTAGTGCCGCGCTGTTCGAGGATGAGCTCATCGAAGTCACGCTTCGTTCCATCAGCGATATCCAGCAATATCCCCGCCATCCTGATCATATGCTCAGGTCCATAGCAACGGATATCCACCGCGCAACCCCTCAGATGATTGCTTCCCTTCGCTCCCCCGCACATCCGATTCACCTCCTCACTCCTGAATCCGCTCGTAATAACGATGGGAATGTCAGGTGACACACAGGGACTGTCCCCTCTGTGAGCAGGGAGCTCTGCGACCGA
>CADAAR010000020.1 GCA_902785945.1 uncultured Prevotellaceae bacterium
CATGGGGACAGGCACCTGGGTATGGGTGCCTGTTTTCATGGCAATTTTTTTGCAATATTTCTGATGGTCTCGTAATTCATGCCCGTAACTCTGGAGAGTTGTCTTGGCCTGACATCGAGCGAACGCATAACCTCTTGAATAACACTTTTTCTTCTTTCTAACGTCAGAAGTTGGAAATCAGAGATGCTGCGCAGACCACATGCGTTGATGACAGCGTCTCTTATCTCGACATCGGGTATCACGCGTCTTTCGTCAATGTCGATGCATCCATACCTTTCTGGCATCGGCATGTCAACCCATGCTGTGAGTTCTGCGAGCGTGTACCTGCGTATGACGGATTCTGTCATGCATACATGAAGGTCAGCCAAGCCCAGATAGTCATTCCCCCAAGAACTATAGCTGTATTCCCAGATAGCCGTGGGGACAGGTGCCTGAGTCATAGCAGCCGTCATACCTAAGTACCTGTCCCCGTGACTAAAGTGTCCCCGTGACTATTCTAGGCAGGGATTATTTATTTTGGCTCCCCCCTATTTATCAGAATTTAGTCGTCGATAAGGCATTTGCCTGTCATTTCCTCGGGTTGTTGCAGTCCCATGATGTGGAGAATGGAAGGAGCCACGTCGGCTAAGACGCCGTTTTGCACCTTCGCGTTCTTGTTAGATGTCACATAGATGAAAGGAACTGGATTGACGGAGTGTGTAGTGTTGGGCGTGCCGTCGGCATTGAGGGCATGATCTGCGTTGCCGTGATCGGCGGTGATGATAGTTTCGTAGCCCATCTTCGTGGCAGTTTCCACCACTTCGTTCAAACACTTGTCAATTGTCTTCACTGAAGTTTCGATGGCAGTATAAACACCTGTATGGCCCACCATATCGCTGTTGGCAAAGTTCACCACTATCCAGTTGTACTTGCCGCTCTTGAGCGCCTCTACAAGTTTGTCCTTCACTTCGAGGGCCGACATCTCGGGTTTCAAATCGTAGGTAGCCACCTGGGGTGAGTTCACCAAGATGCGATCCTCGCCCTCGAACGGCTCTTCACGCCCGCCATTGATGAACGAGGTGACGTGGGCATATTTCTCAGTCTCGGCAATGTGTAACTGTTTCAGACCCTTGCTGGAGATATATTCGCCGAGAGTGTTATGCAGATTATCTTTTGGAAAAAGGATGTGTACACCAGTAAAAGTATCGTCGTAGGGCGTCATGCAGTAGTATTGCAGATTGGGGATGGTCTGCATGCCCTGCTCCGTCAAATTCTCCTGTGTAAGCACGATGGTTAGCTCCTTGGCGCGGTCGCTGCGGAAGTTGAAGAAGATGACCACATCGCCCTCCTTGATGCAGCCGTTGACGTTGCTGTTTACAAGCGGTTCCATAAACTCATCGGTGTTCTTATGCTCCTCCGTATGGGAGTCGTAGCACGACTGTACGCCCTCCACCATGTCGGCCACCTGACGCCCTTCACCATGTACAAGCAAGTCGTAAGCCAGTTTGATGCGATCCCAGTGCTTATCGCGATCCATAGCGTAGTAACGGCCAATGATAGAAGCGATTGCACCTACCCCAACCTCATCCATGTACTTCTGCAAGTCGGCGATAAAGCCCTTGCCCGACCTTGGGTCGGTGTCGCGACCGTCCATAAAGCAATGTACATAGCAGTTTTCAATATCATAGGTTTTGGCGATGTCGATGAGCTTCAGCAGATGGGCGAATGATGAGTGTATGCCGCCAGTGGAGGTCAAGCCCATCAGATGAACGCTCTTGCCGTTAGCCTTTGCATAGCCGAAAGCCGACTTGACCTCGGGGTTCTCTACAATGGAGTTGTCGGCACAGGCGTGGTTAATCTTCACAAGGTCCTGATAGACTACGCGTCCAGCACCAATATTAAGGTGTCCTGTCTCCGAGTTTCCCATCTGTCCGTCGGGAAGCCCCACGTACTCACCAGAAGCCTGCAACTCGGTGTGCGGATAATTGGCTGTCAAATAGTCGATGTATGGCGTGGGGGTGTGATAAATAACGTCACCCTCGCTCTTATCGCCGATGCCCCATCCGTCGAGAATGACCAGGAGTGCCTTTTGGGCCTGACCATCATCATTAGCGGCAGGATTATCGGCAATAGCTGACGTACATGCTATGAACATGCTTGCGACGCAAATGAGGGTGGCGGCCATCATAATGTAAGAATATACTCTATGTGTCATATTTAAATTCTGTTACTAAGTTAGATTGTTTTGTATTTTCTGGAGGCAAAATTAATAATTAAAATTGAAACCAACAAATAATTCATATATTTTTAGATGTCTAAGAAAATCGCCCCAGACTAGTCATGGGGACAGGCACCTGGGTATGCGGTGCGTTGAGTCCACCAATGTGACCTGTTACTTGTTTCTTTTTGTTTGATTTATGTTTCAGATGCCTTCAGAGTATTGCGCGGATGGAGATTTTTCCTTAACTTTGCGGCAAAATCATAAACTACAAGATGAAAAAGAAAACCATTTTATCACTCCTTCTGATGATAGGAGGACTGCTGCCGATAGCGGCAGACAACATTACAGTTAACGGCACCAGCCGCTCGTATAATGTCATTGTGCCGAAAAACCTAGGTGAGAACCGTCCGCTGCTTATCTTCTGTCACGGCTATAATCAGGATGCCGGATGGATGCAGAACAGCGAGTTCAAGAATGAAAAAGTGAGTATGGAAGCTGTTTGCGACACTGCCAAGTTCGTTTGTGTCTTCCCAAACGGTATTGACAAATCCTGGGACACCTCTGGCGACCGCGACATCAATTTCATCAAGGCCATTATCGAAAAGATGGTGACGCAGCATAATATAGACCGTAACCGCGTCTATCTTGGTGGCTTCTCAATGGGTGGTATGCTGACCTATCATGCCATGAACAGGATTCCCGATCTCATAGCAGCCTTCTGTCCTGTCAGCGGTTATCCCATGGGTGGCGCAACGGCAGGCTCCAATGTGCGCCCGATACCCATCCTGCATATTCATGGAACAAGTGATGACGTCTGTGCCTTCAGTGGAGCACAGCCGGCTCTGAACGTGTGGATCAAACATAATGGCTGTCCTACCACGGCCAAGGTAAAGAGCAATTACAACGGATTTAATGGGGCCAAGATGCATACATGGGGACCTGGTAACGACGGTGTTGAGGTAAAATTGCTGGAATTGCCGAATAAAGGTCACTGGATCTGCAAGGAGACTCAGGTCTACACAGGCAAGGAAATCTGGAATTTCTGCAAGAACTATTCGCTGAACAAGACTTCGCCCAACGTCAGCATTACCTCGCTAAAGACCGGTGCCAAATACGTCAGCTTTGCACCTGCTGGACAGACGGCATTCCCTGATTTCACCATTACGGCTACGGCTGACGATTCGAACGGCACCATTGAGAAGGTGGAGTTCTATGATGGTACGACGCTGCTTGCCACTTGTACTGCCAAACCTTATCAGGCTACGTTGACAGGTGCCAAGACAGGAACGCATACGTTGAAGGCCGTCGCCACCGATAATGACGGTGAGAAGAGCATGGTTTCCGTTGAAGTGACGCTGCAGGTTCTGACTTCGCTCTCCCTCTCCTCGGCATTCAATGAGGGAGGTGCATTGCCCGCAGGCTGGACTACCTACGATAGCAGTGAACGGCGTACAGGCTACAGCAACGGTTATTCGCAGGGATGTCGCGTGTTGCAGTTCACCGGCTCTTCGCGAGGATTCAACTATGGCCTCTATTTCCGTAATATCGGAGGAAGTGCTCATCAGGGCTGGGCTAAGTACGGCCTCTCTGATGGTGGAACGACACTCAGTCTGGCTCCCGGCCATTATACACTGAAATACAAGATCTGCAACTGGAATATGGCGAATTTCGGTTCTGTGGAGCTGAACGTCGAGAAGCGTGCTAATGGCGAAAGTATTGTCAAGCAGACTTATTTGCCGACTATTAACATCGGTAATGCGCCCTCCTATAGTTTCGGCAATCCTGAACAGCAAAGCCTCGAGTTTGATGTTACTGAGCAGGGTGACTATGTCATCGCAATCTATTCGGCTGCCTCAGAGTGGAGCGACTGTATTGTTGGTCAACTCAGCCTGACTGCCGACAGTTTCTCATCTACTGGTATCAAGACTATCGAAGCCCCTCAGTTTGAGTCAGACGTCGTTTATGACCTTCAGGGCCGCAAGGTTTCTGTGATTCGAAAAGGAATCTATATCCGGAACGGGAAAAAGATACTGATTAAGTAATAAAAACGAAGAGGATGCCTCATGTGAGACATCCTCTTTTTCTTTTTGTAGGGACACCCGGGCTCGAACCGGGGACCTCTGCAATGTGACTGCAGCGCTCTAAACCAACTGGGCTATGCCCCTAACTTTTTGTTTAGCGGATGCAAAGGTAAGCATTAATTTTGATTTAGTTCATAGTTCATAGTTCAAAGTGCATAGTTTTTAGAAAATTTAACGGCCGCTCCAGGGGATCCTGAGGCGGCCGGTAAACAATCCTTTTTACCTTTTTAGTGGATGAAGCGGTTCTGAAGTGTGGCTCCCAGCAGCTGCATGTAGGTATTGAACTGCTTGTCGTTGAGCACGTTGCGCATCTGCTTGGCATCCTTTCTGATGGCCTGCTGAATCAGAGCGTGGCGCTGGAACCTTCTTGCTGTAGAGGCCGAGATGAGCTCGTCGTTGAAATTGTCGCTGATCACTTTCACTGCGTCCATCTGATTGTCGGTGAGGTCGAGTGTTACTGCCAGTCTGCGAAGGTCGAAAGTAAGACCTGCTTCTTCAATATTTTTTACTGCGCTGGTGTTTGTTGTTTCAGCGAAACTGACTGCCATCATCATAGCGGCTACTACTGTTAAAATAATCTTCTTCATAATTTAATCCTTTCTTTTTTTTATTTGTTATCCTGTTTTTTGTTATCCTGTTTGTTATCCTGTTTCTGACTCTTTGACGCATGAAAATCGAAAAGGTTTAAAAGAAATCGAAAAATTTTTTTTCAGAGGCAAAAAAAGTTTGTTTTTGGGTTATAACTATAATTATTCTTAACGCGCGTGCGTATATTCATATTAATTTTGTACCTTTGCAGCCGAAAAAAAATAAAGGAAAAAAATAAAAATTTAAAGATATGGCACAAGAAGATGTATTTAAGAAAATCGTAAGCCACTGTAAGGAGTATGGCTTTGTGTTCCCCTCAAGTGAGATTTACGATGGTTTAGGTGCCGTGTATGACTACGGTCAGAACGGTGTAGAGTTGAAAAATAACATTAAGCAATATTGGTGGAAGGCTATGACGATGCTGCACGAGAACATCGTGGGTATCGACAGCGCCATCTTTATGCACCCCACCATATGGAAGGCATCAGGACACGTGGATGCTTTCAACGATCCCCTGATTGACAACCGCGACTCTAAGAAGCGCTATCGTGCTGATGTGCTGATCGAGGATCAGATTGCCAAGTACGACGAGAAAATCCAGAAGGAAGTGGAGAAGGCTCGTAAGCGTTTCGGCGACAGCTTCGATGAGGCTAAGTATCTGGAGACTTCTGAGCGTGTGAAGGAGACCAAGGAGAAGCGTGACGCCCTTCATGCCCGTTATGCTGCTGCTATGCAGGGTCCGGATCTCGACGAGCTGAAGCAGATTATCCTCGACGAGGAGATTGTCTGCCCCATCAGTGGAACCCGTAACTGGACAGACGTGCGTCAGTTCAACCTGATGTTCTCTACCGAGATGGGTGCCAGCGCCGATGCATCGATGAAGATCTACTTGCGTCCTGAGACCGCTCAGGGTATCTTCGTGAACTACCTGAATGTGCAGAAGACCGGTCGTATGAAGATTCCTTTCGGTATCGCCCAGATTGGTAAGGCTTTCCGTAACGAGATTGTGGCCCGTCAGTTCATCTTCCGTATGCGCGAGTTCGAGCAGATGGAGATGCAGTTCTTCGTACAGCCCGGCACAGAGCTGGAGTGGTTCCCGAAGTGGAAGGAGACCCGTATGAAGTGGCACCAGGCTCTGGGCTTCGGTGCTGAGAACTACCGTTTCCACGACCACGACAAGCTGGCTCACTATGCCAACGCTGCTACCGATATTGAGTTTAAGATGCCGTTCGGCTTCAAGGAGGTGGAGGGTATCCACTCTCGTACCAACTTCGACCTGAGTCAGCATGAGAAATATTCTGGCAAGTCGATCAAGTACTTCGATCCTCAAACCAACGAGAGCTATACGCCGTATGTCATCGAGACATCAATTGGTGTCGACCGTATGTTCCTCTCTATCATGTGTCACGCTTACGAGGAGGAGAAGCTGGAGAATGGCGAGACCCGCGTGGTGCTGAAGTTGCCCGCAGCGCTGGCTCCTGTGAAGTGTGCTGTGATGCCGCTGGTGAAGAAAGATGGTCTGCCCGAGAAGGCTCGTGAGATTATCGACCAGCTGAAGTTCCACTTCAACTGCCAGTACGATGAGAAAGATTCAATCGGTAAGCGCTATCGTCGTCAGGATGCCATTGGTACGCCGTACTGCGTTACCGTCGACCACGACACACTGAACGATGGCTGCGTGACCCTGCGTTTCCGCGACACGATGGAGCAGGAGCGTGTGGCTATCAGCGAGCTCAATGGCATTATTGAAGATAAGGTAAGCATTGCATCGTTACTGAAGAAACTGCAGTAAGAATGAAGAATTGGAAATATATATTGCTGAGCGTGATACTGTTCCCACTTGTGGGAATGGTATCATCGTGCAGCGAAGAGGACAGTTCTGAGGATGAGTTTGCCAACTGGGAGGAGCGCAATAGTGCGACGACCGACCAGTGGGCTGCCAATAGCTCGCTGAGAAAGATCCGCGTCTTCACACAGGATGACACTACGGCGGGCAGGAACTGCGATTATATCTATGTGGAGGTGTTGGAGGCCGGAGAGGGAACCGAGAGTCCTCTCTATACCGACACTGTTCGTATGGCCTATCGTGGAAGACTGATTCCGACGACGAATTATGCCAATGGCTTTGTGTTCGACGAGACCTATGTCGGCGACTTCAGCTGGCATACGGCAGGCGTGGCGACGATGGCCATCAGCGGTACCAAAAGCAGTCTCGTCAGTGGTTTCGCAACAGCCATGATGAATATGCATAGGGGTGACCGCTGGCGTGTGTATATCCCATACCAGTTAGGTTATAATACCTCATCGTCGGGTTCTGTTACTGCCTATAGTAACCTGATATTCGACATCGCCCTGCTGGACTATTGGAGTGCTGGCGATCCGCATCCCGCTTTCAGGGCGAGGCTGAGATAAACCAAACATGAACAGACTAAAAACCTAAGACTATGCCGAAGTATGCTGATTATATCAAGCGGATTGAGATTGATTCCCTGTGGAGTGGTAAGAGACACATTCTTTGGGAGCTCAATCCTGGTGTGAATATCCTGAGTGGTATCAACGGCGTGGGTAAGAGTACCATCCTGAATAAGGTGGTGAAGGGCTTGGCCGCAGGTGGCGAATTTCCCAGTCACATGCTGAAGGGCGTGCGTCTGGAGGTGGTGCCTGAGGATGCCAAGTGGATACGCTACGACGTGATCCGTTCCTTAGACTCTCCCGTGCTCGACCTCGACACGATGGCGCATGTCGATACCCGTATCTCGTCGGCCCTCGATTTCCAACTTTATCATTTACAGCGGAAATACCTCGATTATCAGGTGAATATCGGCAACCGCATTATCGCTGAGTTGCAGACAGGCAATGCCGATGCCGCCCAGCAACTGTCGTTGCCGAAGCAGCGTTTCCAGGATATGGTAGATGATCTGTTCTCAGATACGGGTAAGAAGATTGTCCGTACAGAGAACGAGATCCGTTTCTCACAGATTGGCGAGACGCTGGTGCCCTATCAGCTCTCGAGTGGTGAGAAGCAGATGCTGGCCATCCTGCTGACGGTGCTGGTGGAAGATAATCAGCACTATGTGCTCTTTATGGATGAGCCGGAGGTGTCGTTGCATATCGAATGGCAGAAGCGGCTCATCGACCTGTGTGTGGAGCTGAACCCCAATGTGCAGATTATCCTGACGACACATTCGCCTGCTGTTGTGATGAACGGTTGGGTGGAGAGCGTAACTGAGGTGACGGATATCACGACATAATGCCCAAACGACTCAAGGACAATATCAATAGCCGCTATTTCGAGGCGGCGAATGCGCTGACCTCGAAGAAGGCACGGCGTAGGATTGTGGCCTACGTCGAGAGCTATGATGATATCTACTTCTGGCGGACGGTACTCACGGAGTTTGAAGATGACAAGCGTTTCTTCGAGGTGATGTTGCCATCGAAGGTCAATCTCACACGTGGTAAGAAGTCGGTGCTGATGAACTTCCTTGAAGGTGCCCCTTTGGGTAAGGATATGATAGCCTGTGTGGATGCCGACTACGACTACCTGTTGCAAGGGTGTACGGCGCAGTCGAGGAAGGTGCTCGACAGTCCGTATGTGTTTCATACTTACGTTTATGCCATCGAGAACTACCAGTGTTATGCGCCATCGTTGCATAATGTCTGTGTGTCGGTGACGCTCAACGACCATCGTATCTTTGATTTCCGTGCCTATTTCCAGGCATTCAGCGAGGCCTTGTTCCCTCTCTTTATTTGGTCGATCATGCTCTATCGCAATGGCAACTACAATAAGTTCTCTATCTCTGATTTTAACCGGATAGCTGATCCTGGCGGGTTTAATGTGCAGAACCCTGAGCCTTCGATTGTCAATGTGAAGCGTAAGGTGAATACCAAGATTAACGAGTTGCAGCGTCAATTCCCTGATGCCAAAGAGGAGTATATAGCCACGAAGGAAGATCTCAAGGCATTAGGTGTGACGGCACAGACCACCTATTTATATATACAGGGCCATCATTTGTTCGACACGGTGGTGTCGCCCATCATGTCGAAGGTGTGTAATCTGCTGCGTCAGGAGCGACAGAATGAGATTTACTTTGCGATGGCGCACAAGACGCAGAAGCGCAATGAGATGTCGTGCTATGAAAACTCGTTGCAGGACATCAAGGCGATGCTCAAGAAGAATAATGGTTATATGACCTCTGAACCCTTCCGTCGTTTACAGGAAGATGTCAGGGAATATTTAGATTCGTTTTAATTGTCTCTCCAGAAACTGGGTGTGAAGAGCACAAGTACCGTCATGATCTCAAGACGGCCCATGAGCATGAGCAGCGAGAGAATCCATTTGGTATAGTCGGGCATGCCTGACCAGGTGATGTTGGCACCGATATCGTTGCTGAGAGTAGGTCCGATATTGCTGACACAGCTCAGGGCAATGACGATGGAATTGATGGCGTCGATGCCTGAGAGAATCATGATGGCAGCGGTGACAAGAATCATACACATGAACAGGGTGAAGAAGGCAAAGAGTGCCACAATCCTGGACTGGGGTACACTCGAACCGTTGATCTTCACCGGTAGGACGGCATTCGGGTGCAGGATCTGACGGAAGTTGTTACGCAGCGTCTTGAGCGTCATCACCGCACGGATACATTTGAAACCACCGCTGGTGCTACCTGCGCAGGCACCAATGAACATCACGGCGCCCAGGATAATCCATGTGATATGTGGCCATTGTGCCACGTCGTCGCTGAACACACCTGTCGTTGTCATAAATGATACGATCTGGAAGAGTCCTGTGCGGAAGGCTTTCTCCAGATCATAGCCCATCTGGGTAAACAAGACCGTCACAAGACCGACTGTAGCAAGCAAGACAAGACTGATATAGAGCTTGAATTCTGAATTCTTGAACAGTTCCTTGTAACGGGCCTTGAAGATTGAAACGTATAACAGGGTGAAGTTGATGCCTGCTAAGAATTCAAAGAGGATGGCGATATAGTCGATGCTGGGATTCTGGAAGTTGGAGAAGGAATCGTTATGAATAGAGAAACCACCAGTGGCAGTTGTCGTCATCGAGTAGTTCAGAGCCTCATACCAGTTCATGCCTGCAATCCAGAAAGCAATGCCGCAACCAATGGTCAACAGCAGGTAGATGCTCCAGATCCATTTGGCTGTCGTGGAGAGTCGAGGGTGCATCTTTGCCTTGATGGGGCCAGTGGCTTCGGCTGCGAACACTTTCACACTTCCGCCTACTAACGAGGGCAGAATGGCGATGGTGAAGAAGACAATTCCCAAGCCTCCTACCCATTGGGTGAGTGACCGCCAGAAGAGGATGCCATGCGGCAGACACTCTACGTCGTCGAGGATGCTGGCGCCTGTCGTGGAGAAGCCTGACATGGTCTCGAAATAAGCATCGGTGACATTGGTGATGCTGCCATGAATGAGGAAGGGGAACATGCCAAAGAAAGAGAAGATGACCCATACAGCCGTTACCACAACGAAGGCATCGTGACGGCTCAGGCTGTTCTTGGCTTTTCGTCCCATCAATAGGAATAGGAAGGCACTACCAAAGGTAATCAGCATAGACATGAGGAAGGCCAGGGTGTCGTCTTCCTGGAAATAGAACGACATACCCACGCACCACGCCATGAAGAAGGCCTCGATGAACAACAGCGAGCCGATGATCTTGAATATGATATGCCAATTGACCATGCTTTATGGTTTAACGCGTAATCGTGTCGATGATAGTTGTCTTCTTGAAGAATTTCTCAATCTGATTGAGCTTGGCCTCATGACAGAATACCATCACAGAGTCGCCTGCCTCAATCTGTGAGTTACCGCTGACGAGCATACCTACGCCATCGCGTACCAGTCCGCCAATGGTGGCACCTACGGGGAGTCCGAGGTCCTTTACCAGTTTCTTCGTGACGCGGGAACCTTCGGCAGCCGTAAACTCCGCCACTTCAGAATCAACCAGCATCAGCGTTCGCAGGTTGTCGACATCGGCTTCGAGCATCATCTGGAAGATATGGCTGGCCGCAATGGTCATCTTGTTGATGATCGTACCAATGTCCAGCTCTTCAGCCATTTTCACATAATCGAGGTTCTCGACCATTGCCACTGTCTTTCGTACGCCCAGACGCTTGGCAGTGAGACAGGCCAGGATGTTTGTCTCGGCATTGCCTGTTAGAGCTACAAAGGCCTGAGTGTTGCGGATGCCCTCTTCCTCGAGCAGTCCCAGATCGCGTCCGTCGCCATGAATCACCATCGTATCGCTGTTGCCAAGCAGTTCGTTGAGCTTCTCACATCGTTCGGCATTCTTCTCGATGATCTTGATGTTCATATAGTCGGGGGCTGTGAGGGCTGCACGGACAGCAGTCTTGTCGCCGCCCATCACTATCACGTTCTTTACATCGGCATAGTGCTCCTTGCCTACAATCTTACGGATATAGGGAATATATTCCTGTGTGGTCATGAAGTAGACGAGGTCGCCAACGCGCAACTCGTCGAGACCACCAGGGATAATGGTATCTTCGCCACGTTTGATAGCCACGACATGATAGGGATCGTTAGGTCCGCACAGGTCGCGCAGAGGCTGGTTCAGGATTTCTGCTGTTTCACGCAGTTTGATGCCGAGCAGTGTGAGGGCACCGTCGTGTACATCCCAACGCTGACGAACCCAAGAGAGTTTCAAGCCATTGTTGATGTCGATGGCGGCAAGCACTTCCGGGTAGATCAGAGAGTCGATACCCATCTGCTTGAAGAGTTCCTTATTCTGTGGACTCAGGTATTCGTAGTTGTCAATGCGGGCAACGGTCTTCTTGGCACCCAGGCTATGGGCAATCATACAGGCCGTGAGATTCGTGGTTTCTTCAGGCGTGACACCCACAAACAGGTCGGCATGTGGCACACCAGCCTCCTTCAAGGCTTTGATGCTGGTAGGCGAGGCGTCGTAGGTCATGACGTCATACTCGCTCAGTGCTGCTAACCGCTCTTCATTGTCATCGATGAGTACGCAGTCTTGGTGCTCTCGAGACAATAGTTTCGACAGGTGAGTTCCTACGGCACCTGCACCGACAATGACTACTTTCATATCCCTTTTATTGCTTTAATGATAGCCTCGGCATCGAGACCGACAATATGCTGAAGCTCATCTACGGTGCCATGCTCCACAAATTGGGTATCAGGCAAGCCCAGACGGATGATTTCTGGATGGTAACCATGATCGTTCATCCATTCTATGACAGCAGAACCCAGACCGCCTGTCTTTACACCGTTCTCGACGGTGATGATACGACTGAACTTCTCTGCCACCTCCTGCAGGATGGTTTCGTCGATGGGCTTGAGGAAACGCATGTCGTAATGGGCGACGGATAAGCTGGATTCTCCGGATAATTCGGAGATGGCCTCGGCCACATTGTTGCCGATAGGGCCTATGCTCAGCACGGCCACATCACTGCCGTCGTGCAGTTTCCGGCCTGTGCCGACTTTGATTTCTTCGAGCGGACAGCGCCAGTCAACGAGCACACCACCGCCACGTGGATAGCGGATGACAAACGGACCTTTGTCGGGTAGCTGAGCAGTATACATCAGTCTGCGCAGCTCATGTTCATCCATCGGTGATGAGATGGTCAGATTCGGAATGGGTCGTAAAGCAGCGAGGTCGAAGGCACCATGATGGGTGGCACCGTCTTCGCCTACCAGTCCTGCGCGGTCGAAACAGAACACCACATTCAGGTTCAGCAAAGCCACATCGTGAATGATGTTGTCGAAGGCACGCTGCGCAAAGGCACTGTAGATGTTACAGAAAGGCAGCAGCCCGTCCTTGGCCATACCGCCAGAGAAGGTGACGGCATGACCCTCGGCAATGCCGACGTCGAAGGTGCGTTCAGGCATTTCCTTCATCATGATGTTCATGGAACAGCCGCTGGGCATAGCTGGTGTCACACCAACAATCTTAGGATTCTGCTGGGCCAGTTCTAAAAGGGTGTGACCAAACACATCCTGGTATTTCTGAGGCTTTGAGGGGTCTTTGTCAACAATACGCTCACCCGTTTCCGGATCAAACTTACCAGGTGCATGCCAGGTGGTTACATCCTTTTCTGCCGGGGCATAGCCATGACCTTTCTTTGTATGCAGATGGAGCAGCTTTGGTCCTTTCATTTCCTTCATCTGACGGAGGATACGTACCAATTCTTTGACGTTATGACCGTCGAAAGGTCCGAAGTAGCGGATGTTCATGCCTTCGAACACGTTCTGCTGGTGCGAGATGGCACTTTTAAGGGCGTTTGAGAGACGGATGAGTCCTTTCCTACGGTCGTCTTCGAGCATACCCTTGCGGTTCATCCACCGGGAGGCCTTGAAGCGCAGGGCATTGTAGGTCTCGTTGGTACTGAGGTTCAGCAGATATTGCTTCATGCCACCCACACTACGGTCAATCGACATGTTATTGTCGTTGAGGATGATCAGCAGGTCGTTGGGTGAGGAAGAAACGTTATTCAGTCCTTCAAAAGCCAGTCCGCCACTCATGGCGCCATCTCCGATGACGGCTACGACATGACGGTCTTTGTTACCTTCCAGTTTGGCGGCAACAGCCATACCCAGTGCTGCCGAGATAGAATTAGAGGCATGTCCGCAAGCAAAAGTGTCGTATTCGCTCTCTGTAGGAGAGGGGAAGGGCTTAATACCACCCAGCTTACGGTTGGTGCAGAACTGCTCGCGTCGTCCTGTCAGGATCTTATGGCCATAAGCCTGATGACCCACATCCCATACGATGCGGTCCTCGGGCGTATTGTAAACATAATGCAAGGCTACGGTAATCTCAGCCACACCAAGACTTGATGCCAAATGGCCCGGATTGACGGAGAGTTCCTGTACGATATCCTGTCGCAATTCGTCACATACCTGAGGCAGATCCTCCACCTTCAGTTCGCGCAGGTCTTTTGGATATTGTATTTTGCTTAATAGTCTTAATTCTTCTTGTCCCACAGCATAAAAGTTGTATAAACTTTGCAAAGATACAAATAAATTGAGAATTACGAAGTAAAAATCAAAAAATATTTGGTTTTTGCGTGCAAAAATCAAGATTTTGCACGCTCCTTCTTGTTCTTCTTGTCTTTCTTTTTCTTTTTTTCTTTTTTGTTGTCGCCGTGTCCGAACTTGAGTTTCGGCTTGACTTTCATCTTGGACATCTCATCGGTATTGGTAAATAAGAACTGCAATACCAGATCCGTCAGACTGCCCTTCAGGGTGACATCACCATTGGCTATGGCTCCGTCGCTCTCGATGTTGGTAACGATGTTTTTCATGTTGATATTACGATAACCAATTTTCTTGACGTCGGCATCCACATGGCCGATGGGCAATTTACCGCCTTTTTGTTTGCGCATGACTGCGGTTCGGCTCTTGGAAATGTCTATTTTAAAGTTGGCAGTACACTGAATGTCACCCAGCTTGTCTATTTCAAAGAGTTCACCAAGCTTTAAGTTTTCTGTGCCAACTTTTCCTGACACGTATTTGGTAATTCCGTCGAGTTCAAAATTAAAGTGAACATCTCCTTTCTCCGTGTTTAGACGCCCTCTGAACTGCTGCTTTTTCCAAAGAATATCGAAACTACCGGCATACCTGACGACACCCATGGCGTAAATCTGGTTCATCATGTATTTCTTAACCGTGAACTGATTAATGATCTTATGTTTGATGCCGGGACGGGCCACCATTTGATACACCTCGAAATGGAGGTTCAGTTTGTGGCCGTCTCTTAAGTTCCGCAGCATACCCATCGAATTGATGGTCAGTTTATTGTCGTCGGTATTGACATGAATGTCCTTGAATAACATTCCGTCACCATTGCCGTTCACACCGACACGGAGGTTCAGTGGAATAGAGAACTTGCGCAGCACGGGCGCAAAAGGTTGTGAGATGTCTTTCAGCATGACACGGCCTTTGACGGTGTCTGCATTATAGCTCAGCGAGGTGCCTTTTTCCTTGTCTGGCAGGAAGATCTCTGCCTTGGGAATGTCCAAACGGGTGGTGACCTGTTGAATGACAGCGTTCGTAAGCGTGATATGTTTTCCGCTGATGGTGATGTCAGACGTCAACTCCGTCAGATCAATGCCGGCTATCGTGTCTTTCACACAGCCGTTGGCGAGTCTTAGCTGTATGGAGTCCTTACCGGTGTGAAGAACGTCGATACCCAGGTCTGCCTGCAGGTTGAAGTGCCGGTCGTCGAAAGCGCCATGATGTGGCTTGCCAGTATTACGGCGCGGAAGGTCGCAGTCGCTTTTGAGTTCAAGACCCTTGATGTCTACACGTGTCTTACCATTCTCTTCCTCAGAGATGCTCGCCGTCAACGTGCCAGAATCGAGATACCATTTCACGAGCGCTTTCTTCGTTTGCTTCTGCCAGTTCAGTTTCAGGTGGTGAACCGTAATCGTGTGCTTGCCCCGCCAGTGGTTATAAAACGCTTGGGCTAACTCGTAATCAGCATTGTTGTACTTAACGTGTATGCCATTCACCACCGCATCCTTTATGTCAAACTTAAAGGCACTGTGCTTGGTGCTATCCTTGTCTATTTTGTCTTTCTTGTTCTTTTTATTCGCGTCTAACAGGAATTGGTAGTTAGCAGGACCATCATCAGGCTTAATGAGGAACGCATCGACGCTGTCCACCTCGCATCTTCTCAGAAGAATTTCTCCCCGCAGCAGTGCCAACACCCTCATGTGTCCCCAAATCCTGCCCACCTTCAGCATGTCGCGCTGTTGCTGGTCCTTCAGTTTGATGCCTTCAACGCTGGCGCTCATGGCCAGAAGGTTCAGCTTGACACGGTCAATCTTCACTTCGGTATTCAACTCCTTAGAAAGCGCATCTGTAGCCATACCAACCAGCTTGTTCTGCACATAACTGCTGTTGGCAACAATAATTGTTACCAAAACCAGAACGGCTATGATGACAGCCACTATCTTTAGGGCGAGGCGGAGGCCTTTTGCGAGCTTTGCCATAAAACTTGCGATATTTGCGGGCAAATTTACATAAAAAAGCCGAAACTACGGCTAAATAATCATTTTTTTCGCCAAAAATGCGAATTTTTCCTAAAAAATATTTGGTAGTTAAAAAATATTTCCTATCTTTGCACCGATAAAGCCTGCCCAGGAGTGGGTGGGCGTAAATAAATAACATCGATGGAAGAGACACCAGGCCGTTTGTAGGGCCAGTCTCGAAAGGACGTTTTCGAAACGTTACCTGTCTGTGAAAGTCAAACTTCGCAAATTTGAATCTTGGAACGACGGTGATGCAACAGAGACGTTCGCGTGGGTGAGTTTTTATATTCCCTGCGCCTGATTTTTCCTTTATATATATAAATAAGGTGTACCCTCATGCTAAGGGTGCGTCTTGGCGTATATAGAAGTTAGGAATTGTGTCAGGTCGTAGTGTGTGTATATATCACTCGACGTGGGCAGGCTTTACGTTGCTTATCCTTTCCAAGGGGCAATGCGAAGGCCTGACTTCAGGGATAGGCGCGGAGAGAAACTTTACTCCCACGTCTTTTTTTATTGCCGCAAATCGGCGTAGTTCCATAATCCGAATGTTAATGAGAGTGACGACCAGCAGGGGAGCAGCTGGCCGAAAGGTTGATGTGTGATTCAATTTTAAATAACTTCTTTTATTAACATTTTAAATTTTAAAAAATTATGGACAAGAAAGAATTAAAATTCTATGAGGCTCCCGCTACTGAGGTAGTGGAACTGAATGTTTCTGTTGCCATCCTGACCAGTAGCCCTGTTGAAGGTCTCGACAATTCTGAAGACATCACAGGTGGTAACAAAGGCAAGTGGGGTGATGAAGATTAATATTATTAACATTAAAACTTTCAAACATGAAAAAGTATTTATTTAGTGCATTGGCATTGCCATTGCTGTTTGCTTGCTCAACAGATGATTTTGAGAAGCCAGTGGCTAGCAACGATCCATTCCCTGGCATCGAGAAAGTTAATGCTACATTCTCTTTGGATGAGGGCCCAGTAACCCGTATGGCTACTGATTGGGATATTGAGGTAAACGATAGGTTTGGTTTCGCTTGGTTGGGAGATGGAACGATAATCAAACCCACTGATGAAACTAACGGTGGTAAGGCATTCCAGAATCATCCTCTGACTGTAGTAAATGATGCTAAAAGAGGCAAAATCTTCCAGCCTCAGACATCAATCTATGTAGGTAAGTATTATCTCTATGCTCCATACGACGAGGAAACGGTGTCACCTCAGGCAATCAACTTCGAATCTCTGAAAAAGCAGGATGTTTTTAAGGGTAAGGCCAGTGGTTGGAGTAGTCTGGCTAAGAATGCGATCATTATCGGCGACAAGTGGACTGATGTTTCAGTAGATGGAACCGAGATTTCCGGATCAACCTGGAACAAGGCTGGTATCGATAATCCCTTCAAGATTTATGCCGCTGTCTTTTCAAATCAGACGGGTCTTGACCTGACTTATGTGAAGAACAATCCTAGCTTCACTGGTACTGGAAAAGCGATTTCTGGTGCTACCGATATCAGTTACACATTAGCTGCCGGTGAACCTGTCGGCTCTGCTGACATCTATAGTGGAACAGTACAACTTGAGGGCGCAGCCAACCAATTCACTTATGCTCCTAAAGCAGAGCCTAATACCGGTGCTCACGCTGGTACATTCTGGGCAAACAAGAGTGGTAATGCGGGAGACGCTGATAATGGTATAGTGATTGCAGATAAGGGCTTCGTATTCCCAGCAGCAGCATCTATTGGTTTGACATTTATAGACAAAGATACTAAAAAAAGTGGTGTTTCAACGGGCGCTGATGGTAGCAAGGGTTGGTTCTGGTTCAACAGCCTGCCTGTTACCGCTGGTAATGCTACAGTTGCAACCACAGTAACTACAGTACTCGAGACAACCTATGGTTCTGTTACTGTTAAAACAGGCGAGAATTATGATCAAAATGTTACTGTTGGAAATAGTGCTTGGGCATACGATGATGTTACCGAAGATTGGTTTAAGATAGATGAAGCTGATGCTGCAGCTACAGCTACAACTCCTAAAAAATGGGGTATTGGTGCTCATAGTACATTCATTAACCAGTATGGTAACCACTCAGGTAAGTATGCTCTTACGGTTGACTTCTCTAAGGCAGTGATGAATAATATGCACATCAAGGACGATCAGCACCTCCAGAAGGCTCTTAAGTATTATCTCGCTTCAGGTAAGACTGAGGAAGTTAACTTGTGGCTTGATGGAGCCAGCGCTACAGACAAGACATTTAAACTCTCCAAGATGTCTATCGCCCTTCTCCAGACTATCAATGCAACTGCAAATAAGGTGCTAGTTAAGGCTTGCACTGAGGCAGAACACAACGCTCCAGTGAAGATCATTATTACTCAGGAAGGTCAGACTGGTGAACTCGCTGCTAAGAAGGAGGTTCCTGCTCTTAATAAAGTATTTGCAGCTGAAACAGCTGTATACCTCGCAAGTGGCACCGAATGGACTTGGACCGGTGATTATGATGGTGATAATGTGGCAGAGTTTGACCAAGCACTCCCTGTTGACGAAAACGTAACTTCTATCACAAATGAAGGTACACTTACAGTTAATGCCACTAACGTTCAGTTGAGTGTTGCTACTGCAACTCTTGCAAATGCCCCACGTGCAACAATGAATATTACCAAGGTAACAACTGTTAAGAATGCACTTACTAACCTTGGTACCATCAACGTTGGTTCAGATTCTGAAGAGGGCAAGAAAGCAGAGCTCCGCGCATATGATGTTGCAATTACGAATGACGCTAAGACTCTGCCTGCTAAGTACCTCACCGATCCTAAAGTCGAGGAGATTGGCTTGATCAATAACTATGGTGTAGTAGGTGTAACTGCTGGTACAGCCGGTAAGTTCAACAACTATGGTCTTATCGATATGAAGGACGGTGAAGCTATCACTCTGCTGACCACTAACGAAAAGAATGCTAACAGCAGTCCTTTTGGTCCTTTCAAATCTAAATTTGTAGCTGGTTCAAACATGATGGGTACTGTAGTTTTGCCAGATGCTAATCCATACGCTATTGTATCTGTTTCAAATGGTGCAGAAACTGGCTTCATCAAGTACAACTGGACTGCTGCTACTTACACGCATGATCCAGGTAACGTGAAGTACAACACTATCGTTGTAAAGAGCAACATAGCATTCACTGGTGATGCAGCAGCAACTGAGATTCAGTTCATTGAGTTCGTTGAAGGCACGCGCATTCAGGTTGTTAACTCAAAAGATGATAATAAAATTCCAAACTTGAGGGGTATTATTGTTAGCGCAGGCTCGAGCATCGTCATTGAGAAGACTAACAAGATTGGTTGTAAAGATGGTGCATACCTCGGCGAGGGCGCAACAATTTACAAGGGCGGTGACCTTAAACGTAATGGCAATGAGTTTGTAGCTGCTGATGCAACAAATAGCTACTTCGGCCCATGGTCACTCGATCAGATTGTTGAGTACTAAATAATCAAACTCACGAAGTATCTGACAACAAGTTAGAAATACTAAACTCATCGGGGGCGCAGGGCCCTGGCTCTACGCCCCCGATTTACATTATTCAGGAAAGGGCTTAGTTCTTAGTAATGTTGGGCGAGTAGCCTTAAGCCTGGGGAGCTTGTAGCCCTACCTGATTCTTTGGAAGAATGAAAAAATGAGAAAATGAAAGAATGAAATAAATTCGGAAGTCCAGTTGGTGGATAATGAGGTTCGAGTCCTCGCTTCGCGGCCAATATACTTAATTTAAAAGTTTTATTAAATATGTTAATTTAGAGCTTCTCGCTCGTGAGAGTCGGATCGCTCGCACATAAAATTTAATTTGGATTATAAAATTAAAATCTAATCTGTCGCCAACCCGTGAGGGCCCGCGACAGTTTTCAATTTAAAACAGTATGATAAAACAATATAATGATTAACAAGGAGGTTTTTCTGTTACCAAAGCGATGGCAGCTGCTGAGTGGCAGCTGGCTGAAGGTGATAGCCATGGTGTCGATGGCCATCGACCATGTGGCGGGCTTCTTGTTAAGGTATCATTCAGACTTTACTCAGCCGCTGTTTAACGTGGGTCATAAACAGATCAGCTGGTGTTTCCTGATGCATTGCATCGGCAGATTGGCGTTTCCGCTGTTTGCGTTCCTTCTGGTAGAGGGATTTTTGCATACCAGTAATCGCATGAAATATGGGCGCAACCTATTGTTGTTTGCCCTGCTTTCAGAAATTCCTTTCGATTTGGCGCGTCGTGGCAGTCTGTTTGCTGCAGGCCAAAATGTATTCTTCACGCTTTTCCTGGGATTCTTGGCACTCTATGCCGTCGACAGATGGGAATCAGGGAAAGACTCGGCAGAGCGCCTGGCAGTCATCCTTTTTTCGCTTATCGGCATAGGCATCCTCTTCCATACTGATTATGGCAGCACAGGCATTAGTTTTATCTTGTTGCTCTATGTACTGCGCAAAAATCGTATTCTTCAGGCTGCCATTGGTTGTAGCTTCCTTGGTAGTCGCTGGATAGCAGGTCTGGCATTTATTCCCATTAATCTCTATAATGGTCGTCGTGGTTTCATTCGAGGGGCCTTCGGCAAATATTTCTTCTATGTGTTCTATCCCTTGCACCTGTTAGTCATCTATTTCATCAGGCGCATGTTCATGTAATCCTATCGTCATGAAAAACGCACAGGGGAGACGGACAGGAGGGCGTGTGAGGTCGATATGATAGCATCGGAGTATTGGGAAATACTTTCGGAGTAATTTGAAATAGTCTTGGAGTAATTTGAAAGAATGAAAAAATATACGGAAGTCCAGTTGGTGGATTATGAGGTTCGAGTCCTCGCTTCGCGACCAATATACTTAATTTAAAAGTTTTATAAATATGTTAATTTAGAGCTTCTCGCTCGTGAGAGTCAGATCGCTCACACATAAAATTTAATTTGGATTATAAAATTAAAATCTAATCTGTCGCCAACCTCCGTTTAATCGTCTTGTTGTTGCTGGTGATTAGATTTATAGCCTAACTAATTGGGAGCCCCTGAGATTTTGAATGTCCGTATCAATCTGAACGGCATAGATGCCTGATGCGTGTGTAGGCAGCGGGATACGGGTTTCTGTGCCGCTGAGGACGGTGCTGGTCTCGTGGATGCAGGCGCCAGAAAGTGTGTAGATCTTGATTCTGAGTGATGCTGAAACGGGGGCGTCTGTTATCAGACGGAGGCCGCCCTCTGAGGGATAGACACGGAGCTGTGAAGGTTGGTGAAGGCTGAGACGTTCTATCTGGTCTGCACCCAGAATATCTAATAGTCCCCGATAGGCATCAATCTCGCCATAACCATAGACAAAATTAGGATACGCCATCTCTGGATCCGGATGCTGACAGGTGCGATGGAACACTTCGCGGATCTCATCGGTTGTCAGCGTGGGTTTGGCCTGAAGCCAGAGGGCGATCGTTCCTGCTACCATCGGAGCCGACATCGATGTGCCTGTCTCGAGGCCCCAGGGATAAGTGGTGCCCTGAAAATCCGACTCTGCCATCATGGAATAGCGAATGGGACTATAATGGCTAAAGGATGAGATGACGTAGGTGCCAGGTGCCACCACGTCAGGCTTTAACAAGCCATCAACGGTAGGTCCTGTCGACGAATAGGGACTGATGCGTCCTATTACCGTGCCATCATGGGCCTTGTGCTGACCGCCCCACATATTTTTCATTGCTGCCCGATAGGATGTGGCACCTACACTGATGACAGACTTAAAGCTGCTGGGGGCAATGATGTTATGGCCTGCCTGGGTATCTTGCCAACGACTGTCCTTATAACAGGTCCTGAAGGCTGCCGATGAATGGCCAAACAGTTCTGCATGGTGATCTCCCTCGACGGTAAGGGCCAGTGGCGACAGCTGATAAAGCGGAAGGTTACCCTGAAGGGTGACAAACCATACCTCATCGGATTGGTAAACGGAACGCCTCCTGTACAAGTTCACAGTCAGGGTGTCTCCGCTGCAAACCAGACTGTCTGTCACTTCTGTTTCATAGGGCAGGGCACCCAACTCAATGGTCAGCGTGTCTGTAGGTGCAGTTGGCTCTCTTAACTCATCGCCATAACGGTAAAGGTGAAGTTTGGCTTCACTCTGGCCTTTAATCCGATATTCGGCCTCGTCTTCATAACAGAGAATGAAAGCACCGGCTTCCTTGGTTTCTGTCTGTTTTTCCACATAGCTATTCACTAAGCCCTCGTTACCAGCTGAGGCTACGATGATGCGTCCTGGCCCAATCAGACTGTCGAGGACAGCAGCATAGAGGCTTTCATCCTCGTCGAAATAGGGTGGATAGCCTTCGCTGAAGGAGGCGACACAAGGTTTGCCCTGGCGCTCGGCATAGTCGAAGAGATATTTGAAACCCAAGGCATCGAGTGCACTGGTATGGATATATTTGTCACCGGGTTCAAAATAGGCTGTGTCAGATTCCTCGATGTTGCTCACCAGACAGATGTCGCTGTCGAAAGCCACACCTCTGTACGGCGTGTCATAGCCCGTGCCTGTAGCGATGCCCAGGGTATGGGTGCCATGGGTCTGAATCTCGCCGTCTGTGGAGCGCGCGTGGGCCAATACAGCCTCTTCTCCGATGTAATCACGTCCAACAGGAAGTGTGCTGCCGATGGTATCCTTCGACAGCTGGTCCCAGATGGCACTGATACGGGTGTGCGTTCTGTCACGGTCGTAGAAGTTGGGATGTGTCAGGTCGAAGCCGATATCCATCAGCCCTACCACGACGCCTTCACCCGTAAAGGCCTGATGCGCAGGCGTGGACTCATAGACAGGCAAGGCATTGATGACGATGGTGGCGGTGTCGAGAAGCTGACGTGCTGAGGCCCGGGCTTCGATGCGCTCCACCTGTGTCTCTGCCGACAGGGCAGCAAGGTTCGAAAGCGGGATGCGGGCAATATGGATGTCGCCCCACTGAGCGTATGTCTGACAACCATGCTTCTTTAGCAGTGATTGTCCGTCGTGTACCTTGACGAAAGCTATGATATGGCGTGGTGCAGCTTGGGCATCATCGCCTCTCGTGACGAGTTGCGCCTGCTGGCTCTCTCTGAGCGCCTGACGAACGAACGTTGACAACTTGCCTGTTTCTGCTGTCTGGGCAGTGGCTAATGTTGTAATCAGCGTACTTACAATATATATGAGTAGCGTTCTTTTCATTATTCGTTGCAAAGATAGATATTTTATTTCAATTATCCAAATTATAATTATCAAAAGTTTGATAATCATATTCTTGACAAACTAAAAAATGGGCGAAAAACATTTTTGCTTTTCTAAAAGTATGTGAAATGTTTGGTTGTCTCGCGGAAACTTCATACATTTGCAGAAAATATTCACTGACCAAACAAATGAAGTATATTTCACTGCCTGATGAAAAAGTGCGTCGCCTTTCGTTTTATTTGGCGATGGAGGAATTCGTGGCCCGTAGGCTTAACGAACCTGATTGCTTCTTTATGTGGCAGGTGGAGCCGAGTGTTATCTTTGGACGAAATCAGGTGGCTGAGAATGAAGTGAACCTCGATTATTGCAAGGCGCATGGCATTAAGGTCTATCGTAGGAAGAGCGGTGGAGGATGTGTCTATGCGGATATGGACAACCTGATGTGGTCGTTCATTACCACGGAAGAGAATGTAGGTTTTGCCTTCAACCGGTTTGTGAATATGGTACTTTTAGTGCTTCGTAAACTGGGTATCCCTGCTACGGGGTCAAATCATAACGATATTATGATTGGCGAAAAAAAAGTGTGTGGCACAGCCTGCTATCATTTGGTTGGTCGAAGCATTGTTCATAGTACGATGCTTTATGACACGAACATGGATCATATGCTCAATGCCATAACCCCTGGGCCAGAGAAACTCGAGAAGAGAGGTATCCAGAGTGTTCGTCAACGTATCACACTGTTGAAGAATGAAATAATGAAAAATGAAAGAATGAAAAATGAAAGAATGAAAAATGAAAAAATGAAAATAAATAGTGTGGGGGATCTGAAAGATTTTATTCGCGAGACACTTTGCGAAGGGGAATATGTTCTTACAGAAGCCGAGGTGGCAGAAGTGGAACAGATAGAGCAGACTTATCTAAAAGAAGAATTTATCAACTTAATACAACAATAATATATGGCTATTAAACAAGAACTGGAAAAAAAGGAGAAGTGGACCTGTCTGCACGACAAGCATGTGTCATTGGGTGCAACGATGGTAGAGTTTGGCGGTTTTGATATGCCTTTGCTCTATCAGAATGCAGGTATCGCCCCTGAGCATTATGCTGTGCGTGAGAAGGTGGGCCTCTTTGATGTCTCCCACATGGGTGAGGTAACGGTGAAGGGTAAAGATGCAGAGCGTTATGTCAACCATATTTTCACGAACGATGTGACGGGCATGCCTACAGGAAAGATCCTCTATGGCATGATGTGTTATGAGAACGGTGGCACGGTGGATGACCTCTTGGTATATAAGATGGGAGAGAACGATTTCTTCCTCGTTATCAATGCTTCCAATATAGATAAGGACTGGGCGTGGATGCTACAGAACGCTGATGGTTTCGATATCGACCTTCAGAATCGTTCTGATTTCTATGGTCAGATTGCTATCCAGGGTCCTGAGTCAGAGGATGTGACGGAACGTGTGCTGGGCATCGCCTGCAAGGAAATGGTGTTTTATACTTGTAAGACTGTAGGCGATGTGATAATCTCTCGTACAGGCTATACAGGCGAGGATGGTTTCGAGATTTATGGTCCTCATGACTTTATTCGTGACTGTTGGGACAAGCTGATTGCTGCTGGCGTTCAGGCATGTGGATTAGGATGTCGGGATACTTTGCGTTTCGAGGTGGGACTGCCCCTCTATGGCGACGAACTCTCTGAAGATATCACACCTATCATGGCAGGTCTGGGTATGTTTGTAAAACTGGATAAGGCCGAGTTTATAGGCAAGGAAGTGCTCGCCAAGCAGAAGGCAGAAGGACCGGCTAAGAAACTTGTGGGTATCGAACTCTTCGACAAGGCTATTCCCCGTCATGGATACACCGTTCTTAATATGGAAGGCGAACCTATCGGTGAGGTAACGACAGGTTATCATGCTCTTTCTACAGATAAGAGCGTCTGTATGGCCCTTATTGATGCTCAGTATGCAAAGCTGGATACTGAAGTGCAGATTCAGATAAGAAAGAAGGTATTCCCAGGTAAAGTGGTAAAGAAACAATTCTATAATAAAAACTATAAAAAATAATAATATGGCAAAAGTATTGGAAGGACTCTACTACTCGGAGTCGCACGAATTTGTAAGAGTAGAAGGTGATTATGGTTTCGTAGGTATTACAGACTACGCTCAGAATGCGTTGGGCAATGTGGTGTATGTTGATATGCCTGAAGTAGATGACGAGGTAACAGCAGGTGAGGAGTTCGGTGCTGTGGAGAGCGTGAAGGCAGCTTCCGATCTGATTTCTCCTGTTAGTGGCACTGTTGTTGAGATTAACGAGGCCCTTGAAGATACGCCAGAGCTTATCAATCAAGACGCTTTCGAGAACTGGATTATCAAGGTAGAAATGAGCGACAAGGGCGAACTTGACAAGTTGATGGATGCCGCCGCCTACGCTGAATTCTGCGAAAAATAATTATATCTATGTATAAGTATTTTCCACATACGAATGAGGACCTTCAGGCGATGTTGGCTAAAGCGGGCGTAAAGAGTCTTGATGAACTCTATGCCCAGATTCCTGCGAGCATCCGCTTCAAAGGCGACTATGAGTTGCCGCTGGGTGCTAGTGAACTGGAGGTACGACAGGTATTTGAAAAACTCGGCTCTGAGATCAAACAGTTGACCTGCTTTGCTGGTTTGGGTGTATATGACCACTACACCCCTTCCGTCATTCCCAGTCTGTTGCAGCGTTCGGAGTTCCTGACCTCTTATACCCCCTATCAGGCAGAGATATCGCAAGGAACCCTGCACTATATCTTTGAATATCAGAGCATGATGGCTGAACTCACAGGCATGGATATTTCCAATGCCTCGATGTATGACGGCACCACCGCATGTGCTGAGGCGATGATGATGGCGGTGGCTGCTGGTAAGAAAGTCAATAAGGTGCTGGTGTCTGGCTGTCTCAACCCCAAGACCTTTGAGGTGTTGAAGACCTATGCCTTGCATCAGAACATCGAACTTGAGGTGCTTCCTATTCGTGATGGTACTACCAGTCTTGAAGATGTGAAAGCCAAACTTGCTGAGGGTGGTTGTGCTGGTGTCATTGTCCAGCAGCCCAATCTCTATGGCATCGTTGAAGACTTTACGGGCTTTGCTGAAGCCTGTCACGAACAGAAGGCTCTCTTTGTGATTGATAGTGTGGCTGCTGATCTTGCCGTTTTGAAGACACCTGGCGAATGGGGGGCAGACATCGCTACAGGCGATGGCCAGAGCTTGGGCATCCCCATGCAGTTTGGTGGCCCTTATGTGGGTTATATGTGCTGCACGGAGAAACTCATCCGCAAGATGCCTGGACGTATCGTTGGTATGACCAAGGATAATCGTGACCAGAGAGCATTTGTTCTGACACTGCAGGCACGTGAGCAGCATATCCGTCGTCAGAAGGCAACCTCGAATATCTGTTCGAACCAGAGTCTGATGGCGCTTTTTGTCACCATCTATATGTCGTTGATGGGCAAACATGGACTGAAGGAGGCTGCACAACTCTCCTATGCCGGTGCCCACTATCTCTGCGACGAACTGCTGAAGACGGGACGTTTCAAGTTGGGTTATGACAAACCCTTCTTCAATGAGTTCTATGTGTTGTACGATGGCGATGCCCAGACCCTTTACCAGCGTTTCATCGAAGCCGGTTTCCTGGGTGGTGTTCAGGTAGATGAAGGTTTCCTCTTTGCTGTTACTGAGAAACGCACCAAGGAAGAGATTGATAACTTTGTAAAGATAGCAGCCTTATGAATAACAAATTATATGGAAATCTGATCTTCGAACTCTCGAAGGAAGGCCGCAAGGGCTATAGTCTGCCAAGCAACCATTTTGGCGACTATGAGATTCCCAAGGAATTATGCCGTTCTGAAGAGGCTGCCCTTCCTGAGTGTGATGAGTTGACTGTGGTGCGTCATTACACAAACCTTTCTAATAATAACTTCGGTGTTGATACGGGCTTCTATCCGTTGGGATCCTGTACGATGAAGTACAACCCTAAGATCAATGAGGAGATGGCTGCCCTGCCACAGTTCCAGAACATCCATCCGATGCAGCCTGAGCATACCGTCTATGGTGCCAAAGCACTCGTCATCCTGTTGGAGAAATCACTCTGCGCCCTTACAGGATTAGCCCATTTCACCTTTAAGCCCTATGCTGGTGCCCATGGTGAACTGACGGGGCTGATGACCATCGATAATTATCACCGTTCGCGGGGTGATTTCCAGCGTAAGAAGGTGATAGTACCAGATAGCGCCCACGGTACAAATCCAGCTTCTGCTGCCGTCTGTGGCTTAGAGATTATCGAGGTGAAGTCTACACCAGAAGGTCTGGTAGATCTGGAAGACCTGGAAAGGATCGTCGCAGAGCAGGGCCCTGACATCGCTGCGATGATGATGACCAATCCCAACACCCTCGGACTCTTCGAGACGAGCATCCCTGCGATTGCGAAACTGATTCATGACTGCGGTGGCCTGATGTATTATGATGGTGCTAACCTGAATCCGATGCTCGGTGCCTGTCGCCCTGGTGATATGGGCTTCGATGTGATGCACATCAACCTGCATAAGACCTTCTCAACACCTCATGGTGGCGGTGGTCCTGGTTCGGGTCCAGTGGGCGTACGTGAGGGCTTGCAGGAGTTCTTCCCCTTTGTATCGCCCTATCAAGGCAATTATGCCGTGATGATGCGGGCTTATGCCTATATCTGTTCTTTAGGTCGAGAGAATATCAAATTGGTAGGGCCACTGGCCACACTGAATGCAAACTATATCAAGGAGTCGCTGAAGGATGTCTACGAACTGCCAATCGACACAACCTGCTGTCACGAGTTCGTCTTTGATGGCCTGAAGGATAAGTCTACTGGCGTTACGACGATGGATGTAGCGAAGCGTCTGTTGGACTATGGCTATCACGCACCAACGATTTACTTCCCGTTGCTCTTCCATGAGTCTCTGATGATTGAGCCTACGGAGAATGAGTCGAAAGAGACACTTGATGGCTTTATTGCTGTGATGCGTCAGATAGCTGAGGAGGCGAAGAATGATCCGGATTTGGTGAAGTCGGCTCCTCACGATACGCCAATTGGTCGTGTGGATGATGTCCTCGCTGCCAAGCATCCAGTCACCACCTATAAACAGATGAAGAATGAACAAGACTGATCTGATTATTATTGGTGCAGGACCTGGAGGCTATCGTGCTGCAGAATATGCCGCTAAGAATGGTCTTAAAGTTGTGATATTTGAAGGCTCTGAGGTCGGTGGAACATGTCTTAACGTTGGCTGTATTCCCACAAAGACATACGTCCACTCTGCCACCTTTGCTGAGGCTCGTGAGCGAATGGCTCAGGTTGTACCTCAGCTCCGTGCAGGTGTTGAAGGTATCCTCTCTCACCCCAATATCACTTTGGTGCGTGAAAAGGGTGTTTTTGCTGATGCCCATACGGTTGGTGACTATACCGCAGACAACATTATCATTGCTACAGGCTCAGAAACCAAATGGCTTCCGATTAAGGGTTGTGATGATCCTCGTGTCGTCGACTCTACTGGCTTGCTCAATCTCGATACTCTCCCTAAGCGGCTCTGTATTATCGGAGCTGGTGTCATCGGGATGGAGTTTGCCTCTGTGTTCCATCGCTTTGGTTCCGAGGTGACGGTTATTGAGTATCTGAAAGAATGCCTTCCTGCCCTTGACAGCGACATTGCCAAGCGCCTGCGTAAGCTCTTGGAGAAACGTGGCATTACCTTTAAGATGAAGACAGCCGTTGAGAATGTCGCCGATATCGATGCAGATGCTATCCTGATGGCCACAGGCAGAAAACCTCGTGGTCAGAAGGATTTTGCCAATGCGGGCATAGAGTTCGATGAACGTAAGGGAGTTGTTGTGGATGATAACTTCAAGACTACCGTGAATGGTATCTACGCCATTGGAGATGTTAATGGAAAGCAGATGCTGGCTCATGCGGCAGAGATGCAGGCCATACGTGCTGTGAACCATATCATCGGCAAGAAGGATGGCATCGACTTCAGCATTATGCCTGCTGCAATATTCACGCAACCAGAAGCTGCCTGTGTCGGTCCTACAGAGGATCAGCTAAAGGAGCAAGGTATAGCATACGAATGCAAGAAATCATTCTGGCGTGCCAATGGCAAGGCTCTTGCGATGAACGAATCTGAGGGCCTGCTCAAACTCTTTGTGTCTCCAGAGGATTTGATCTTAGGATGTCATGCTTATGGTGCCCATGCTGCTGATATTGTGCAGGAGGTCTCAGTACTGACGTGCAAGCAGACTACTCTCCACGAACTTGCTGATATGGTACATATCCATCCAACTCTATCAGAGATATTGAAAAACGCTGCGGAAAACTAATCCGCAGCGTTTTTGATAATTTCTTCTACTACTTTGGGGAAGTGCGCCATCTCCAGTTGGTGCTCTTTTTCTGCAATATCGTCGACGGTGTCGTCAGGCGAGAGCGCCACCTTGAATTGTGCGATGATTTCTCCTGCGTCGCAGACGGGTGTCACCCAGTGAACGGTCATGCCCGTTTCTGTCTCTCCTGCAGCCTTTACGGCCTCATGCACATGGTGGCCCCACATGCCTTTGCCGCCGTATTTCGGCAACAGGGCGGGGTGGAGGTTGATCATCTTATGGGGATAGGCATCGATCAGGTAGTTGGGAATGAGCGGCAGCCATCCTGCCAATACGATGAATCCGATGTCGTACTTCCTGAGGAGGGGCATCATCACGTCAGGATTATTCAGGTCTGCCTTTGGGGCAACGGCGGTGGGCACACCAAGTCGCTCTGCCCTTACCAATGCATAGGCATCGGGCTTGTTACTTACTACTAAGGCGGTATTTACCAACTCGGAACCTTTGAAATATTTAATCAGGTTTTCGCAGTTGGTTCCACCCCCTGATACGAAGATGGCTATGTTCGTTTTCTCCATATTTAAACCAAATGCTCGATGAGGTCAGCGCGGTCACCAGGGAGCATATCGATGACGGGAATCTCGACCATTGTGTAGCAGCCGGGCTGGAGACGCATGGAGGCGCGGGCAACGTTAACCAAGACCTGACCAGTCAGGGCAGGGTTGTTAATGCTCATGTTGAATTCCAGACGCTGGTTCTGCGTCTTACCGCTGACACCTTTGCGCACGAGGTTTACACCATGGCCCATATCGCGCACGTCATCAACGCTCTCCACCTGGAATACGTGGGTCTCGTCGCTGGCGAAGTAGGGATCGGCCTTGATGTCCTTTGTTACGTCTTCGAGCTTTGCACCATCTTCGAGCTCGACATAGACCATACGACGATGGATGCCCTCACCCAAAGGAATGGTCATGGAAAGGGCGTTCTTAACACCTTTCTTCGAACGTACGCAGACACTATGTCCCATAGACATGCCAGGGCCAAAGTTGGTATAGCTGAGACCTTTGGGGGCGAGGCTCTGCATGAGGGTGCGTACGATGGAGTCGCTACCCGGATCCCAGCCGGCAGCAATCACACTCACGGTGTTAGTCTGTTGATTGAGCTTCATCAGACGCTCACGATAGCCACGTATGTTGGTATGGATGTCGAAAGAGTCGACGGTATTGATGCCGAGGGGCAGAATCTGGTTGGCATATTCCTCACAACTACGGGTGGGGGTGGCCAGAATGGCGACATCGACATCCTTCAGTTCGCGGATGTCTTTTACCACGTCGTACTGAGCCAACTCTGCGGGCTTGTTCTCTGCGCCATTGCGACGTACAATACCTGCCACCTCAAAGTCAGGGGCGGTCTCCAATGCCTCGAGGGCGTACTTTCCAATGTTGCCGTAACCTACGACGGCTGCTCTGATTTTCTTCATATTGATAAGTTTTTGTCGGTTGATTCTTCTTTTCGGCGGCAAAATTACACTTTTTCTTTGAAAAACGTGACGCTTTGCTCGAAAAATTTTCATTTTGCTTTCAAATACTTAGCCAGAGGCGACTGATTATCACGCAAACCCTTGGCAACACTGCGGGCATTCATCTGGGCACCGAGCAGCGAGGTGTGGGTATGATCGTGATTGAAGTATCTCGAAGCCTTTGTCTTGCTCTTGGTCGCATCCTTCGATGCGAACTTCTTGTCGAGGAAGTCGGCAGAGATGTTGTGTACATCAACGAACTCGACACCAGTCTGCTCTACCACCTCGCGATACCATTTGCCATAGGTGTCATTGCGTCGCTCTATCTTGCCGTTGGGCCATTCGTTGCGAGGCGTGAGGGAGAGTAGGATAGGGGTAGCGCCTTTCTCGCGCACATCATCGATGAACTTACGGAGATACCAGCCGAAGGAATAGACCACCTCATAGCTGCCGTCGGCCTCCATCTTGTAGACATGACAGGTGTCGGCTGTGCCGGGAATGACGCCTCGCCCCTTCTTATCATTGATGGGACAGATATCATTATGGCCAAACTGCAACAGCACAAAATCGCCAGGTTGCAAGGCATTGTAGACTTTCTCCCAACGACCTTCGCGAAGATAGGTCTTTGTGGAACGGCCTGCCATTGCCACATTCTCCCAGACAATCTTGGCGGGGTCGAAGATAAGACCAGCCTGTGAGCCCCAACCCCACATGCCGTCTGCGTCCTTGTCGTTGTTCTTGACGGTAGAGTCGCCCGTGATAAAGACCATAGGTTTGCCCTTTTCACGCTTCTGACCGTAGGCCTGCAGCGGCACATTAACCATCATGGTCTGGAGTGGCTTGAGTTGTGGATTTGCAGAATAGAAGATGCCTTCAGCCGCGGAACGTGCATTCAGCTCGGCTCCAAAAGCAGAGGTGTGGATATGATCGCCAAAGAAATGATACTGCTCCTTCCAACGACTGAATTGGTCAATCTTCGCGCCAGAGATTTCGTTGAGGTCGACGAAGGGCACACCTTCGATGGCAGCGATATAGGCAGCCCACTGCGTCTGTGGCTTGCGCACAATCTTACCAGTCTTGGGGTCGTAGGCATCGCGTGGAGTGAGCGACATCAAGATGGGATTGGCTCCTTTGGCGCGTGTCTCAGCGATATAACGGCGTAAGTAATTTCCATAGCTATAAACGGTGTCGTTGGCTTGTTTACGTTCGTTGAAGCCAACGATCATCGTATCAGGGTCGACACCATCGATAACGCCACGGGCCCGTTTGGCATCGAAGAAATCGGCGTGGTCGTTGTGGCCGATGCTCACGATGACCCAGTCGCCTGCCTTCAGAGACTCACGGACAGCTGGCCACAAGTCTGTATAGAAGGTACGTGTGGACATGCCACCCAAAGCCTGATTCTCAACAGAGATTCTTCGGCCATCAAAATATTTGTTGAAGAAATAACCCCAGCCCCATTGACCGTTGTTGCCGTTGCCCAAGGTGCCGTTGCGCATGGTGCTGTTACCTATAAGGAAAAGCACAGGGTTATCACCTTGGCGCGTGCTGCCTGGTGCAGGGCGATTCATGAGGGCCTTTGCGATAGAGTCTGGTGTGTTGTCAATCACTTTCTCCTCACCTGGCGTTGGCAGATTATCAAAAGCCTGGGCCATTAACGTCAGCGTGAGAAGGAGGGTAGTTAGTGTTGTAAGTAGTCGTTTCATATCAATTATCTTATGGTTTCATAAAGACAAAATAAACGGCAGCGACAAGACAGAGGGCCGCAGCTGCATGGTTCCAATGGAGCTGTTCATGCTGAAAGATTAAGTTGGCAATAACAGCGAACACCACAAGAGAAATGCACTCCTGGATTACTTTCAACTGTACAAGGTTGAAGGGACCACCGTTATCAATAAAGCCGAGACGATTAGCGGGAACTTGGCAGCAGTACTCGAAAAAGGCAATCATCCAGGAAAAAGCTATGACCAGATAAAGGGGCCAATTGGTAGAAACGCCCGACTGCTGGAGACGCAGATGGCCATACCAAGCGAAAGTCATGAACACATTGCTCATTATGAGCAGCAGAATTGTATAAATACCATTTGTCATGGGGTCGGTAATTTTAAAAACGGTGCAAAATTACAAAAATAATCGGGTAACAATGCCTAATATTTGATTTTTTTTCTTAACTTTGCAACCGAACGCAATCCTAAAGACTTTAAATATGACAAGGAAACAATTACAATCCCTGCTATCCATTGCTGCGATGGCGATGCTGGCACTTAGTATGGTAGCCTGTGGTAATAAAACAGGCGAAGGTTCTTCAAATGGTGACTCGCTGTCAGTTAGTACGGCGCAGACACCTAGTGACGCGCAGCATTCGGCAGAGTTTATTACCCTCCGAATCGATACCATCTACCAACTGCGCAACAATGAGAAATGCTGCTCAGAACGCTATCTGGCACTCTTCAACAAAGCTCAGCAGATCAGTGAAGAAGATGGGACGTTGTTTATCGATTCAGACCATTGGGTAGCTGGTCAGGATATGGATGAGGAGTGGAGCTATGAGTTGATGTCTGTCAACAACATTACCGATTCGACAGCTCAAGCCACGATGAACATCCACAATTATGCTGATCAGAAAGTGGTGCTTGACCTTGTGTTTGAGCGTGGAACATGGTTTGTCGATAACTTCCATTTCTTCTTTGAGGGCTCTGACTACGATGGTGACGGTAATAGTATTCCAGGTTCAGAAGGCATGAAGGAGACCGACGAGGTGAAGGAACTCCAGAATTACATCCAGCAGGTTGCTGATCGTGAGGGACAGGAGGCCGAAGCTGCCATAGACATTCCGAGAGGAGAGAAACGTGTTGATGCTGCTCTTAAGGCGGCACGTAAGCGTGTTGACGCAGCAACGGGCAACTGATTATTTGCATTGTTAGCGCAATAAGCGTCTGTTTTGCAGACAATTTCATTGCACAAATCGGCTAAAGTGTGCACATTTTGGTCGATTTTGTGCATTTTATTTGGCTGTGTGGGTAATTTGTAGTACCTTTGCAGCCGTTTTCAGAGAATACACATTATTAATAATATATATATGGCTTTAAAAATTGTTGTTCTGGCCAAACAAGTGCCAGACACCCGTAACGTGGGTAAGGATGCAATGACTGCCGAAGGAACGGTAAACCGTGCTGCCTTACCCGCCATCTTCAATCCAGAAGATTTGAACGCCTTGGAGCAGGCCCTTCGCCTGAAGGAACAGAATCCGGGCTCAACAGTAGGAATCCTCACGATGGGTCCTCCACGTGCAGGTGAGATCATCCGTCAGGGACTTTATCGTGGCGCTGATACTGGTTGGTTGTTGACTGACCGTCTCTTTGCAGGTGCCGATACCCTCGCTACTTCTTATGCTTTGGCTACTGCCATTAAGAAGATTGGCGACGTAGACATCGTGATTGGTGGCCGTCAGGCTATCGACGGTGATACCGCTCAGGTAGGTCCTCAGGTGGCTCAGAAACTGGGTCTCAATCAGGTGACTTATGCTGAGGAAGTTCTCTCTGTGAAAGATGGTAAGGCTACCATCAAGCGCGTGATCGACGGTGGTGTGGAGACTGTTGAGGCTCCGCTGCCTGTGGTTATTACTGTGAATGGTTCAGCTGCTCCCTGCCGCCCCCAGAACGCTAAGCTGGTGATGAAGTACAAGCGCGCTACCTGTCCTATGGAGCGTCCTGCTGAGGGCACACCATACGATTATCTGTATGATGAGCGCCCTGAGCTGACACTGAACCAGTGGAGCGTGGCTGATGTCGATGGCGATGTAAACCAGTGCGGTCTGAATGGCTCTCCCACCAAGGTGAAGGCCATCAAGAACATTGTGTTCCAGGCTAAGGAGTCGAAGACTTTGACGGCTTCTGATGCTGATATCGAGGGAATGATCAAAGAATTGTTGGACGAGAAGATTATTGGCTGATTGAGATATGAATAACGTATTTGTATATTGCGAGATTGAAGGCACATTAGTGCAGGAAGTATCTCAGGAACTGTTGACCAAGGGTCGTAAGCTCGCCAATACACTGGGTGTTGAGCTTCACGCTGTTGTTGCTGGTACTGATATCAAGGGTAAGGTTGAGGATCAGATTCTGCCTTATGGTGTCGACAAGCTGTTTGTGTTCGACGCTAAGGACCTGTTCCCTTACACCTCAGCTCCTCACACCGATATCCTCGTGAACCTCTTCAAGGAGGAGCAGCCTCAGATTTGTCTGATGGGTGCTACTGTGATCGGACGTGATTTAGGTCCTCGTGTGTCGTCATCGCTGACCTCTGGTCTGACTGCTGACTGCACAGAGCTTGAGATTGGTCCGTATGAGGATAAGAAAGAGGGTAAGACCTACGAGAATCTGCTTTACCAGATTCGTCCTGCCTTTGGTGGTAATATCGTGGCTACCATCGTGAACCCCGACCATCGTCCTCAGATGGCTACTGTACGCTCAGGCGTGATGCAGAAAGCTATCTACGATGGTGCCTGCAAGAAGGAAGTGGTTTATCCTGAAGTGTCTAAATATGTTAGCCCTGAGGCTTTCGTCGTGAAGGTGCTCGACCACCACGTAGAAGCTGCCAAGCACAACCTGAAGGGTGCGCCCATCGTTGTAGCCGGTGGTTATGGTATGGGCTCGAAGGAGAACTTCGACCTGTTGTTCGACCTGGCAAAGGTGCTGCATGGTGAAGTTGGTGGTTCTCGTGCTGCTGTTGACGCAGGCTGGCTGGATCACGACCGTCAGATTGGCCAGACAGGTGTTACCGTTCACCCCAAGGTGTACATCGCCTGTGGTATCTCTGGACAGATTCAGCACATCGCTGGTATTGAGGAGGTTGTACCTAAGCTGATCAAGTACTACAAGCAGAACTCAAAGTAATGGACAAGAGAAAGGTGTGGCGAATAGCCAATGGTTTAGTAGCACTAGCAGCACTTGCATTCAGCATTTTCAGCTTTTGTAATAATCAGCTAAAAACAGGCATTGCTTATGCACTACTTACCGTAACGTGTTCTATAAACTACATCTTATCAAGAAAGATTGAAAACAACAAAGAATAATTATGGCAAACTATTATAGTGATCACCCAGAGATTGGATTCTATCTGAACCATCCTCTGATGAAGCGCATCGTTGAGCTCAAGGAGCGCAACTTCGAAGATGCCAAGAAGTATGACTACGCCCCCGTTGACCTGGGCGATGCCATCGAGAACTACAAGCAGATTCTCGACATCACTGGCGACGTGGCTGCCAATATCATCGAGCCAAACTCTGAGAGCGTTTGAGAACGGCCGTATGATCTACGCTTCAAAGACCTATGAGAACCTCGACGCCACCCGTAAGGCTGGTCTGTGGGGTGTATCAATGCCTCGCCGTTACGGCGGTCTGAACCTGCCTAACGCAGTGTTCTCAATGCTCTCTGAGATGATTTCGGCTGCAGATGCCGGTTTCCAGAACATCTGGAGCCTGCAGAGCTGTATCGACACGCTGTACGAGTTCGGTAGCGAGGAGCAGCGCCAGAAGTACATCCCCCGCGTATGCGCTGGTGAGGGTATGAGTATGGACCTCACAGAGCCTGATGCCGGTTCTGACCTGCAGCGCGTGATGCTGAAGGCTACATTCGACGAGAAAGAGAATTGTTGGCGCCTGAACGGTGTGAAGCGTTTCATCACCAATGGTGATAGCGACATCCACCTCGTGTTGGCTCGCTCTGAGGAGGGTACCAAGGACGGACGTGGTCTGTCGATGTTCATCTACGACAAGCGCCAAGGCGGTGTGAACGTACGTCACATCGAGCACAAGCTGGGTATTCACGGCTCACCTACCTGTGAGCTCACCTATAAGAACGCTAAGGCAGAGCTCTGCGGTAGCACCCGTCTGGGTCTGATCAAGTATGTGATGGCTCTGATGAACGGTGCTCGCTTGGGTATTGCTGCACAGAGCGTAGGTGTAGAGCAGGAGGCTTACAACGAGGGTCTGGCTTACGCCAAGGAGCGTCAGCAGTTTGGTGATAAGATCATCAACTTCCCCGCTGTATATGATATGCTCAGTCGCATGAAGGCCAAGCTCGATGCCGGGCGTTCACTGCTGTACGAGACAGCCGCTTATGTCGACATCTACAAGTGCCTCGAGGATATCGAGCGCGACCGCAAACTGACACCTGAGGAGAAGCAGGAACTGAAGAAGTATCAGCGTCTGGCTGATGCTTTCACACCACTGGCCAAGGGTATGAACTCAGAGTACGCCAACCAGAACGCTTACGATGCAATCAGCATCCACGGTGGTTCAGGCTTCATCATGGAGTACAAGAGCCAGCGCCTGTTCCGCGATGCCCGTATCTTCTCTATCTATGAGGGTACCACTCAGCTGCAGGTTGTAGCTGCTATCCGCTACATCACCAACGGCACCATGCTCAACAATATCAAGGACATGCTGGCTGGTCTCGAGGTTAGCGATAGCCTGAAGAACCTGAAGGCCCGCGTAGAGAAGCTCGTTCCTGTCTATGAAGAGGCGCTTGCTAACGTGAAGGCTCTTGAGAACCAGGATGCGCAGGACTTCCTGGCCCGTCGTCTCTACGACATGACTGCTGAGCTGGTAATGAGCTTGCTCATCCTGCGCGACGCCACCAAAGCACCTGAGCTCTTCGAGAAGAGTGCCAACGTATACGTTCGCATGGCCGAGGAGGATGTTCTTGGTAAGTCAGCTTACATCAAGGCATTCCAGGTTGAGGACCTTGATAGCTTTAAGGCTGCTGAGAAAGAAGAGGCAGAGGAAGCATAAAGAGTATAAGTATATTATCTTTTAATAGGTGGCACTTATCGCGTGATAAGTGCCACCTATTTTTCAATAACCATCCCTTATTTGGAAATAAGGGACCCTTATTCCGCAATAACCTCCCCTTATTGCAAAGTATAGGTTCTTTTCTATGATTCCCTACTACCGCGCGATACAAAAAATCGGTGCACCGTTTGGCGCACCGATTCTTTATGATAATCTGTTGAATTAACGATTATAACTCAAAGAGCTCAACCTTCTGGATCTTTACAGTTCCGATAAACTTACCAGCCTGGAACAAAATGTGAGCATCGTTACCTGAGGTATTAACAGTTGAAGCAGGGAATTCAATCTCGTACTTCTTGAAGTCATTGCTTGCAGCAAACTCAAATTCCTGAGCCATTGAAGCGCTCCAAGTACCCATGTTCAAAGTTGCTTTACCTGCAGCTGTAGCTGACATTGTAAGGCGAACCTTGTAAACCTTGCCTTCAGTAAGATTGAACCAGTCCATGATGAACGGCTGAAGATCCCAGTTGTTGGCCTGCTCCTTATCGTTCTGGATGAACATTGCACCATCTGCAAAGTCGTATTTAGAACCATCGGGCTCACCCATGCGGTAGTAAGGATAGCTGGTTTCTGCAGACCAATCCTTAGCGAAGAATGGCTCCTCACCCTGCTCAACATAAACTGTAATATCATCGAAGTAGTACTTGTTGATCTCTCTCAGCACTTCGAGGTTGAGACAGATAGCCTGTACGCCATCACCGCTATCGGGAACAGTAAAGTCAATAGAAACAGTCTTCCACTCAGTTGTGAATTCGATGTCACCCATGAATGCCCAGTGCTTGTAAGTACCCTTATAACCGTCCTTGCCTTCGATAGCACCAGGAGCAGGAATCTTAGTGTGGCACTGTGTACCTGCCTTAGCAGCCTTGTCGGCCTTCACCTTCATGACAACCTTACCCTTGGTTCCCTTAGCCAATGGCTCTGGAAGAGCAATCAGGAACTGAGTATCGTGATCGTTTTTAAGAATGGCATCAATCTGCTCAACATTATCACCATTAATATTTGCATTAAAATATATATCGTTGTAATTCTTCTCGGGATCAAGGCTCTCAACAACGATAGCACCATCCTCAGCTTTCGGAGCAAGGTAGTTCTTGAAGTACTTCACAGAGAACTGATCCTCCTTTGCTACACCCCAGTTCCAGAAGATAACCTTCATACCCTCAATCTTTGTGGGCTCTGGATCGGGAACGAAACGCTTAACCTCAACACGGATATTGTCGAAGAAGAATCTGTTGGCAGCATCATTGCTAGTATTGGCCAGATTGAATGCAATAGAATAAGCACCAGCCTGAGCATTACTTACTGTAACGAAGCCAGAATCCCAATTTGTCCACTCTGTTGTGAAAGTCACGTTGCCAATACCACTGCTCAGATATGAACCAGGAGCGGTGTGTGTACCTGTACCTGCAGTAAATTTCGCATCAGCCTTCACATCCATAGTGATACGAATCTGATCCTTTGCTTTCAAAGCATTCTCCTCACCAAAGGTGATATAGAACTGAGTGTCGTGGTCTGCATATTTGGTGGGATCAGCCCATGTCTGTGCACCAAAATTACCAGCAGCTCTTGCGTCTGACTCACTGCGAGCCTCAACGACTACGCAATGGTTCTTCGGAGTCTCCTCATCCCATTTGATAGTGGCATTTCCTGAATACGCTGCGGCATCCTGACCAATAGTAACCCAATAGTTAGTGACATAGCTGATAACTTCGCACTGGCCATTGAGAATCAGGCTACCCTCATCGAAAGAATAGTCAGCCGGCTGTTCAGGAGCGATGATGTTGTCCTGATTAGAACAAGAAGTGAAACTTGCAGCTGTTAACAGCATAGTAGCTGCTACCGCCCAAAAACATTTTTTCTGTTTCATACTTTTAATTTTAAATTGATAATAATATGCTTTTTGTTAATTAATTCTCGCGTTCATATATAATATATTCAGAGTGCAAAGATAACATTTGTTTCTTAAAGATGCTTTGTGTTGTGTATCATGTACTTATGATATTATACTTTTTTGTGCGAAATTAAGGAATATTCACACTGTTTTCGCAAAAAAATGTGAAATACTTACCTCGTTAACGAGAACTTCAGCGACAGTCCAAAGTCACGGGTTGTGGTCGGATAACTGCTGCTGGATAGTAACGGTGTGTTCGTTTGTTGGTCGTAATAGGCCGAGAGGGTGAGCAGTCGGCTCAAGGTATAGTCGGCCATGAACGAGAGTTTGAAAGCTGAGTTACCACTCGAGGCCGATGAGGTGCCGCTTGCAATATCGCGGGTGATGGCTGCCTGCTGTCGGAAAGAAATGTCGAGTCGCAGGTTCATATCATGGTTTACACCGCCAGAGCGCCCCTTTGTCGTTTGGGTCGTTTGGGTTGTCTGGGTCTTTGACTTACCTCGATTCTGAGCCTTTCTTACCTTACGGTTACCGCCTGCACCAAAGAGGTTGAAGTCACGTATCTTATAACCTGCCCCCAGCACAATATCGTTAGAACGAGCTTCATTGATCTGCACACTCGTCATTGAGAGGTTCAGCACACGGGTGGTACGATATTCCAACTTCAATGTAAGGTCGTTCTGGAGGGTGGCGTCCGCACCGATTAGTGGCGAGAAGGCCTCGTTGATGCTCACCGTCGAGACATTATACATCGATGAGGGTTGTAGCATACCTGTTGCCTGATCTATCGTAAAGCCAAGATCGCCCATATATTCGCGCCATGCACTATAGGAGGCATACGAGCCAATGCTGAATACTGACTTATAGCTGTGGTTAATATTAAATGATTTGAAATGATTGCTGAACCACGTGAGTTTAGACAGGCCACTATAGCGGATGGTCCAGTTTGGTAGCATACGGGTTAGGGTGGGGAAGAGTTTGAGCGAACCCCCACTAGAGGTATAAGCTGACAGGAAGGCAGGTATCATGACATCGGCGCTATAGGGATTAACGTTGGTGACGGTAGAGCCGCCATAGGCTGTTCCTGCTTCAGGATATTGTTCGGCCACTCGGGCTGAATACTCAGAAAGCAAGCTGCGGAATTTGTCGAAGGTAGATGATTGATAGCCGTTGTTAGCATCGCCCATACCCTCTAAAGCGCCCTTCAGCGAGATGGTGGTCATGTTAAACGATCCACTATGAGTGGTGGGCTTTCCCTCGTACATATATTGTATGCGCTGTGCGCGCGTGTCCGTGCGTGAAGCATTCAAATCAATCTTCAGGTCACGCATGGGTTCCAGTGTGGCTCGCAGTTGCAGGTCGTTGCTGCTATTGATGGTAGCAGGATTGGCCACGTTGTCGTTATGCATCAGCCAGTTGTTGGCAAGTGCTTTGTCCAGATAGTCATCGCCGATGGTACCGAAGGCAAAGTCGAGACCTGGTGTGAGCCCGCCAGACGTCCGTTGTCCGAAAGCATCACCAATGTTTGGCATAAAGCCAGGCAGATTCATCTGATATTGGTTACGATATGACAGATTGATGCTACGCACCATCATCAACAGATGGGCTGCACTTTGTGCGGGTTTATACCACCATTTGGTCTCTAATGAAGGCTTGGTCATCACAGAGAGCTTGATGTCGACTGTATCCTTTGTCTTGATAAGAATCTTGTTTTCATCAATCACCTTATACTTCAGTTTATAGAGCTTACCGTCTTTGGTCTTGGCTGTTACCCTCAGACGTTTTGACTTTTTATTATGGGCCACGGTGATGGTGGTATCGGGCTTCAGCGTAATCTCACGTTGGTAGCTGTTCTTGGAGGTCGGCTTGGTTTTGGCGGCTTTGTCTGATTTGTCTGAGTTCTCGGATTTATCAGATTTCTCCGATTTCTCTGATTTCGAGGATGTCGAAGCCTTCTTGGTGGGAGTTTTCTTGGGGATGGCTTTCTTGAACCGCTCGTTCACTTTCTTTAAGAAGGGGAAGTGATTATAGAGCGTTTCCATGTTCAACGTCGCATTGATATTCACGTTTCTGCGACTGTTGATGATATTTCCTAATGAGGTGCCGTCTTCGAGCTCTGTTCCGCGTGTCCACGAATAATTGGCAGTATACGAAGCATCACTGTTAAGCCAATCAAGGATAGGTAGCTTATTTAGTGGCAGCTGATAGGATACGGTCGTTTGTTGCTGGTAATCGAGTGGAGTTCCTAAATTCTTGATGCTTTGCCATACAGAGTCCTTCCAAGCATAGTAGCGGTCTGCGTAGAGGTCCTTGTTCACGGGAGTATAAGGCTCTTCAATCTGGGCGTGGGTAGCCGACTGGAAACTGAAGTGCAAGTTCTTCGTGAAATCCCATCGCAGTGAAAAATCGCGGTTCCAGAGGAACTGTTCATTGAAGATCAATGGCAGTTTCTGTCCGCTCAGATCCTCGAGGTCGCGTTCCTGTAATTCATAATACTCACGACTGATGGTTGAGTTGAAGTTGATGCTTTGTGGCAGATAGTTAAATCCGAGAGCCTTGGGGAAATTAAGCCACTTCGATTTTCCTTTTAGTTTGCTGAAAGGCTCCCAGGTCTTATATACAGGCGAATAGCTATAGTTCAGAGCCCCTCGCCATTCATCTCGTTTCTCGTAGACCGTGGTTTCGCCAGAAGTATACTGATGGGCGTGACTATAGCTGAACGAGAAGTTACCTGGGTCGTAGGGCATCGGATGCTTTTTGGTTTTCAGACCCCAACGTACATTACTGAGCGAGAAGTTTGTATTCGTGGTCTTGGTCACTGCCAACGACTCGATGCTGTCGCGTTCTTGTTGATCAGCTGCGGCGTCTAGAGCATCCTTCAGGCGCATATCAGAGTCGAGGGGATTATAGCGTGGACGAACTTCATCCTTTGTGACAGAATAATAAAGGGGTGCCGATACCTGGGCCTTCTCAGGGAACAGCTTGCCCAGTTCTAACGAGGTAGTGACAGAATATTGTTTCTGGGTATCAGTATTTCGTTGCATCACACTCTCCTCCAGACCACCGAAACCGTCTCCGATATAACGGCCCGTTACATTCACAGAGCCAAAGTCAGAGAGTTGCACCTGCAGATTACCTGAGGCCGCCCATCCACCATCGTTGTTGGTTTCCAATAGTCGCAATTCGTTTACCCAGACCTCTCCCGATTTGTTTTCGCCAGAGACGTTTCTCACACCAATCACCATTGTTTTCACTTCGCCAAGTGTGGGGTTACCCATGATGCTCACCTTGTTGTTGGGGCGTTTCTCGTCATGGGCTGTAAACATCTGGTTATACGAGGCTACTCCCTGAGCCTTTAGCTTATTGCGCTCTTTCTTCAAAGTGGTAAATACGCTGAGATCAATGTCGAGCATATTGTCCTCTGGCCACACCTCTCTACGGTCAGTTGTCGAATAGCGACTATAGGTGTTGCGGTCTGGCGTCAGTTTCAGAGGTATCTCATATTCATAATAATTGCTTTTGTAGTCGCTACCCAGACGGATGAATACGGCCAGCTGGTTATCCTTCAGTGAGGTCTGGTCTGGCAGCAGATGGTTGGCATGCACAAACATCTGCATACGTTTATATTGGCGGAGATCATAGTTGGAATTTTTGTATACGGCCTTCGACTCTTGTGGACTCAGGTTTTCCACCACGATGTTCAGGGCCTGCTCATTGTTCTCTACCAACTGAGGCTGTGACGGGTCTGTCACTCGGCTGATACCTGGTGGCAGCACATAGTTCACGGGCTGTTTGTCGTTGTTCTCCTCGATATTCACAGCGCTTACCTTCACAGTTCCAGTCTCCAGCCCCCCTGAGAGGTTCTGCTTATAGATACGCCATTCGCCACGTACCAGGTCGAGACTACCGAAACGCAACACGATGGGTTTCTGGAAATTGGTCAGGAACATACGCATGAAACGGATGCTTGAGAAATCGGCAATCGAGCCTTCTTTCCTTTCATATTCCGTTACAGGGATGCGGAACTGGAACCAGTTTACACTGGTGGTGTCACCATTGCGTAGCTTCACACCACTGGTGCGCATATCCGTGATGTAAGAGCCTGGTACAGCATTGCCGTTGCGGTAGGCGTCTAGGATCTCCGGACTGATATGCACGCGGTATTGGTAGTAGCGCTCATACTCGTTTAGCGTGAAGTCTTGGTTGATATCCTCTACATCGGGTCCGGTCTTATAACTGGTATCGTACGATTCCGTGCGGTCATCCGTATCCGGTGAGTTGCCCTGAGGATTGTTAATACGCTTATATCGGTCTAAAATACTCTTCTGCTCGTTATCGAAATCAGAACCACGATAATAGTGGTAGTTGTCGTTGGCAGGGTCGTTTCGCCAGGCTTGTAGGATACTGTCGTTAGTGACGATGCCTCCAAGTGCATCAAGCCATTCCTTATAAGCGCCGAATTCACGTTCCTGCTCGTCGTTCAGACCGTTGAAACCCACATCCTGCAAGGCTCTTGACCCCGAGGTGGTAGCGAAGGCATAGGTCTGTGTGGCCTGTATGGGAATACGTCCCCACTGGGTATCAGTAAACGAACTGGTGCCGTCGACAGGCATACCGCTCTCATAGAATTTCTTACCGTCGCGGAGGATATCCTCGCTTACCTCACCGAGGTTGAAGTAGAGGTCACCGCTATAGTCGGAGGCATTGCCCTGCTCACGGAGATAGATATAGGGATCGAGCATCCAGAACTCGATATACTCGATGTTTGCTTGTTCAAAGTCTGTGGTCTCCAGTCTACGCATCATACCGCCCCATTTCGTTTCGGGCTGTCGTAAGGTACCGTTGCTGTTCAGGTCGGTGGTGAGGTTGTAGGGGCCACGCTCCTCAGGATAATAGGCCAGATTTAATACGGAGAGTGTCGAGGTGGCACCGCTATAGGTCGACTGCTGACGGTTGGGATAGAGCTCTTTTACGTAGACCTCGCGGACATAATGGTTAGAGAGCTGCTCCAGATCGCTTTTGATATGACTGGGGGTAAGGGTGGAAGAGTGCCGTGTGAAGATGGGATCGATGTTATACCATGACAACAGTGCGCGGTTGTATCCGCTGGTCACGCCCGTCTTGTCTGACGACTCCCTGAACATCGTAGGTACGCTGGAGATGGTCCATTGCTTAGGTTCTCCCACGGGGATATAGTTCTTCGTATTCTCAAAGTCATCGATATATGAGGCATTGTCCTGTGTACCGCTGGCAGAGCCTGCTATCAAGTGGGCAAATTCACCTGTGAAAGTGATGTGTGACGGGTCCTTCACATGTAGCAGCGGTATTTTGTTCAACATGCTCGTCAGCCACTGACTGTCTTGTTTCCAGTTTACATTCAAGCCCCAGATGGTGTTCCTCAGCGGCTCTTCGCCCATCTGTACCTTCGATATAAGAGCCTGTTCCGACAGGTGCATAATCGTACCGCCAATTTGGAAGTTCTTTGTGAAATCATATTCCCAGTTCAGACCAAGCATCGTTTTTCGTTGCATGCCGTATTCCGTATTCGATTCCAGTGATACGTTCACATTGGTGCCAGCATCGATAATACTTTGGTTCAGGATAGTCACCTCACCAGCATTATAGTCTACCGAGTAGTCGGAACCTTCCTGCAAAGTTACACCACCTGCCGTCACCACCACTGACCCTTGGGGTACGTAGCCGGCATCGAGTGAGATAACATTGGCGCTGCGGCCTTTATACTGACCTGTCATCACATATTTGTTCTTCTCGGCTACCTGTTTTGCTACGGTCTTCGTGGAATCGTAGAGTTGGTTGAATACATATTTGTCAGCCTCGGCATCAGAGAGTCCCTTGGCTGTCAACTGATTGCGCAGATAGTCGCCGAAAGGTTCTGCTGAAGGCAGGAAAACACGTCCGTTGCTGACTGTATAGCCCTCCACGAAGTCGAAATAACCGTTGGAATGGTTTTTGTTGTTATTGTCCAAACGGTCACATCCCAGCATTCTTAATAATGTCTGCTCCTTCACACGCTGGTCAGGGATATAGGTCAGATATACACCTGCGGTATCACTCTGGTACTTGATGTCGAGACGGAACTTCGTACGCTCCACGGTTGAGGCCAGATAGTATACGTTCTTCATCATCAAATCCCAGTTACCTTGTGTAGGGTTGTTCGAGGTGTTCTTCAGCGTCTTCACAAACAGAGCCTGTCCTGTCTGGGTGTTGTCGCTGGCGAATTCTCCCACCTGGAATGTCTGACCGCCTGCTGTAAACTCATAGGCCACAGCCAGTACCTGGTCAGTCTGCAGACCAGTTTTTAGTGAGATATAACCCAGGGCTTTGTTAACTGTATATTCCGATGAGTTAAGCAGTCGTGCACTCGATAGTTTCTCATAGTCCACGCCACCTTCGAAATCCTGAATGCCTGCCAGTACGGTGCTTGCCTGGTCAATATCGCGGGCATCGGCATATTGGCTGACGATGGTCTGATATTCGGTGTTGGCTGCGTTACAGGGTACCATTTCGCCTGTCAGTGCCCAATGATGATTGCTCACTCTTGTATTCTCACCTAAGTCTGTCAGGGCAATGATGTTACGGGTGTTCGAGGTGGTACCCGTTTTATTTGTAATCCACACCTCTACGCGATTGATTTCAATGCCTGTTGTCAGGTTTGGCAGGGTCGACATCGCCTGGTCGTAATGCTCGCGGAAGTAGTGTGAGAGGAAGAAGTGACGGTTTTCCTCGTAGTCGGCAGCGTTCAGTTCGAAGGCTGTGGTCTGTGTGCCGCCTTTTGCAGAGACGCTCTTTGTGGCGGATTTCTTCTGTGAGACTACCGTCTGGAGCTTCAGTTTTCCAAACTGCATGTCCGTACGGATACCAAACAAACTGGAGGCACCTTTCACCAGCGAGTTGTTTGAGGGAAAGCTCACGTTACCACCCTCTACCAGTTTGATGATTTCGTCTTCCTTACCGTCATACTTTAACTTCATGTTCTGCGTGTCAAAGTCGAAGGTGGCATCGGTGTTGTAGTTAAGATTCATGTTCACCTTGTCGCCCACCTTACCATTCACGTTTAGGTTGATCTTTTCGTCGAAGTCAAAGCTGGTGGTCTTACGGTTACGGATGGGCAGCGAGGGATTGTCGATGTTCTTCATCGTGGCACCCAACTTCAGTTCTGCTGTTCCTTGGGTCTTGATGCGCACACCACCAGGACCGAAGATTTTTTCTGCCGGACCCAGATCGAAGTGCATATCTGCAAAAGAGAACTTATCCTTACCCTCAGTCTTTACATTCTCTGCATCTTTCTGACGGAAGAAATCATGCAGCGCGCGTCTCTCACTCCATTTCTGATACTCCTCAGGGGTCATAATGACTGGGGCATTCAGATAAGTGTCGCCGATCTTCGAACCAATGAGATACAGGTTCAGCGAGTCATCGTATTCCACTGTCTGACGGATATTGTCGGGCATCTTCAGGTCGAGGGCTGACGAGTCGAGGTCTTCCACCAGCAGGGGAGCAATTTTTTGTATTTTCCAACGGGGATGCAGTAGTGAGTCAGGAATGTCTTCATCGTCTACAGCGGATACAGGCTGAGCCTTTGGCGCAGGCTTCTTTTGCGTCTTGTTATCCTGTGGTGCAGCAATTGCCACGATGCTTAACAGGACTAATCCGATATAGACGAATCGCTTCACTTAATCTGCTTCAGTGCCAACTTTACCACTTGTTCCACAGGCAGATCCGGCTGCTCCTGCAGAATCTGCAGCACCACCTTCTGTGTTGGTGCAGGTGCAAAGCCCAACATGGTCAAAGCCGATACGGCTTCGTCTTTCACCTGGTTGTTTACGGGGGCTATCATCTGTCCGCCAACGGGTATTTCGTCGGCGATGCCAAGAGCTACGATTTTGTCTCTCAGGTCAACGATGATGCGTTGGGCCGTCATCTTGCCGATGCCTTTGATGCCCTGTATCAGTCGTGCATTGCCTGTAGAAATAGCATTGCACAACTCGCTTATGCTCATGCCCGAGAGCATCATCCTTGCTGTATTAGCACCTACGCCATTAACGGTGATGAGCAGCTCAAACATCTCACGCTCTTTCTTGTTCACGAAGCCGAAGAGCACGTAGGCATCCTCGCGAATAGCCTCGTGCACATAGAGTTTCACTTCCTTCTTGCCTTGTATGGCACTGAAAGTGTTCAGCGAGATGTTTAGTCCGTAACCTACTCCGGCAGCCTCTACAGTTGCCAGCGCGGGGGTCAGTTCGGTTAACTCCCCCTTGATATATTCTATCATACCTTTATTTATTTTGTATATATACAACCATATAAACGCAAACATCCCCGCATTTATTGTGTCTGCGGGGATGTTTGTGTGGTTTAGGGCTGCTTTATGGTGGCTTTATCTGACCACTTTCTTGCCTTTGACGATGTAAATACCTTTCTTCAATTGTCCATCGGTTTTCCGTCCTTGCAGGTCATAGACCTCTTCCTCACTGTCATCATTAGTATTCACAGCATTGATGGCGGCAGTGCCATCTGCCTTAACAGTAATTTCAAACTCATGCGTCACTCCAAGGAAATCAGTAATGGTGGCGATTACCTTACCTGAGGTGCCAGGATCTCCCATAGTAATAATATTCCCGTTCTTTACTTCGTAGTCTGTGCTCGTGCAGATAGCATCTTTGATTCTTTCTTTGTGACCGTCCTAATAGGTACAACTCAGTATCAGTTTTTTTATCTGGTTATGATAGCCTTGTATAGGGGTGGCCACGCTTTTGGGGGTAAAGAATTTCTTCAGATTGGCATTCATCTGGTACTCGGGATCCATCTTGGGTTCTATGCCCATCACTTTGAGTGCCTCGAAAGCATAGCGTCTGCCGAAGATGCGATAGCCGGCAGCAGAGAAATGCCAAGTGTCTTGACCGTTGCCAGTGATGTCCTCTGCAGTTACTATATGACCGTTCTTGATGACCTCGGGAATCTTTTCTACTACTTTGTTGTGGTCATAGCAGCTGCCTCCTTGGTTTTTATAAAGGGTCTCACCAACGAAGATGGGAACGCTGTCGCCACTCAATCCCAGGTCTTTGAGCATGTTGTCGTAGATGCTCTTTACCATCTTGGGCCAATTGGGATTACCGTTATTCGAGCAGCCCTGATGCAGTAGAATACCTTTGATCACGCCTGCCTCCTGTGCCTTCTTGGCCATATCCACCAGTCGCTGATAGGGGTCGCTGCCATAGGCTCTGATACGTTCTGCCTGCCAGGAATCTGCTTTGGCCAGGATGCCGGCTATCTTATCGGGCATAAATCCCTCGATGGCGATACCGCCAATAGCGACATCCACAACACCTACCTTCACATTACTTGGCAATGCAGCCACCATCGTACGTCCAAAATAGTCGGCCATACCCAATCCGCCCCAAGGACTGACAATGGGTGGTGTGGCCTTATACCACTCGCCCAAGTTACGCTTCGGTGAGGTGAAATTGCAGGTAGCGAGCATTTTAAATCGATCGTCCACCGTATTATCAACACTCTCCCAACGGGCGTTACCCTCCATGTTCGACTGTCCAAAACACAGATAAATGTAAAAGTTGGGATCTACCTCAGCCTGTGCGCCCAAAAGCCCTCCAACTAGGAAAACTAAACTCAAAAAAAGTCTTTTCATGATGATAATTGTTGATTTTGGCTGCAAAGATACTGCAAATTGTGTGAAAAACCAAATAAATTTGAGCTTTTCCAATTTGCAGTCTATCTTTGAGTGTAACAATCATCTAATACGCTTGCTCATGCACGCCCTTGACGGCACGGCCAGAAGGATCATTCATGCCTTTGAAGGCGGCATCCCATTCGAGGGCGATAGCAGTAGAGCATGCCACAGAAGCCTCGCTGGGGACACTCTTGGCAGCAGAGTCAGATGGGAAATGCTCGGCGAAGATGCTGCGATAGTAGTACTCTTCCTTGTTCTTGGGCGGGTTGATGGGGAAGCGTTCAGCAGCATGAGCCATCTGTTCGTCTGATACGGCCTCAGAGGTAATCTGTTTGAGGGTGTCGATCCAGGAATAGCCGACACCATCGCTGAACTGTTCCTTCTGTCGCCAGGCAACTTCCTTTGGCAGCATATCGGCGAAGGCCTCGCGAACAATCTTTTTCTCCATTGTCGTGCCTGGACACATCTTGGCCTCAGGATTCGTGCGCATAGCAACATCAAGGAATTCCTTATCGAGGAAGGGCACGCGACCTTCAACACCCCAGGCACTCAGACTCTTGTTGGCACGCAGACAATCGTACATATACAGTTTGCCGAGTTTGCGAACGGTCTCATCATGGAAGTCTTTTGCTGTTGGGGCCTTGTGGAAATAGAGATAACCACCGAATATCTCGTCGGCACCCTCACCAGAGAGTACCATCTTAATACCCATCGACTTGATGACGCGAGCCAACAAATACATCGGCGTAGAGGCGCGGACGGTGGTGACATCGTAGGTCTCGATGAAATAGATAACATCGCGGATGGCATCCAAACCTTCCTGGATGGTGTAGTTTATTTCGTGGTGTACGGTGCCGATATGGTCAGCCACGAGTTTGGCCTTTGCCAAATCAGGCGCACCTTTCAGTCCTACGGCAAACGAGTGCAGACGGGGCCAATATGCTTTCGTCTTCGAGTCATCCTCAATACGCATCTCTGAGTATTTCTCGGCAATAGCGGAAATGACGGATGAATCCAAACCACCGCTCAAAAGCACACCATAGGGCACATCACTCATCAACTGACGCTTTACGGCATCCTCCAATGCATCATGGATGGCCTCAACACTAGCGGGGTTATCCTTTACAGCATCATACTGCATCCAGTCGCGACGATAGTACCACTTCTGACCTGGGTCGACGCTCCAATAGTAATGACCAGGCAGGAACGGCTCGTAGCGCTCGCACTGTCCTTCGAGAGCTTTCAATTCAGAGGCCACATACACAGTGCCGTCGCTGTCGTATCCAATATAAAGAGGTATGACGCCGATGGGGTCGCGGGCAATCAAGAACTCGTTCTTCTCTTCATCGTAGAGCACAAAGGCAAAAATACCACTCAGATCTTCGAGGAAGTCAATACCCTTCTCGCGATAGAGAGCCAGGATAACCTCACAGTCAGAACCTGTCTGGAACTCATACTGTCCAGCATAGCGACGGCGGATTTCCTGATGGTTGTAAATCTCACCATTCACAGCCAAAACCTGCTTCTTATCAGGACTATATAAGGGCTGTCCACCTGATTCAGGGTCCACAATGCTCAGTCGCTCGTGGGCGAGAATGGCAGAGCCACCACAATAAATACCACTCCAGTCAGGTCCGCGATGACGGATTTTCTGACTCATCTTTAAGGCCTTCTCACGCAACTCATGCGTCTGCTCCTTTACATTCAATATTGCTACGATTCCACACATAATATCATTTACAATTTGACGATTTACAATTTACAATTTAAAGATAAGAAAGATAGAGATAATTGGTCTGGGCGGGATATTCCGCTGCAAGGGTGTCAATCTGGTTGACGGTAGGTACGAGTCCCAGTATCTTACGCCATTTGCGGATAGTGAGACCAGCCTGTTCCATCTTCATGCGGTTCTCCAAACCGATGGCACGGGCTATCTGAAAATCGGAGAAACCATAGACCTTGGCTGCACGCAACAGCAGGGCTACCTCTGGCGATTGCAGATACTCCTTGAATTCGCTGGGTTCCATAAATTCTGATACCTCAGACAGATGGGCGTACTCTTTCAGTTGCTGGTCGATATCGACGATATGCTTCAATTTCTGCAAGAACCAACGGTCAATCATCGTCAACTGGTGTATCTGTTCGATGGTATAGCCAATCTTCAGGGCCTTCGACACCACGAAAATACGCATATCCGTAGGTTCATGCAGGGATTTTTCAATATCTGGTATCTTGATGGCGTGGTTCTCTACGAATCCGTGCATACCTTGTCCGATCATACGCAAACCCTTCTGCAGCGCTTCCTCAAACGTGCGACCAATGGCCATCACCTCACCCACGCTCTTCATCGATGAGCCAAGCTGACGCTTTACGCCTTGGAACTTTGTCAGATCCCAACGAGGGATTTTTACGACCACATAGTCGAGGGCTGGCTCAAAGAAGGCACTGGTGGTCTTGGTCACGGAGTTCTTCAAGTCAAAGAGACCATAACCCAATCCTAGTTTGGCAGCGACGAAAGCCAAGGGATAACCTGTTGCCTTCGAAGCCAGAGCGGAAGAACGACTCAGACGGGCATTCACCTCGATAACACGATAGTCTTCTGAATTAGGGTCGAGGGCGTACTGCACATTGCATTCTCCTACGATGCCGATATGACGGATAATCTTAATGGCGAGAGCACGCAGTTTGTGATACTCACTATTGGTAAGCGTCTGCGATGGAGCCACCACAATCGATTCGCCCGTATGAATACCCAGTGGGTCGAAGTTCTCCATATTACAAACGGTGATGCAGTTGTCATACTTGTCGCGCACTACTTCGTATTCTATCTCCTTCCAGCCTTTGAGCGATTTCTCCACCAATACCTGTGGCGAGAATGAGAAGGCTTCCTCGGCCTGTGCCAATAATTCTTCTTCGTTGTCGCAGAAGCCTGAGCCCAGACCACCAAGGGCGTAGGCAGCACGCAGAATCACCGGGAAACCTAATTCATGCGCTGCTTTCTGCACCTCTTCGACGGTAGAACAAGCCTCGCTTTTGATGGTCTTCACGTCGATCTCATCGAGGCGCTTTACAAACAGGTCGCGGTCTTCTGTATCGATGATGGCCTGAACGGGGGTGCCTAATACCTCGACACCGTATTTCTCCAGCACACCCTTCTCGTAGAGTTCTACACCGCAGTTCAATGCCGTCTGTCCACCAAAACTCAAAAGGATGCCGTCAGGACGTTCTTTCTCAATGATGCGCTCCACGAACTCTGCCTTAACGGGTTGGAAATACACCGTATCAGCCACTCCTTTCGAAGTCTGCACTGTAGCGATATTGGGGTTGATCAGCACTGAGTGGATGCCTTCTTCCTTCAGTGCCTTTAACGCCTGGGCACCGCTATAGTCGAACTCACCAGCCTGACCAATCTTCAAAGCTCCTGAACCCAGAAGCAATACCTTTTTTATCTCTTTCCTTTCCATCATCCAAGCATCTTTACAAATTCATCAAACAAAAACTCTGTATCCACTGGTCCTGAACAAGCCTCTGGGTGGAACTGTGCCGACATCCAGGGATTGGTCTTGTGGCGGATACCCTCATTCGAACCGTCGTTCATATTCACGAACAGCGGTTCCCAGTTAGAAGGTAGGGTGGAGTCATCGACTGCATAACCGTGATTCTGCGAAGTGATAAAGCACTGGGTAGTGCCGACCTTCTGCACAGGTTGGTTGTGCGAGCGATGACCGTATTTCAGTTTGTAGGTCTTGGCGCCTGCGGCCTTCGCCAATAATTGGTTGCCAAGACAGATACCCATACACGGCCTAACTTTCTCATTATTCAGGAACGTCTGAATATTCGCTACCGTCTTGCTGCATTGTTCAGGGTCACCAGGACCATTTGCCAAGAACAGTCCATCAAACTCCAACTGGTTGAAATCATAGTCCCAGGGTACACGTACCACCTCGATGCCGCGCTTAATCAGGCAACGGATGATATTTGCCTTCACGCCGCAATCCACAAGCACGACGCGCGGAAGTGAAGAGTGAAGAGTGAAGAGTGAAGAATTTGCTGCCGCTTTCATATCGGGCCGATATGTTATCACCTCCTTGCAACTCACCTTCTCTACCCAATTCACGCTACCGTAGTCTTTTTCTGATTCAGGGAACGCGGTAGCAAATTCTTCACTCTTCACTCTTAACTCTTCACTAATCTCGATTTTGCCCATCATTACGCCGCTTTCTCGCAGCACCTTCGTCAGTCGTCTTGTATCGATGCCTGTGATAGCGGGAATCTTCTCTCTTTTCAGCCAAGAGGCCAAGCTCTCGCGCGCATTCCAATGCGAATAGGTCTCACTATAATCGGCTACCACCAGTGCCTTAGCGTGAATCTTCTCGCTCTCCATAAACAGCGGCAGACCGTTTTCCCCTAAACCAGTATCAGGCACACCATAGTTGCCTATCAACGGATAGGTCGTTACCAATATCTGCCCCGCATAACTGGGGTCTGTCAAACTCTCAGGATAGCCCGTCATTGCGGTGTTGAACACCACCTCGCCAACCGTGTTGGTATCATAACCAAACGACCAGCCCACAAACTGACTGCCATCTTCGAGTATTAATCTTGCTATTTTCATTATAGTTGTAATTTCAAAGTTTGCTCTACATAATTTACAAAGGCATTGTTACAAAGGCGAATGCCGCCAGGGGTGGGGTAGTGGCCCGTGAAGTACCAGTCGCCAGGATGATTAGGACAGGCGTGATGCAAGCCCTCGATACTCTGGAACACCAGTTCTACAGGCGACTGCATACCCTCAGGACGCAGCATCTCCACAATCTTCGCGTTGATTTCATCGACGGTGAATGGCTCATAAATATTTCGCACATGGTTCAGCGACGCTGGCGAATACTTGCAGGCCTTATATGTATCGGCAATCAGATTCTGCATGCCCCTATCCTTAATCAAAGCGATAGCCGCACGGAAGGCACAAAGCTCCTCCAGACGCGACATATCGATGCCGTAGTAATCTGGATAACGGATCTGCGGTGAACTCGAGACCATCACGATCTTCTTGGGATGCAGACGGTCGAGAATCTTGAAGATACTCTCTTTCAGCGTCGTGCCTCGCACTATCGAGTCGTCGATGATCACGAGGTTATCCTTTCCTGCCTCCAGCGAACCATAACTGATATCATAGACGTGAGCAGCCAGATCGTTACGCTCAGAGTTGTCTGCGATAAAGGTGCGCAGTTTGATATCTTTCCAAACCACCTTTTCTGTGCGAACCTCTCCGTGCAACTTGCGGAAACCATCCGTCATACCATAGAAGGCAACCTCAGCGGTATTGGGAATATACGAAAAGACCGTATGATCCACATCGCCGTCGATAGCCTTGAGGATAGCAGGCGTGAGTTGTTCGCCCAGACGTTTGCGTTCCTGATAGATGTCACGATCAGAACCACGACTGAAATAAATCCTCTCAAACGAGCAGGCACTCAGTGGCTGCGCAGGCATAATCTGTTCCAATTGGCTCTCACCATTCTTATGTACGATGAGTGCCTCGCCTGGTTGGAGTTCACAGATGTCCTCTGCCTGCAAGTCAAACGTCGTCTGCAGCACGGGTCGCTCGCTGGCCAATGCAATCATCTCGTCATCGCGATAGTAGAACGCAGGGCGGATGCCCCAAGGGTCACGCACACTGAACATCTCGCCGCTTCCCGTCAATCCGCACATCACATATCCACCATCATAATGACTCATTGTGGTTTTCAGCACATTCGCCATCTCCACATGGTTGTCGATATAATCCGTAATAGCGGTGTCCTTCAATCCCTGCTCTTTCGCGAGGGCATAGAGTCGCTCTACCTCACGGTCTAGACGGTGTCCCATCAGTTCGAGGGTGATATATGAATCACCATAGATACGTGGCGACTGACCCTGTAAGGTGAGGAACTGAAAGACCTCGTCGATATTCGTCATGTTGAAGTTGCCGCACAGACAGAGGTTTTTCGCCCGCCAGTTGTTACGACGCAGGAAGGGATGCACAAACGTCAGCCCGCTCTTGCCTGTGGTCGAATAGCGCAGATGTCCCATCAGCAGTTCACCAGCCATCTCCTCCGTCACACGAGAAAAAATCTCCGTGATGGCGTCCTTGCCCTCGGCCTTCTCACGGAACATATACTCCGTGCCTGGCTCCTTCGTCAGACTGACGGAAGCGATACCAGCACCCTCCTGTCCGCGATTGTGTTGCTTCTCCATCATCAGGTAGAGTTTATTGAAACCATAGCGCCACGAACCGTATTTCTGCTCGTAGTAGCTCAGCGGCTTCAACAGGCGGATCATCGCCACACCACACTCATGCTTCAACTCTTCCATATGCAAGCCTTAATGAAACTCATGAAGAGTGGGTGCGGATGTAGCACCGTCGATGAATATTCTGGATGGAACTGCGTGCCGATGTACCATTTCTTTTCTGGTATCTCGACAATCTCCACAAGGTTGGAGGCAGGGTTGATACCCACGCACTTCATACCGTTCGACTCATATTCGTCCTTATAGGCATTGTTGAACTCGTAGCGATGTCTGTGCCGCTCGCTGATTGTAAGTGAAGAGTGAAGAGTGAAGAGTGAAGAATTTGCTGCCGCTGTATAGGCTTGCGCAACCTTACTGCCTTCTCTCAGTTCACACTCATAGGCACCCAGTCGCATCGTACCACCCATCTGTGTGATATTCTTCTGCTCCTCCATAATGTCGATCACATTATGCGGTGTCTTATCATCCATCTCGGCACTATTGGCATCCTTGTAGCCCAACACATTGCGGGCGAACTCAATCACCATCATCTGCATACCCAGACAGATACCGAAGGTGGGAATATCATTGGTGCGGCCATATTCCGCTGCGATAATCTTTCCCTCGATGCCTCGACTGCCGAAGCCTGGACAGACCACGATGCCTGCCATACCTTCCATCTTCGAGGCGACATTATCAGTCGTAATCTCCTCACTATTCACAAAATGAATCTTAGCCTTCACATCGTTGTAGATACCAGCCAAGTTGAGGCTTTCGCGGATGCTTTTGTAGGCATCTTGCAGGTCGTATTTGCCCACGAGGCCGATATGCACCTCATGCTTCGCATTGCGCTGCTTTTCGAGGAAATCGTGCCACGATTTCATGGCTGGTGTCTCACCCACAGGAATCCCAATCTTCCGCATAATAGCCGCGTCGAGGCCCTGTTTCTGCATGCTCACAGGCACCTCGTAGATACTCGGCATATCCTCACTCTGCACCACGCACTCCAAATCGACATTACAGAAAGATGCCACCTTCAGGCGTATGGAGTCGCTGAGGTGGCGTTCGGTTCTGAGTACGAGGATGTCGGGCTGGATACCCATCCCTTGCAGTTCCTTTACGGAGTGCTGCGTGGGCTTCGTCTTCAGTTCGTCGGCGGCTTTCAGATACGGCACGTACGTCAGATGTACACACACCGCATCGCGCCCTAATTGCCAGCGCAACTGTCGGATGGCCTCCATAAACGGCGCACTCTCAATGTCACCAATCGTACCGCCCACCTCCGTGATGACGAAGTCGAGATCTTCTTGGGCGGGAGCAAATTCTTCACTCTTCACTCTTAACTCTTCACTTTGACGCAGCATCCGACGTTTAATCTCGTCCGTGATATGCGGCACCACCTGGATCGTCTTACCCAGATAGTCGCCGTGTCGCTCACGGTCGATGACGGTCTTGTAGATGCGGCCCGTCGTGATCGAGTTGTTGCGGGTGGTGTGAATACCAGTAAACCGCTCGTAGTGTCCCAGGTCGAGGTCGGTCTCAAAACCGTCCTCTGTTACGTAACACTCGCCGTGCTCGTAGGGGTTCAGCGTGCCAGGGTCGATGTTGATGTAGGGATCGAACTTCTGGATGGTGACCTTGTAACCACGCGCCTGTAGCAGTTTACCGATACTGGCGGAGATGATTCCCTTGCCTAACGAGGAAACCACACCGCCCGTAACGAAAATGTACTTTGTGTTCATTTTTAATTGTTTTGAAGTTTGCTTATTTCAATTATTCACTATTCACTTCTTCTCCTTCTCTCGGATGTGCTCTTCGTACTCAGCCAGCTCTCGTTCGCCGATATGCGCCAGACCGTAGTGCTCATCGTGCTGCGAGAAGTCGAGACCAACCTTTTCACTATAGGCCGATACACGCATGGGGATGAGACTGTCGATGAGTTTATATCCCAGCCAACTCATCGCGAATGTATAGATGAACACAATGACGATAGCCAGCAGATGGTAGAGGAAAATTACAAAACCATCCCATGTGCCTGCGATGAGGCCCTCCTGGATGAAGATACCCGTCAGCACCGTACCAAAGATACCGCCTGTGCCGTGCGTGGGGAACACGTCGAGAGCATCGTCAATCTGGGAGTGTGAACGCCAATAGACGGCGACGTTACAGATCAGCGTAATGACGAAAGCTATGAAGATGCTCTGGCCCACGGTCACATAACCTGCCGATGGGGTGATGGCCACCAGACCAACTACACAACCCACAGCGGCACCCATTGCCGACGGTTTTCTGCCACGCAGACAGTCGAAGAATATCCACGTCATCATCGCCGTTGCTGAGGCGGTGTTTGTATTCAGGAATGCCTTGATGGCCTGTCCGTCAGCGTGCAGCGAAGAACCTGCGTTGAAGCCGAACCAGCCTAACCACAGCATCGCTGCTCCCAGCAGTACGAAGGGGATGTTAGCGGGTTCGCTCTTGCGCGTCTCAGCCTTACGACGTCCCAGGAAGATGGCACCTGCCAACGCTGCGATACCACTCGATGCATGCACCACGATACCACCTGCGAAGTCGATGACACCCCACTTCATGAACAATCCCTCAGGATGCCAGGTCATGTGTGCCAGCGGACAGTAAATCACGAAGAAGAAAAACATCATGAAGAACATATAGGCCGAGAACCTCACGCGCTCAGCAAACGAGCCCGTAATCAGCGACGGGGTGATGATGGCGAACTTCATCTGGAACAGGGCGAACAATGCCAGTGGAATCGTGGCACCACCCAGAACATTGCCTGCGGGGGTCGTATAGACAGCACCACCCACATTATGAAACATCGGGAATGTCAGCGGATTACCAATCACACCGCCTATATCGTCGCCAAAGCACAGCGAGAAACCGATAACCACCCAAAGCACGGATATCAGTCCCATTGCGATAAACGACTGCAACATTGTCGAGATCACATTCTTCGCACCTACCATGCCGCCGTAGAAGAACGACAGACCAGGTGTCATCATCAAAACGAAAATCGTGGCTGTAATGAGCCACGCCACGTCGGCCGCTGAGATCACCGACCAGTCACAATCAAATGATGGTTCTCCCACCGCCAAACCTGCGACGGCTATCAGTGTCATTGCCGTCATCAGGATTATCCAACGTCTTTTTACCTTCAAAGTCTTCATAACTTTTCTCTATATATATAAGTTCTGTGTTGTTTCAGGGTGCAAAAGTAATACATTCTGCATAAATAGCCATTAATCTGCTTACTTTTTGATTGTTAAAAAACTGACCAACTTACATATTGTAAAGTTTGAAAACGGTTTTGCTTTCGTTTTGCTAACATTTTGCGTATAAAACCTATCATTCCGTTACAAATCGTCAAAACCTACAAAAAAAGTTCCCCTCTTCCTTGCGGTAAGAAAGAGGGGAACGCGTGCCTGGATAAGATTAGGGCTGCAGCGTAAACCCAAGAACCAGGTAAGCCTTTTGTGAACAGGGATTGCCAACTACCTGTCCGAAGATGGGGATGGAGAACGAGTCAGTCACCTTAATCTCCTTTGTGGCTTTCAGTGCCACATTGGTGACGGCGAAGCCCGTCGTACCGTAGAAGTCTGTGGCGAACGGGACGGCACCGGCCGTAGCAGTCCAGTCGACTGTGGCAAGTTTGAATGGGACATTGGCCTCAACATAACTGCTGTAAGCGCGTTTGCCGTCCTTGTTCAGCCCGTCGTTGCCGGCAATGTTCGTGTACCACTGCAACGAGGCCACTCCGAAGTCGTAGCCGACCGTTGCCTCAAACACGTGGTTCGTGCCGTGGGCGTCGTACTTGAAATAGCGTGCCTCTGGATCTTGACCGGCATTGAACCAATAGTCCGTGATGCCGATGTTGAAACCGCCAGCCGAATAGGCGAGTGTCAGGTCGAACTCCTTCGTGTCGGCTGGGTCGGCAATGCCGTAACTACCCCATGCGGACAATGACAATCCCTTGTATCCCACGCCAAGTGTCGGCTGAATGGCAGCGCTTCCCAGATCCTGGCCACGCCAGATATAACTACTTACGATATCTCCACTAATCGTCGTTTCTACTTCATCCTGTGCAAAGGCGGTCATTCCCATGACCATTCCCATTGCTAATAAAACAATCTTTTTCATAATTTTCATTTTTAATGCGGTAGCAAATTTTTCACTCTTCACTCTTCACTCTTCACTATTTAGTTATAGCAAGCCTCGCCGTGTTCGTAGATGTCGAGACCTTCTTCTTCTACGCGCTTGCCGACACGCAGGCCGTGTACCTTCTTGATGCCATAGAACAGAGCGAATCCACAGGCAGCAGCCCAGAGGTCGATCACCAGAACGCCGAACAATTCAGCTGCGAAGAATCCCCAACCGTGACCGTAGAACGCACCGTTCGAAGTTGACAGCAGACCTGTCATCAGCGTACCTAAGATACCGCAGACACCGTGTACAGAACTGGCACCCACAGGATCGTCGATGTGCAGCACGTGGTCGATAAACTCGATGGCATAGACCAGTACGATACCACAGACGAGACCGATGATTACAGCACCTACTGGCGATACGAGGTCACAACCAGCCGTGATACCCACGAGACCTGCCAGCACACCGTTCAGTGTCAGAGAGAGCGACGGCTTGCCGTACTTGATATAGGTGAGGAACATCGTGGCCACACCACCGGCAGCAGCAGCGAGGTTGGTGGTCAGGAACACGTGAGAGATGGCTATACGGTTCACTTCACCGCTGGCAGCCAACTGAGAACCGGGGTTGAAACCGAACCATCCGAGCCAGAGGATGAACACACCCAGAGCGGCCATCGTCAGGTTGTGACCAGGAATAGCGCGGCTCTTGCCGTTCTTGTCATACTTGCCGATACGGGGACCGAGTGCCAGTGCACCAATCAGAGCCAGTACACCACCCACGCTATGCACGATGGCAGAACCTGCAAAATCGTGGAACACATCGCCAAAGGTGGTCATCATAAAGCCGTCGGCAGCATCGTTGCAGAGCCAGCCGCCGCCCCAAGTCCAGTGACCTTCAACAGGGTAGATAATCAGCGAGATAACGGCACTGTAAATAAGGTACATCGAGAACTTCGTGCGCTCAGCCATAGCACCACTAACGATAGTAGCAGAGGTAGCACAGAACACCGTCTCGAAAATCAAGAAGCCCTCTACGGGCAGGTCGCTCTCATAGAAACTCAGGTCGCCCCAGTTGGGCATACCGATGAAACCACCGAGCACATCGCCTCCGAACATAAAGCCGAAGCCGAGGAAAAAGAACAATAACGAGCCGAACATAAAGTCGACAAAGTTCTTCATCAGGATGTTCGCCGTGTTCTTACTACGCGTAAAACCAGCCTCACACAGCGCAAAGCCCGGCTGCATCCAGAAAACCAACATGGCTGCCAATAGCATCCATACAGTATCGAGTGATAATCCAATTTCGTTCATATCCTAAAAGTTTTTGTGTTTGTTATCCTAATTAACTATTCACTGTTCACTTCTTATCCTTAAGAACAGTGTCGCCGTGTTCGCTTGTGCGGATGCTCCAGGTGTCGATCACGTCGCTCACAAAGATACGACCGTCGCCGACGTCGCCCGTATGGGCCACTTTCAGAATTACCTTCACCGTCGGCTCCACCAGCGGATCGCGACAAACGATGGTCAGTGCCACACGCTCAATCACGTCCGTAGAATACTGCACGCCACGATAGATCCTTTCCTGACGGCTCTGTCCGATGCCGTGTACGTTATGGTACTCAAACCAGTCGATGTCCGAACTGAGCAAGGCCTCCTTGACCTCCTCAAACTTCGTTTTCCTGATAATTGCTTCAATCTTTTTCATACCTTTTTACCTTATTAATTATTATTACTCTCAACCCTCTCTTTGGGTTACACTTTGCAACTACGTTGCGAAAATAGGCTGCACTCGGCATAACTCAAGTCCACTTGGTTCTGCTCTCGTTTGCACTATTTTTGATAATTATCGAGTGCAAAGGTACGACGTTTTGATAAATATTCATTCATTTTTCTTTCATTTTGATTGTTAAAACTTTAAGAAACTGACACTTTGTAAGTTTTCCAAGCTTCTTTACTTTCATTTTGTTACACTTTGCATCGAAACGCCTCCATTTCGTTACAAATCGTCATTTGTGTTACTTGTGTGTGCGTACACATAACCCTTGATATATATCAAAAGGAGGGCTCGCCTGCACTTTCCGACGAAAAACTTTTGTGGTTTCACAGAATTGTCGTATCTTTGTGCAATCAAAAACAAAAATGACAAAGATGGCAAGTAATTCTGATTTTGTGCAATACATCGCCGACCAGTGTAGTGGGGCAGGCGAGATTATAGCAAAAAAAACGTTAGACGATATTCACCACCTCTATGAAGAAAGTCATCGTAGCGATTGATTCGTTTAAAGGTTGTCTTACATCGGCTGAGGCTAACCAGGCGGCATGCGAGGGTATTCTTGCGAAGATGCCTGAGGCAAAGGTCGTACAGGTGCCTGTGAGCGATGGCGGCGAGGGGTTTTTGGATGCTTTTCAGGCAGCGATGGGCGGCGAAATCGTAGAGGTCAATGTGAAAGACCCGCTGATGCGAACAATCATTGCCCAATATCTTGTGCAGGGCGATACCGCTGTGATTGAAATCGCCAAGGCCAGCGGACTTACGCTGCTTTCGCCAGAAGAACGCAACCCAATGGTGGCTACGAGTTACGGCACAGGCCAGCTGGTGGTGGATGCTGTGCGCAGAGGTTGTAAGCACATCATCGTAGGACTTGGCGGTAGTGCCACCAGCGACTGCGGTATCGGCATGCTGCGGGCTATTATCGATGCTTTTGCAAAAAACGGCTCGTGGGACGATGTGCGCGAACTGGATGACATTCGCTTCACGATAGCGACCGATGTCACCAATCCGCTTTGTGGCGAAAATGGTGCGGCTTATGTCTTTGGGCCGCAGAAATTTGCTCAACCTAAGACCACGTCGTCTGAGTTGATTGAAGCCCTTGATGCGCGCGCCAAACGTTTTGCTCAGGTCTCTGCCAAGCATCTGGGCCGTGACTGTCAGAACAAGCCTGGTGCTGGTGCTGCAGGCGGCTTGGGCTACGCTTTTCTGCAATACATGAATGCCGACTGTCGCTCTGGCATCGACCTCCTGCTTGATACCATCCATTTCGACGACCTATTGCAAGACGCTGATCTCGTGATTACTGGCGAAGGCTCTGCCGATCGCCAAACCCTCATGGGCAAACTTCCCTTCGGCATTCTCCAGCGTGCTCAACGGCATCACATCCCCGTCATCTTAATCGCTGGTCGCATAGCCGATGAACAACACCTCCTTGCTGCCGGCTTCTCTCGCGTCGCCTGCATCAATCCTCCCGACTTACCCCTCGAAATCGCCCTGCAACCCGCAACAGCGAAAGAAAACATCAGGCAAAGGATGCAAAGGTTCCAGGAACTTATGTTGCCACTTTAGATTGGCTATGAAGGGCGATCTGCTTCCCAAAAATGAATGATCAGTTACAAGTAAATGGTGAATCGACCACAAGGTAGCACGCAATATGCGAGAATAGTTCAATCTGGGAGATAGGCTAGTTCAATCTACCAGTTTGCTAGGTCCTCACTATTTGATGGAGATATGATGAGGAAAATGATGGTTTTGTTGGTTCAAATAGAGTGATTGGAGGGAAAAGAAGCGTAATTTAAGGCGGCGAAAAGTGATTATTAATTTTTGTAAAGTGGCTTTGGAGTGGAGAAAAGCGGGTATTATTGGCAGATTCTGAAAAGTATTAATGGTAGAAAATGTTAGCATTAATGGTGTCAATTGCTCCCTAGGCAGGGAAAACTTGTTACCTAGGCAGCGCGCAAAAAATCTCTAGGCAGGCAGCAAAACAGGGGGCTCCATTCACAGATTCACAATTCACAGTTTATTTTTCGAGTCCGCTGATGCACAACTTGCGTGGGAAGTGTTAATATATATTTAAATATATATAAATATGTATATAGATATAGATAGAAATCTATCTCTACACGGGTACCCCCCTTAGAAATAAAACTGTGAAACTGTGAATCTGTGAAGATGGCCTATTTTGGCATACCTTCATGAAATCTTATTTGCCTTTGACTTGCAGGTAACTCTTCAGTGCCTCGACGTATGCTTCGAATGCCTGACGGCCTTTTGTGGTAATGCGGCAGATGGTGCAGGGGCGTTTGCCCTTGAAGGTCTTCTCAACCTCGATGTAGCCCGCTGCCGAGAGTTTATCCACTTGTACACTCAAGTTGCCTGCCGTAGCTCCCGTCTGCTCCTTAATGTAGGGGAACTCGGCTTCGTCGACACTGATAAGCAGCGACATCACGGCCAGTCGCAGCTCGGCGTGCAGAAGTGGATCTAATGGTAGGAATGGCATGGGCTACTTCTGTTTTTTGAGCATCCAGCCTGGGAGCGTCAGGCCGACGAAAGAGAATACTAAAACCATAATACATGGTGGAATGTGAGAATAACTGTTGAAACTAGCCACGTCGAAGAAACGGCCCAGAAAGAAATTCGAAACGCTGAACGACTCCCAGATGAACCCGCCGATGCCGCCTATGATGCCGCACCACACCAACCAACGGCTTTTAAGTATATAGCCTGTAATGGTTATTGCCATGCCCATCATCAGAAGGATGACGCGGAAAGGATGGATGGCAATACGAACGTATACTTCAGGACTTTCCGTTCGCCCCATCAAATAGTCGAAAAGGATGGCAAATACACAAAAAGAAAGGGTAAAGATACCGAATGTCTGCCAGGTCTTATCCACCATCGAACCAACAAGGCTAACGGGAGCCTTTGGCTTGTCTCTTTTGACATAACGATCAATACCGATTACTAAAACAGGTATCAAACCATATAGCAAGTAAAATATCGTATTACCAGTGAGTAGGACACAGGTGGTAATAAGAATGGCCATACCCATGATGCAGAGTCCTGAAATATAAAGAGACTGCCCTACTTCCTGTGACACAGCTTTACGACTACGCTTTATCTGCTCTGTGATAATTTCCAGACTGCGCTCGGCAGTCAAATTCATGTTCTCTTCCATTGCTGTTTTACGTTTTGATGATTAAAGAAATGTTGTTTAACTCTCTTTTGTACCCCGTCCTTCCTCCTGCAGAAAGGTCGGACAAGACACGTTTCATCCGGATTGCGCTGCAAAGGTAAACAAGTTTACGTTATAAACCAAATTATTTCATGAAATTCTTTCGTTTGAAAGGCTTTTTTAACATTTCTGCCACTTTGTTTGGAAATATCAGAAAGTATTCGTATCTTTGCCAAATGAAATATGAATTAAAGATCTAGAGATATGGAAAAGTTTGAATTGATGGTGCTGCCGTATGCAGTAGAGGCGCTTGAGCCGGTGATTAGCAAGCAGACGCTGGAGTTTCATCATGGGAAGCATCTGGCGGGGTATGTGAACAATCTGAACGGGTTGTTGCCTGGAAGCGGATTCGAAGAGATGGCGCTGGAGGAGATCGTGTGCAAGGCGACGGGCGGCATCCTGAATAACGCTGGGCAAATACTGAATCATAATCTGTATTTCGGGCAGTTTGCTGCGCCTAAGACCGATAATGCGCCAAAGGGTAAATTGGCTGAGGCCATCGCTCGCGACTTCGGATCGTTCGATGCTTTCAAGGAGGCATTCCAGAAAGGCGGAGCAACGCTGTTTGGTTCAGGTTGGGTATGGTTGTCGGCAGATCAGGAAGGGAAACTTGTGATTACGCAGGAAACGAATGCTGCTAATCCTGTTCAAAAGGGTCTGAAGCCGCTGTTGACGTTCGACGTCTGGGAGCACGCCTACTATCTGGACTATCAGAACCGTCGGCCTGACCATCTCGCTGCGCTCTGGCAGATTATCGACTGGGAGGTCATTGAGCAACGCTATCACAATAAATAACGAATCAAATTATAACCAACAAAATAAAAGACTTATGAAAGAACTGAAAGGAACAAAGACCGAGCAGAACCTGAAAGAGGCTTTTGCCGGCGAGAGTATGGCGAGAAACAAATACACGTATTTCGCATCGCGCGCCAAGAAGGACGGATTCGTACAGATTGCCTCTATCTTTGAGGAGACGGCTGCCAACGAGAAGGAGCACGCCAAGATGTGGTATAAATATCTGAATGGTGGTAGCGTGAGCGACACCAAGACGAACCTGGCGGATGCTGCCAATGGTGAGAACTTCGAGTGGACGGATATGTATGCCCGTATGGCCAAGGAGGCTCGTGAGGAGGGTTTCGACGAGATTGCCGAGAAGTTTGAACTGGTGGGCGCTATTGAGAAGCACCACGAGGAACGTTATCGCAAATTGCTGAAGAACATAGAGGATGCTGTGGTCTTTTCGCGCGAGGGTGATGTGATTTGGCAGTGCAGCAACTGCGGCCATATCGTTATAGGCAAGAAGGCACCAGAGGTTTGTCCTACCTGCGACCATCCGCAGAGCTACTTCCAAATAAAGGCGGAGAACTTTTGATTAGAATAGGGGAGATACATAGTTGTCCGGAGTTGATGGACTATATCCAGGAGGTGGGCTTTTTGCCGCTGCTGGATAGTGGCATTCGCGGCTATTCTGCCGAGGATGTTGTTGACGAGGACAATCGGTATGTGGTATTCGACGATGGTGGATGGGACTGGCCGCTGTGGAAGTGGAAGGGCCCTATCGTGACGGAAGGCCGCTGCGTGTATGGCAAGTTCTTCGCGGGCAAGGCGGGGTTCGTCAGCAAGGACTGGTGGCCGGACTTGTGTAACTATCGTCGCAGTTCGAGACCTGCACCTGCGGAGGGTTCGATCGATGAGGCCATCCTGCTGACGCTGGCCGAGCACGGTAGTCTGATAACGCGTGAGTTGCGGGCGGCCTGTGGATTTGACGGTCCCAAGATGCGGAGCAAGTTTGACGGCTATGTGACGCGACTGCAGATGGCCTGTCGGATTGTGACCGAGGACTTTGTGTATCCTACGGACAAGCACGGACGCGAATACGGCTGGGGCTGGTCGTTGCTGACGACGCCAGAGTTGCTTTTGGGACGCGAGATGTGTCAGTGCGAGCGCACGCCCCAGGAGTCGTTCGAACGGATGAAGGCGCATCTCCGTCAGCTATTGCCAGAGGCGACAGACAAGCAGATAGAGAAACTGATAAAATAAGAAATCAAATAATAAATACAAGTTTAATATGAGTATGGTAAGCGATACGATTAAGTATATCGGTGTGGATGATCTCGACATCGATTTGTTTGAGAGTCAGTATGTGGTGCCCGAGGGCATGAGTTATAACTCGTATCTGATTGACGATGAGAAGATTGCCATCATGGATACCGCCGATCGCAGAAAAGGCGAGGCGTGGAAAGCGAACCTGAAGGCTGCTTTAGGCAGTCGTCAGCCAGACTATCTTGTGGTTCACCACATGGAGCCCGACCACTCGGCATTGATTGCCTGGATGCTGGAGACGTATCCTGGCTTGCAGCTGGTGTGCAGTGCGCAGGCCGTGAAGATGTTGCCGAACTTCTTCGAGGGCGTGAATTTTGAGGGTCGCGTGATGACCGTGAAAGAGGGCGATACACTCTCATTGGGTCAGCATACGTTGCAGTTTATCGGGGCGGCGATGATACACTGGCCTGAGGTGATCATGACCTACGACAGCAAGGATAAGGTGCTGTTCTCGGCTGACGGTTTCGGTAAGTTTGGTGCGTTGGTGAATGAGACCGACGACTGGGCTTGCGAGGCACGTCGCTACTACTTTAACATCTGTGGCAAGTATGGTACGCAGGTGCAGATCGTGATGAAAAAGGCGGCTGCTCTTGACATTCAGACCATCTGTCCGTTGCATGGTCCTGTGCTGAAGGGCGAGGCGCTGGCTGAGGCTGTACGGCTTTATGATATTTGGAGCAAGTACGAGCCTGAGAGCGAGGGTATCCTCGTGGCCTACGCCAGCATTCATGGTGGTACGGCAGCAGCTGCTGAGCGACTGGGCGAGATACTCCGCGAGAAGGGCGCTAAAAAGGTGGTGGTGAGCGATCTGAGTCGCGAGGATATGGCTGAGGTCATCGAGGATGCCTTCCGTTATCCAACGATTGTGGTGGCTGCGTCGAGCTATGATGCAGGCGTGTTCCCCGTGATGCACGATTTCCTGTATCACCTGCAGATTAAGAACTACCAGAAGCGCAAGTTCGGTATCATTGAGAACGGTAGTTGGGCACCTACGGCCGGCAAGGTGATGCGCACGATGATTGAGGCCATGAAGGACTGCGAGATCGTGGAGCCGATGGTGACCATCCGTTCGCGCATGAAGACTACAGACGAGCCTTTGCTGGAGCAGTTGGCCGACAGTCTGATTTGAAGGTGACGATTAACGAATAGGATAAAGGTCGTTGTGTTCGAACACAGCGGCCTTGTTTTTTTGTTAAAATGACAATGTGTAAGGAATGGGGGAGGGTGAACGGTTGAAATATTTCAAAATGTAAGTAAAATAAGCGGATATTGAGCAAAGTGTCAGACAGTGCAAAATTTAACGCGAAAAACGTAAGTAAAATCTTGGCTGCGATTACAAAATGATATACCTTTGCACCCGAATTCGTACAGATTGACACAAATAGTAAGGATAATATGACACATTGCAAACTTCAAACGCAAGAAAAAGGACTATACCGAAGCGAGTACGAGCACGATGCTTGTGGCGTGGGTATGGTGGTTAACATCCACGGCGGCAAAAGTCACGAGTTGGTGGACAACGCCCTGAAGGTGCTGGAGAATATGGAGCACCGCGGCGCTGAGACACGCGACAAGACGGGCGACGGCGCGGGTATCATGGTGCAGATTCCCCATGAGTTTATTCTGTTACAGGGCATTCCCGTACCTGAGAAAGGAAAATACGGTACGGGACTGGTGTTTCTGCCGAAGGACAAAAAGGCGCATGAGCAGATACTGAGCGTGATGATCGAGGAGATCGAACGCGAGGATCTGCAGTTGATGCATGTCCGTACGGTACCAACATGTCCGGAGGTCCTGGGTGCGGCTGCAAGAGATGTGGAGCCGGATATCGTGCAGATTTTCGTGACGGGTGTGAGCGAGGCAAAAGCCGAGGTGCTCGACCGTATATTATATAAGGTACGCAAGCGCATAGAAAATCGCATCGACGACAAGGACTTCTACATCTGTTCGCTGTCGAGCAAGAACATCATCTACAAAGGTATGTTGACGAGCGGACAGTTGCGCAGGTATTTCCCCGATCTGTCGAACCCCTATTTCACCAGCGGACTGGCACTGGTGCACTCGCGTTTCTCTACCAACACATTCCCTACATGGTCGTTGGCTCAGCCCTTCCGTCTGTTGGCGCATAACGGCGAGATCAATACCATTCGTGGTAATCGCGGTTGGATGAAGGCCCGTGAGAGTGTGCTTTCGAGCGAGGCTCTGGGCGATATCAAGGACCTGCGTCCGATTGTGCAGGAGGGTATGAGCGATTCTGCCTCACTGGACAATGTGTTTGAGTTCCTGATGATGAGCGGTCTCTCACTGCCGCAGGCAATGGCCATTCTGGTGCCTGAGTCGTTCAACGACAAGAACCCGATTTCTGAGGATCTGAAAGCCTTCTACGAGTACCACTCCATTCTGATGGAGCCGTGGGACGGTCCTGCTGCGCTGCTGTTCTCTGACGGTCGTTATGCAGGCGGAATGCTCGACCGTAATGGTCTGCGTCCCAGCCGTTATACGATCACCAAACAGGGTATGATGGTGGTGGCCTCTGAGGTGGGCGTGATGGACTTTGAGCCTGGCGATGTTGTTTCGAAAGGTCGTCTGCAGCCAGGAAAGATCCTGCTCATCGACACACAGGAAGGTAAGATATATTACGACGGCGAGATAAAGGAACAGTTGGCAAAGGCCCATCCTTATCGTGCGTGGTTGAGTGAGAACCGCGTGCAGTTGGAGAAACTGAAGAGCGGACGTCATGTGGAGAATGGCGTGAGCGATCTCGACCAGAAACTCGTGAACTTCGGTTTCGGTCAGGAAGATATCGACAAGACCATCGTGCCAATGGCGACGGCTGGTCAGGAGCCTGTAGCCGCAATGGGTAACGACACGCCGCTGGCTGTGATCAGCGACCGTCCGCAGGTGTTCTTCAACTACTTCCGTCAGCAGTTTGCACAGGTGACGAACCCCGCCATCGACCCCATTCGTGAGGAGCTGGTGATGAGCCTGACGGAGTATATCGGTGCTGTGGGAACGAATATCCTGACGCCCGATGCCTCGAACTGTAAGATGGTGCGCTTGCCGCAACCCGTATTGACCAACACACAACTCGATATATTATGTAACATCCGCTACAAGGGCTTCAACACCAAGAAGCTGCCGATGCTCTTTGAGATTGAAAAGGGCGAGGAGGGCTTGAGAAAGTCGCTCGACGACCTCTGTCATCAGGCAGAGTCAAGTGTGGATGAGGGCGTGAACTACATCATCCTCACCGATCGCGACATCGACGAGACGCATGCTGCGATTCCTTCGTTGCTGGCTGTCTCGGCGGTTCACCACTATTTGATCAGCGTGGGTAAGCGTGTGCAGACGGCGTTGATTGTGGAAAGCGGAGAAATTCGCGAGGTGATGCACGCAGCCCTGCTGTTGGGCTATGGTGCCAGCGCATTGTGCCCGTATATGACGTTTGCCGTGCTGGATGACCTCGTGAAGAAAGGCAAGATCCAGGAGGAATATGCGACGGCAGAGAAGAACTACATCAAGGCCGTTGATAAAGGCTTGAAGAAGATCATGTCGAAGATGGGTATCTCTACCATCCGTAGCTATCGTGGTGCAAAGATTTTCGAGAGTATCGGTCTGAGCGAAGACCTGTTGCGTCGCTACTTCGGCACAGAGACGAGCACCATCGGCGGTATCGGCCTGAAGGAGATTGCCCGCGATGCGATCGCCCTGCATGAAGCTGCCAAAAAGCAGACGCTGTTGCAGAATCAGGGACAGTTTGCTTGGCGCAAGGACGGCATCAAGCACGCCTGGAATCCTGAGACGATTGCGAAATTGCAACTGGCAACGAGGAAAGGCGATTACGAGGGCTTCAAGAAATGGTCGCAGATGGTCGACGAGAAAGAATCACCTATCTTTATCCGCGACTTCTTCGGCTGGAAAAAGGCCGCTAAACCTACACCTATCGACGAGGTGGAGAGCGTGGAGAGCATTGTGAAGCATTTTGTGACAGGTGCGATGTCGTTTGGTGCCCTGAGTATCGAGGCCCACGAGGCGCTGGCGCTGGCAATGAACAAGCTCGGCACGCGCTCGAATACGGGTGAAGGTGGTGAGGATAACGCCCGCTATCACTCTGACGTCGACGGTGTGTCGCTCAGCAGCAAGACTAAGCAGATAGCCTCAGGTCGTTTTGGTGTGACAGCCGAATACCTGGTGAATGCAGAAGAAATACAGATCAAGGTGGCCCAGGGTGCAAAGCCTGGTGAGGGTGGTCAGTTGCCTGGTTTCAAGGTGAACGAGATTATCGCCAAGACGCGTAACGCTATTCCTGGTATCTCGCTGATTTCGCCGCCACCTCATCATGATATCTATTCTATCGAGGACCTGGCACAGTTGATCTTCGACCTCAAGAATATCAACCCGACAGCTGCTGTCAGCGTGAAGCTCGTGGCAGAGAGTGGTGTAGGAACCATCGCCGCTGGTGTGGCTAAGGCAAAGGCCGACCTCATCGTCATCTCTGGTGCTGAGGGTGGTACAGGTGCTTCGCCTGCTTCGAGCATGCGTTTTGCAGGTATCTCGCCTGAGATCGGACTTGCTGAGACGCAGCAGACGCTCGTGCGCAATGGACTGAGAAACCAGGTGCGCCTGCAGACCGATGGTCAGTTGAAGACCGCAAAGGATGTGATCATCATGGCGATGCTGGGTGCCGATGAGTTCTCGTTTGGTACGCTGCCGCTGATCGTTCTCGGCTGTGCGATGATGCGTAAATGTAATACGAATACCTGTCCGATGGGTGTCGCCACGCAGAATCCTGAGTTGCGCAAGCACTTCGAGGGTCGCGCAGAATATGTGGTGAACTTCTTCACCTTCCTTGCTGAGCAGGTACGTGAATATCTCGCAGAGATTGGCGTGAAGAGCCTGAAGGAGATTATCGGACATACGGAACTGATAGAGGTCAATACCGCTAATGCTACAGACAAGCAGAAAACCATCGACTTTGCCCGTTTGCTGCATAAGCCAGAGACGGAAAAGCCCCTCTATTGGGATCGCGGTGAGTTTACGAAGGTGGCCGATGTAACTGACGTGGAGATTATCAAGGCTGCACAGAAAGCTATCGAGGATGGTGAGGAAATCACACTCGACTACGGCATCAGGAATACCGATCGTGCGGTGGGTACGATGCTTTCAGGTGTCATCGCCAAGAAATATGGTGAGGCAGGCCTGCCCGACGGTACGATTAAGATTAAGTTCAAGGGCTCGGCTGGTCAGTCGTTTGGTGCCTTCGCCGTGAAGGGTTTGGACATCCGTCTGGAAGGCGAATGCAACGACTATTTCGGTAAGGGCCTTTCTGGCGGTCGTATCTCGATTCTGCCACCAGCCCGTCGCAGCGAGACCTTCAAAGCGGAGGAGAACATCATCGCAGGTAACACGGGTCTTTATGGCGCTACGAGTGGTGAACTCTATATTAATGGTAAGGTAGGTGAGCGCTTCGGCGTGCGTAACTCTGGTGCCATCGCTGTCATCGAGGGTGCGGGCGACCACTGCTGCGAATATATGACTGGCGGTCGCGTGGTCGTGCTCGGCAAGACAGGTCGTAACTTTGCCGCAGGTATGAGTGGTGGCGTGGCTTATGTCTATGATCCCGACCACACGTTCGACTACTTCTGTAACATGGATATGGTGGAGCTCTCGTTGGTTGAGGACTCAGTCTCTCGCAAGGAACTGCTCGAGCTCATCCGTCAGCACTATCTGCACACGGGGTCGGCCCTTGCAGGTCGTATGCTCGACGACTGGCACCGCTACATCGAGGACTTTATCCAGGTGGTGCCCATCGAGTACAAGCGCGTGCTCGAAGAGGAGAAGATGGCACGTCTGCACGAGAAGATCGCTGACATCCAGCGCGACTATTAAATTGTAAATGGTTAATTGTCAAATTGTAAATTACAATGGGAAATCCAAAAGCATTTTTAGAGATACACCGCCAGGAGGCGGGCTACCGTCCGATTCACGATAGAATCCACGATTTTGGCGAGGTGGAGCAAACGCTCAGCACCCGCGAACGCAAACTGCAGGCCTCGCGCTGTATGGACTGTGGCGTACCCTTTTGTCATTGGGCCTGTCCGCTGGGCAACAAGGCGCCTGAATGGAACGACGCGCTTTACAAAGGCGATTGGGAACTGGCCTATCGTCTGCTCAACAGCACCAACCCCTTCCCAGAGTTTACGGGTCGTATCTGTCCTGCGCTCTGCGAGAAAGCCTGTGTGCTGAACCGTTTCAACCACGAGCCGACCACTAACCGCGAAGACGAGGCTGCCATTGTTGAGGCTGCTTTCCGCGAGGGCTATATTCAGCCAAAAACAGACATCGTACGTAATGGTAAGAAGGTGGCTGTTATCGGTGCTGGTCCTGCCGGACTCGCTGCTGCCAACGACCTGAACCTGATGGGCTATCAGGTAACTGTCTTCGAGAAGAACGAAGCTGCGGGCGGACTCCTGCGCTACGGTATCCCCAACTTCAAGCTTAACAAGGCTATCATCGACCGCCGCATCGTCCTGCTGGAGCAAGAGGGCATCGAGTTCAGATATAATTCTGAGTTCTCTGATTATTCCGAGTACGCCGATTATGATGCGATTGTGATCGCCACCGGCACGCCCACTGCCCGCGATCTCAAGGCCCCTGGCCGCGAACTCAAGGGCGTGCATTTCGCTCTCGAACTGCTCTCTCAGCAGAACCGCGTCCTCGCTGGTATGGAGTTCTCGAAGGACGAGCGCATCACCGCCAAAGGAAAAGATGTATTGGTGATTGGTGGTGGCGACACAGGTTCAGACTGCATCGGCACCGCCCATCGTCAGGGTTGTAAGAGTGTCACGCAGATTGAAATTATGCCTAAGCCCGTTGAAGGTCCTGAGGATCCGCAGAACCCCTGGCCCGAGTGGCCCCGCACCCTCAAGACGACTTCGAGTCATGAAGAGGGCTGCACCCGTCGTTGGAATATCAATACCCTTGAATTCTTGGGTGAGAACGGCAAACTGACAGGTGTGAAAATTCAGGAAATCGATTGGAAGCCGAATCCTGAAGGTGGTCGTCCGATTATGGTCGAGAAGGGTAAGCCTGAGATTATCAAGGCCGAACTCGTGCTCTTGGCAATGGGCTTCCTCAAGCCTGAGCATCCTGAATATCCAGAGAACGTCTTCGTCTGTGGCGACTCGGCCAATGGTGCCTCTCTCGTTGTTCGCGCGATGGCCTCTGGCCGTCAGACGGCTCAGAAGGTTGCCGCCTACCTCCAGCGCTGATAATCACGCATAACCATAATAAAAGTCCCTGATTCTTTGCAGATATCAGGGATTTTTTTGTACCTTTGCCCCAAAATGAATAAAATGACGGCAAAAGAGATTGTACACTATATGGAGTCGTTGCGCGATGATGAGCAGCGACAGATATTGATGCGGTTCTTCAAGACGGGCCCAGGTGAGTATGGCGAGGGTGATGAGTTCTTGGGACTGAAGGTGCCACAGACAAGGGAGGTTGTTAAGGCGGTTCCAAAGGATTTTCCCCTGAGCGAAGTGCCTGAGCTGCTGATGAACCGTTGGCACGAAGTGCGCCTCTGTGGCCTGCTGATTCTTGTGGCGAAGTTCGAAAAACTGGCTACGAAGCGGTTGGAAAACGACGAGAAGGCCATCAAGGCCCGCGACGAGATCCTCACGCTCTATCTGCAATATGCTGAGCAAGCGAACAATTGGGACCTCGTCGACCTCTCCGTTCATAAGATTCTTGGCCACTGGCTATTGCTGCCTTCCAACCTTGGCGACAAAGACTATAAGGTAAAACTCCTCGACTCTTTGGCGCAGAGCCCCTGTCTTTGGAAACAGCGTATGAGCATCGTCTGTTCGTGGAAAACCTCACAGATGGGCGATCCCTCGTGGTGCCTACGTTATGCTGAGATTCACCTCCATCATCCTCATGACTTGATGCACAAGGCCGTTGGCTGGATGCTTCGTGAGATGGGTAAGCGCGTCTCGATGGATCTTCTTCGTGAATTCCTCCGTCAGCATGCTCACGAGATGCCTCGTACGATGCTTCGCTACGCCATCGAAAAGATGCCGGAATCAGAACGACAATACTGGATGAAACAATGACTTCCTATCTGAACACAGAGAATATCGCTCGCAACAAGGACGGTGTGGAGTATCATCCGCTCAAACCTTTCCTGCCTGAGAATGCGAAGGTGCTGTTCTTGGGCAGCTTCCCGCCGCAGCGCAAGCGATGGAGTATGGATTTCTTTTATCCGAATTTTATCAATGACCACTGGAGATTGGAGGGACAGCTGTTCTTTGGCGACAAAAATCATTTTGTGGACGTAGAAGCGAAGCGTTTTAAGATTGATGAGATTGTGGCGTTCTGTCAAGAAAAAGGACTTGCTTTCTTTGATACTTCTACCGCTATCCGTCGCTTGCAGGATAATGCCTCAGATAAATTCCTTGAGGTGGTGGAGTCAACAGATATTCGTGCACTTCTGCATCAGTTGCCGCATTGTCGCGCCATCGTTACCACAGGCGAGAAAGCCACTGAAACCATCTGCGCCTCGCTCGGCATCCAGGTTGTCCCTAAGGTCAATACATACGTTACGATCCCTGAGACAAACAATCTCGATGGCGACCCCATTCTCCTTTACCGCCTGCCATCCTCCTCACGCGCCTATCCTCTGTCCTTCGACAAAAAGGCAGCAGCGTATCATCAAATGTTCAAGCGGGTCTTGGGCTAACGCTGAACGCCGGCTTTGCTGATTACTGAAAGCAGGTCATGTTGAATGATACCGTTGGTGGCTACGACACTGTCGCCCTGAGTAAAATCCTCTTCGCCATCATAGTTGGTCACAATACCGCCAGCCTCTTTCACAATCAGTGAGCCTGCCATATAGTCCCACTGGCCAATGTACTTTTCAGCATAACCGTCGAGCCGTCCTGCAGCCACATAACAGAGTGCCATCGCTGCAGAGCCACACATGCGGATGCTGCCTACATGGCCGTAAAGCTGGTCAATCAAACGCTTGATGACTGGTTTGTAGGCATCGCTATTATAAGGCAACTGCAGGCAGAGTAAGGCATCCTGAAGTTTCTGGTTGCTAACCCTCAACGCTGTGCCGTTCATGTAAGATCCACCATCCTGCCAAGCATAGTAGCACTCATCATGACACACCTCGTAAACCACACCCAGTTGTACCTCATGACCCTGTAGCAGGGCTATGCTCACTGCGTACGGCGCATACTGATGTATAAAGTTAGTGGTGCCATCAAGCGGATCTACTACCCAAGTAAGATCGCTTCTCTGGTCGTTCTTGGCGGTTCCCTCTTCGGTAATGAATCCTGCCTCAGGCAGCAACTCGCGCAGTGCACTCACGATTCGCAATTCAGAACCCTTGTCGACATACGACACATAATCGTGAGCGTGCTTGCGCTCCACACTTTCCAACGAGAACTTGCTCCTTTCCTCTCTGATATACGCTCCTGCCTGCTGGGCAATCTTGCAGACAGCGCTGGTCAATTTTTCTAATGTCATGGGTGCAAAGGTAGGACTTTATCTCGAATCCACCAAATTTTATGGGTAAAATTGCTAAAAATGATGCAGCGGATAGGTTAAATTGACACTTTGCAAGAAGATAGAGGGATATGATGTCGAAGTGTAAATGAAAAAGTGTGATTTCTGGCGGAATACTTTACAAAATGACAGTTTTTTTAATTTTCTACAAACAAAAGGGATAGTTTCTTTTGTGGTTTCTAACTTTTTGTATACCTTTGCACTCGAAAAAGTTACAAAAAGATAGCAAACTTCCAGAAAAGGTAGCAATATGACAGAGAAAATCAGATTTACCAAGATGCATGGTTGCGGCAATGACTACATCTATATCAATATGATGGAGCAAAAGATTGCTGATCCACAGGCCGCCGCCATCGCCTGGAGCGACCGCCATAAAGGCATCGGCTCCGACGGTTTGGTGCTGATAGGTGCATCGACGGTGCCTGAGGCTGACTTCAGCATGCGCATCTTCAATGCTGACGGCTCAGAGGCTATGATGTGTGGCAATGCGAGCCGTTGTATCGGTAAGTATCTGTATGAGCGCGGACTGACAGACAAGACAGAGATACGGCTGCAGACGCTGTCGGGGGTGAAGACACTGCTGCTGCATGTGAGTGGCGGTATCGTGGAGCGTGTGACGGTGGATATGCTGGAGCCGAAGTTTGAGGACGAGTCGCAGTTTGTGGCTGGTCGCAGTCAGGGACACGGTACGTTCGTTTCGATGGGCAATCCACACTACGTGATCTTCACAGACTATGTGGATCAGGTAGGAGAAACAGGACGCTTGCTGGAAGTGCATCCGGCTTTTCCGCAACGCTGCAACATTGAGTTTGCCTGTGTTCAGGCTGATGGAAGTATTCGCACTCGCGTTTGGGAACGTGGCAGCGGGATTACGATGGCCTGTGGAACGGGTGCGTGCGCTACGGCTGTTGCTGCAGCCCTCACTGGCAAGACTGGTCGGAAGAGCCAGATTGTGATGGACGGCGGCATGCTGAGCATCGAATGGCGAGAGAGTGACAACCACGTTTATATGACGGGTCCCGCCACGTTCGTCTTCGACGGAGAAATAGAATTAAGCAAACTTCAAACACAATAAAAGACTATGGCATTAGTAAACATTCATTTCCTGAACCTTCAGAACAACTACTTGTTCGCTGACATCGCCAAGAAGGTAAACGCCTTCAAGGTGATGCACCCCAAGGCCGACGTGATCTCGTTGGGCATTGGCGACGTGACGCAACCATTGGCACCTGCCGTAGTGGAGGCGATGCATAAGGCTGCTCACGAGATGGGTACCGTCAAGGGGTTCAGAGGCTACGGTCCTGAACAGGGCTACGACTTCCTGCGTGAGGCTATTCTGAAGAACGACTTCCTGCCACGTGGCGTACACCTCAGTATTGATGAGATTTTCATCAACGACGGTGCGAAGTCAGACACAGGTAATTTCCAGGAACTGCTGCACTGGGACAACTTCATCGGAGTGACCGATCCCATCTACCCTGTCTATATCGACTCGAACGTGATGATAGGTCGCTGCGGTACTTATCGCGATGGGCGTTGGACAAACGTGCGCTACCTGCCGACAACAGCCGAGAACGGGTTCATACCTGAACTGCCCAAGGGTAGGCCGGTGGATGTGATCTATCTCTGCTATCCCAACAACCCAACGGGTACGGTCATCACCAAGCAAGAACTGCGTAAGTGGGTGAATTATGCACTGAAAAACGATGCACTCATACTCTACGATGCTGCTTATCAGGCTTATATTCGCGATCCGGAGATACCACATTCAATCTTTGAGATTCGTGGTGCGAGGAAGTGTGCCGTCGAGTTCCATTCGTTCTCGAAGACGGCAGGATTCACAGGTGTACGCTGCGGTTATACGGTGGTGCCGAAAGAGGTAACCGTTTCGACCTTCGAGGGTGAGCGCATTCCCCTGAACCAGTTGTGGCTGCGCAGACAGTGTACGAAGTTCAACGGTACGAGTTACATCTCACAACGCGCTGCCGAGGCTATCTACACACCTGAGGGCAAACAGCAGATAAAACAGACCATCGATTATTATATGGACAATGCCCATCTGATGCTCACCAAACTGCGCGCCCTTGGTTTCGAGGTCTATGGCGGTGAGAATGCCCCTTATATTTGGATGCGCACTTCAGAAGGTATGGGGTCGTGGCAGTTCTTCGAAGCCCTGCTCTATGGTGCTAATGTGGTCTGCACACCAGGTGTCGGCTTCGGTCCCAGTGGCGAGGGCTACGTGCGCTTCACTGCCTTTGGTAGTCGTGAAAAAACAGAAGAAGCATTAACGAGAATAGAAAACTGGACAAAACAACATTAAACACAACACAATTATGGAAGCATTAAGATTTCAGGTTGTCGGTGAGGCATTCAAGAAGAAGCCGCTCGACGTAAAAACACCAAGTGAGAGACCTTACGAGTATTTTGGTAAGAAGGTCTTCAACCGTGAGAAGATGTACAAGTACTTGCCGAAGGACGTGTATGAGAAGATGATTGACGTGATTGATAATGGTGCACGTCTCGATAGAGCCGTTGCCGACGCTGTGGCTGCTGGTATGAAGCAGTGGGCTACGGAGAACGGTGTAACGCACTATACCCACTGGTTCCAGCCGCTGACAGAAGGTACCGCCGAGAAGCACGATTCGTTTATCGAGCACGACGGCAAGGGTGGTATGGTAGAGGAGTTCACTGGCAAGCTGCTCGTACAGCAGGAGCCGGATGCCTCTTCGTTCCCCTCTGGTGGTATCCGCTCAACCTTCGAGGCACGCGGTTATTCGGCCTGGGATCCCACATCGCCGGTATTCATCATCGACGATACGCTGTGTATCCCCACCGTATTTATTTCTTATAGTGGTGAGGCGCTCGACTATAAGGCTCCGCTGCTGCGCGCCCTGCACGCTGTAAACGTGGCCGCTGTGGATGTCTGTCACTATTTCGATCCCGCTGTGAAGAAGGTGACGTCAAACCTCGGCTGGGAGCAGGAGTATTTCCTGGTGGATGAAGGTCTGTATGCAGCCCGTCCTGACCTGTTGCTGACAGGCCGTACGTTGATGGGTCACGACTCTGCCAAGAACCAGCAGATGGATGACCACTACTTCGGATCTATTCCTGAGCGTGTGGCTGCCTTCATGCGCGACCTTGAGATTCAGGCTTTGGAACTCGGTGTTCCCTGTAAGACACGCCACAACGAGGTAGCCCCCAACCAGTTTGAGTTGGCGCCTATCTTCGAGGAGACGAACCTGGCCGTCGACCACAATATGATGCTGATGTCGCTGATGAAGAAGGTGGCTCGCAAGCATGGCTTCCGCGTGCTGTTGCACGAGAAACCGTTTGCCGGCATCAACGGATCAGGTAAGCATAACAACTGGTCGCTGAGCACGGATACTGGTGTGCTGCTGCACGCCCCTGGCAAGACTGCCGAGCAGAACCTGCGTTTCGCAACTTTCATCGTTGAGACGCTGATGGGTGTATACAAGCACAACGGACTGCTGAAGGCCTCTATCATGAGTGCTACTAACGCACACCGTCTGGGTGCCAACGAGGCTCCTCCCGCCATTGTTTCTTCATTCCTCGGCAAGCAGGTTTCTGAGCTGCTCGACCACATCGAGAAGGCTGATAAAGAAGATGTCCTCGCTATGAGCGGTAAGCAGGGTCTGAAGATGGATATTCCTGAGATTCCTGAGCTGTTGATAGATAATACCGACCGTAACCGTACGTCGCCATTTGCCTTTACTGGTAACCGTTTCGAGTTCCGTGCTGTGGGGTCTGAGGCCAACTGCGCCAGTGCAATGATAGCCCTGAACAGCGCCGTTGCTGAGGCACTGGTTGATTTCAAGAAACGTGTAGATGCTAAGATTCCTGAGTTTGAGAAGAAACTCGCAGGCACTGGCCACAGCGCTACTTTCCACGCTATCATCGACGTGCTGCGTGAGGATATCAAGACCTGTAAGCCTATCCGCTTCGACGGTAACGGTTACTCAGACGAGTGGGTTCTGGAGGCTGCAAAGCGCGGTCTGGACGTTGAGAAGAGCTGTCCGAAGATCTTTGAGCGTTATCTTGACAAGGAGAGCATTGCAATGTTCGAGAGTCTGGGCGTGATGACGAAGAAGGAACTCGAGGCCCGCAATGAGGTGAAGTGGGAAACCTACACCAAGAAGATTCAGATTGAGGCTCGTGTGCTGGGCGACTTGTCAATGAACCACATTATCCCTGTAGCGACTAGTTATCAGAGCCAGTTGCTGAAGAACGTGGAGAATATGGCTGCCATCTTCCCCGTCGACAAGGCCGAGAAACTTTCTGCCCGTAATATCAAGATTATCGAAGAGATTGCTGAGCGCACATCTGCTATCGAGAAAGGTGTGGAAGAGTTGGTTAACGCCCGTAAACTGGCTAATAAGATTGAGGACGAACACGACAAGGCTATCGCCTACCACGACAAGGTAGAGCCGAAACTTGACGAGATTCGTTATGAGATCGATAAACTGGAGCTTATTGTGGACGACGCTCTCTGGCCATTGCCAAAATATAGAGAATTGCTGTTCATTCGATAACTCGATAACCTTTTTTGGTTGTTTGAAGTTTGCGAGGGGCTCGACACTGTGAAGTATCGAGCCCCAATTTGTATGATATAAAAGAAAGTGATCCCGTTGGGATTCAAACCCAAGACCTTCAGAACCGGAAACAAACGCTGAAATCTCCCAAAACGCCTTTATTTATCGGCCTTTCAAGGATTCGCCCTTTTCACTTTGCGGCTATTTTGCGGCTATCACAGACGGAAACTTGGTTCATTTGCTTATTTCTCTTTAAATTGTTACTTGTCTTCAATGACCTCAAAAGCCTTGGGAAGATTGCTGTATGATTCTCCCTCCGTTCCAA
>CADAAR010000021.1 GCA_902785945.1 uncultured Prevotellaceae bacterium
AAAGTAATCATCAATACTTTCGGAGTAATTTTCAATACTATCGGACTAATTTTCTTTTCTAAATTACTTCTTTGTCCAGGTCTGGGTTTCGTAGAACATGGCGACGTAGCCGCGAACCTTCAGGTTGTTGCCGTCGAGCCAGATGGAACATTTGTAGGTCTTGCCGTTTTTGGGGTTGTAGATCTTTCCGCCTTCCCACTTGTCGCCTTTCTTGGTGAGCCCCGTCAGAATGTTGACGCCAACCAGCTTACGGCTCTGTAGCTTCTTGTCAGGATTGTGGACATCCTGCTGACCGTCGCCTTTCTTCAGCCAGACAATCTTACCGTTCAGCTTGTCGCCACTCTGGTAAATCTCCACCTGAGAATCACCACCTTCTGTTACCCACTTGCCTACAACGCTCTGAGCGTATCCGGCTACTGTCATCATCGCCAGCACTAAGCTAATTATTACTTTCTTCATCTTAATTGCAGTTTTTTTATTTAGTGGTGCAAATATACACATTTTTTTGTGAACACGTGATATGTTGCGGATTTTTTTGTATCTTTGCAGCATAAAGATAATAATTGGTAGTTTTATAGGACGGAAAATGAATATTGTAATACTTGACGGCTATTCAGCCAATCCTGGCGATCTGTCGTGGGATGAATTGAAGACAATGGGCGAGGTGACGGTGTACGACCGTACCAGCCCGAGTGAGACGGTGGCGAGAGCTGCTGAGGCTGACATCGTGCTGACCAACAAGGTGGTGATTGGCAAAGCTGAGATGGATCAACTCCCCCGCCTTAAATATATAGGTGTGCTGGCGACGGGTTATAACGTGGTGGACACTGAGACAGCGCATGAGCGAGGCATCACGGTGACTAACGTGCCGGCCTATAGCACGGAGAGTGTGGCGCAGATGGTGTTTGCGCACTTGCTGACGGTGACGAACCGCACAGAGCATTATGCCATTGCCAATCGTGAGTGCCGATGGACAAATAACAAGGACTTCTGTTACTGGGACTTCCCCCACATGGAACTCTCTGGCAAGACGTTTGGTATCGTCGGACTTGGGAATATCGGTATGCGGGTGGCAACCATCGCAAATGCTTTCGGCATGCGGGCTTGTGCCTATACCAGCAAGTCGCAAGACCAGTTGCCAAGCTTTATCGAGAAGAAATCGCTGGAAGCGCTCTTTTCAGAAAGTGATGTCGTTAGCTTGCATTGTCCGTTGACGCCTGATACCCATCATCTGATCAACAGCGAGACGCTTCAGATGATGAAACCCTCTGCCATCCTCATCAACACAGGTCGAGGGCCGTTGATAGACGATCAGGCTGTGGCTGAGGCACTTGCGGAAGGAAGACTGGCAGCTTTCTGTGCTGACGTACTCACTGAGGAACCGCCAAAGGCCTCCAATCCTTTGCTGAGTCAGCCCAACGCCTTTACCACTCCTCACATCGCCTGGGCATCGACGGAGGCTCGTGTCCGATTACTCCAAGTTGCCATTAATAACGTCCGCTCCTTCCTCAACGGCCATCCTCAGAATGTGGTGTAAAGAAGATATGATAAAAAGGGCGTAGCAAGTTGATTGCTACGCCCTTTTCTAATTTGTTATAAATCATTGACTTACTTCACTTCCTCGAAGTCGGCGTCTTCAGCCTGCTGCTGACCGTTGTCCTGAGCCTGCTGACCACCCTGATAGGTGTCGCCGCCGGGCTGGCCGGCTGCACCGCTCTGGGCATACATCTGCTGAGAAGCAGTCTGCCAAGCAGCGTTGAGAGCTGCAATAGCAGAGTCGATGGCTGCGACATCGCCAGACTTGTGGGCATCCTTCAGCTGCTGGAGGGCCTGTTCGATGGCGGGCTTGTACTGAGCTGGAATCTTGTCGCCGAGTTCCTGGAGCTGATTCTCGGTCTGGAAGATCATCGAGTCAGCCTGGTTCAGCTTGTCGACACGCTCGCGCTCACGCTTATCGTTCTCAGCATTCTGCTCAGCCTCGGCCTTCATGCGGTTGATCTCGTCCTGTGACAGACCAGATGAAGCCTCGATGCGGATGGCCTGCTCCTTACCAGTGGCCTTATCCTTGGCAGATACCTTCAGGATACCGTTGGCATCGATGTCGAAGGTTACCTCGATCTGAGGAATACCACGACGGGCAGGAGCGATGCCAGTGAGGTTGAACTGACCGATTGACTTGTTCTGAGCAGCCATCGGACGCTCACCCTGCAGCACGTGGATGGTTACCTCTGTCTGGTTATCAGCTGCAGTAGAGAAGGTCTCGCTCTTCTTGCAAGGAATGGTTGTGTTGGCCTCGATGAGCTTGGTCATCACACCACCCATGGTCTCGATACCCAGTGTCAGCGGGGTTACGTCGAGCAGCACGATGTCGCCTACACCACCTTCCTTATTCAGGATGGCACCCTGGATAGCAGCACCAACGGCTACCACCTCATCAGGGTTCACACCCTTTGAAGGCTCCTTGCCGAAGTAGTTCTTCACCAGTGTCTGCACAGCAGGGATACGGCTTGAACCACCTACGAGGATCACCTCGTCGATATCGGCTGTGGTCAGCTTGGCGTCTGAGATGGCCTTCTGACAGGGAGCCAGACAAGCCTGAATCAGGTCGTGAGCCAACTGCTCGAACTTAGCACGGGTGAGGGTCTTCACCAAGTGCTTGGGGATACCGCCTACAGGCATGATATACGGGAGGTTGATCTCTGTGCTTGTGCTAGAAGACAACTCAATCTTAGCCTTCTCAGCAGCCTCCTTCAGACGCTGCATGGCCATCGGGTCATCCTTCAGGTTGGCACCCTCATCGTTCTTGAACTCCTGAACGAGCCAGTCGATGATGACCTGGTCGAAGTCGTCACCACCCAGGTGGGTATCACCATTGGTAGAGAGCACTTCGAACACACCACCACCAAACTCGAGGATAGAGATATCGAATGTACCACCACCGAGGTCGAACACGGCAATCTTCATATCCTTGTTGGCCTTATCTACACCGTATGCCAGAGCAGCGGCTGTGGGCTCATTCACGATACGCTTCACGTTGAGGCCTGCAATCTGACCAGCTTCCTTGGTAGCCTGACGCTGAGAGTCGGAGAAATAGGCAGGAACGGTGATCACAGCCTCTGTCACCTCCTGACCGAGGTAGTCCTCAGCGGTCTTCTTCATCTTCTGCAGCACCATAGCCGAGATCTCCTGCGGGGTGTACTTACGACCATTGATGTCGACACGGGGATAACCGCCTTCGTTGACAACAGTATAAGGTACGCGAGCAATCTCCTTCTCGGTCTGCTGCCAGTTCTCACCCATGAAACGCTTGATAGAATAAACGGTGTTCTTGGGGTTGGTGATGGCCTGACGCTTGGCAGGGTCACCGATCTTACGCTCACCATTCTCAACAAATCCAACGACAGAGGGAGTGGTACGCTTACCCTCGCTGTTGGCAATTACTACTGGCTCGTTACCTTCGAATACGGCAACACAGCTGTTGGTAGTTCCTAAGTCAATTCCAATAATTTTTCCCATAATTCTTATTTTTTTTAATTAATACTCTACAAAATTTGGACATTTATCCGCAAAAAACATTGCAAAGCACGTGCCAAAACGCTTTTTTTTGCAGAAAAATGTTTTTTGTCACGTCATTTTGGCACAAGTATCAAATATTTTTTTTATCTTTGCACTCGAAATTGTACAATTTATAAAACCATGGTAATGAAAAGAGCGATTTTGACAATGGGACTCGCCATGCTGATGATGACGGTCTCAGCACAGGTGAACACCTACATCGTGAAGACTCGTACTGCCCAGCAGAAGGCTGCTGCTGCTCAGCAGGCAGCGGTTAATGAGGCAGCTAGTCAGACGACAGATGAGAATGCTCCAACAGACTTCATCAGTCAGAATTTCAAGTTCTACAGTCTTTGCGACTGGAAAGAGGGTATGAAATTCATGGTGATGCCTGAGAAGTATGACTTGATTGTAAGAACCTTCAGTGATGCCGCTACTGGCAAGGAGGTAAGTAGTATGTCACTCCGTCACAAGATTATGATCTACAGAGGACATACTGTCAGTGCAGATGGTCATTCCCGTGTGAATTTCTTCTGTCAGGACAACAACAAAATGTACTATTTTGAAATCCCCAATGGTTCGTTTGACGACTATTGTTATGGCAAGCTTGGTGTTCCCACACTGGCCTACCTCGGCGATGTGGACATTGCCAAGGAGAAGCTGATGGGTAAGAAGCTCTACACCAAGGGTACTATCTACCGCGTGGATACAGAATACGACGGTGATGGCTATCGTGAGGTGAAGATGCCAAAGGATATGGAGGTGACTGTGACTCAGGTGGGTGTAGGTAGCCGCAGCTTCCCTGTGAAGATCATTGTGGAAGACGCGAATGGTAACGAGTTCTACCAGACCTTTGCCCTGTCGAAGACCAATAGTGGTATGCGCGACGATGAGTTTATTATGGACAGCCTGAAGCATACGTTCTATGCTTCCTTCGAGTTGCAGGATGCCATTATGTCAGTCAACAGAGATTTTACCACCTATATTGGCAAGATTCTTCATACGATGCAGCCTACGAAGATGATGACCAAGGGTGATGGTAAGGACCGTACGGTGAACGTGCCCAAGATGACCACCTTCCGTGTGGATCAGGCACAGAGACGTCCTGGCACTCCGTTTGTCACTTTGTCACTCACAGAGATGGAGTCGCGTCGTCCTTACTATCGTGACGTTCTCTTCACCCATCCGGATGATCTGGCAGAGCGTGATGTCAGACTGGACGACTATTTCGGTTATATCTTCGCTATGGGTGAGGGCGCAGAGCGTCAGACCACTCAGGAGGCTCGTGCTGCTATCCGTCAGGGTCGTGTCATTCTTGGTATGACTGAGGATGAGGTGACACTCGCCATGGGTGAGGAGCCTAATGAGAAGGTGATGGGAAGTAACGGTAAGCAGGATTGGATTTACTATCGTTCAAAGGGTAAGTCACTCTTCATCCACTTCGGAAGAGACGGTCGTGTGGAGTCGTATAACACTGGTGCCACAACCACTAAGAAGACCACTACAAAGAAGAGCTCTGCCAAGGCTGCTCAGCAGAGAGCAAAGAAAGGAACACCTATTGAGAATTAATTGAGATAAAAAAAACAGGGGGCGCTCAACTGAGCGCCCCTGTTTTTATTCTTTCTTGTCTGCGATAGCCTGCATGATCTTGGCTTCCAGTTCCTCGCATAATTCTGGATTGTCTTTCAACAGATTCTTGGTAGCATCGCGACCCTGACCTAACTTGGTGTCTCCGTAGGAGAACCAGGATCCGCTCTTCTTGATGATGTTGAATTCAACACCCAGGTCAACAATCTCGCCAATCTTAGAGATACCCTCGCCAAAGATGATCTCAAACTCTGCCTTACGGAAGGGGGGCGCTACCTTGTTCTTCACCACTTTGACGCGTACCTGATTGCCAAGTATATCATCGCCGTCCTTGACCTTTCCATACGGACGGATATCCAGACGCACGGAAGCATAGAACTTAAGGGCATTTCCACCAGTGGTGGTCTCAGGACTGCCAAACATGACACCGATCTTCTCACGCAACTGGTTGATGAAGATACAGGTGGTCTTTGTCTTCGCAATGGTAGACGTCAGTTTACGCAGTGCCTGACTCATCAGTCGAGCCTGCAGTCCTACCGACGAGTCGCCCATGTCGCCCTCAATTTCCTTCTTGGGGGTCAAAGCTGCCACAGAGTCAATGACAATAATATCAATCGCACTCGAGCGGATCAGCTCGTCTGCAATATCCAAGGCCTGCTCGCCATTGTCTGGCTGTGAAATATACAGGTTGTCGATGTCCACGCCTAAGTTTGCAGCATAGAAACGGTCGAAGGCATGCTCTGCATCGATGAATGCTGCAACACCTCCTGCTTTCTGGCACTCTGCAATGGCATGGATAGCCAATGTGGTCTTACCTGATGACTCAGGACCGTAGATCTCGATGATACGTCCCTTGGGATAGCCACCTACACCAAGAGCTGCATTCAGTCCGATGCTACCAGTGGGGATTGCTTCCACATTTTCAATATTCTCTTCGCCCATGCGCATGATAGCGCCTTTACCGAAGTCCTTCTCGATTTTGGCCATTGCAGCCTGCAGAGCTTTCAACTTCTGCTGTTGCGGAGTCAGTTGCTCCGTTGATTCTTCTTTCTTCGCCATAGCTTTAGAAATTTAAGAGTTAATACTAATTATAATTCGAGGTCGCCGTCATGAATCTCATGCCAAGGCAGACCTTGTTTGTTCAGTTGTTCCATGAAGGGATCTGGATCGAACTCCTCTACGTTGTGTACACCGGGCTTCTTCCACAGACCCTTGCAGAACATCATGGCGCCTATCATGGCTGGTACGCCTGTGGTGTAGCTGACGCCCTGCATGCCCGTTTCCTCGTAGGCGGCACGATGCGAGCAGTTGTTGTAAACATAGTAGGTGTGCTCCTTGCCATCATTGCCGATACCACGAATGCGACAGCCAATCGAAGTCTCACCCTCGTAGTTCTCGCCCAGATCCTGTGGGTTAGGCAGAACGGCCTTCAGGAACTGCAGAGGCACAATCTTTACCTTTGCTGTGTCACTACCGTCGGCCAATGGTGCCTCGTATTCCACCTCGTCGATACGGCTCATGCCAATATTCTGAATCACCTCAAGGTGCTTCAGATACTGCTGACCAAAGGTCATCCAGAAACGGGCACGCTTGATGGTGGGGTAGTTGATGACCAGCGACTCAATTTCCTCGTGGTGCAGCAGATAGCTGTCGCGTGGGCCGATGTTGGGATAGGTGAGATCTTTGTGGATCTCCAGAGGTTCTGTCTCAACCCACTTGCCATCTTCCCAGTAAAGTCCCTTCTGGGTAATCTCACGGATATTGATCTCTGGGTTGAAGTTGGTGGCGAATGCCTTATGATGGTCGCCAGCGTTGCAATCCACGATGTCGAGATACTGAATCTCCTTGAAGTGGTGCTTGGCGGCATAGGCTGTATAGATGCTGGTTACACCTGGGTCGAAACCACAGCCCAAGATAGCTGTGAGACCAGCCTTCTCGAAGCGCTCACGATAGGCCCACTGCCAGGAATACTCAAAGTGTGCCTCGTCCTTTGGCTCGTAGTTGGCTGTGTCGAGATAGCTGCAGCCACAGGCCAGACAGGCATCCATAATGGTCAGGTCCTGATAGGGGAGGGCGAGGTTGATGACGAGTTCAGGTTGGTAGCTGTTGAAAAGTGCCTTCAACTGCTCCACGTCGTCAGCATCAACCTGTGCTGTCTTAATGTCCATCTTATAGCCAGCCTTATGGATATCCTCCACAATCTTGTCACACTTAGCCTTACGACGACTGGCAATCATAAAATCGGTAAACACGTCAGCATTCTGTGCGATCTTGAATGCTGCTACCGTAGCGACGCCTCCAGCGCCAATCATTAATACTTTTGCCATAATACTATTACATTTTATTGTTTATTTCATCTGAACTGATACCAAGTGCAGCTAAGAGCGAATAGCCTAGAATCTCCTGTCGGAAATTCCAGTTTGCCATGGGTTGCATGGCTAATAGGGTAATTCGCTTTTCATCGTCAACCTGCCTCAGGGTCGCGCGTACCTTATTATATATAGCCTCCTGTTCCGAGTCGGGAATGATGATCACCCGTTTCACGTCTTTCTGGCTGCACATGAGTTGAAGCATATCGCAGAACTGTTGTTCACGTCCAACGATGTCTTCTACAGGATAAGCATTAATCAGGAACTCCCCAAGATGATCCTTGAAGGCTTTTGAGGAAAGTTCTTCGAACTTTCCTGGTATGAAGTTCTCCATCTGCTGCTTCTTGGCACTATGCAGGAGCACCACCTGGGTTTCTTGTTCTCCCTCTTTAATACCTCCGTCGAGAGCCACACAGTCTATCCAGCGGGCGAGGTCTGCCTGTGGGATGCGTCGCCCTAGCATGCGCTCGAAGTTTACGATGAGGTTGAATGCCACTTTGTCAACGTAGTCTGCGTCAACAAGTATCACATTTTCACTCCATTTTATATCCTGTTCGTTGTTGTTCATATCAGGCTACAAAGTTACATTAATTTGAGGACTTTACCAAATTAAAAAGGATTTTTTAGCATTTTACCCCAGAATTGACATAAATCAATCGAAAAATCATAAATCGTGGGTGAAAAATCAAATATTGGGGGCTTGTCCATCAAAAAAGTCCTATCTTTGCAAACGAAAACAAAACTACTGACAGTATAATACCATTAATTGGTACAATAATCCCCGATGCGAGAGCACCGGGGATTCATTGTTTTTATTGGTGATTGTCAGCATGGACGCTTCTTGGGCAGGTTGAAAGCGTCCTGCACTTCCTTCATCTGTTCAAAGGTCATACCGTCAGGCTCAGAGCCCATAGAGCGAGCACACATATAGATGTTGGCTGCCTTGCAGAGCACATCGGTCTGGTCGAAAGCATCCATGATGTCTGTACCTACAGATACCGTTCCGTGTTTCTCCCACAGCACTACATCGTGGGTCTTGATCTGTTCGAGGGTAGCCTCTGCCAACTCTACTGAAGAGGGCATGGCATAAGGTACGATACCGATGCCCAGAGGTGCAAAGGCGAGGGTCTCTGGAATCATCGACCATAGCACACGCGTCATCTCATCCCCTTTCAGGAAACGCTGGATATGGCTCATGGCCACGAGTTCGATGGGGTGGGTATGGAGCGTGGCCTTATAGCACGACCCCGTTTCTAACAGATAGTTCTGCAGAGCCAGGTGTGTGGGCAACTCTGAGGTGGGCACTACGGGTTCATCAGCGATGACCTCGTAGGAGGCGCAGTCGTCGCATATACGGATGATACTTCCGTTCTGCATGGGGAACTTGGCCAGGTCGCGCATACGCTTGCCCGTTCCTTTACAATAGAAATACTTGCCTTTCAGCTGGGGCAGAACCATACCAATCTGTTTCACCTCTGAGATGGCCTTCAGTGCTTTGCATTCATCGTCCATATACTCAGTAACGTTGACGGTGATGTTTCCTCCGTTACGCTCTGCCCATCCTTTCTGCCAGAGGTAACCAGTGGCCTCGGCAATCTGATCAATAACCGCTTTCAATTCTTCGCGGCCTTCTAATATTGATTTCATATTCGTTATGTCGTTATTACGTTATTGCAAACCGATGTTTAGATGTTGTCACCGTAACGCTCCTTGGTGATTTGATCTAGTGATTTTCCACGTGTATTGGGCATGCCGATAAGTCCGACTACAAGTGCAATCAGCAGGAGTACAATCATACAATAGGCTGCCACCGTGAATCCCTCACCATTATCGCCATAGATAAAGGTAAAGATCAGTCCCCATACGGCAGACAAGCCTCGAACGATGAAAAACATCAGACCCTGGGCACCTGCTCTGAACTTGGCAGGGAACAACTCAGAACCCCAAAGGGCATAGAACACTTGAACGCTGCTACCGTTGTTGATACCCCAGAGAATGGTGAACAGCCAGATGCCGCCGATGGTAGAAACGCCTCCACCAATGATAAGAATCCATGCTGTAAGGGCTGCTGCAAGACCAAAGACATAGAAGAAACGGTGAGCCACCTTGTCGACAAAGAACGAGATAATAAAGGTGGTCACGACGACAAACACCCAACTCACGCAACTCAGCATGTTGGCCGTTTCGTTGCTCAAACCTCCAGCTGTCTCATAGATATGAGGCATGAAGAAACCCATAACGGAGGCGACGAGATTCCACGTCAGGTAGATGGTGGCGAGGAAGGCGACGGTCTTGACGGCAATCTTATTGGTAAACAGCAACTTGATATTGTCGACGATACCATTATGCTCTGCCTCTTGCTGCTGGGCAGTAAACTCAGCACTCTCATCGAGTTGGCGTTGCAGCGTCCATGCTACAAGAGCCACTACAAAGAGGGTGAAGAACACCACGCGAGAGGAGAAAACCTCGATGGCAGCTTGTGCCGCATCAGTACCAATGACGGCATGAGCCAGTGACTCGACAGGGGCATAAAGCAGTCCGCCTGGAGCGAGAAGCATACCAAAGAAAAGGATGAACATCGGACCTAATCCCCACGACATCTGGGAAATACAGATATTGCGACCGCGGTTATTAACCTCACTCGACTCGCTGATGTATGTCCACGAGGCAGGTACGCCAATACCAACGGAGATGCCAGTCACAAGGAATCCACAGAGCAGCATCGGGTAGCTGAAAGACAGCATGACAATCAGTACGCCGAGCATGTAGACCAGCAGATTGTAGGTGAAGATGAACTTACGTCCGAACCTATCAGCGAGGAAACCGCCGATGATAGCACCGATAGCGGCACCTAAGGCATTGGCACTGAGGGCATTGAGCCATCCAAGATGCATCTCTGATAGTCCGAGATAGTTCTGCCACAGTGTGATACCGCTGGAACCTGCCACAATGGCGCCGGCATCAAGATAGTTATTGAGAGACACGGCGAGAGTGCTCTTCAAGGAACTGTTTTTTGACATTTTCTTCGATATTACGTTATTACGATGGTCTTATCTCTTTGAAGTGACGTCTTTTTCGTATTGTTGGATGGCAGCGATGTACTCTTCGCCCACAGGAACGTTGTTCTTCAGGTTGAAATAGTCGAACACAGCACCAAAGGGCAGACTCTTGGCCTCTTCCATCAGGGCGAGACGCTCGAAGTCCTGACCATTGTCCTCATACTCACGCAGTTTCTGCTTCGGTTCGAGCAGAGCCTGGAGAATGCACTTCTGGGTGGCACGGGTACCAATGATGTAGGCACCGATACGGTTGATAGATGCATCGAAATAGTCGAGACCAACATGGGCACGATCCAAAGCATCGCTACGGACGAGTTCCTTGAAAAGGTCCAGTGTCTGGTCGTTCATGATGGTTACGTGGTCTGAGTCCCAACGAACGGGGCGAGACACATGTAGCATCAGCTCTGGTACATACATGAGCAGTGTGGAAACGAAGTCTGATACATTCTCCGTGGGCTCGTAGTGACCAGTATCAAGGGTAAACATCTGCTTGCGGGTAGCGCAGTAGGCGGTATAGAAATCGTGTGAGCCAACGGTATAGCTCTCCAGTCCGATACCAAACAACTTGGCTTCGAAACAGTTCTTTACACCATCGAGCTTCTCTTCCATAATCTCGTCGAGTGAGGCAGCGAGGATCTCACGATATTTTTTGCGCTGTACAGGCATATCCTTAGAACCATCGTGTACCCAGATGTTCATGATACAATGGTCGTTCTGGGCCTTACCCATCGCATCGGCAATACGACGACAACGCTTGGTGTGCTCAATCCAGAAATCACGGATGCCTTTGTCTGGATTCGACAGGGTCAGGTTACCACTCTTCGGATGAGAGAAGCTGGTGGAATTGAAGTCAAGCTTCATATTATTTTCCTTAGCCCATTGAATCCAACTCTCAAAGTGTTTCACCTCTACCTGATCACGATCTACAAACTGATTACCAAAGTCACCATAGATCTCGTGGAGGTTCAAACGGTGATTTCCTGCGATAAGGGTCTTCACAAATTCAATATCCTTGCGTACCTCATCTATATTACGAGCGCGACCAGGATAGTTACCTGTGGTCTGAATGCCTCCTGAGAGTGCATCGTTGCGCTCAAAACCTACGACGTCGTCAGTCTGCCAACAGTGCAGTGAAATCTGCTGCTTCTGGAGCTGGTCGAGTACTGCATCGGTATCCACACCGATGGCTGCATAGCGATCCTTCGCTACGGCATAAGCTTTTTCAATTAGTTCTGTTTTCATAATTCGTTTTTTTATCTGATTATTCTGATTATTCCGATTACTCTGATATTTTCTGAAATTTTAGGAAGGCCTGGTCCCAGACAGACTTGTCTGCAGGTTCGTATTTTACGAGCTCTAGTGAATTGGCGATAATATGGCGCATCTCCCAGATATTATTCACCAAGTGGGCAGCCTTCGCCTGGAGCATGATATTACCAATGGCGGTACCTTCCTGAGGACCTGCCAAAACGGTGGCTCCTGTGGCGTTAGCCGTAAACTGATTCAGATATTTGTTGAGGCTACCACCACCAATAATATGTAGCACTTCGAGCTTGAAAGGTGCAAATTCCTGCATCCATTGGAATACTTGCTTATAGCGGAGGGCCAGCGAATCGAAGATACAACGGCAAATTTCCGCAGGTGTCTCAGGTACGGGCTGGTTTGTCTTGCGGCAATACTGTTGGATGGCCTCAATCATGGAGACAGGGTTTGCAAACTGTGCATCATCGGGGTTGATGATTGAGCGGAAAGCCTCCACCTGCATAGCTGAGCCTTGCAACTCGGGATGAGAAAGCCGACGTACTTCCTCGGGCCACTCCTTACGACAACGTTCGTAGAGCCACATGCCACAGATGTTCTTTAGGAATCGGGTGGTTCCCTCGATGCCGCCTTCATTGGTGAAGTTGCGCTCATAACTCAGATCGTTGATGATGGCATCTTTCGTCTCGATACCCATCAGACTCCAGGTACCGCTAGAGAGATATGCGAATTTCTCGTCCTTAGCGGGTACGGCAGCTACTGCGGAACCTGTATCGTGGCCAGCTACAGCAATCACAGGTATTGGTCCTAATCCTGTAAGTTTCTGTACCTCATCGGTGAGAACCCCAATGGGTGTGCCAGGATTAACCATCTTGCCAAACATCGAGCGGGTTAGTCCTAAGGAGGCTAAGAGACGTTCGTCGAGTTGTTTGGTGCGAGGATCCAGCAATTGTGAGGTGGATGCAATCGTATATTCGCATACCTCTTTTCCTGTGAGCATCCAACTCAGGGCATCAGGTACGAACAAGATTTTTTGTGCATGCTTCAAGGCAGAATTACCTTCGCAACGCATGGCATAAAGCTGGAAGATGGAATTGAAGTTCATCAGCTGGATGCCAGTTATGTTGTAGATCTCTTTTTTTGAGATAATGTGCTTCAGGTAATCATCCATCGCATCGAATGTAATGGGATCGCGATAGGCACGTGGATTTCTGAGAATGGCACCGTCGTCGCCAATCATCACGAAATCCACTCCCCATGTGTCGATACCTATGGAGGTGATTTCCAGACCACGCTGAGCCACTTCTTTCAGACCACGGATCATCTCAAAGTACAGTGCGTAGATGTCCCAATAGAAATGGCTGCCCTGTTCAATGAGGTTATTGGGGAAACGGGTTACTTCCTCCAGATGAAATTGTCCTTCGTCAATGCAGCCGATGATGGTTCTGCCACTCGTAGCACCCAAGTCGACAGCGAAGAAATATTTTTTTTGATTCATATTAGTAAAGGCGATTGTAAGCAGTTTGTAATTCGCGATTGCAAAGGTACTAAGATTCTGAGGGGTCTACCTTTGTTATTTGATTTTTAATCTCGAAATTTTGATAATGGGTTTTGGTGCTGTCGAATAATTGTTGTACCTTTGCAGCAGATTTCCAAACAATCACTTAAAAGATTAGTAAAAGCCATGTCGATTTTGACTATTTTGATTGTCGCCGTTTTCTGTGTTGGCTATTTGTGTATAGCCTTGGAGAGCCTGACGAAGATTAACAAGGCAGCCATTGCCTTGCTGATGTGTGTGTTGTGCTGGACACTGCTGATGACAGGTCCTGGTATGTATTATCCTTCTGTAGCTGAGGGTGACGTGATTCACCACATTGCCGAGGTTATTGAACATCATTTGGGGGATGCCGCTGGTACACTCTTCTTCCTGATGGGTGCTATGACCATTGTGGAGATAGTCGACTCTAATGGCGGTTTCAACTTCGTGCGTGACACGATGAAGACCCGTTCTAAGCGTAAGCTGATGTGGCGAATGGCGTTTATGACCTTCTTCCTCTCGGCTATCCTGGATAATCTCACCACGAGTATTGTGATGATTATGGTGCTCCGCAAACTGGTGCAGAGTCGTGGCGATCGTCTGATATATGCAGCTCTTGTGGTGATCTCTGCTAATTCTGGAGGAGCCTTCTCGCCCATTGGCGACGTGACAACCATCATGCTATGGATCAAGGGTGTGATTACAACGCAGGGTGTCATCACAGAGATATTCATTCCGTCGTTAGTGTCGATGCTGATTCCAGCCTTCATTCTGCAGTATCAGCTGAAAGGAAAGTTTGACAAGGAACAGAATCTGCCTAAGGCCGATGTAAGTCATTTTACAAAAACTCAGCGTGACATCATCTTCTGGCTGGGTGTGGGTGGTTTGTGCTTCGTGCCTATCTTCAAGACGTTGACCCATCTGCCACCATTCATGGGCATTTTGTTAGTATTGGGCGTGTTGTGGACTGTGACGGAGATCTTCCATTATAATACTTCGGAAGATGACACGATGGCCAAGCGTGTGAGTGACCTACTCTCCAGAATAGACCTTTCCACCATTATGTTCTTCTTAGGTATTCTGATGGCTGTGGCTGTGCTGCAGGAGATAGGTGTGCTGACGGCACTCGGACAGGGTCTGAATGAGGCCTTTGCTGGTAATTATTACTTGATTAATGGTATTATCGGTGTGCTGTCGAGTATTGTTGATAATGTACCCCTTGTGGCAGGTTGTATGGGTATGTACCCCGTTGCTGCTGAAGGAGCGATGGCCGTTGATGGTATCTTCTGGCAACTGTTGGCCTATTGTGCTGGTGTGGGTGGCTCGATGCTGATTATCGGCTCTGCTGCTGGCGTTGTTGTCATGGGTCTGGAGAAGATTACTTTCGGCTGGTATATGAAGAAAATTACCTGGATAGCCTTTGTGGGCTATCTGGCAGGTATACTGGTATACTGGCTGGAACGTATGTTGTTTTTCTAAACCTGATTGCGGGCTTCACTTGGCTTGCAGCCCATTTTAGCTTTGAATTTTGCAGAGAAATAGTCTGGTGACTCGAAATTGAGTCGGTAGGCTATTTCTTTTATGGTGAGGTCTGTTGTTGACAAAAGTTCCTTGGCACGTAACAAACGCAAATCCTGCTGGTAGGTGGCAGGCGACAGACCTGTATATTCCTTAAAGAGTTTCCTGAAGTTGCTGTAGCTCACACCCAGGTCTTCCGCAATCTTCTGGATGGTGAGATCACTTTCCAGTGATTCACGTATTCTGAGACGGGCACGGTTAATCATATCCACGTGCAAATGGTTCTTGTTCAGTTCGATGTTGCGTTCCAGAGAATACATCATTCCGATCAGGTGGTTCACGATACCCGCCATCAGCTGCTGGGAATAGGCATTCTCTTTCGTCGCTTCATCCAATGCCCGTTGATAGAGCGATTCCAATACAAATGAGTAGCCGACATGATAGATGGGCTTCTCGGGCTTCAGGAACCCTGCCGTCACTCGGTCGTCCATGTTCTTTCCCTTAAACCCGATCCAATGGCTCTTCCAGCCTGTACGGGGATTAGGATGATAGGTGTGCCATTCTCCAGGGAAGAGCAGAAACATGTCACCGGCTTTGATTGTCGTTTCCGGACAATGGGCACTCTGGAAGACGCCTTCGCCCTCGGGGTTGTAGAGCAATTGGTATTCGTCGAGTACTCTTCCTTTCTCAATATTGAAATAATAGCCGTCAGCATGGCCCTTTGTGGGATAATCCTCATCAGGAGATATCTCTTCATATCCTACTGTACTGACGGTAAGTCCCCATAAGGCATCTCGTTCGTTTGCTAATAGATATCTACTTGTCTGCATCTTTCCCCATTTTTAATCTTCAATCTTCTCACAAGGAATCCATAGCCAGAAAGTGGAACCATGTCCTTCTCCTTCTGAGGTCAGTCCTATTTCACCATTGCAACGTTCGGTAATAGCTTTGCAGATAGAGAGTCCAAGACCCGTGCCTTGCACAAAGTCGTTGAGCTTAACAAATCGTTCGAACACCGATGCCTGTTTCTCCTTAGGAATACCCGCACCTGTGTCTTCGCAATAGAAATAAAGGCCATTTTGAGGCTGACCGTTACCAACCGTTCGTGTTTCTTGACGATAGCCCACCTTAATATGTCCTTCGTGCGTATACTTTACGGCATTAGTGGTGAAGTTGGTCAATACCTGTTGGACACGCCCTTTGTCAAGCGTTGTACGGAAGGTCGTATAAGGATTGTCCTTGATAAATTCGACACCAGGTTCTTGTACACGTTGAGCCAGTGTCTGACAGATATCATTGAATACCTGTGCGAAGTCGCATTCCGCAGGTTTGATGGCAAGGGCCTGACCCATGCTCGAAGCCTCAAGAATATCATTGATGAGGCGCAGCAACATATCGCAATTGTTACGAATAATGCGGATGAACTCCATACGCTCCTCCTGTGTATCCACCACCGGAAGCAGATCGCTGAAACCTACAATGGCATTTAATGGTGTACGGATTTCATGTGTCATGTTGGCGAGGAACACACTCTTCAATCGACCAGAATCTTCAGCACGGGTTGTTTCTTCTTTTAGTTTCTGTTGGATGGAAACCAGTCACGAATGGGGATACCGCTGAGGGCAAGCCAACTGGGTTCCGAACTGACGGGTGTCTTGTTGAAGTGGTAGACGGTATTGAACTCCTGACCTTTCATCATCAACTGGTACAAGTTGCCAAAGTTACTGTCACGCTCGTCGGGATTAATGTTTTCAATATAATAGTCATCGCGGCTGAAGGAGAACTCCACTTTTCGCAGCGAGCGTGACAGGTGGATGACCTTGTCCTCGAAACCGAATCTCCATACATACATCTTGCTCTTCTCCAGCAGGTATTGCAACTGGTTCTCGAATTTGTTGGCAGCATCGCTGATCTTGTGCATCTCGATATCATGTTTGCGCTGCTCAAGGTAAAGGAGACGCTCATTAGTAATGTCGCGTGCTGTGATGATATAATAAATAATCTGGTCGTTGTCGAGGACGGGGTAGATGCGAAATTCGATATATTTGTCGATTCCTGCCTGAGGTATTTCAAGGTGTTGACATACATGGAAATCGTCATGACTTTCAGGTGAGAAGTCATTTTGCAAGATCGGCATATTTTCCAAACGTGTCTGCCTGTATATGTCGTCTCCAAGAATGTCTATACCGCTCAATTTTCGCATCTGATCATTGGCATCGATGAATTTCTGATTGGCATCATAGAATGACATGGCGATGAGACTGGTCTTGAAAATCTTGATGTATCGCTCGCCAGTTTCTCTGGTGTTACGCTCTTCCTTGATATCATGAGTGACGTCTTTTACAGAGTCCACGATATAGCGGGGTTTACCTCCTTCCGTTTCAACAATAGCATGGCCGTGCAGATAGCGCCATTCTGGTTTTTCCGCCGTTCCCGCATTCCACTGTGTTTTCATTTCTGCAATCTTCAACCCTTCCGTTAACTTCTGTATGAGGTCCCTGATATCATCGCGCTGTCCAGGAAGAATGCGCTCGATGAACTCCTCAGTTGTCAAACCTTCGGGAGGAAGCATGTTCCCGTAGACATTATGTGCCAGATGGGTCCTCAGATCGTGTTCAATCACATAGTAGTTACCCATACTCAGAGCCTGTGTCATCATGTTGTTGATATCCTTGCGCTTGTCGATAGTTCTCTGTACACGGATACGGATTAATCGGCTCAGTAGAAGTGAAATCAGTCCCACGATGATAGCACCTACGATGATATAGATGGGAATGGGTGATGCGTCATTATGCTCTCGTTCAGGGTGGAACCACTTATCATAGATTTTTTCCAACTGCCCAGCCTGTTCCAGACGGGCATATTCGTCATCGATGGCATCAATGAGTTCCTTATCATAGCCTATCAGACGCAGTTCTCCAGGCGGAATATCGGTAATATCAGTTGCCAGGTCCTCGAGTCCGAACTCTTTCAACTTTCTTTGAATGGGTATCTCACCCCAGAGGAAATAATCGTATGTGCCTCGTTGTACACCGGTAAGCGCATCTTTTGGAGAGTGGTATTCAATTGTAAACGGGGGATGTGGATTCGTCATCAGAATTCGGATGGGCGCATAATCATTGGCTTTCATAATGAGCGTATCTTCTTCTCCCAACAGATTGATCTTTGTCAGAGGCTTTTTCTCAGGACGCCTGACGGAGACAATACGGTAGAAATGAAGCAGGTTGCGTGTCATGACATAAGGCCTCTTCATATAATTAAAGGAGAGGGCAAAGATGAGGTCTGCTTCACGACGCTCAAAGGTTTCTGTGGCCATATACCACTCTTGCATTACATAGCGGTGAGGGATGTTCAGACGATCGAGAATGATGTTAAGCACCTCGATGTTATAGCCATCAGGTTCGCCCTTGTCGTTGCTGAACTCATAAGGTGGGAACTCCCAGTCGCTGACAATGACGAGCGGCTGCTCTTCCGTATATTCATGTATCTGCTGAGCTGTGGCAGTCAGCAGGGCGCCATGAAGTATGAATAGTATCAGTAGTCTTTTCATGTTTTACTTCTTATTTCTTACCACTTCCGTTGCTTTACAAGGGATGGAGAACCATACCGTCGTTCCCTTATTGATTTTTGACTTGATATTGATAGTGCCACCCATCTGTTGAATCAGCTCATGGCAGATACTGAGACCCAGTCCGGAACCTATATTCGCTCCTGTTGCAAAACGCTCGAAGATGGTAGGCAGCAACTCTTCTTCAATGCCTTCACCCGTATCTTCGACGGCAATGATCAGACGATCGCCGATATAGTCGATTCTTGCATGAACAGATCCTTTGTGCGTATGTTGGCAGGCATTGAGGATAATCTGATCAAGAATCACACTGACGTTTTGCGCATCAATCTCCACCACTAATTGCTCATATGGGTTCTCCACGATATAATCCACCCCTGTTTCCTGGTTCATTTCCCAGCAGGTCTGACAAGTCATGTCGAAGGTCTTGGCAAAATCTGTGAATTGTGGTTTGATTTCTATCATCTTGGCATCAAGGCGCGACAGGAAGAGGATGTTATTGATCAGTCTTAATAGAACGCGCGAGTTGTCTTTGATCTCATCGATAAAGATACCCTCATCATCTGTAGTGTGATCCATCTGGAAGAGCTCTGCAAATCCTACGACAGCATTCAGTGGCGTACGAATTTCATAACTCATGTTCCGGAGGAAAGCATTCTTCACTACTTCCACTTCCTGAGCCTTGGCGGTTTCCTTGGCCAATTCCTTTTGGGTATGCATTATCTCGCTGACATCACGACACATGCCAAAATAATACCTGGCGATGCCTTCGTTGTCAATGATAGGTACCATGTGCATCTGCAAACATAGCTGATAACCGCCTTTGACACGCAGGTTGGTATGGATGGTGGCTTCAATAGGCGTGATAGAGCGGTTATCCATATTCATAATGATACGGCTTACCGTCTGTTTGTCGCTCTCATGTGTCAGCGAGAAGGCGCGTTGCTGGGTAATCTCATATTCCATATGACCGATCTCGCTGTAGATAGCCAGTTGATGGGTGTCGGGATAATAGTTCATCATACGTACACCTCCAACCTTCAGCACATAGTTGATATTGCTAATATAGCTCGTTACCTCCTCATTGGCCTTGGCCAACTGCTGCAGGTTTCTCTGTCGTTGTAGATAGGAGTTGGCAACCTCCGTCATATCACGTCCTGAACTGTAGATACCCATCAGTTGTCCGTTTTCGTCTCTCACAGGTACAATCTGCACTTCATAATATCCTTTTTCACCTTTGATAATCTTGCTGCTCGTACGTTCTTTCTCGCCTTTTCTGATAATCTGTGTGAGATAAGTGTATTCCATGTGCTCCACATCAAGCTCTGGCATGCCCAGTAAATCGCGGATTGTGGTATTCTTCTCTAATGCCTTTTCCAGTGTGGTGTTAAACGACTTACATGCTTTTTCGTTAAGGTCGCGCAGGTTGCCATCCTTGTCATAGTACGACATATCTACTAATGCGGAATTGAAAATGGCCTGATAACGAAGCAGATTATCGCGTGTAACATATCGCACCCGTTTCTCTTCTGTGATATCGCCGCGGGTACCAATGATAACAGCAGGTCGCCCGTTCTTATGGTATCTCAATACCGACAAAGTCATGGTATACTCTCTGGATCCACTTTCTATTTCACTTTTTGTTCGCAAGTCGACGGTATCATTTTCCTTTTCGCCACGAACAATACAGTTGATGGCTTCAACCATATGCTCAAAGTCTTCCCTGACGTACTGCTGTGCCACTTCCTGTAGGGATAGATTGCCCTTGGGAATGCCGTTCTCGTCCAACTGGGTAAATATCTTACTGTGGATGTCATAAGTCCAGAAACGCACATTACTGGTTTTCAGAATCAGCGACAATCGGGCGTTTTTCTTGCGCAGATCTTTCGTTAGTTTCTTTTCCCTAATGCGGTAGAAGAAATAATAGAGTATAAAAAATAGCGCAAATGCTGCTACTGCAGCCGCTAATTGCCAGATCCATGAGGGGATACCTGTCTCGATACGCTCAGGATAAAACCATTTGTTCTGAATGCCTTGGAGTTTCTCTTCCGACAGAAGGACGGTATAAACACTATCCAACTGGTTCAGTAGCTGTTTGTTCTTTGAGATAAACTTATACTCACCGTGGGGGATGTCGATAGGCGAGAGTTCCAGATTCTTAATCTGGTACTTATGGATGAGCCATTTCAGCGACATTGTATTCCATACAATCTCGTTAGTTGGATCGGCACTCGCTTTCTGGATAGCCTCCTTCATGTCATCGAAACCCTCTGCATTGTTGCCCCAACCCTTGTCTTGCATGAGATGGTGACTAAAGCTTCCTGTATGAACAATGACCTTGTGTTTACTCAGGTCTTGGAACGACTTGACTATAGGCACCTTATCTTTTTGGTGAACCACACTATGAGTGAAGAGGTGTATGATAGACTTTCCATATTCTCCATATTCATGGTGGAAGTTGGCTTCCATACCAAAGATCAGGTCTGATTTGCCTTCTTTCAGGTCATTGAAAGCATCCAAAGTAGGCTTGAGCTTGATAATATAGGGAATGTCGAGTCGCTTGAAGATCATCTTCAAAAGGTCGATGTTGTAGCCGTCAGGCTCTCCGTTCTCATTGAGGAAGGTATAGGGCCATAGATCCCATGCATCCTCATAGACAAGTGGACGTTCTACAGAGAACACCAATGTACTGTCGTTTTTCGTTTGTGCCGTCAAGGGCGAGAAGTTGAGGGTAAGCAGCAGAATGAATACTTTCACGATTGTTGGTACCCACATCCAGAAAGTAGAGCCTTTGCCTTCACCTTCCGACTCTACACCAATCTTGCCACCGCATTTCTCGCAGATAGCCTTGCAGATGCTCAATCCGAGACCCGTACCTTGCACGTAGTCGTTGAGTTTGACAAAGCGTTCGAACACCTTTTTCTGGTCTTTCTTTGGAATGCCTGTTCCAGTGTCCTCACAGTAGATGCGGATACCGTCGTCCTGTTTGGAATAACCCACTTTGATGTGCCCTTCCTGAGTATATTTCACGGCATTGGTTACGAAGTTGGTGACAACCTGCTGGATGCGGCCTGGGTCGAGATGAGCGGGGAGTGTCTCATAAGGATTGTCTTTTATAAACGTTACCTGTGGGTTCTGTACTCGCTCTGAAACTGAGGCGCAGATGTCGTCGAAGGTCTTTGAGAAGTCGATATCTTCAGACTCAAGAGTGATGCCGCCAGCATCTTCTGTCGAAAGGGCTAGCAAATCACTAATCAGTCGCATCAGCATGTCGCAGTTGTTCATGATCACACGGATAATCTCTTGTTTCTCTTCTTTTGTCTCCAGCATGGACAGCACATCTGAGAATCCCACAATCGAATTGAGAGGTGTACGTATCTCATGGGTCATGTTGGCCATAAAGGTACTCTTCATCATACCCGACTGTTTCGCACGTTCTGTCTCCTGTTTCAACTGTTCCTGTTTCCTCATCAGCGGTGTCATATTACGAATCACACCATAGCATTCTACAAGCTTGCCGCTCTCATCGAAGTGAGGCAGACTGTCGAGCATGTTCCACTGCATCTCATCATTGTCATGGAAAATGGGACGCGTATAGCAAAGGTGGGCTATAGGCTTTGAGAAAAAGAGTTCAGGTTGGGAGAGACTCTGTGCAATCATATCGTCATTGATGAAGAAAGATCCCAGTTCTTTAAAACTCAATACCTTGTCTGGCTCGGAGAGCTTTTTGTAGAAAGCAATTTCGTTTTTGATGAAGTCTGCGCGCCAGAAACGCATGTCGCATTCTTCCATCAAGTACTGCAGCTCGTTCTCATACTGCTGTATCTCCTCGTTCTGTCGACGGATAAAGGCCTCATTTTCTCGGTTTTTTATAAAAAGTTCGCGTTCCTGCGTCAGATCGCGGATGGAGAGCGTGAGATACAATAGTTCCCCTTGTTCGTCGTAGATGGGGTGTAAGCACATCTCGGCAAAGAAGTTCACGCCTCGCTCTAAAATTACACACTTGGTACAGAAGAACAGATCGCTGGTCTGTTTTCTGCTGATCAGCTCATGGAAGAGGGGCACGTCAAACAAAGGCGTATCGTAATAGTAGGGATCACGTTCTGACTGGAACTTCATAATCTCTCTGGTTTTTTCGTTCACGTTCATCAGATAACCATCCTTGCCAAAGAAGGCCAAACCCACAATGGGCTGTTCATAGATATTACGATACCTGTCGGTGAGTTCCGTGTTTTTTTGATCCTGCTCTATCTGCTCTGTCAGGTCGGTTAATACACAGAAGATATTTGTAGGTGTCTTTAAAGTGGGATTGGCGTATTCTGCAATACCTAAATCGCGATAATATCGCCAATCTGCAAGCCCCTGTCCCTTATTGATATCCCAACGGAACAAACATTGTGACGTTTTCTCTCCAGCAACCAGCTTCTTGCAGAAGTCGATGTAAATCTGGCGATCTTCGGGATGGATATAGTTGAGGCTCTCCTCAAAACTCATGCCTTCTGGAGGAAGGAAATTGCCGTGCATGTTCATGGCATGATGGTCGCGGATGGAAAGTCGCAATACGCTATTGTTGCTCATATTGAGCGTGTGCTTCATGATGACCGACAAGTCTTTGGCCTGCTCAGACTTGCGTCGTATGCGGAGAATGCTGATTCGGTTAAACCCCCAAGTGAGTATAAAGAGGAAGAATATCAGCAGTACGATCAATATTGTTACGTTATCAATGCCGTTGCCCATAATTATATTATTTCTGTCTTCTTATCGAAACTTGCCATCTCACAGGGAATACTGATGTAGAAGGCCGTACCCTTGCCTTCTTCTGACTGTATCTCGATAGTGCCGTTCATTTGTTCTACAAGTTCTTTCACAATAGGCATGTCAAGGCCTGTACCCTGACGTTCCACACTCTCGTCGTGTACAAAACGGTCGAATACCTTGCTAAGTGCTTCGGCCGAGAGGCCAGGACCTGTATCCTCGATGGTAATCATCAATTCGCCGTGTCTGTATTCGTATTTGGCGCGAATGGTACCTTCTATGGTATGCATGGCTGTCATGGTACATATCTTTTCAATGACCATTGCCAGGTTCGTTTGATCGATGTTCACCACTAGCTGGTTATAGGGATTATCTACGATGGCTTTCACGTTGGGTGAAATATTTGACCAGCCCATATAGCACCATCCCTCGAAGAGCAGGGCGAAGTCGCTCATCTGGTAGTTATGTTCAATCATATGGGCATCAAGACGTGAGATAAACAGAATGTCGTTGATTAATTGCAGCAAAGTGCCAGTATTCTTCTTGATTTCCTCAGCAAATACGGGCTCGTCTTCTTCGTTGTGCTCACCGTTATACAGACCTGCGAAACCGATCACAGCATTCAGCGGTGTACGCAACTCGTAGCTCATGTTCAGTAAGAACGAGTTTTTCAGCTGCTCTGTTTCCTGAGCCTTTGCCGACTCTTCCTGTAGTTGCATTTCTGTATAAGTCATCTCCGTCTCATTGCGGCACATTCCGAAATAGTGAGTTACCTCACCCTCTTTGTTGGTGATGGGCATAAGGTTGAAGTTCAGGAAGATATTACGCCCGAAATCGTCACGCAGCAACGTCTCTAGGGTTATCGTAATCACCCCTTTCCTGCGGTTGTCCATGCGGGTGAGCAGTCCTCTGGCCCTACGCCTTTCCTCCGGTTTGATGAGTGAGAGTGCACGCACCTGTGTCAGCCGGTACTGGGCTTGTTTTAGGTCGCTCGATACTTCCATCATGTGCGTATCGGGGTCGTAATTCATTAGTCGCACGTCGCTCACCTTCAGCGAGTAGTTGATATTTCTGATATATGCCTCAATAGCCTTCGTTGTCTCTTGCAGCTGTTTGGCGGCCTCCATCTGTCGGTGCTGCGAAAGCACCATCTCAGTGATATTTTTACCTGCAAGGACTACGCCTGAGAGTGCTCCCTCATGGTCGTGGATGGAAGTCACATTCTGTTCGTAGTAAACACCTTCTTGGCCTTCTTCGAATTCGCCCATGGGGTTTTTGATATCTTTCACCTTGGTGTATGTCGAGGAGTACATCTTGTCGAGCGTATTGAAGTCCACTCCTTTCAGGGCTGGCATGTCTGCCAACGTGATCTTTGAGTCGAGCAATGCCTGCTTGTCCTTGACCATCAGCGACTCACAGGCTTTGTCGTTGATTTCCTGTATCACACCGTTGGCATCGAAATAAATCATGTCGATGAGTGAGGTGTTGAACACCGTATGGTACATCAATGCCAGATTGCGGTTCTTTGTAGCCTTCTCCTGATCTTCGGTGATATCTTGTTGAGTGCCTAGCAGGATGGTAGGCTTGTTACGCTGGTCATAACGCAGAATGGATATGGTGACGTTATAGATATGCTGCTTGCCGTCAGCTTCCTTGTCGGGCGCACTTTTCACCGTCAGCGAACCGAAACGTGATTCCCAATTGCAGATGTCCTGTATGATCTTACGCATGGACAGGAAATCCTCGCGGTCGTAGAATTGCGAAAAATCGATAGGAATGTAGACGGTCTCCTTCTGACCATGCTCTGAGAATTTGGTGAAGGTCTTTTTGTTGACGTCATAGGTCCATGTCTGTGTTTTACTCGATTCAAGGATCATAGCCAGTTGAGCATTCATTCGCTCGGTATCGCTGCTGACCAGTTTCTCGCGAAAATAGTATATACGGTTGTAGAACAGCATGACGAAAACGGATATCAGGAATGCGGCTACAAGGTAGGCTACAAGATGTCGGGTGTCGAAAGCCGCTCGTACGTCTTCTATTTGAGCATAAGCCAAGATGGGCAGCATGAGTGCTGCACATATGAATACAAGCCTTTGTTGATTTTTATATATGCGCATAATTTGGTTTCCAGTCTTGTAGTAATCATGCGCAAAGATACGAAAAGATGTTTAAATAACAAAATGTTTCGTCAAAAAAAACACAAATTGCCCCATGATTGAGGCAATTTGTGCAGAAAAAGTGTAAAAATACGCTTAAAGTGGGTACTCCTCGAAGGCATAAAGGATGGTGGAGAGGTAACGCTCACCAGTGTCGGGCAGCAGCACCACAATCTTCTTTCCCTTGTTTTCGGGACGTTTGGCAACCTGAATGGCAGCATAGAGAGCTGCACCTGCAGAGATACCTACCAACAAGCCTTCGCTTTGGGCCACCTCACGACCTGTGCGGATGGCGTCGTCGTTCTCTACGTCAAACACCTCGTCGATAACGTTGGCATCGTAGGTCTTGGGGATAAAACCGGCACCGATACCCTGAATTTTGTGGGGTCCGCTGGGTCGTCCGTTAAGAACGGCGCTTGATTTGGGCTCTACAGCGATAATCTTCACGTTGGGATTCTGTTCCTTCAGATACTTACCTGTGCCTGAAATGGTACCGCCAGTGCCTACACCGCCGATGAAGATATCCACCTTACCGTCTGTGTCACGCCATATTTCAGGTCCTGTGGTGGCATAGTGCTTGGCAGGGTTAGCGCCATTCTCAAACTGCTGCAGGATGACGGCGCCGGGAATGGAGTCGCGCAACTGCTCGGCGGCGCGGATGGCACCTGGCATACCGTCCTTTCCTGATGTGAGGCGCACTTCGGCACCATAGGCCTTTACAAGGTTCCTGCGCTCCACGCTCATGGTCTCAGGCATGGTAAGGATAAGGTGATAGCCCTTGACGGCAGATACCAGTGCCAGTCCTACGCCCGTATTACCGCTGGTGGGCTCGATGATGGTGGCGCCGGGCTTCAGAATGCCCTTCGCCTCTGCGTCCTCAATCATCGCCAGTGCGATACGGTCCTTAACGCTACCGCCGGGGTTGAAAAACTCTACTTTGGCAATCACGGGTGTCTCAAGACCCTTTGCCTGTGAATACTTGTTGAGCTCTAAGAGTGGGGTGTTGCCGACGAGCTCAGTCAGCTGCTTTGCAATTTTACTCATAACCTTATCCTTTTTTAATATGTTAATAAATACTATTTACTGTTCACTATTCACTTTCGATGGTGCAAAGGTACGGCAAAAATATGGTTCCGCCAATAACATGTTAGTGCTATTTCATATACCACATTTATGGTATTTTGCCACAAAAAGCTCTTTCACCTTATTTATATATAGAAAAAAGTGTGATAAAAAGTGTAAAACATTTGGTTGTTTCAAGGAAAATTCCTACTTTTGTCAACAGAAAAATTTAAAACCATCAGTTTATGTTAGACGTAAAGGAGACTTTAAAGAAGAGTGAAGAGAGAATGGAGATGGCAGCGCTGTACCTTGAGGAAGAATTGAATCGCATCCGCGCGGGTCGTGCTAACGTAGCTATTCTCGACGGTGTAAGGGTGGATTCCTACGGTAGTAAGGTACCCCTGAACCAAGTTGCAAACGTGAGCGTGCCTGATCCCCGTACCATCGCCATTAAGCCTTGGGACCCCAAGGAAATCCGCAATATCGAGAAGGCCATTATGGATTCTGATGTGGGCATCACACCTGAGAACAATGGTGAGGTAATCCGCCTCAATATCCCTATCCCCACTGAGGAACGCCGTCGTGACCTTACCAAACAGTGTGCCAAGATTGCTGAAAAAGCTAAGGTCGAAGTGCGCAATGTGCGTGGTGACATTAAGGATAAGCTTAAGAAGGCCATCAAGGACGGTCTCTCTGAGGACAACGAGAAGGATGCTGAGCTCGAACTGCAGAAGATCCACGACAAGTACATCAAGAAGATCGACGAGCTCATTACCGCCAAGAACAAGGAAATTATGACCGTATAATGCACGGTCTTGTAATAAAAAATACAGGAAGCTGGTACACCGTTCTTACGGACGATGGCCAGCTTCTTGAGTGTAAGGTCAAGGGTAATTTCCGTATCAAAGGTATCCGAAGTACCAATCCTGTGGCTGTAGGTGACGGCGTTACGGTAAATAGCGAAGGCTGGATTATCGACATCGATGACCGTCGTAACTACATTATTCGAAAGAGTATCAATCTCTCCAAGCAGAGTCATATCATCGCTGCTAATGTTGACCAGGCTTTGCTCGTGGTTACTGTCAACTATCCACAGACCTCCACCACCTTCATCGATCGCTTCCTCGCCTCTGCCGAAGCTTATCGTGTACCGGTGATACTGGTGTTTAACAAGACCGACCTTCTTGATGCCGATGAGGCCCGTTACCAGCAGATGCTTATTGCCCTCTACGAAACCATTGGCTACCAGTGTAGCACTATCTCTGCAGAGACGGGTGAAGGCGTTGAAGAGTTAAAAAAATTACTGCCTGGAAAGATGACTCTCCTCAGCGGTAATAGTGGGGTGGGGAAATCCACTCTTATCAATCGTTTGGTGCCAGGTGTCAACCTCCGTACAGCCGAAATATCTGATGCTCACAATGCCGGTCAGCACACCACGACCTTCTCTGAGATGATACCCTTGGAGGGTGGAGGATGGCTAGTGGATACCCCCGGTATCAAAGGCTTTGGTACTTTTGATATGGAACCTGAAGAACTGACAAGTTATTTCAAGGAGATCTTCCACTTTTCCAAGGATTGTCGTTTTTCCAACTGCACCCATACCCACGAACCAGGTTGTGCCGTACTAAAGGCTTTGGAAGACCATTACATCGCCCAGAGTCGTTACCAGTCCTACCTCAGTATGCTCGAGGATAAAGATCAGGGCAAGTACCGTGAGGCTTTCTAACGACAAGGTGTCAGGTGTTAAATTATTATAAATTAGACATAGATGGTTTTTACTTTTGAGGGTTAGACTTTGTCTAAAGATTAACCAACTAAAAACGGAATGTATGATAAACGACGGACAGCTACGCGTCGGAATTATTGGAGCGGGATGGATAGCTGAAAAGGCTGCCATTACGCTAGATGGTCTTGCTAACTGCGAGGCTTATGCTATTGCGTCGCGTTCAAAAGAGAAGGCTGAAGCCTTTGCTGAGAAATGGAAAATAAGGAAGGCTTATGGCTCCTACAGTGAGCTGATAGCCGACCCGAGTGTTGATCTGGTATATGTAGCCACGCCACATTCACATCATTACGATGTGACACGTGAGGCCCTTTTGGCTGGTAAACCCTGTTTGGTGGAGAAGGCTTTTATGGCCAATCTTCGGCAGGCAAAGGAGATTGTAGAACTGGCCCGCGAACGCAAGGTGTTTCTGGCTGAGGCCATTTGGACACGTTATCAACCGGTGGTAAAGATGATGCGTGACCTCATCAGCAGTCGTATCGGCACGCCTCGTTTGGTAACTGCCACCTTGGGCTATTCCATGGGTGATAAACCTCGCATTATGCGCGCTGACCTTTGTGGAGGTGCCTTGCTCGATCTTGGCGTATATGCCCTGAATTTCGTGAGAATGTTTTTCGATGCCGACATTGTGAGTATCACGAGCCAGTGCGTGAAGAGCCAGACAGGCATGGATCTGACCAATGCCATGACGTTGGTGTTGAGCGATGGCGTGTTGTGTAATCTGCAGTCGAGTGCCGCTTGTGTGGGCGATAATATCGGCGTGATAGCCGGAACGGATGGTAATCTGATTGTCGACAATATCAACAATCCTCAGAAGATTACGGTCAACGGGCCTGATCGCACGTATATCGAGACTATTCGCGTGCCGCAGCAGATTACGGGCTATGAGTATCAGTTTATCGCTTGTCGTCAGGCACTGATCGACGGTCTTTTGGAGCCCAAGGAGATGCCTCTCGAAGAGACCCTTTATATCATGGAACTGATGGACGGTTTGAGAAAGGATTGGGGCGTGAAATATCCGATGGATTAAATTTTTAAGTTATGAAGATATTACTGATAGGAGGAACGGGCACGATTAGCAGTGCTATCACACGACAGTTGGCAGAAAGTGGTCACGAACTGTGGGTGTTGAACCGAGGTAACCGCAAGAACGAAGTGCCGGCAGGTGTCCGACAGGTGATTTGCGATATTAATGACGAGGCAGAAGTGTTGCGACAAACGGGCGATCAGGTGTTTGATGCCGTCTGCGAGTTTATTGGCTTTCTGCCCTCACAGGTAGAACGTGACATCCGTCTTTTTTGCGGTCGTACGCGCCAGTATGTCTATATCAGTTCAGCCTCTGCTTATAATAAACCCGCTGCCAGCCATGTCATCACCGAAGGCACGGCCTTGGCTAATCCTTATTGGGAATACTCACGCAATAAGATTGCCTGTGAGGAATTATTAATGAAGACATACCGTGAAGAGGGTTTCCCGGTGACCATTGTCCGTCCGAGCCATACCTATTGTGAACGGAGCGTGCCAGTGAGTGTGCATGGTCCTAAAGGCAGTTGGCAGGTACTCAAACGCATGCTGGAGGGTAAGCCTGTGCTGATACAGGGCGATGGCAGCTCGTTGTGGACACTGACCTGGAATGAGGATTTTGCCCGCGGTTTTATCGGCCTGTTAGGAAATCCGAAGGCTATTGGTGAGGCGTTCCAGATTATGAGTGATGAACAGTTGACATGGAATCAGATATACCAGAGTGTTGCCAATGTATTAGGTGTAACTTTCAAGCCTTATTACGCATCGTCTGATTTCTTGGCAGCTGTTTCTCCCAAGGAATATGATTTTACAGGGAATCTGTTGGGCGACAAATCGGTGACTGTTGTCTTCGATTGTACCAAACTGAAGCGGGCGGTACCGGGTTTCTGTGCCACCACCCGTTTTGATGAAGGGGTGCGTCGCTGCGTGGATTATCTCATGAGCCATCCTGAACTGCAGGTGGAAGATCCTGAGTTTGACGCATGGTGTGATATTGTGATTGCAACATTGGAAAAAGCTAAAGAATGGATATAAAATATGAAGGATTTTAATTATTATGCACCGACTGAGGTGGTGTTTGGCGAACAGAGTGAAGAGCAGGTTGCCCTGCTAGTGAAGAAATATTGTGGCACGAAAGTGCTGGTCCATTATGGTGGTCAGAGTGCTGTGCGCTCTGGCTTGCTTGATAAGATATGCGGTATCCTTCAAGAGGGTGGCATTCCTTTTGTGAAGTTGGGTGGTGTGGTCCCCAATCCCCGTCTCTCACTGGCACATGAGGGTATTGCCCTTTGTCGTCAGGAGGGTGTTGACTTTATTCTTGCCGTAGGCGGTGGCAGTGTGATCGACTCTGCTAAGTGCATTGCCTATGGTGTTGGCTATGATGGTGATGTGTGGGATTTCTATCTGGGTAAGGCAGAGCCGAAATGTATGCTCCCTGTGGCCTCGGTGCTGACAATCCCTGCTGCTGGTAGTGAGATGAGTGAGGCGAGTGTCATCACCAATGAGAATGGTGACGTGAAACTGGGTTATTCCAATAATATGTCTCGTCCTAAGTTCACTATCATGAATCCCCGTCGTACCTTCACGCTGCCTCCTTATCAGACGGCTGCCGGTGTGACCGACATGATGATGCACACCATGGAGCGTTATTTCACCAAAGATGATGATATGGATCTGACCACCGATCTGGCTGAGGCTGTATTGCGCAGGATGAAGACGGCTGTGTTCGAGGTGCTGAAGAATCCTGAAGACTATCGTCACCGTGCCCAGATTATGTGGGGTGGTAGCGTGGCCCACAACGGACTCACGGGTTGTGGTGTTAGCGACGATTGGGCCACCCATCAGCTGGAGCATGAGCTCAGTGGTATGTTTGATGTGACACATGGTGCAGGTCTGGCTGCCATCTGGCCGAGTTGGGCCCGTTATGTGATGCATGAGAACCTGAGCCGTTTTGTGCGCTTCGCCGTGAACGTGATGGATGTGCCCAACGACTTCACCGATCCTGAAGGTACGGCCCTGAAGGGTATCGAGGCCATGGAGCGTTTCTATCATGCCATTGGTATGCCTATTAATATCAAAGAACTTATTGGTCGCGACATTACCGATGAGGAAATCAAGGAGATGACCCGTAAGTGTAGTCGTGACTTTACATCGGCTTGTGGCTGTCTGAAAGTGCTGAAGGCCGATGATATGGAAGCAATCTACAAGATGGCCAGGGGAAAGTGAACAGTGAATAATGAAAAGTGGAAAATGAAGAAGGTAGTAGTTTTATTCTCAGTCTTGCTGGCGATGCCGGCGATGAGTCAGAACCTGCAACTCAACGACCGCGAGTATTTTGAGCGTCAGGGTGTCAACGTGCTGGTGTTCAGCAATAGTTTCAACGGCGGTTTCAATGACGAGAAGAACTCAGGCATTGAGATTATCCATCATGGTGTACGTACCGTACAAGGTGGCGCCGTGCGTCTGAACAATACTCCTGAGCAGTGGGACCTCGTACCCAAGATGACCAACCGAAAGGTGGACCGCGAGAAGGGTAGTATCGAGGTAGGTATGCGTTACGATGACTACGACTTCGACAGCCGCGTGGTAGTTACCGCCAAGGGCCAGGCCGTAGAAATAGCCGTTTATTTGGATAAGCCTGTGCCGGAGAAGATAGCAGGCGAGGCAGGCTTTAACATCGAGTTCCTGCCTTCGCAGTATTGGCTGAAGACCTTCCTCATGGATGGACGCTTGAACCGTTTTCCCCGTTATGCCACCAGTCAGACCATTACGCGTCCCAATAGCGAGAAGCCCCGTCAGTTCAAGGGTTTCAAGACCTATGATGACCGTGGCACCGACCGTTTCGTCGATCCACTGCCTTTAGAGACTGGTCACCAGTTCATCGTAGCTACCGACGACCCCAGTCGGATGATAAAAATCACCAGCGACGATGCTGAACTGAAACTCTTCGACGGCCGTATGCTGGCGCAGAACGGTTGGTTCGTGCTGCGCAGTGTGTTGCCGATAGGCAAGACGGGCAAGGTGGTAACCTGGACTGTAGAGCCACATGCCATCCCCAATTGGATTCGCGAGCCTAACATCGGCTTCTCGCAGGTCGGTTATATCCCTGAGCAGCCGAAGGTGGCTGTTATCGAGCTCGATAAGCAAGACAAGCCGCAGGCTACTGCCACGCTGATGCGTATCAAGGCCGATGGTACAACGGAGCAGGCCTTCAAGGGTGATGTCAAGTCATGGGGAGATTATTTCAAATATAACTATGTGAAGTTTGACTTCTCGAGCGTGAAAGAGCCTGGCGTCTATTACATCCAGTATGGCAACACCAAGTCAAACGACTTCCTCATCGATGCCCATGTCTATGATAAGATCACCGATGCCACCACCGACGTGTGGGTGCCCATCCACATGAACCACATGTACGTGACCGAAGGCTATCGCACCTGGCACGGCGAACCCTTCAAGGAAGGATATCTGCAGGCTCCTGAGAGCGACCATTTCGACCTGCACCGACAGGGACCGAACACCGATACGAAATACAAGCCCTTGGAACTCATCCCCGGACTGAACGTCGGCGGATTCTTCGATGCCGGTGACTTCGACATCGAAACGGGCTCGAATGTGAGCGTGGTGCAGAACTTCATCCGTACGTGGGAACTCTTCAAGCCCCAGCGCGACGAGACCTTCGTCAGTCAGAAGCAGCGCTATGTGGACCTCCACCGGCCGGATGGCGTGCCCGATATCCTGCAGTTCATCGAGCATGGAACCCTGAACCTCGTGGCCCAGGCCGAGCAGATCGGACACATGGCCTCGACGCTCTCGAACTCCATCCTCGACAACTACCATCATCTGGGTGATGCCGCCTCGATTACCGACGGGCTGCACTACGACCCTTCGCTGAAGCCTTATGAGGTGAGTGCCGATGGCAAGCGCTCGGGTACGCCCGATGACATGTGGGCCTTCACCAACCGCAACCCGAGCCTCGACTTCCAGGCCGCTACGATGTTTGCTGCGGCCAGTCGTGCACTCAAGGGCTATAACGATGATCTGGCCCAGCGAGCCCTTACCCAGTCGAAACGACTCATGCAGGAGGCCACCGAGCTGATGAACCAGCGACGCGGCCCTCGTGCTGATGCGCAGGCACAGGCCGATGCCAACTGGCTTACTGGCACTGGCGATGGCAATGCCGACCAAAACAATCAGACGAACAACCGCCGTCGTATCAATGCTCAGCAGGGGCGTCGTAATAACCGCGGCGATCTCGGTACGAATCTGCAGCTCTATGCTGCCACGAAGGAGACCCAATATCGCGAGCGTTTCCTGGAGCAGATATGGGAGGCCCTCGACCGTAATGTGTCTGGTACCATGCAGACGGCTCTCGATGCCGTACCTTATATGGATGCCGCCTACAAGCAGAAACTGCGTCCCTATGTGGAGAAATACAATGCCTATATCAAGGATTTCGACACCCAGAACCCCTACGGCGTGCCCATCGGCCTTGGTAACTGGGCTGGCGTGAATGCCGTGCTAAACTTCGGCATCACTGTCAACTACGCTCATATCTACTTCCCCGACATTATCGCTAAGGACGAGGTTTATCGTGTGAGCAACTGGCTCTACGGGTGTCATCCCTATCATAATTACTCGTTCGTGGCGGTGGTGGGCGCCACCCGTCCCAAGCAGGTGTTCTACGGCAACAACCGTGCTGACTTCTCGGCTATCCCGGGTAATGTAGCTCCTGGCTTGCTCTTCCGTAAGCCTGACCATTTCGAGAACTACGACGACTGGCCCTTCCTCTGGGGACAGAATGAGGGCACCATCGCTGGCAACACACAGTATATCATTTTCGGCTCCGCGCTGAAAAACATTGTATCAACAAAATAAAATCACACACAAATGCATCACACAGAATTCAGAGTACTCAGAGTACTCGGACGACTCAGAGTATTCGGATTGATTCTCTTTCTCCAGATGGCGACGGCGGCATTCGCACAGACCGACGACAATATGCCCCGCCGCCTGACCATCAGTGGTCAGGTGATGGACGCCGAGTTCCGCGAACCCATGGCGCAGGCCACTATCCAGTTATTCACTGTTACCGACTCGGTTTTCGTCGGTGGTACCGTCAGCGACAACCGCGGTAATTTCTCTGTCGAGGCTCCTAACAACGGCACTTTCCGTCTGAAGATCTCCTCAGTGGGATTCCAGACCATCCAGCGCGATGTCACCTTGCGCCGTGGTCAGAATCAGGAACTCGGTACGCTCCTCATGTCGCCCGAGAGCATTATGTTGAAGGAGGCCGTCATCACAGGCCGTGCCGCACAGGTTATTGTGAAGAAAGACACCCTTGTTTTCAACCCTGATGCCTATCGCACCCCAGAGGGCTCTGCCATCGAAGAACTTATCAAACGTATGCCTGGTGCTGAGGTCGACGAGGACGGTAACATCACCGTTAATGGTAAAGAGGTGAAGAAAATCCTCATTGACGGCAAGGAATTTATGCTCGGCGATACGGAGACGGCGCTGAAAAACCTGCCCATCTCCATCATCCAGAACGTGAAGTTCTACGACCAGCAGAGCGACCAGGCTCGTATTACCGGTATCGAAGACGGCAACAAGGAAACCGTACTCGACTTTACCATCAAGAAGGGCATGAACCGTGGCTATATGACCAACCTCGACCTGGCAGGTGGTACGCAGCATCGTTATGCCTCACGTGGTATGGGCTCAAGCTTTACCGACAATACGCGTATCATGGTCACAGGCAACTTCAACAATAAGGAAGAGAATGCCGGTTGGTGGAACCGTCGTGGTCTGAACAGCCGTAAGATGCTTGGTGCCAACCTGAACTACGACGATGGTGAGAAGCTTAAGATCGATGGTAGTATCCGTTGGAATCACCGTGGCAGCGATAATATTAATGAGAATAGCAGCGAGAACTTCTACAGCGAGACCAACCGCACCTTCTCGAACTCCAATTCGAAGAGTCTCTCGCGCAACAATGGCTGGAACGGTAATATCCGTTTCGAGTGGAAGCCCGATACCCTCTCGAACATTCTGATCCGAGCCAATGGTAGTACCGGTACTAATGATGGTACATCAACCTCGCTCTCGGCCACTTTCAATGCCGATCCCTATCTTTATGTCACCGATCCACTCTCTGACGAGGGTATTGCCACTATGCGCGTCAAGGATCTCGCTGTGAACCATAACCGTCAGGCGAGTCTTACCTACGGCGAGAACAAGAACTTCTGGGGTATGCTCCAACTCTACCGTCGTTTGAATGCCCGTGGTCGAAATGTTACGTTAAGATTCGAGGGTAGCATGGGCGATAGCAAGAACAACAACGCCTCGAACAATGAGGTACACCTCTATCGCGTGAAAAATATGGCAGACGAGGACTCCACCTACTTCACCGCTCGTTACAATCTCACGCCGAGCGATAACAGCGGTTACGTCATCAATGCCCAGTATAGCGAGCCCCTTTGGAAAGGTGCTCACCTGCAGACCAGCTACGAACTGCGCTATAACCAGAACAAGAGTGACCGCCAGACCTATGACTTCAGTCATCTTCCGCAGAATCCCTTCGAGGGTATCCATCCCATCTACCGCGAGTGGGATCCTTGGCTCGGCAGCTTCTCTGACCAGTTCATGGCCGACCATCTCGATAAGAGCCTGAGCCGATTCTCCGAGTACAAGAACTACACCCACAACATCCGCCTTGTGCTCCGCTACTGGGAGGAGAAATACGATTACAACGTAGGTATCCTCGTGCAGCCGCAGCACTCCAATTACATCCAGGACTACCGTGGCATCTACGTCGACACCATCCGCAACGTCACCAACGTCGCCCCTACGCTCGACTTCCACTATAAGTTCTCCGACCAGCAGAATATCTGGTTCCACTACCGCGGTGATACTCGTCAGCCCGACATCACACAGCTGCTCGATATCACCGACGACTCCAACCCGCTTTACATCACACAGGGTAACCCCGGACTGAAACCTCAGTTCACCAATTCGCTGAATGTCTACTACAACAACTACATCCAGCGCCACAAGCGCTCTGTCGTGGTCTATGCCAATTACTCTAACACGCGTAACTCCATCTCTAACTTCGTGCGCTATAACCCCGAGACTGGTGGAAGCATCTCGCGGCCGGAGAACATCAACGGCAACTGGAACGTGAACGGAGGCTTCAATTTCAGTACTGCCCTTGACTCGGCTGCCCACTTCAATGTTGGTGCCGACACCCGCGTGCGATATAATAACTATGTGAGCTACTACGCCGAGCATAACAAGGAGTCGCAGAAGAACTACACCCGCTCGACCAATCTCACCGAGCGCCTTACTGCCAGCTACCGCAACGACTGGCTCGAGGTGTCGCTCGATGGCTGGTGCAACTATCAGCACTCGCGTAACGAGCTCCAGCCCTCAGCCGACCAGGATACTTGGCAGTTCAACTACGGCGGACAGGTGCTCGTGCGTCTGCCCCTCGACTTCGAGCTCTCCACCAATATCCACGAGAACTCCCGCCGAGGCTACAACGACCCCTCGCAGAATACCAACGAGTTGATCTGGAATGGACAGATCTCCAAGTCGTTCCTCCAGAACAAGTCGCTCATCGTGGCGCTCAACTTCTACGACCTGTTGCGTCAGCAGTCTAACTTCAGTGCCTGGGTCAATGCCAACGGCCGAGGCGAGTCGCGCTACAACAGCATCAACTCTTACGCCATGCTCCATGTGCGTTATCGTCTGAACATGTTCGGTGGCAAGGTCGACACCGAGGGCCGCTACGACAAGAAATGGGGTAACAACGACGGTGGCGGCTTCGGCGGTGGTGGTAATCGCGGAGGAGGCGGCAACCGTGGAGGTGGCGGTGGAGGCAACCGCGGCCGCAGATAACCCAGCCTTATTTTTCAATAACCCTGCCTTATTGCGCAATAAGGCAGGGTTATTGCGTCCCTGTGGTAGCAATTCATTTCTATTTATTTGTTTATTTACTTATTTATTTGTACCTTTGCCGGCGAAAATAATGTATGGTATGAGACAGACATTGATGATACTCCTGTTGGCTGGGGCGATGACTGCCACAGCGCAGGTGAAGACTGAAATAAAAGCGTTTAACCAAGCTGGGCCCTACGCTGTAAGTGCGCCGTTGGGACTAGATTCCGTGAACGTGAAGGGTAAGAAGTTTGATGAGGCCTCGCTGATGAGCAGTATTGCGCTCACCTCGCCGGTAACGGGACGATTCGAGGGACAGATGCTGCCCTCGTTGCCCGACTCGAAAAGCGTGGGCCTGTTGTCGTTTTATGTGAACAATCGTGACTACCTGAAAGGTAAGATTGAGGTGAAGGGCCCCAAGCACTATAAACTCTTTATCGATGGTGAGCCCGCTGCACCTGAGCTGAAACTTGCTCCCGAGCACCACACCATCACCATTCAATACCTGGCTGAGCCGAAGGATACAGACTCTATTCGTATGGTGATCGATGCTCCTCGTGAGGTGGCAACGACGCTCGACGCCAAGCATCCTTTTATGGTGCACGATATCACTGATGGTAAACGTGTGCGGGATATCTCTGTCTCGCCCGACGGGCAGTATGCCTGCATAGCCTGGCAGACCACGGAGCGTGGAGGCAGTAACCGCTGGAACTACGAACTGAAAGAGGTAAAGACAGCTCGCACCCTGATGCAGCCGCAGCGACAGGCTCGTTGGCTGCCCAAGACCATCGCCTGGATCGAGGAGGAACGCGAAGGTAAGAAACGTGTGTTGTATCAGGTGAGACCTACAGGCGAGCGTACCCGTTGGATTAGCGGCCTGCCTGAGGGAGGCTATACGGTGGCTCCTACGGAAGACTATCTGGTGATGACAATCGAGGAAAAAGGTCCCGAGGAGGATAAGGAGATGTTTGAGGTTTTAGAGATGGACGACCGTCAGCCCGGCTGGCGTAATCGCAACTATCTCGCGCGCTACGATGTGGCCACGGGATTAACGCGGCGCATCACCTTCGGACACCAGCAGACGATGCTGATGGATATCTCGCAGGACGGACGGAAATTACTCGTCAATCAGTCGTACTCACGGCTGTCGAAGCGTCCCACGGAGGTGATGGACGTTTTCATTGTTGATGCCGAGACCTTTAAGGCTGATACGCTCTTCGTCGCAGCGGGATTCCTTGCCAATGCCACGTTCTCGCCCGATGGTAAACAGATTCTCTTCAAAGGCTCTCCTGAGGCCTTCGACCGCATTGGTTGTACACTGCCGGTTGATGTCACGCCAAATATGTATGACTACCAGCTCTATCTCTACGATATCGCCACAAAACGTGTGACACCGCTGACCAGGGACTTTAATCCCTCGGTGCAGACCATCGACTGGGCGTGGGGTGATGGACTGGTGTATTTCACCGCTGAGGACCGTGACTTTGTGCGGCTCTACCAACTGAATCCCGTGAACGGCCAGATCATTCAGCTGGAGCATGCTGGCGACAATGTCTCGCGGATGAATGTGTCGGCGCATGCGAACGTCGTCGGTTATATCAGCAACGGTGTTTCCGAATATGCCTCGGCCTTTGCAGCCTATACAGCTAAGGGTAAGGCCCCGATGAAACAGGTGCGGTTGTATGACGGTAAGAGTATCATGGATGATATTGCTGTGGCTGATTGTAAGGACTGGAACTATACGAATGCCCGTGGTGAGACGGTTTATGGCCGGATGTATCTGCCGCAGGATTTCGATGCCGCAAAGAAATATCCGATGATTGTGTATTACTATGGTGGCTGTTCGCCCGTGGGTCGCTACTTTGATGGTGTCTATTCCGGGCATTATTGGGCCTCGTTGGGCTATGTGGCCTATATCCTCCAGCCCAGCGGTGCCTCGGGTTTCGGACAGGCGTGGGCCTCGCGCCATGTGAATACAGCTGGACGTGGACCTGCGGAGGATATTATCGAGGGCGTAAAGCGTATTTGTGCTGAGCATCCGTTTATCGACGCGAAGAAAGTGGGTTGTATGGGTGCCAGCTACGGCGGATTCATGACCATGTATCTGCAGACGCAGACGGATATCTTTGCTGCGGCGATATCCCATGCTGGCATCGCCAACCACACCAGCTACTGGGGCGAAGGCTACTGGGGCTATAACTATAGTGAAGTGTCGATGGCCAACAGCTATCCCTGGAGTCATCGGGAGTTGTATGTAGACCAGAGTCCGTTGTTTAATGCCGATAAGATTCATACGCCATTGTTACTGTTGCATGGTACGGTCGATACGAATGTGCCCATCATCGAGAGTCTGCAGATGTTTACTGCTCTGAAGTTGCTGGGTCGTGATGTGGCCCTTGTGGAGATAGCAGGTGAGAACCACCATGTGCTCGACTACAACAAGAAGATCAAGTGGCTTGGTGCCCAGATGGCGTGGTTCCAGAAATGGCTCAAGGACGATCCTACGTGGTGGGATGCCCTCTTCCCAAAGAAACATCTCTAATAGATAAGAATGATTAAAAGAAAAATTGCCTGTTTGTTGCTGATCCTGGCGCCGCTTACGACAATGGCGCAGGATATTTCTGCTACTTTGCCTATTCCTGCTCTGGCGCAGAAGGATGGCAATCTGTTCCATATGGCCTCCGAATCAGCCAAGGGCAAGCCTGTGCTGTTGCAGCCGCTCTATTGGGTGAAGACGCTCATTGACTCATCAGCTGTGGCCACCATCGACCGCAATTATATCGAACAGCCTAAACCTGCCTGGGCCATCGAGGCCAGGGGCACGCTGAACCAGTCGACGCTGAAGATGGAGACCACGTGGGAGGACCCTGTGGAAGGTAACGTGAACCTTTGGGCGAAGAGCAAAAATGGTCTCTCCACTTCGGCAGGTCTGTGGCTGGGTTATCGCGGCTATGGTTTCGGCTATTCCAAAGAGTTCGGACAGACCAGCGGCTCTACACTATCCTTTGGAGCCATGGGTGGCAGCTTCGGTATCAACCTGCGCATCAGCTCCTATAATAGTGATATGCCCGACCTTTATATTGATGGGATGAAACTGTCATCCTACGACGAAGACGACGATCGTCTGGAGGATCCGATCAAGGTGCGTACGCTTTTCCTCGACGGTTATTACATGCTCAACGGTAAGCATTTCTCATATGCAGCGGCCTATGATAATTCCCTCATCCAACGACGTTCAGCCGGATCGATTGTCGTGGGGGGTATGTATTGTCACAGCCGCGCAGACTATAGCGCCGATTCCAACTGGTTGCTGACAGTACTGATGGAGGGTGTGGGAAAAGTTAAATTCTCACAGGGCAGCATTGGTGCTGGTTATGCCTACAACTGGGTGCCCGCCCGTGGATGGCTCGTCAGCGCGATGGCCATGCCGATGCTCACCCTCTACAACCGCACCACAGAGTATATGTATGACTTTGATTTGGTGAATCCTAACGTGAAGGATTGGGATGCGCTTTCGGAAGATGAGGTTATGGAATGGCTGAGTGACGAGGATACCAAGATTATAACAGTCAACGAGAGGAAAGAGACGTCCAACAACAAGGTGAAACTGAACTTCGATGCGCGGTTGAGCGTGGTCTATAATTTCGATCGTTGGTATGTGCGTGTCTATGGCCATTATAATCAGTTCCGCTATGGTAATGATTTTGTCTCAGGACGTGTGACTGACTGGACTGCGAATGCGTCGCTTGGATTCAGATTTTAAAATCTGTGAGATCTGTGTTCCATTAATATAGTATAAATATGAATATCGAGGAGATACAGGATAAAAGGATTGCGGTGCTGCTGTCGGGCGGTGTCGACAGTAGTGTGGTGGTCTATGAGTTCGCGAAGCTCGGACTCCACCCTGATTGTTTCTATATCAAGATAGGTCCGGAAGAGGATGCGGAGTGGGACTGCTCATCGGAGGAGGACTTGGAGATGGCGACGGCGGTGGCGCATAAGTATGGCTGTAAGTTGGAAGTCATCGATTGCCACAAGGAATACTGGAATCAGGTGACGACCTATACGATGGATAAGGTGCGTGCAGGTCTGACGCCGAATCCTGATGTGATGTGCAACCGGTTGATCAAGTTTGGCGCCTTCGACGAGAAGCGCGGCCATGACTACGATCTCATTGCCACAGGTCATTATGCCCAGACCGAGATCGACGCCGAAGGCCGGAAGTGGCTCTGCACGAGTCCCGATCCTGTGAAAGATCAGACTGATTTCCTGGCGCAGATCTACGACTGGCAGCTGAAGAAAGCCCTCTTTCCCATCGGACACTATGTGAAGGATGAGGTGCGCCAGATTGCAGAGCGTGAACATCTGGTGAATGCCAAGCGTAAGGACTCGCAGGGCATCTGTTTCTTAGGAAAGATAAGCTATAACGACTATATCCGTCGCTATTTGGGTGAGATGCCTGGCGATGTGATAGAACTGGAAACGGGCAAGCGCATTGGCGAGCATAAGGGCTTGTGGTTCCATACCATTGGTCAGCGTAAGGGCATGGGCTTTGGCGGTGGACCTTGGTTCGTGGTGAAGAAAGATGTGGCGCAGAACATTCTCTACGTCTCCCACGGCTATGATCCCGAGACCGCCTACAAGCAATCCTTCCCCGTCCACGACTTCCATTGGCTGACTGTCACATTAGGGTCAGGATACTTTGTGACATCCGACGGAAATGTCACAAAGTATCCTGACCCTAATGTGACATTTAAGATCCGTCATACGCCTGAATATCATCCTGCAACAATAGAGTGGACAAGCTCAAATGAGTTCATTGTCCACTCTAAAGAGAAAATCCACGGTGTCGCCCCAGGACAGTTCTGCGTCATCTATGACGCCAACCACCACCGGTGCTTCGGCTCTGGCGAAATTACAGTATAAAAGTAAATCCCGCCGATTGGCGGGATTTGCTTTATTTCTTGTTGAAGCTTCCGAAGTAATCTAAGCAGACCTTCTGCCATTGCTTTGCATTCTCCAATTGGTGTTGCAGGCGGGCATTGGTCTCCTGCCAGCGCTGTTCGTCGATGAAAGGTTTGGCCTCGTTCCAGATACGGATGAAATCCTCCACTTCCTTTACACCACGTCCATAGCGATACTCCATCTCCTCATAGACGGTCCGTCCACTCTTCAGCCTGTAAGACCAGGGCACACGATGGAACCACAACAGGTAGCGCTCCGGACAGGTGTTGATGTCGTCGTAGATCGAGCAATAAGGCTCGCGATACTGCGCTGTGGCATTCGACCCCGTGTGCGTGCGGTCGAAACCAATCGAGTCGTTGTTGGCCTTGTGATAGTAAACAGGACACCACTCAATGGGGTAGCGGGCGATGAAACCGCCAGGCTCAGGTCCGTAGTGCTGGTCGAAGGCGAATATATGGTGCAGGCCGATGGGCATCATGTAGTCGACGCAGGCCTCACGAGAGCGAAGCATCATGTTAAGAAGTGAAGAGTGAAGAGTGAAGAGTGAAGCGCTCGACCTCTGGTCGCTTGCTACCGAAGGGACGCAAGAATTTGCTGCCGCACTCCCTAAATTAAACGTCTGGGTCAGCCACTCATTGGCAATCTCTTCGCTGGTGAAATTTGGGTTCCAGGCCAGACGACCGAAAGCATACCAGTTGGCTTGTGAGAAATGATGGCCGCACCAGTTCTTATCGAGACCAATGTTCGCGACACCTGCGATACCCACAAGACGACTAGGCTCCACGAATCCGAAGAACTCACGCCACATCGGGGCCAGGTAGACCAGATGGCGCGACTGTCCGAGATATTCCTGAGTGATCTGCAACTCCGCCATCTGCTTGGTCTTATGCATGGTGTCGAAGATAGGCGCATAAGGCTCACGGGGCTGGAAGTCTAGAGGACCGTTCTTCGACTGCAGGATGACATTGTCGCGGAACAGGCCGTCGAGATCCTTGAATTCTGAGACAGCCTGTTTCACACGATCCTCACCCTTATGGGCAGCGCCATATACGAACGAGCGCCACATGACGATGCCTCCGAAAGGTTTCACAGCATCGGCCAGTGTGTTGGCACCATCGGCATGGGTACGGTTGTAATCGAAGGGACCCGGCTGACCTTCGGAATTGGCCTTCACCAGGAAGCCGCCGAAGTCGGGAATCAGGGCATAGATCTCCTTGGCCTTCGCTTTCCACCATGCCTTTACCTGTTTGTTCAGCGGATCAGCCGTCTTCACGGGCTTGCCACCGTTGAAACCTTTGGCGGGAATCGACATCGGTGAGGCGAAGTTTACGGACAGATAGACCTTGATGCCATAGGGGCGCAGAATGTCGGCAATCTCCTTTACCTTATTAAGATAGAGAGCCGAGAGCATCTTGGGTGAGGCATTCACATTGTTGAGCACAGTGCCGTTGATGCCGATGGAAGCATTGGCACGGGCATAGGCCTTGATGAGCTCGGTGTTGATGGGTTTGGGTTGCCACAGGTCACTGTTTCTGCGGGTCTTCGGGTCCTCCAGTGCCCAGAAAATGCTGCGTCCGGCATAGCCACGCTCGATACTGCTGTCGAGATTATCCCAGTGGTTCAGGATACGGAGTTTGTAATAAGGGGCAGAGGCGCCTTGTTCACCACGCAACAAGGCGTAGGCGCCATAGAGCAGACCCATTTCCGTCTTGGCACTAACCGTGCTGCCACTGATGCGATAGCCTTCGTCGTTGGCGATGGTGGGGTCGATGACCAGCGTGGCCTTGTCGCCAGGATAGTAGTTGCGCAACTCCTCAGCGGCCAGACATTCTGGCCCTGATACCTGGGCTTTCTGCACCTTGTCGTATCTGAGCCACAAACGACTTCCATCCTCAGCCATCAGACCGAGACAACTGGTCATCGCCAGTAAGATCAATGTAATCTTCTTCATATATTCTTTTTATTGTTGTTTTAGAATCAGTCCGCCATTGGGCTGGAGGATAACTTTCGCCTGACCTTTCTTGTCGACTTTAAGCGTGGTGAGTGTGGGCTCGCCCGTCTTCTTGTCGTCGACATAGTATTGGAGCGTCTGTCCTGCTGCGAACATTGGCAGGTTGAGTGTCAGGGCCAAGGGCTGTTTCTCGGCAGAGAGACCAGCCACATACCAGTCGTTGCCATGACGACGTGCCAAGACCACATACTTGCCTGGATAGCCGTCGATGTAACGCGTCTCATCCCAGGTGGTAGGCAGACCTTTCAGAAAGTCCATCTCAAACTGCGGGAGTTCCTCAAGGTTATTGGGCTGCATGGCCACGCATTGCACGGAGGTCTGCATGATGATGCCCGAGGCCATCTCGAAGATATCCGTTGTCTTACGCGAGTGACGGCTCTTATTGTCTTTCGAGAGATACTTGTTCATGATGATACCTCCCCAGTCCATCGAGGCAGTGGCATTGCGACAGAAGGGATGGAGGGTGAGGTCGAAAGGCTGTTTGATGGCAGCCCCCTCGTTGAAGAACACGTTCTCTGAGGCCAGTACAGCCTCTGAAGCGACATAGTTGGGGTACATCTTCTCCCATCCTCTGGGAATAGTACAGCCGTGGAATACCACTTGCAGTCCATAGCGGTTGGCATCTGAGAGGATATCCTCATAGAGACGCATCACCTCCTGTTTGTCGCCTCCGAAGAAGTCAACCTTAATGCCTTTGATACCTATCGACTGCATCCATTTCATCTCCTTTTCGCGGGCGATGGCGGTGTTCATGCAGTCGCGAGGTCCCTGAGGTGCATCGTTGGCAAAGCCGTTGCTGTTGTACCATAATAAAAGGTGTACACCCTTCGACTGTGCATATCTGGAGAGTTCGGGTATACGGTCACGACCTATCTGTGTGTCCCACCAGTTGTCGACGAGACAATACTCGAATCCCATGGTAGCGGCGAGGTCGATGAACTTCACCTGATCGTCGTAGTTGATGGAGTTATCCTGCCAGATGAGCCAGCTCCAGGTGTAGCGTCCCGGCTTATAGTCGGTGCTGGGGGCATAGAGCGGTTCTACGAGGTCATAGCTGATGGTGGTCTCGACGATGGGCTTCAGTGTGGTGCCCAGTGTGATGGTGCGCCAAGGTGTCTCTCCCGGCAGGGAAATGGCTGCGAAGTCAGAGCCGAAGCCATTGTTCTCGCCCTGGTCAGGATAGGCCACAGTATAGCCTGCGCCGGCCTGATAATCAGACAGGTGAGAACCGCAGTAATTACTTCCCACGCCAGTCTCTGCGATCAAGGCCCATCCTGCGGGCAGATGAAACAGCGCCGGGAAGATATAGCCATGCTGATACTGCGAGGACGCTGCTATCGGGGCATCTGCTGAGTAGCCTTCCTCATAGCTGGGCTTGGTCTGTTCCCAACCTGACTCAGGACCTATCTGTGGCGAGATAAAGGTCGTCGTTCCGTCAGGAAAATTGAAACTGCTCAGTTCACTCATAATCCTCACGCGCTTCATCTCCTTTCGGCCTATCGTCTGTCTGGGCAATGCATAGCGGAAGGCGATGTCGTTGTTGCTCACTTGGAAGATGACGCTCATCTTGATGCCATCTTTGTTTTGGATGTCCAGTAGCAGACAGTTGGCCTGATAGTTCGCAGCCGAAGCCTTTGTCCCTCTCATCTTGTAATCATAATTTTTAGTTTTTAATTCAGAATTATTAATTACTAAATCGCGGGTCAAGTCACCAATTGAGGTCTTCAAACCTAAGGCAGAAGGCAGCAGCATCTGCTTTCCGTCAAGCGTGGCGGTATAGTGTAATCGTCCCCCAGCGTCGCTGACAGTCACCTGTAACTGATTGTTGGGTGAAGAAACACTAACGTCACCAGCCCAAGCCAGGACTGATGACGTCAGTAAAATTGATAAGAAAAGATTCCTCATTTCACTATTCACTATTCACTTTTCACTATTCACTATAAAAGGTTCTCTCGCTCTATGTCCTTGAAATACTTATAAGTGCTGACCTTCAGTTCATCAGCAGCATCCTCGTCGCTCACGATGATACCGTGCTCGTGCATCTGCAGGGCGCTGATGGTCCACATGTGGTTCACAGCTCCCTCGATGGCTGCCTGAAGGGCACGGGCCTTGGCGTGGCCGTTTACCAGGATCATCACCTCGCGGGCAGCCATCACTGTACCTACACCAACGGTCAAAGCATGGGCAGGCACATTCTCCGGATTGCCACCGAAGAAACGGCTGTTGGCGATACGGGTATCGGTGGTGAGGGTCTTCATACGGGTCTTTGAACTCAGTGAAGAGCCCGGCTCGTTGAAGGCGATATGACCATCAGGACCAATGCCTCCGATGAACAGGTCGATACCACCAGCCTCCTGGATCATCTCCTCATAATGGGCACACTCGGCAACCAGGTCTGGCGCATTACCATTCAGAATGTGGATGTTCTCTTTCGGACAGTCAATGTGGTCGAACAGGTTACGCGCCATGAAGGCATGATAGCTCTCGGGATGGGTCTCGGGCAGACCAACATATTCGTCCATGTTAAAAGTCAGTACGTTCTTGAAAGACACACGACCTTCGCGGCATGCAGCTACTAAATAGTTGTACATACCTACGGGTGAAGAACCTGTTGGCAATCCGAGAACGAACTTATGATCTGGGGTCGGATTGAACTCATTGATACGCTTAATCACATGCTCAGCAGCCCACTGAGACAACTTCTGGTAGTCTGATTGAATAATTACTCTCATAATTGTTTTTGATTTGGTTCGTAAAATTTTGCTGCAAATATACAACGAAAAATTTTTTTTAGCTACGTATTAACACGGATTAACACGGATTTTTTTCAGAGGTGCTTACTTATTCGTATCTTTGCAAGCAAATATGAAGGAATTTGTAATATCAGAAGCGAAAGCTGAGACTGCGGTGTTGGTAGGACTCATCACCAAGGAACAGGACGAAGCTAAGACAAAAGAATATCTCGACGAACTGGAGTTCCTGGCCGATACGGCTGGGGCTGTCACGGTAAAACGGTTTACCCAGAAAGTGGGTGGACCGAGTCAGACGACGTATGTTGGCAGCGGTAAACTGCAGGAAATCAGACAATATATTAAGCAATGCCAGGACGCTTACGATGAGTGGCTGGATGCCCAAGATGCATCATTGTTTGCCGAGGGTCTTCTTGATGAAACAGACGCCCCACAGCCCGTGGGTATGGTGATCTTCGACGATGAACTCAGTGCCAAGCAGATGCGTAATATCGAGAAGGAACTGCAGGTGAAGATACTCGACCGTACTTCTCTTATTTTGGACATCTTTGCCATGCGAGCGCAGACGGCGGAAGCCAAGGCGCAGGTGGAATTGGCGCAGCATCGTTATATGCTCCCCAGACTGCAACGGCTCTGGACGCACTTGGAACGCCAGGGTGGTGGTTCCGGTTCTGGCGGTGGAAAAGGTTCTGTGGGACTGCGTGGACCAGGTGAGACGCAGTTGGAGATGGACCGAAGAATCATTCTCCAGCGTATCACCTTATTGAAACAACGTCTGGCAGAGATTGACAAGCAGAAGACCACACAAAGAAAGAATCGTGGTCGATTGATTCGTGTGGCGCTTGTAGGCTATACCAATGTGGGTAAATCAACAATGATGAATCTTTTGGCCAAAAGTGAGGTGTTTGCAGAGAACAAACTTTTTGCCACCCTTGACACCACAGTGCGTAAGATGACCATCGATAATCTGCCATTCCTTTTGGCAGATACCGTAGGATTTATCCGTAAGTTGCCCTCAGACCTGGTAGAAAGCTTCAAGAGTACCCTCGACGAGGTGAGAGAGGCTGATCTGTTGGTGCATGTGGTGGATATCTCACATCCCGATTTTGAGGAACAGATCCGCGTGGTGGAAGAGACTTTAAAGGAACTGGGATGTGCTGATAAACCGGCTATGCTCGTGTTCAATAAGATTGATGCCTATACTTGGGTGGAGAAGGAAGAAGATGACCTGACGCCTATCCAGAAGGAAAACTATACGCTTGAGGATTTGAAGAAAACTTGGATGGCAAAGAAGGACAAAGACCAGCATTATCTAGAATGTCTCTTCATTTCTGCTCGAGAGAAAGCAAATATTGACGAACTGCGAGAAACGCTCTACAAGCGGGTGCGTGAGTTGCATGTCCAAAAATATCCATATAACGATTTCTTATACAATGACTATGAGTAATTACAGAAACTTAACACAGACTGAGATTGAAGTGTTAGAAAACAATGTCTGTTGGGCTGAGGACTGGCAGCGTGTTTTTGTGGCAGAAAACTTTAAACCTTACAATTTCCATCGTGTCATCTTTTATGGTGATATCCGCCTGGGCGCTTTCGATAAGATGGTGGAAGTGGCAAAAGGTTTCCTGAAACACTCGGGCATCAACGATGCAACTTTGAGGAATGTCACCGTTGGTAATGACTGTCTGATAGAGAAAGTAGGCAATTACATCAACAACTATACGATTGGTAACGACTGTTATATTTCAAATATCTGTACGTTGGAAACAACCGATGATGCCACCTATGGCGAAGGTTCGGTCATCTCCGTCTTGAATGAGATGGGTGATGGTAACGTGACCATTTTCCGTGAACTGAACAGTCAGTTGGCTTCTTTGATGGTGAAATACAATACCGATAAGCAGCTGAAGCAAACCATGCAGCAGATGATAGAGGACGAACTGCGTGTGTCGCGTCCTGATCGTGGCTATATCGGTAATAATGTGAAAATTATCAATGCGAAGGATATCACTAACACCATTATTAAAGGTGATTGCGAAATCAGTGGCGCAGCCCGTCTTTCAGAGTGTACGGTGATGAGTTCGATGGATGCGCCTGTATTTATCGGTACGGGTGTGATCTGTGAGAACTCGATTATCTGTGATGGTTGTTCGATCAATAACTCCGTGAAGATGCAGGATTGTTTCGTGGGAGAGGCCTGTCAGATTACCAATGGATTCACGGCAGAGGCCAGTTTGTTCTTTGCTAATTCGTTTATGGCGAATGGTGAGGCCTGTGCTGCATTCTGCGGACCCTTTAGTGCCTCGCATCACAAGAGTTCGCTGTTGATCGGAGGTGAGTTCTCGTTCTATAACGCCGGTTCGAACACCAATTTCTCGAACCACGCCTATAAGATGGGACCCATGCACTGGGGAACACTGGAGCGTGGAACGAAGACCGCCTCAGGTTCCTATATCCTGATGCCTGCCACAATCGGTGCTTTCAGCGTTTGTTTCGGTAAGCTGATGCACCATCCTGACACACGTAATCTGCCCTTCTCCTATCTGATTGCTTACGGTGATGAGATGGTGTTGGTACCAGGTAGAAACATCACCACGGTAGGTCTGTATCGTGATATCAAGAAATGGCCGAAGCGTGATAAACGTTCGAAGCAGTCGAGGAAAAGTATCATCAATTTCGACTGGCTGTCGCCTTTCACCGTGGGTGAGATCATTCAGGGTATTCAGATTCTGAAGGATCTGCGTCATGCTTCCGGTGACAATGTGTCGAACTATAACTTCCACGAGTATGTGATTGCCTGCTCTTCATTGAAGAAAGGTTTGAAGTATTACGATATCGCCCTGCGTATCTATATGGGTGCTGTGCTGAAACGCCAACTGAAGAGTGAAGAGTTAAGAGTGAAGAGTGAAGAATTTGCTACCGCCCTACCACCAGCACCAGAGACTCCTGGTAAAGGAAAGTGGGTTGATCTGAGCGGATTACTGATGCCTGAGAGCGAGGAACAGCGTCTGATCAATGACATCAAGAGTGGGGCCATCGATAATATCCAGCAGGTGTTGGATCGCTTTGCAGAGATCAACAACAACTATAGTGACTACCGTTGGGCCTGGAGTTACCAGATGATTCTCGACTACTATAAGCTCGAAGAACTTGATGCTGCAGCCTGTGAGCGTATCCACGAGGACTATGTGAAGGCCCGTCGTGCATGGATTGCAGAGATCCGTAAGGATGCAGAGAAGGAATTTGCTATGGGCGATGTGGAGCGTGAGGTGTTTGATGACTTCTTAGAGAAATTAGATCACGAAATAGATTATGAAAATTAAATCGCTGTTTATTGTTGCCTGTGTGGTGCTCGGTGTGAGTTCCTGCAGCAAGTACAAGTATGAGACCGTGAAGGGGGATCTGGCGCAGACGCGTATCTATACCCTGGAGAACGGACTGAAGGTGTATCTGAGTGTGAACAAGGAGGAACCACGTATACAGACGTATATTGCCGTGCGTACGGGTTCGAAGAACGACCCTGCAGAGACAACAGGACTGGCCCACTATCTGGAGCACCTGATGTTTAAGGGGACCAGTCGGTTTGGTACGAATGACCCTGAGGCCGAAAAGCCACTGTTGGATGAGATTGAGAAATGTTACGAGGCCTATCGTAAGTTGACAGATCCTGAGGCCCGCAAGCAGGCTTACCACGAGATAGACTCCATCAGTCAACTGGCCGCCAAGTATAACATTCCCAACGAGTATGACAAGTTGATGGCCGCTATCGGTGCTGAGGGATCGAATGCCTATACTTCTAACGATGTGACCTGTTATACAGAGAACATTCCTGCCAACGAAGTGGAGAACTGGGCCAAGATCCAAAGCGACCGTTTTATGAATATGGTGATTCGTGGTTTCCACACAGAATTAGAGGCTGTATATGAGGAGTATAACATCGGACTGAGCAGCGACCAGCGCAAGCTGTACTATACCATCAGTAAGATGTTGTGGCCCAACCACCCTTATGGCACGCAGACCACCATCGGTACCCAGGAACACCTGAAGAACCCCTCGATCACCAATATCAAGAACTACTTCAAGAAATGGTATGTGCCCAATAATGTGGCCATCTGTATGAGTGGTGACCTGGATCCTGACAAGACGATGGCAATCATAGAGCAGTACTTCGGTAGTTGGAAACCAGGTGACGATGTTACCCAGCCTACTTTCGATCCGTTGACGGAACTGAATCAGCCTCAGGATACCACGGTGATTGGTCAGGAGGCAGAACAGGTGTGGGTAGGATGGCGTGCGCTGCAGGCCAATACCCAGCAGGCTGATACGTTGGAACTGATGGAGAATGTGCTGAGCAATGGCAAGGCAGGTCTCTTCGACCTCGACCTGAACCAGCAGATGAAGGTGCAGCGTGCCTTCGCCACGCCAGAACTGATGCACGACCACGGAGGCTTTATCCTGATGGGTACTCCTAAGGAAGGTCAGTCGCTTGAAGAGGTGCGCAGTCTGATGCTGGCAGAGATTGACAAACTGAAGAAAGGCGACTTCCCCGACAACCTGTTGCCTAGCATCATCAATAACATGAAGCGTAACCACTATGAGCTGATGGAGAGCAACGAGGGTAGGGCAGATATGTTCGTGGATGCCTTTATCAATGAGATTGACTGGCAGCAGGAAGTGGGCAAGATCGACCGTATCTCGAAGATTACCAAGCAGGAACTGGTAGACTTTGCCAACCGCTTCTTCACTGAGGGGTATGTCACCGTGTTTAAGAGGCAGGGCATCGACACGAATCAGAAGAAGATAGACAAGCCGGCCATCACGCCTATCCAGGCTAACCGTGACCAGATAAGTGATTTCGTGAAGGCTGTTCAGGAGGCTAAGGTGGATCCTATCCAGCCTAAGTTCCTTGACTATCAGAAGGATCTGAAGATCAGCAAGACGGATAACGACCAGCCCCTCTACTACGTTAAGAATAATACCAACGGACTGTTTGAACTGGTGTTCCAGTACGACTTTGGCCAGAGTGCTGACCGCCGGTATGATGTGGCATCTGACTATTTCGACTATCTGGGAACCGACAAGCTTTCAGCCGCTGACGTCCGTCAGAAGTTCTATGAACTGGCTTGCGACTGCTCGGTAAGTGTGGCTGCTGAGAATATCAATGTCAGTCTGTATGGACTCAGCGAGAATATGGAGGCTGCCATTGCCCTGATGCAGGATGTGATGCAAAATGCCAAGGTGGATAAGGATGCCTATGACCAGATGGTAGGCGTGATCCTGAAGACGAGGGCTGACGTAAAGAAGAATCAGCGTAACTACTTCGAATTCCTTTATAGATATGGTGCTCAGGGCGAGCATAACGCCTATCGTGATATGATGACGGAGCAGGAACTCAAGGAAACGGATCCTCAGGTGTTTGTGGATCTGTTGAAGGGTCTGAGCCAGTATCAGCATAAGGTGCTCTACTATGGTCCGCAGGATGAGGCTAAGGTTTCTGAGTCAGTCAGCAAGCTATTTGCCAAGGATCTGAAACCGGCCATCGAGAACAAACCTTATCTCGATCAGTTGGCAAATGAGAACGAGATATGGATTGCACCTTACGAGGCCAAGAACATCTACATGCGCATGTACCATAACGAAGGTCGCGACTGGAATCCTGACGAGAGTGCTGTACGCGCACTGTTTAATGAGTACTTTGGCGGTGGCATGAACGGTATTGTCTTCCAGGAGATGCGTGAGACACGTGGTCTGGCTTATAATGCCTATGCCATTTACAACCGTCCGACAGTAAAGGGACGTAAGGAGTCGTTTATGACACATATCATTACCCAGAACGACAAGATGATGGACGCCGTGAACCATTTCAACGAGATTATGAACGAGATGCCTGCCAGCGAGGCTGCATTCAAGATAGCCAAGGAGGCACTGACCAAGCAGTTGGCCAGCAATCGCACTAATAAGATGGGCATTATCTGGAATTATATCGCTGCCCAGAAACTGGGCATTGACTATGATTTGAATGCCAAGATCTATGAGCAGCTGCCACAACTCACCCTTCAGGATGTGGTGGATTTCGCTAAACAGCGAATCGCCAACAAGCCTTATCGTTACATTATCCTCGGTGATGAGAAGGAGCTTGACATGAAGTCGCTCGAAAAGATAGGGCCCATCCGTAGACTTACAACTCAAGAGGTGTTTGGATATTAACTAAATAAATACAAATATGGCAAAGAATGTAGAATTCAAGTACGCCCCGATGTTTCAGGTGGGCGAGGACAAGACGGAGTATCGTCTGTTGTCGAAAGAAGGCGTGACAACCGCCGAGTTTGAAGGAAAGCAAATCGTTAAGGTCTCAAAGGAGGCCCTGACGCTCTTGGCCCAGCAGGCCTTCCACGATGTGGAATTCATGTTGCGTCGTGAACATAACCTCCAGGTGGCAAAGATCCTGAATGATCCTGAGGCCTCAGAAAATGATAAGTATGTGGCCCTGCAGTTCCTGCGCAATGCCGAGGTGGCTGCCCGTGGCATCCTGCCGTTCTGTCAGGACACGGGTACGGCTATTATCCACGGTGAGAAGGGACAGCAGATATGGACCGGTTTCGAGGATGAGGAAGCCCTGAGTCTGGGTGTGTTCAACACCTTCACACAGGACAACCTGCGCTACTCGCAGAATGCGCCGCTGAACATGTACGACGAGGTGAACACCCGTTGCAACCTCCCCGCACAGATTGACATCGAGGCTACCGAGGGTGCTGAGTATAAGTTCGTGATGGTTGCCAAGGGTGGTGGCTCGGCCAACAAAACCTACTTCTATCCTATGACCAAGGCCACTATCCAAAACGAGGGTACACTCATCCCATTCCTGGTAGAGAAGATGAAGAGTCTGGGTACAGCTGCTTGTCCTCCATACCACATTGCATTTGTGATTGGTGGTACATCAGCTGAGAAGAACCTGCTGACCGTGAAGTTGGCTAGCATCAAGTTCTACGACGGTCTGCCCACCACGGGTGATGAGACCGGTCGTGCCTTCCGTGATGTCGATCTCGAGGAGAAGCTCCTCAAGGAGGCTCATAAGATTGGTCTCGGTGCTCAGTTTGGCGGTAAGTATCTGGCTCACGATATCCGCGTGATCCGTCTGCCGCGTCATGGTGCCAGCTGTCCTATCGGTATGGGTGTCAGCTGCTCTGCCGACCGTAATATCAAGGCGAAGATCAATGCCGATGGTATCTGGTTGGAGAAGATGGACTCGAACCCCTCTGAGCTGATTCCTGCTGAGTATGCCAAGGCCGGTGAGGGTGCCAACACCATTACCATCGACCTGGGTGAGGGTATCGATGCCGTCCGCAAGGAACTGTCGAAGTATCCCGTCTCTACCCGTGTCAACCTGAAGGGCACCATCATCGTGGCCCGTGACATCGCTCACGCCAAGCTGAAGGCCCGTCTCGATGCCGGCGAGGGATTGCCCGACTACTTCAAGAAATATCCTGTGCTCTATGCCGGACCTGCCAAGACACCAGAGGGTTATCCCTGTGGTTCGATGGGTCCCACCACGGCCAACCGTATGGATCCTTACGTGGATGAGTTCCAGGCCAATGGTGCTTCACTCGTGATGATTGCCAAGGGCAACCGTAGCGACGTGGTGACAGAGGCTTGTAAGAAGTATGGTGGTTTCTATCTGGGTAGCATCGGTGGTGTGGCTGCTGTGCTCTCACAGAGCTCGATCAAGAGCATCGAGTGCGTTGAGTATCCTGAGCTCGGCATGGAGGCTGTCTGGAAGATCGACGTCGAAGACTTCCCCGCCTTCATCCTCGTGGATGACAAGGGTAATGACTTCTTCAAGACGCTGAAACCTTGGTGCCCGAGTGAATAGTTAATAGTGAATAGTGAAAGGTCTGCTATCGCATTGATTCTGCTGCTGCTTGTCACATTGACGGCAGCAGCAGAGGATATTATACGTCCTATGGGGTGCAGACGAGGGACACCGCGTCAGGTGACGGCTACTAGTCGTGCCCAGCATCCTGAATACCATTGTGGCGGTGACTTCTATATAGGCACTCGTCATCAGCTTGTGGTACTTGCTTCGTTCAAGGACTATCAGTTCAGGGGTGATGAGGCTGCTACGATGGCGGAGTGGGATAAGATTTTCAACACCGAGTATCTCTCGGAACCGCCGTTCTACGGTTCTGTACATGACTATTTCTATGATCAGAGTTATGGTCAGTTTGATGTAGTCTTCGACCTGCAATATGTCGAGGTTGATTCCTGTAGGAAATACCGCAGTACGGCTTCTGAAGATGAGAACTCCCAATACCTGGTAGAAGATGCCCTCGATGTGCTGTTGACACGCGACATCGACTGGAGCCTTTACGACTGGAATGGTGACGGCTATATCAACCAACTGCTCTTCGTCTATGCAGGTTTGGGCATGAATGACGGTGGTGGTGAAAATTCCATCTGGCCCCATCAGTGGCGACTCAGTGAGCATCTTGACCTGACGACGGCAGATCCCAAAGATCACCGCGATGCCCGTTCGTTTGAGAAGGATGGCGAGACCTATATCGTCGATGTCTATTGTGCCGTGCAGGAGAAGGCCACTGGAATTAACACGAGCACGTTTGGCACCATCTGTCATGAGTACACCCATTGTTTCGGATTCCCTGATTTCTATGAGTACCAAACGAAGTATGTGGGCAGCTGGGATCTGATGGACTATGGCAATATGAACGACAAGGGTTATTGTCCTGCTGGCTATTCTGCCCATGAGCGTTGGCTGATGGGATGGCTTGAACCCATCGAATTGAAAGAACCTGTGACGATTACAGGTATTCCTGCCCTCAGCGAGGAGGGAAAGGCCTATTTGATCCGCAATGACGATTATCCCAGCGAATACTACATTGTTGAGAATCGTCAACCTACAGGGTTTGATGCAAAGCTGCCTGGTTCTGGCGTGATTGTCTTCCATATCGATTACGATGAGTCATTATGGGCGTCGTATGATCTAAATGCCATTGTTAATAGCAACACTAAGCGGCATTATGTCATCATTCCGGCTAACGATTCCTATAAAGAGTCAGGCTGGGCTTATCCCTATTATGACAACGATTGTCTGACGGATACCTCTGAGCCTGCTGCACAATTGTGGCACGAGCGTTCTGATGGCACCAAGTTGATGTCGAAACCCCTGTTCAACATTACTGTCGACAGTGAGGGCTTGGCCTCCTTCGACTTTATGGATGATGCCTCAGCGATACATCATGTGGAGCGCCCCTCTGCTGTTTCTCAGAAATGGTATGATTTGCTGGGTCGTCAGTTGTCTGACCGTCCTCAGAAGAAGGGCATTTATATCGTTGAGGGTCGTAAGGTCGTTGTCAAATGAGAAAATGGTTCATCCTCCTCGTGTTTAGTGCCATAGTGCCTTCTGTCTTTGCAGGAGGCTACATCACCCATCGGATGCGTGATGGCTCAGTGCTCACCTTTGAACGTCATCAGGAGACGAGTCCTGTTGGGGAGGTGCCTGAAGCACCTTGGGACGACCATAAGACTTATCGCATACCGGTGGTCCTGTTTTCTTTTGCTGATTGTGATTTCAGTTGGGATGATCCCAGGGAGTTCTATGACCGGATGTTCAATGAGCAGGGTTATAACCTCGGCGTGGGTCCTGGTTGTGTGGCAGACTATTTCCGGGCGCAGTCGAATGGGCTTTTCAATGTACAGTTTGATATCATTGGCCCTGTCAAGTTGTCGACGAAGCAGAAGTCTTCTAATAATAGTGAGAATAAAGGTGGATCACAGATCTATGCTGCTGTGAAGGCCGCTGACGAACTGGTGGATTTCTCCGTCTACGATTGGGATGGTAAAGGTTCGGTCCATGCCGTCATATTAATCTATGCCGGCTATGGCGGCAACGAGAGTAAGGACATTGTTAAAGGATGTATCTGGCCAAATACGGGCAATTCGTTTGCGAAAGTTGATGGCGTCTCTGTGAGGTATTATTCGGCTAGTAATGAACTGTGGTCAAACAACCAATCCGCTGGTATCGGTACCATCATCCATGAATATTGCCATACCTTCGGTATCCCAGACCTCTATCCCACTGCGGGCGAAGAGTACTCTGTGGTCGACGAATGGGACTTGATGGATGGTGGTAACTATTCCGGCGATGGCTGGTGTCCCGTCAATCTTTCCTGTCATGAAAGGGAACTGTTGAATTGGCAGACACCTGTCGACCTCACCACCTCCAGAGATGTCACCGATATGCCAGCGTTCGATCAGAGCGGTCTTGCCTATCGCATCGTTAACGATGCCTACTCTGATGAGTTTTACCTTCTGGAGAACCGTCAGCAAGTGGGGTGGGACCTGATGCTCCCCGGGCATGGACTGGTGGTGGCGCATGTAGACTACAATTATACTGCCTGGATCGGGAATGATGTCAATAGCGTCCTCAATCACCATCGTTATGATCTTTTCCATGCCGATGGTCTTGACTTCAACTATTACCAAGGCATCTATGGAAAGAAAAATAGGTATAACGAGGATGGTCGCAGCATTCGTTTGCAATATACGGCCTATCCCTATACCGACAGTTTGGGGGTGGTTCATGATGCCCTCACTGATACCACCACACCGGCGGCTGCCTTATATCATGCCCGTAGCGATGGCAGCCTCTTCATGGGTAAGCCCATCACGCAGATTCGGGAGAACAATGGTCTGATTAGTTTTCACTTTTCTGATAGCCCTGATGCCATCACTACTGTTTCTCCTGAGGCCATCCCCGTGGCCATTTACGATCTTCAGGGGCACTTGGTTACGACCCCCTCGCGAGGCATCTATATCGTCAGATACTCCGACGGCACCATAAAAAAGGTGTTCCGCTAATTGCGGAACACCAATCCTTCTCCAAACTCATCAATGATGATCGGTTTGTCACGGTCGACCTCATCGGCGAGTAGTTTCTTCGAGAGATCATTGAGTACATACTGCTGAATGGCGCGCTTCACGGGGCGTGCTCCGAAGTCGGGATCGTAGCCTTCCTCTGCGAGGTAAGCAATAGCCTGAGGTGTGCACTCGAGACGGATACCCTGTGGCTCCAGCATATCCGTTACCTTCTTCATCTGCAGACGAACCACATCGGCAATCTGTTCCTTCGTGAGCGGCGTGAAGGTGATGATCTCGTCGATACGGTTGAGGAACTCTGGTCGCATTGTGCTACGCAGTTGCTCCCGCGTGGCATTCGAGGTCATGATAATGATGGTGTTCTTGAAGTTGGCGGTACGACCCTTGTTGTCCGTCAGTCGTCCATCATCCAAGACCTGCAACAGAATGTTGAATACATCTGGATGGGCCTTCTCGATCTCGTCGAAGAGCACCACGCTATACGGCTTTCTGCGCACAGCCTCTGTCAGCTGACCACCCTCATCGTAGCCTACGTATCCCGGAGGCGCACCAATCAGACGGGAGACACTGTACTTTTCCTGATACTCACTCATATCGATACGCGTCATCATCGTCTCGTCGTTGAAGAGGTAGTCGGCGAGGGTCTTGGCGAGTTCCGTCTTACCGACACCCGTGGTACCGAGGAAGATGAACGAGGCAATCGGTCGTTTGGGATCCTGCAGACCAGCACGCGAGCGGCGTACGGCATCAGAGACAGCCGTGATGGCCTCGTCCTGACCAATCACACGCTTATGCAGTTCCTCCTCCAGATGTAGCAGCTTCTCGCGTTCGCTCTGCATCATACGTGTGACGGGGATGCCTGTCCAGCGGGAGACGACTTCTGCGATATCATCAGCCGTCACCTCCTCGCGCACCAGCGAGTCGCCATTCTGGGCTGTTGCCAGTTGCTGTTGGATGGCCTTGATATCATCTTCCAGGGCCTTTAGCTTTGAGTAGCGTATCTCCGCCACCTTACCATAGTCGCCCTCGCGCTCTGCACGGTCGGCCTCCAGCTTCAGGTTCTCCATTTCCTGCTTGTCCTGTTGGATTTTGTTGATGAGCTGGCGCTCACCTTCCCACTTAGCACGGAACTGGGTTTCCTGTTCGCGCAGCTCGGCAATGTCCTTATCCAATTGCGCAATCTTGAGCTCATCGCCCTCGCGCTTAATGGCCTCACGTTCGATTTCGAGCTGGGCCAAGCGACGCGTGATTTCATCGAGCTCTTCAGGGACACTGTCACGCTCCATTCTTAATTTTGCGGCTGCTTCGTCCATCAGGTCGATGGCCTTATCAGGAAGGAATCGTTCGCTGATATAACGCTCAGAGAGTTGTACGGCGGCGATACAGGCATCATCCTGGATACGTACCTTGTGATGGTTTTCGTAGCGCTCTTTCAAGCCTCGCAGGATAGAGATGGCTGAGAGCTCATCCGGCTCATCTACCATCACTGTCTGGAATCGGCGTTCGAGGGCCTTGTCCTTCTCGAAGTACTTCTGGTATTCATTAAGTGTGGTGGCGCCGATAGCCCTGAGTTCGCCACGCGCCAGCGCAGGTTTCAGGATGTTAGCAGCATCCATTGCCCCCTCACCACCGCCAGCACCCACGAGGGTGTGGATCTCATCGATGAAGAGGATGATGCGCCCCTCAGCCTTCGTCACCTCGTTGATGACGCTTTTCAGACGCTCCTCAAACTCACCCTTATACTTCGCACCGGCCACCAGTGCACCCATATCGAGCGAGTAGAGCTGCTTGTCCTTCAGGTTCTCTGGTACGTCGCCACGCACGATACGTCCTGCCAGACCCTCAACGATAGCGGTCTTACCTGTACCAGGTTCACCAATCAAAATCGGGTTGTTCTTTGTTCGACGACTCAGAATCTGCAACAGCCTTCTGATCTCATCATCACGACCAATCACTGGGTCGAGCTTACCCTTGCGTGCGAGGTCTACGAGATTCTTGGCATACTTTTCGAGGCTCTGATAGTTTTCATCGGCGGATTGCGATTGCACTTTCTGTCCTTGGCGCAGTTCCTGAATGGCCTTCAGCATGTCCTTCTCCGTACAGCCTGCATCCTTCATGATTCTCGAGGCTGTCGAGTTTACGTTCAGTAACGCCAGCAATATCGGTTCCACGCTTACAAACTCGTCGCCCATCTTCTGCGATTGCTCCTGGGCACGCACGAGTACATTGTTACTATCATTCGAGAGATACGGTTGTCCGCCCTGTACCTTCGGCAGATGCTTGATTTCGCTGTCCACAAGCATGTCTATCTGTTGGGCGTTCACACCGAGTTTCTGGAAGATGAAGTTCGTTACGTCCTTCGCCTTCTCCAATATACCCTTGAGTATATGTACAGGTTCTATGACCTGCTGACCGTTCAACTGTGCAGTGTTAACTGCCTGTTGAATGGCCTCCTGTGCTTTGATTGTAAATTTGTCTAATGTCATAATTTTGTCCTCCTATGTTTTGATAAAAAAGCAACAAAGCCTGTGCCGAATAGAATAAACTGACATAAAGACAGATGTTTGTGTCGTTTTGTCAGTGGTTGAAGCATTGTGGTTTGTGAAATTTTTACTACCTTTGCAGCGATGAAAAAGATAATCATGATATTGGCAGCCGTGCTGATTTGTGGCATGGTGAGCGCTCAAGAGGAGAAAGAGAGTAAAGAACCGCCGAGGAAAAAGGTGGCTGTAGTATTGAGTGGTGGTGGTGCCAAAGGCATGGCCCATATCGGTGTGCTGAAAGTGTTGGAAAAAGCGGGCATCCCCGTCGACTATATCACTGGCACATCGATGGGTAGTATTATCGGCGGACTCTATGCCATCGGTTACAATTCTCATTCGCTCGATTCTATGGTTCGTGTACAGGACTGGAGCTATGTGATTACCGATAAGGAAGACTTGCGTAATCAGAGTCTTAGCGACCGCAAGAAGCAGAATACTTATTTCTTCAGCACGGGCTTGACGCTTGGCAAGAAGGATAAGAATGCGGGCGGTATCATCAAGGGCAAGAACCTGGCAGAACTCTTCCAGCAACTCTGTGTGGGCTTTACCGATTCGCTCGACTTCAACGAGCTGCCCATTCCCTTTGCCTGTGTGGCAACGGATATCATTACCAATGAAGAGGTGGATTTCCATAGTGGACGACTGCCACAGGCCATGCGTGCCTCGATGGCTATTCCCGCTGCCTTCTCGCCCGTGAGAATTGGCGATAAGGTGTTGGTTGATGGCGGTCTGAAGAATAACTATCCTGTGGATATCGCTCGTGAGATGGGCGCTGAGATCGTGATTGGCGTCACCGTGCAAGGACCTCCGAAGGAAGCCGACGACATGGGTGGTACCATGAGCATTCTGAGTCAGATCATCGACGTGAACTGTAAGAACAAGGTCGATGATAACATCAAGATGACCGACCTGCACATGGCCGTTGACACTAAGGGCTACAATGCTGCGAGCTTCTCGTTGGAGGCCATCGATACCCTCGTACGTCGTGGCGAAGAGGAGGCCATGCGCCACTGGGACCAGATTATGGCCCTGAAGGCACGCATCGGCGTCAAGCCCGACTTCCGTCCTGAGATTCTGCATCCGCTGCGCCCTCAGGTGATGACCGAGAAGCACCGCATCCTTGAAGTCAGCTTTGAGAATATGACGCCGCAGGATGAGGCTTTCCTCCGTCAGAAGTTCCATCTGACACCGATGAAAGACTACATCGACGCCAAGCTGGAACAGGAACTCACCACTTCGATGCGTGTGGACTTGTTCTACCAGACGGCAGAATGTAACATCCTGCCTATGAAACTGCCTAAGGTAGCCCCCCGTTCGAGATATAACGACGAGGACAAAAAGTGGAAAGAGGCTGACGGTGTGCGTGTCATTCTTTCGGCTGGTGAGCGTAAGTCGGTACAGTTCCATGCTGGTTTCCGCTATGACTCCGAAGAGTATGCCGCTGTACAGCTGGGTCTCGAAATCCCGTTTAAGACCGCTATACCGATGAGCACCGACATCACTGTGCGATTAGGCAAGCGTCTGAAGACGCGTGCCGAGCTGACCATCCACCCGCGCAGTTTCACACGACCCACACTCAGCTACGAGTTCCGTCGTAACGACATGGATGTGTTTTTGGAAGGCGATCGTGCGTACAATATATTATTTAATCAGTTCCAGGGTGAACTGATACCTTTCAATAATGATTTCCGGCACTTCAACATCCAGTTCGGTCTACGCTGGGATTATATGCACTACCGTGACGCACTTGTTGCGGAGTCATCCCGAAGGGTGACGCTCAAGAACGAACACCTCATCAGCTACCGTGCCCGACTGAACTACAACAGTGAGGACAACTGGTACTTCCCGACGCGTGGTGCCCGCTTTAAGGCTGAGTATGCCTATCTGACCAATAATTTCGCCAAGCTCAACGAGTATGCAGATGACGGTACGGAGATAGGGAAAAAGACCGGAATGAGCGATCTTAGTGCCGACTGGCGAATGTCGTTTACCTTTGGCGAGCGTTTCACCCTCCAGCCGATGCTCTATGGTCGTCTGCTCTTCGGTTCCATCGTTCCACCGGTCTTTGGTAATACCATTGGTGGCGAGTGGTTCGGTCATTATATTGAGCAGCAGATGCCCTTCGCTGGCATTGGCAACCTGGAATCTGTTGAACGTCAGTTCGTGGCCGCCCAGCTACAGGCACAGCAGCGCATTGGTCGTAGTGCCTTCGTGCTGCTCCGCGTTGCTGGTGCCCAGAAAGCTGCCAAGGTGAAAGAACTCTTGGACTATCGGACATTGCTCGGTGTACAGGGCGCCTTCTATTACAATACCATGTTCGGTCCTGTTGGTGCCACCCTGGGCTACAGTAACCGCACCAAGAAGCCGTACTTCTATCTCAATCTCGGATATGAATTCTAATCATATCATCGAGCAGAGCCTGATTGCGAAGAACCCTAAAAAGAAAAGCGAGGACGGCCTCGTCGTCACCCGCGATTTCATTGCCGTAATCGATGGCTCCACCTCGAAAGCTAGCCGCCGTTATTCTCTCTTCATGAGTAACGGCCGCTATGCCATGAAGATTATCTCGCGCTATATTCGCAAGATGCCTGCTGATATCTCGAGTCATCAGTTTTGTCTTGGTGTGACCCGTGCTGTCAATAAGCATTACGGAAAGAAACGGTTGGCCGAGCTGGTTGATCATCCAGAAGAGCGGATGACGGCTTCAGTGATTGTCTTTTCCCGTTTGCGTCGAGAGATATGGATGATTGGCGACTGTCAGTGTCTGTTGGATGGCGAACTCCTTGAGAACCCCAAGCCCTATGAACAGACATTAGCTGAGATGCGGGCAGCAAAGGTGAGAGAACTGCTGGCACTAGGTAAGACCCAGGAAGAACTCCTGACCAATGACGAGGCTCGCGCTGCCATCATTCCACGTATGTTACAGGAGATGAAAGGTCAGAATGTTACCTATTCCGTCGTCGACGGTTTCCGCATCCCCGAACAACTGGTGCCAGTGGTCCCCCTCGATTTCCGTCCTCATGAGATTGTGCTCGCCAGCGACGGCTATCCCTTCCTTTGTACCACCCTGGAAGCATCAGAGGTCCGTTTGCGCCATCAGCGCGAAACGGACCCCCTGAATATCGGCGACTTTAAAGCCACCAAAGCTTTTACCCCCGGCAACCGCTCCTTCGACGATCGCACCTATATCAGATTCACGATATAGCGGAGGGATATTTCTTACATCGTGACTTCGACGGTGTGTCTGCCGGCAGAATATGGAATCACCGTGCCATCGATAGCCTTACCATCGAGAGTAATGGATTTCACACCCTTTTGTGCACCGTTCGGATGGATGGTGATTTCGTACTCAGCATCGCGGAACTTGCGATTCACTGTGTAGTCGCTAGCTGTCTCGGGCAGACATGGGTCGATGCGGATACCATCATAGTCGGGTTTGATACCGAGGATAAACTCTGAGACGGTATACCACATCCATGCAGCTGTACCTGTGAGCCAGGAGTTCTTACCCTCACCAGGCTTGAAGGCATCCTTACCGGCTACCATCTGACAGTTTACATAGGGCTCTACCTTGTGCAGTGTCTGGTATTTCTCCTCAACATAGCTGGGAAGTATCTTGGCGTAATGGCTCCAGGCATCGTTGCCACGACCTGCGAGACACTCACCAATAATGACCCAAGGATTGTTGTGGCAGAAGATACCAGCGTTTTCCTTGTAGCCCTCGGGGTAGCTCGAAATCTCACCATACTCGTAGATGTACTTGGTAAATGCAGGATTGTTAAGCACCATACCGTGCTCGCACTCCAGATACTTCTTACATGAATCAAGCGACTTTGCAACCATGCCATCCTCAGCGCCGATTTCTGCCATGGTGCACCATCCCTGACTCTCGATGAAAATCTTGGCCTCCTCGCACTCGTTGCTACCTATCTTGTTGCCATAGAAGTCGTATGCGCGCAGATACCACTCGCCGTCCCAGCCATGCTTCTTCACAGCCTCAATCATAGCATCGACAGCCTTCTGCATGCGGGCAGCTTCGTCGTCCTTACCAATCTTCTTGCACAGGGCGACGTAGTCCTTACCTGTGACGACGAACAGACCTGCAATCATCAAGCTCTCTGCCTTGGTGCCCTCGCTCACGTTCTCAGTGGTCTGGAATGATTCGTTGGGGTCCCAAGAGAAGCAGTTGAGGTTCAAACAGTCGTTCCAGTCGGCACGGCCTATCAGTGGCAACATGTGCGGACCAAGATTCTTGATGACGTGGTCCATCGAGATCTTCAGGTGTTCAAACAGCGTTACCTCCGATCCTGGCTGATTGTCGAATGGCACCATCTCATCGAGAATTGAGAAGTCGCCCGTCTCCTTGATATAAGCCACGGTACCGAAGATGAGCCAGCAGGGGTCATCGTTGAAACCGCCGCCGATATCATTGTTGCCACGCTTGGTGAGGGGCTGATACTGGTGGTAGCAACCACCATCGGGGAACTGCGTGGAAGCAATGTCGATGATGCGCTGACGAGCACGAGGTGGAATCTGATGTACGAAACCTACCAGGTCCTGATTGCTGTCGCGGAATCCCATGCCACGACCTACACCACTCTCGAAGAATGATGCCGAACGAGAGAAGTTGAAAGTGACCATACACTGATACTGGTTCCAGATATTCACCATGCGGTCGAGCTTATCATTACCGGTCTTCACCTTATATATATTAAGGAGTGCATCCCAATACTCACATAGCTCATCGAATGCCTTATCCACCTTCTCAGTAGTGTCGAGTTCGGCGATGAGGGCGTGTGCCTTTTTCTTATTGATGACCTGTGGGGCCTCAAATTTCTCATCCTGCTCATTTTCGATATAGCCGAGGAGGAATATATAATCTTTTGACTCGCCTGGCTTCAGTGTTACCTCGATATAGTGCGAAGCGATAGGACTCCATCCGTGGGCATGACTATTACGGGGCTTACCTTCCATCACTACCTGTGGATCGGCAAACTCGTTGTATAGTCCTACAAATGTCTCGCGGTCGGTGTCGAAGCCCTGAATGGGAGCGTTGACATGATAGAAAGCGTAGTGGTTGCGACGCTCGCGATATTCAGTCTTGTGATAAATGGTAGAACCCTCAATCTCAACCTCACCAGTTGAGAAATTACGCTGGAAATTTTCCATATCTGTAGCCGCATTCCACAAGCACCACTCTTCGAATGAGAACAGCTTCAGCTTCTTTTCTTCATTGCTCTCGTTCTTCAGTGTGAGCTTCTGTACCTCAGCCCATTTCTTCAGTGGCACAAAAAACAGCACGCTGGCCTCAACACCATTCTTTCGTCCTGTGATACGGGTGTAGCTCATACCATGACGACACTCATAGAAGTCGAGTGGTGTCTTACAGGGCTTCCATCCCGGATTCCAAACAGTATCGCCATCTTTGATATAAAAGTATCGGCCACCATTATCCATGGGTACATTATTGTAGCGATAGCGGGTGATGCGACGGAATTTGGCATCCTTATAAAAAGAGTAGCCACCAGCAGTGTTGCTGATCAGTGAGAAAAAGTCTTCATTGCCCAGATAGTTAATCCAAGGCCACGGTGTCTGCGGGTCTGTGATGACATACTCGCGGTGCTGGTCGTCGAAATGACCGTAACGTTTCTGTTGCTCCATTGTTTCGATTGTTTTTTATCGTTATTGCATGCAAAGTTACGAACATATTCTCATAACACCAAATCTTTTAGAGAATAGTGTTATGATTAAGCAAGATAATATTGTTATGATTTCTCGATGAGGATGCGGGCATCGACAGCGATCACATCAGAGCCATCGGCAAGCAGAGGATTGATGTCTATCTCCTTGATCTCCGTGGCAAAGCGAAGGAGGGTGGAGAGACGGACGATGATCTCGGCATATTTCTCTTCGTTGATGCCCTGTTGACCACGTGTACCTTTTAAGATCTTGTAGCCGCGCAGGGAGTGGATCATCGAATAGGCCTCGTCATAGCCCAACGGGGCCAGACCGGAGGATACATCCTTCAGTACCTCGACAAAGATACCGCCTAGGCCGCAGAGTACGACGTGACCGAAACGCTCCTCGTACTTGGCGCCAATGAATAGTTCCGTACCCTTAAGCATCTTCTGAATCATCACACCCGTGGCTCCCTCAATCTTCATCATGCGGTCGAACTCAAGGGCTAGGTGCTCGGGCGTGCGAATGTTGAGGGTTACACCGCCCACATCACTCTTATGAACAGGTCCTACCACCTTGGCCACGACAGGGAACCCTATCTTTTCTGCAAAAGTTGTCAGTTCTTCCTTAGAAGTGCTCACCATTTCTGGCACGAGGGGTATTCCTGCACAGGAGAGGATCTGACGTACAAGGTCGGGGGAGATAAAGCCGTTCTCATTGATCCCGCTGATGATTTGGTGCAGGCGCAATACATCGACACCGTAGAGCTCCACCTCGAAGCGTGAGGCTTGTGGGGTCTTCATAATCTGACTCAGCGCTGTGGCCAATGTTACCTCGTCGCTGAAGTTTACGTGTCCTTTCTTTAGGAACTCCGCCACCTCAGGACCAGCGGTATGTAGACTGGGTAGGATGGGGAAGATGGGCTTTTTGCATGCACGGATTTTCCTGTCGAGCACATCGTAGGCCTCATAGAGTTGGGTGAGACCAGGCGTGCCGTAGATGACGGCGATGGCATCGATATTGTCAAACTTGTTCTCACAGTAGTCGATAACCGTTCCTAACTGCTCTGGCGTTCCCGTTGCCAGGAAATCGATGGGATTGGCGACTGAGGAGCCTGGGAAAAGCTTGGCTTTCAGTTCTTGGGCAGGACTGTCCGGATCTTCCGGAGATCCCGGTGTAATCAGAGAGGGAACATTGAGCCCGCCTTTAGAGAGGGCATCGGTAAGCATGACACCAGGGCCTCCTGCATGGGTGACGATGGCGAAATTCTTTCCCTTCAGTGGTGGTAGGGTGAAGATACAACCTACGGTGGTGAGTTCCTCACGACTGAAGCAGCGTACGATGCCTGCCTTACGGAAGAGGGCTTCGACGGCAGAGTCGCTGGAGGCGATGGCACCCGTATGCGAGGAGGCAGCACGACTTCCGCTCTCAGAAGAACCTGCCTTGATGGCAGCTATGCGACAGCCTTTGCGGATCAAACGGCTGGCATGGAACAATAGCTTGTCGGGATTGCTGATGTTCTCGATATAGAGCAGTTTCACCTTCGAATCGGTCTCGGGGTTGAAGTTCTCGTCCATATACTGCAGCACATCCTCGATACCGATCTGTTTGCCGTTGCCTATCGACCATACGCTGTTGAACTGAAGACCTTTGATAACGGCACTCTCCAGAATGAATACCGCTGTTGCGCCACTGCCGCTGACGAAGTCGGCACCCTTGGGGTCGAGGTTTGGAATGGGCAGGGTGAACACGCTGTGGTGGTTGCGGTTCAGAAGGCCGATGCAGTTAGGACCGATAAGGGCGGCACCATACTGCTCGCAGGTGTCGAGAATACGCTGTTCGAGTTCGGCACCCGCCTTTGTCTCTTCGCCGAAGCCTGCAGAGATAATGATGAAGGCGCGCGTCTGTTTCTCCTTTGCCAGCAGCTCCACATAGTCGGGACAGAACCTCGCTGCCACCACCAAGATTGCCAGTTCGGTAGGGGGTATCTCACGGGCATCGTGGAAAGCCTTGATACCTTGCACTTCGTCTTCCTTGGGGTTTACAATGCGCAAGGTTCCATTGTAACCACCATTAATCAGATTGCGCACAATAGAGCCACCTGGCTTATGTACGTTGTTAGAGCCGCCGATAACAACGATGCTCTTAGGATTCAATAGTTGTTGGTTAATCATGGCACAAAGATATATAAAAATCTCTAAAAGTCAAAGTATATTGAAAGAAAATCTTTATCTTTGCATGGAGTTTAATGCGTAAGCGTATGAAAAAGAGTTTTTTTTTGCTAATTATATCATTGTTTATGCCGTTTTTGAGTTGGGGGCAGACATCGTATTCTGCCTTGTGGAAGAAGGCCTCGGAGGCAGAGAGTAAGGATCTTCCGCAGTCGCAATATAAGGTTCTCCAGCAGATTGTAGAGAAGGCTACGAAGGAGAAGGTGTACGGTCAGTTGCTGAAGGCAGAACTGAACGCCTGTCAGGTGATGCAGAGCATTGCCCCGGACTCAATTCGTCCTGCCGTGGATCGTATCCAACAGCGTTGCGATGCCACAACAGACCCAGTGTTGAAGACGGTCTATCAGACGGTGCTCTGGCGCGTATGGCTCCAAAATCCCCGATTGTCGGAGGCTGATGAAGAGGGTGAGGTAAGAGAGAAACCCGACAAACCCGTGCTCACCCCCGAGCTCTGTGAGCAGTTGGCACAGGTGAAGGACGAGAGTTATGAGCCGTTTGTTGTACAAGGTGTAGACAGTAAGGTGTTCGGCCATGACCTGCTGAATATCGTGGGTCGGGAACTGAGCGACTACCAGGCGCTCCACGACTACTATGAGAAGGTGGGTAATCGCTCTGCGGCTTGTTTGATGGCATTGGAAGTAGTGAAACCTAGTGAGGGGGAAGATAAAAAAGCACAAGTGGAGCGGTTTGACTCGCTTCTAGAATTGTATGGCGATCTGTCTGAGGCCGGTGAAGTGGCTATCGAACGTTATCAGGTGATGGATCGTAAGAATGATACGTTCACGACAGAGGAGAAAATCAACTTTATCCATCAAGCCCTCGACAAATGGGGCAGTTGGAAAAGGTCGAATATCCTCAAGAATTACGAGGCCGCTCTGACCCGTCCTGGGTATACTGTAGGGGGTGATGGCAAGGTTATCAATTATCGGATTGTCACTCCGATGAAGGCCCAGCAGCTGCCCCTCAGGAACCTCCGGAATATCAACGGACTGAATTTGAAGGTCTATGCCGTGAAGGCGAAGGGCGACATTGACATCAATCCCGACTATGAGTACGGCTACAAGAAGATCAAACCCCTGTTGGGGAAGGTAGTCTATGAAACCTCACGTCAGTTCTCCGCTCATCAGCCCTACGAACAATTCGAGGACTCGCTGACCATTGAGGGCCTGCCCGCAGGTGTGTATATGCTGGAGTTCTCCACAACCCCTAATACCGCTGTTGTCCGTCGTCTGTATTTCGTGACTGACATCTTTGTGATGGAGGAGTCACAGCCCGATGGGTCTACGCGATTTGTGGTAGTGAAGGCCACGACCGGACAACCTATTGCTAAAGCGACGGTCCGTGTGCGTGAGAATCCGGGTCTGGCCACTGAGAAGACCCATCTTCTGACGACTGACGCGAAAGGCCAGTGCTTCTATAGTGGCAATGGCAGGCGGACGGAGGTCTTTGCCTATACCGATACCGATCAGGCTTGTCCGGAACAGAGTAACTATATGCGTTACAGCTATAACGATAATGGTCAAAGGGAATCGCGAGAGTACGTGATTTTTACCGATCGTGCTATCTATCGTCCGGGACAGACCGTTCATGCATCGGCAATCGTCTATGACGTGTTCAACGGCTATGAACACAAGGCCACTATTGGCCAAAAGGTGACACTGGCCCTGAGGGATGCCAATGGTAAGATGGTTAAGGAACAGCGTCTGATCACTGACCAATACGGTGTCTGTGCCGCAGACTTCACGTTGCCCAGCTCAGGACTGACGGGACAATACACCCTTCAGTTAGGTAACCGCGGACACAACTTCAGGGTGGAGGAATACAAACGACCGACCTTTGAGGTGAAATTCGACCCTTATAAAGAAGATTATAAGGAGGGTGATACCGTGACGGTGAAGGCTACTGCCAAGAGTTATGCCGGTGTGCCTGTTCAGGAGGCAAAGGTGCAGTATCGGGTGGTGAGACGCAGGGCCTACTGGTGGATCTCCTACTGGCGATATTGGGACGGTGGCTATATCGGTACCGGTTCTGAGGATGTGGAGATCACAAAGGGTGAAACCATCACAGAGCCTGACGGTACGTTTAAGGTGGATGTGCCGATGACATTGCCGAAGACCGATTATCCGATGTTCTATAACTTCATCGTAACTGCCGATGTGACGGATGGTGCCGGTGAGACGCATGCTGGAGAGTACTCGTTGCCGTTGGGTAACCGTAAGACAGCTTTGAGTGTGGACCTCGAGGAACAAGTGCTGTTGGAGAAGAATCCTATGATGACGTTCCATCTGCGCAATGCCGCTGGGCAGGATATCGATGCGCAGGTGAGATATAAACTTGACGACGGTAAATGGCAGGATGTTAAGACACAGACTAAGATAGATTTGACAGCGAAGAAACTGAAGTCGGGTATGCACCATGTGGAAGCAGTATGTGGTGAGGATACCCTCAAGTATGAATTCACCGTTTTTTCGCTCGACGACAAGGTACCAGCCAAGGAGACCAATGACTGGTATTTTATCTCAGATATCCGTTTCCCCAACGATGGTACGCCTGTCACTCTGCAGGTAGGTTCTTCGGCCAAGGATGTGTATATCGCCTATAGCATCTTCTCAGGCAAAACGGTGGTGGAGCAGGGCTTCGTCAACCAGTCGAATGCGCTTATCAATCGCAAGTTAAAATATAAGGAGGAGTGGGGCGACGGTATTCTGTGTACCTTTGCCTGGGTGAAGGATGGCAAGTGCTATAATCACCAGCAGACGATTAGCAGACCCCTGCCCGACAAGACGTTGAAGTTGCAATGGACAACCTTCCGCGACCGGCTGACACCCGGACAACAGGAAGAGTGGACCCTCACCGTGACTAAGGACGGGAAACCTGTAGACGCTATGGTTATGGCTACGTTGTATGATAAGAGTCTCGACCAGTTGACCCGTCATAATTGGAGCTTCTATCCCAGAACATTCCAATGGCTGCCTTCCACCAATTGGCAGTTCACTCCTAACTGGGTCCTCAGTGCAACAGGTTCTGCGAGCCTGAAGAACTATGGCTATAGCGAACTCCGTTACAGTCATTTCGACCATGACATCTATCCTACGCCCTGGTATTCCAGTCGAAGGATGCTTTATGGCACCCGTGCCAGAGGTAGTGCCAAAATGGATGCGGGGATGGTGATGGAAGAAGCTGCGCCGATGATGGCTACGGTGAATGCCTCGATAGGATCCTTTGATGTGGATGAATCCTTACAGGGGCGTGTCGCAGAATTGGATGTCGTTGCCAAAAAACGAGTAGTGGGTAATGGGCTGCCTTCACCAGAATCTGCCAAGGAGACAGAGTCTCTGCAGATGGATCAGGTGCAGATTCGCGAGAATCTCAACGAAACAGCTTTCTTCTATCCCCAGCTGACGACGGATTCTACGGGTGCTGTGGCTTTGAAGTTCACCTTGCCCGAGAGTCTCACTACCTGGCGTTTTATGGGTCTTGCCCATACGCAGGATATGTGTTACGGTCTGCTTAATGGTGAGGCTGTGGCTAAGAAAGACCTGATGATCCAGCCCAACATGCCCCGTTTCATCCGTGAGGGCGATCAGGCGGTGATTGCTGCCAAGATCTTCAACACCGGTGATAAAGCGCTGAAGGGTAAGGCCCTGCTCCGGCTGAAAGATCCGATGACGGAGCAGGTGGTATTCGAGCAGCAACAAGACTTCGCTGTAGAGGTCGATGGTACAACGTCTGTATCCTTCGCATTGGACATGACTAAGGTCGCTTCAGGCACCTCATTGCTCGTTTGTCAGGCTATTGCCTCATGTGATGGTTTCTCCGATGGTGAACAGCATTATCTGCCGATCCTGCCTGCCACAGAACGCGTGACGGTGACGCGACCCTTCACCCAGATAGAACCAGGCACGAAGACCATCGATCTGACAACCCTCTTCCCGGGTGCTGACAAACAGCCGGTGACGAATAAGAAACTGACCATAGAATATACCAATAACCCTGCATGGCTGATGATTCAGGCCCTGCCGGCTATCGGTAAACCTAGAGATGATGATGCCATTTCACAGATGGCCTCCTACTATGCCAATAGCATCGGAAAGTATATCGTTGACCAGAATCCAAAGGTGAAGACAGTCTTCAAGCTCTGGCAGGAAGAAAAGAGTGATGAAACATCTTTGATGAGTGCGCTCGAGAAGGATCAGGAATTGAAGGACCTTATCCTCAACGAGACACCTTGGGTGATGGATGCCGACCGTGAGACCGAACAGAAAGAACGTCTGGTGGACTTCTTCGATGACAACCTCATGCAAAACCGTCTCAACTCAGCCTTTGGTAAACTGGAGGCGCTCCAAAAGAGCGACGGCTCGTGGTCGTGGTGGCCAGGTATGCCGGGTTCGTTCTATATCACCGTGGAAGTGTCTGAGATGCTCGTGCGTCAGAATGCTCTCATTGGTACCAATCAGCAAACCAAGAACATGCTCTCGAAAGCATTTAAGTTCATGGGCTATGAGATCATCGAACTGGTAAAGGAAATGAAAAAGATGGAGAAGAAGGGTATCAAACCCTCGTTCCCCAGTTTCAAGGCCTTGCAATGGCTCTACCTCTGTGCCCTCGACGGCAGGACATTGCCCGACAATGTGCAGAAGGCCAACGACTATCTCATCCCGCTGTTGAGGAAGGAAATCAAGTCGCAGACACTCTATGAAAAGGCCATGACCGCTGTGATCTGGTCGAAGTTGCCAAATCTTCAGCCAAAGGACCGTCAGAAAGCACAGGAGTATGTGCAGAGTCTGAAGGAGTTTACGGTGTATCGTGAGGAGATGGGACGTTATTACGACACCCCACGTGCCGGCTATTCCTGGTACGATTATAAGATTCCCACGCAGACGATGGCGGTAGAGGCCATGCAGCAGATTACACCCGATGACAAGCAGACCATCCAGGAGATGCGGCGCTGGCTCTTACAGGAGAAACGTACACAGGCCTGGGATACACCCATCAACTCTGTGAATGCCGTCTATGCTTTCTTAAATGGCTCTAAGGTCCTTTCTGACCTCACCTCTCCGCTTTCTGTAATGAAGGTGGATGCTACCGTCCTCGACAATTCGAAGGCTACGGCGGGGCTTGGTTATATCAAGACCGTTGTGGAGCCAGAGAGCAAGACCTTCACCGTGGAGAAAACCTCAGAAGGCACCTCTTGGGGAGCTGTTTATGCGCAGTTCAACCAACAGACGCGTGAGATTGAGAACAGCAGCAGCGGCATCAAGGTGATCCGCGAGATCCTGTCTCCGCAGAAGACGTTTGCTGTGGGCGATCGCGTGAAGGTGCGTCTCACCATCATCGCCGATCGTGACCTCGACTTCGTACAGGTGTTAGACAAACGTGCAGCTTGTATGGAACCTGTCAATCAGTTGAGTGGCTATCGCAATGGGGTTTACATCACGCCTCGTGACAACTCCACGAACTATTACTTCGACATCTTCCGCAAGGGCCGTTGGGTCGTTGAGACAGAATATTACATCGATCGTCCTGGCACCTACGAGACGGGTACTTGTACTGTACAGTGTGCCTATGCCCCAGAGTTCAAGGGTACCACCCACTCGTTGACACTCGAAGTGAAGAGTGAATAGTGAAAAGTGAATAATTTGCTACCGCATAAATATGAAACAAATGAAGAATATGAAATGGCTGTGGATAATGAGGGTGACAGTGATACTGTTCACTATTCACTATTCACTATTCACTGCTACCGCTCAGCGGTTGACAGTTACCAACGCTACCGTTAATGCCGGTCGCACAGGATTCATGCAACCCATCACTGCCACGTTTGAACTCCGTAATAAGAGTAAACGTAAACTAATTATCGAGAGTGTCAAGCCCGATTGTGGCTGTACGGCGGTGGAATATCCCAAGGAAGTGGATGGTAACTTGAAGTTTATCATCAGGATGACCTACGATGCTCGTATGCTGGGCCATTTCCAGAAGATGGCGGCTGTTAAAAGCAATGGCTCTGATAAGCCCATCTATCTCACGATGAAGGGTCTCGTTCTGGCAGATTTGGAGGACTTTACAGGTAAGTATCCTATCGCGTGGGGTGACCTGTTGCTCGACAAGATCGACCTGGAATACGACGATGTGAACAAAGGTGACCATCCCGTGCAGGAGATTCATATCCTGAACAACGGCGAGAAGACCATGACGCCTAATGTGATGCACCTGCCCCCTTATCTGACGGCTCTCGTGACGCCTGAGAAACTGGAACCGCTCAAGGCGGGTACCATTGCCATCACACTTAATTCTGAGAAACTTCGTGACTTCGGTCTGAATCAGACCTCCGTCTATATCGCTCAGCAGTTGGGTGAGAAGGTGAGCCAGAACAATGAAGTGCCTGTGTCGGCCGTCCTTCTGCCCGACCTCAAGGACTACGACGACGTGAGCAAGGCATTGGCACCGCAGTTGCAGATGTCTTCTACCGATGTTGATTTCACCGACTTTGGAGGCAAATCGAAGAAAACGGCTGATATTATTTTGACGAATACTGGCAAGACAACCCTTGAGATCCGTTCCATGCAGATGTTCACCCGTGGCCTGAAACTCACGTTGAGCAGCACCAAGCTGGAACCGTCGCAGACGGCCACGATGAAGATTACGGGTATTGCCGACGATCTACAGAAAGTACGTACCAAACCGCGTATCCTGATGATTACCAATGATCCCGATCATACGAAAGTGATCATTAATATAAAAAAGTGAATAGTATGGAGCATCCTGAGAACAGTTCTGAATATGCAGGCTTGCAAGTCAACAATGGTGTTGAGCAGCCGCCCATCGTCAACCCCTATCTGAAGCGTAGCCGTCGTCGCGAACTTTCTGCTGCCGACATGGTGGAGGGAATACTGAAGGGCGATGTTACCATTCTCTCGCAGGCCGTAACCCTGATAGAGAGTGTCAACCCCGACCATCAGGCCAAGGCACAGGAGGTCATCAACAAATGTCTGCCCTATAGCGGCAATAGTGTCCGTGTGGGCATCAGTGGTGTACCTGGCGCAGGTAAGTCTACGAGTATCGACGAGTTTGGCATTCATGTGTTGAAGGAGAAAGGGGGGAAATTGGCTGTCTTGGCTATCGACCCTTCCAGTGAGCGTACGAAAGGTAGTATCCTGGGCGATAAGACGCGTATGGAGAAACTGGCACTCCATCCTGATTCCTTCATCCGTCCTAGTCCTTCGGCAGGTTCTTTGGGTGGTGTGGCACGTAAGACACGCGAGACCATCATTCTCTGTGAGGCAGCAGGCTTCGACAAGATCTTTGTCGAGACGGTAGGCGTGGGTCAGAGCGAGACGGCCTGTCACTCGATGGTCGACTTCTTCCTGTTGATCCAGGTGGCAGGTACGGGCGACGAGCTGCAGGGCATCAAGCGTGGCATCATGGAGATATCCGACGGCATTGTCATCAACAAGTGCGATGGTGATAACGTCGACCGTTGTCACATGGCCGCCACGAACTTCCGCAATGCCCTCCATTTCTTCCCCAAGCCCGATAGCGGCTGGCTGCCTCAGGTGCTATGTTATAGTGGCTTCTATGGCACAGGCGTGAAGGAAATCTGGGATATGATCTATGAGTATATCGACTTTGTAAAAGCCAATGGCTACTTCGACTATCGCCGTAATGAACAGTCGAAATACTGGATGTATGAGAGCATCAACGAGCATCTGCGCCTGAACTTCTATAACAATCCTGCCATCAAGGCGCAGCTCTCTCCTGCCGAGCAGACGGTTCTCGCAGGACAGAAGACTTCGTTTGTTGCTGCCCAGGATTTGCTGGATATGTATTTTGATATGTTGAAGAATCATGGTACAGATAGAGATTGACAGTGGTAGTGGCTTCTGCTTCGGTGTGACCACTGCCATTAAAAAGGCCGAGGAGGAACTGGCGCTGGGCAATAAACTCTATTGCTTGGGTGATATCGTACACAACGGCATGGAGTGTGACCGTCTCCGAGAGATGGGACTTGTTACCATCAAACACTACGAGATGCGTGAGTTACACGATGTGAAGGTATTGCTGCGGGCTCATGGCGAACCCCCTGAGACCTACGAACTGGCGCGTAAGAATAACATTGAGATTATCGATGCCACCTGTCCTGTGGTGCTCCAGCTCCAGAAGCGCATCAAACGCCAGTATGATAGTCAGAACGGTCAGATTGTCATCTTCGGTAAGCGTGGTCATGCAGAGGTGCTTGGCCTTGTAGGTCAGACGCAGTCGTCGGCCATCGTCATCGAGAGCTTCGACGAGGTAGAGCGTCTTGATTTCTCGCGCGATATCTATCTTTATTCACAGACCACCAAGTCGCTTGATGAATACCACCGTATCATCGACTATATCCAGTCGCATATCTCCCCCGACGCCCATTTTGAGAGTTTCGATACCATCTGTCGTTCGGTGGCCAACCGTATGCCGAATATCTCGCAGTTTGCCTCGCGCCACGACCTGATTCTGTTTGTCTGTGGCCGAAAGAGCAGTAATGGTAAGGTGCTTTTCAACGAGTGCCTGCAGGTCAATCCTAACAGTCATCTCATCGAGGATTCTCAGGAAATAAAGCCGGAGTGGCTCGAAGGCATTGAGACGGTGGGTATCTGTGGTGCCACCTCCACGCCTAAGTGGCTGATGGAGCAAGCGCGCGACGCTATACTAAAAATGCAACGCCCTTAGTGCGTTGCATTTTTAAATTGTTCGAGCAGCCATTGTTTCTGCTCATCTATCGTCATGTGCGAGTTATCTAACAGAATGGCATCTTTTGCCTGACGCAAGGGCGATTCCTCACGATGGGAGTCGATATAATCGCGTTCCTGTACGTTCTTCAGGATATCGTCGAAGTCGGCAGGCATGCCCTTGGCTTTCAGCTCGTCGTAACGACGCTGGGCACGCACCTCGGCAGAGGCGGTAACAAACACCTTCAGCTCGGCATCGGGGAAGACCACAGTGCCGATGTCACGTCCGTCCATCACCACACCCTTGTCCTTTCCCATCTGTTGCTGCTGGGCCACGAGGGCACGGCGCACAAAACCGATGGCAGCGATGGGACTTACATGACTGCTCACCTCCAGCGAACGGATTTCCTTCTCCACGCATTCTCCGTTCAGATAGGTATCCGGACGTCCGGTCTCAGCATTCAACTGGAAAGAGATATGGATATTGGGCATCTCCGCCTCCAGTTCCTGCGTCTTTACACTACCGTCAGCCTCGAAGAGTCCTTTGCGCAGGGCATAGAGGGTGACACTACGGTACATGGCACCCGTGTCAACATAGATGTAGCCAACCTCACGGGCAAGGTCCTTGGCCATGGTGCTCTTACCGCAAGAGCTGTGGCCGTCGATGGCGATGGTTATTTTCTTCATAATGTATAGGATACGTTTATTAACAGACTATTTGCACTGACATGGTACTTGGCGTAGCCGATGTGCAGTTTGAAGCGTTCCAGCGACAGACCGCCACCCAACGACAGTCCTGCACCGTGACTGCTTTCTCCCTCATTGTCGCTGACCTTCATCTCCGAGGCGCGACGGAAATTATAACCTGCAGCCAGGTAGATGGTCGGCGAGAGAATAAGGTCGGCACCGATGGCAAGATGCTTTCCGATGCCGTAGCTCCAGTCGTTCAGTCGGCTCATGGTGGCTGAGAATCGCAAGGGGGAGTTGAGTAACCGTTTGCTGATGCCGATCTGTAGGTCCAAGGGAATACGCTCAAACTCATCGTCGTAGGCTTTCACCTGTCCACCCAGATTCTTGGCAACGGCCGAGATGCTCAGTTCGCTTTCCTCTAGGTAGAAGTTCAGTCCGAGGTCGATGCCCACGGCCAAGGAATTATAGCTGGCGATGTGTGAGGAGATAAACCGTGCCGTGATACCGCCTGAGAACTGGTTGCTCAGGGCATAGGCGTAGGAACCTGCCACAGCAATGTCACGCGCCGAGAACTCACCCAGTTGGGTGTTGTCCCAGCTCACTTCCTTCATCGTACCATAATCCATGTATTGGGCACTTACACCCCAGGTGCCACGTTCTCCGGCAGCCTTTACGAAGGCGGCACTGGCAGTTTTGGCGCCTTCCATGTAGGTCATGAAATTCAAGTTGATAGTGCGGTCGCTCACATCGTTGATGAGGGCGGGATTATGGAAGATGAGGGTGGCATCGTCCTCTACAATCGAGATGTTGTCGCCTCCGAGTGCTGCCACATGGGCACTTACTGGCAGACGCAGGAAGTTATAGGCCGTCTGGCTCTCCTGAGCGTACGTCAGAAGGGCGCTGATCAATGAAATGATGGTAAAAACGGCTCTTTTCATCTAAATATTCCTAATTTCGGTGCAAAGTTACTGCTTTTTTTCTTAATTTTGCACGCAGTTTTAGATATTAACGGAAGAAATGGCAGTTTTATTATGAACAGGACGACCAATTTCCTGCTGGGCCTGATCTTTGTACTGGCCTGTTTGTTTGTCGCGCTGGAATGGAACAGCGGCGACAGCGGCTGGCATTTCTTCGATATGGAGGACGATCTCGAGGCCGAGATGGAACTCTCACCCTTACACCGCGATGAGAATGAGGTGCCGATGATGAAACCTACCGAGGAGACTCCTCCCGAGGTGAAGTCTCAAGAGGTAAACCCTGTGGAGGAGGATGTGGAGATTCCACCCGAAGAGGTGGAACCTACGCCCGCTGAGCTGCAGGAACCGCCGAAGCCAGAAGAGGAGGAGAAGCTGCCTGAGGCCGTCGATATGTACGACGAACCTGTCGATTTCCGTGTCGTTGAGGATCTGCCGCAATACCCTGGTGGTGCCGTTGAGTTCATGAAGTGGCTCACCAAGAACCTGCACTATCCGTCATTGGCCCAGCAGCGTAAGATACAGGGTAAGGTGGTGGCTCAGTTTATCGTCGAGAAAGATGGCACAATCAGCAATCTGCAGGTCATCAAGAAACTCGAGCCTTCCTGCGACCGCGAAGCCCTGCGGGTGTTGAAACTCATGCCTAAGTGGAAAGCCGGACTGATGGATGCCAAACCCTGTCGCACACAGGTCTGCATCCCCATCGTCTTTAAATTGTAAATTGTAAATTGTCAAATTGGAAAATATGTTATACAGCTCAGAAGAATTGCTCAACAAGGTGAACGAGGCCCTGGATAACCTCGCCTATGACCGTCAGCCACTCACACTCTACGAACCGATACGCTACGTGCTGTCGTTGGGTGGCAAGCGCATCCGTCCTGTTCTCATGCTCTTGGCCTACAACCTCTATCGTGACGATCCCGAGCGCATCATGTCGCAGGCCATCGGTGTGGAGACCTATCACAACTTCACGTTGCTCCACGACGACCTGATGGATCATGCCGACATGCGTCGTGGTCATAAGACCGTTCATAAGAAGTGGAATGCCAACCAGGCCATCCTATCAGGCGACACCATGCTGCTCCAGGCTTTTGAGCGGGTGGAGAACTGCCCTACGGATAAGCTGAAGGATGTGATGGACCTCTTTATCCTGACCACCTTCGAGATTGGTGAGGGCCAGCAGTTCGACGTGGAGTTTGAGACCCGCGACGACGTGACCGAGGCGGAATACATCGAGATGATCCGTCTGAAGACAAGTGTCCTGCTGGCTTGTGCCCTGAAGATGGGTGGCATCATGGCTGGCGCTTCTGCCGATGATCTGAACAACCTCTATAAGACTGGTGAGCTGATTGGCTTAGCTTTCCAGTTGCAGGACGATCTGCTCGATGTCTATGGCGACCCGAAGGTGTTTGGTAAGAACATCGGCGGCGACATCACGTCGAACAAGAAGACCTATATGCTTATCAATGCCCTGAACCGCGCCAATGCTGCGCAGCATGCCGAGCTGACCCGTTGGATCGATGCCAAGACCTTCGACCGCGAGGAGAAGGTGGCTGCCGTCACGAAGCTCTATAATGAAATAGGTATCCGTCAGCTCTGCGAGGAACGCATCAACTATTACTTTGAGCAGGGATGCCAGTATCTCGATCGCGTGAGTGTTCCTGAGGAGCGAAAGACCATCCTCCGCCAGTATATCGCACAAATGATGAACCGTCAGTCGTGATGCTCTCCTTTATCGATACACATTGTCATCTGGATGGTGAGGAGTTCACCGCCGACCTCGACGAAGTGGTGGCCCGTGCGCGAGAGGCTGGTGTCACGAAGGTGCTGGTGCCTGGCATCGACCTCAAGTCGTGTCAGACCGTCCTCGACCTCTGTCGTCAGTATCCTGACTATTGCTATCCCATGCTCGGCCTCCATCCCGAAGAGGTCCGTGCCGACTGGAAGGATGTCTTGGCGCAGCTCAAATCTTCCATCTTCCATCTTCCATCTTCCATCATCGCCATCGGCGAAATCGGTCTCGACTTCTACTGGAGCCGTGAGTTCGAGCAGGAGCAGCTGGAGGCTTTCGAAGCGCAGGTACGCTGGTCGGTGGAGACACGTCTGCCCCTGATGATCCATTGTCGCAAGGCACAGAACGAGATGGTGGCCATCCTCAAGCGATACGCTCAAGACCTGCCTGGAGGCGTGTTCCATTGTTTTACCGGCAATGAGATCGAGGCCCGCGAACTGCTTCAGTTCGACCGTTTCGTGTTGGGCATCGGTGGTGTGCTCACCTTTAAGAAGTCGAATCTCCCTGTAACCCTGCCAGCCGCGGTGCCTCTCAGCCGTATTGTCTTGGAAACCGATGCACCTTATATGGCGCCGGTGCCCCATCGTGGCCAGCGTAACGAACCGGCATTCGTGCTCGAAGTGTTGCGCAAGTTGGCAGCGTGCTATGGCGTGAGCGAAGAGGCTGTCTGCGAACAAACAAATGCCAACGTTGCCCGCATCTTCGGCCTAAATGATAAAGAATATTAATTTTTCACTTTTCACTTTTCACTTTTCACTTTAAATTGTTACCTTTGCAGCCGCTAAACTTTTTTGGAGAGGTGCTCGAGTGGTTGAAGAGGCACGCCTGGAAAGCGTGTAACCGGCAAAACTGGTTCGCAGGTTCGAATCCTGTTCTCTCCGCAGGATCTTTATAATGAACAGGATTTTTATCATATTTGTGCTGCTGATGTCACTGGCTGTGTCGCAGCCGGCGAAAGCACAAGACATGTCGAAACCCGATTCTTCCTCCGTTGTCATTCCAGATTCCGCTGCTCAGGACTCCCTCGTCACCACGATGGTCGACGATGAGGCTTTGGCTGTGGCTACGGGCGAGGAAGAAGAGGAGGGTGGTTTTCACAAGCAACTGAAAACCAAGTTCATCGATGGTAATGTTGGCTTTATGTCGTTGGTGGCCCTGGCCTTGGTGCTGGGACTGGCCTTCTGCATTGAGCGCATTCTCTATCTGATGATGTCTGAAATCAAGTCGAAGAAGTTGCTCGACGATGTGGAGGCGCGCCTCAAGGCCGACGACCTCGAAGGCGCCAAGCAACTCTGTCGCAACACGCGAGGACCAGTGTCCAGTGTGTGTTATCATGCCCTGTTGCACATCCACCAGCCCATGGATGCCATCGAGCGCAGCGTCACCAACTACGGTGGTCTGCAGGCTGCCAACCTCGAGAAGGGTTGCTCTTGGATCAAGCTCTTCATTGCGATGGCGCCCTCGCTCGGATTCTTAGGCACCGTGATTGGTATGGTGATGGCTTTCGACAGCATCCAGACCCAGGGCGATATCAGTCCTACCATCGTGGCCCAGGGCATGAAGGTGGCGCTTATCACTACCATCTTCGGTATCATCGTGGCCTTGGTGCTGCAGCTCTTCTACAGCTATATCCTCTCGAAGATTGAACACCTCACGGCTCAGATGGAAGAGTCGGCCATCCGCCTGCTCGACCTCATGGCCCTCTGGAAGCAGAACCATCAATAATTATGCCGTTCGTATCTCCTTTGATCGCCGACATCATGCTCTGGCTGATGTATATCGCCGTTGCCGCGGCCCTCGTTGTCACCGTTGTCTCGGTGGTAAAGACGCTGCGTCTCCGTACGAAAGATGATGAGGTGGTCAACGGCGTGCCCCGTACCCGCATGGCGTGGGTCGTTGGTGTGGCCTTCCTGCTTTGTTTGGTGCTGACCTTCGTGTTGGGCTCTTCCGAGCCTGTCCGCACCAATGGTGAGCTCTTCACCGATGCGTTCTGGCTGAAGGCTGCCGATATGTTTATCTACACTTCCCTTATACTGATTATCGGATGTTTCGCAGGCGTCGTTTTGAGCAGATTCCGGAACTGAACACCAGCTCCACAGCCGACATCTCGTTTATGTTGCTGATTTTCTTTCTCGTGACGTCGTCGATGGACACGGACAAGGGCCTTTTGCGCCAGTTGCCGCCACCTCCTCAGGAGCAGCAGCCGCCACAGGATGTCCGCAAGGACCACGTGTTGCAAATCACCCTTGATGCCCATGACCAGCTTTCCATCGATGGCACCCTGCTCACGACGCAGCAGCTGAAAAATCAGATTGTGGAGTTTGTGGCTGCCGATCGTACCGACCACGTCATCAGCATCCGTACTGACCGCGCTACCACCTACGAGGCTTATTTCCACATGCAGAATGCCATTGTGGCGGCCTACAACCAGTTGCGTGAAAACTACTCCCGTGAGCGTTATGGCAAGGGCTATGGTGAGCTCTATCAGGAGCAGCGCGACGAGGTCAATCAGTATTATCCCCAACGTATTAGCGAGTCGAAGCCGTCAGAGGAAGGAGGTGCCGAATGAGGCGCATGCAGTCCATCTTCCGTCGCTCGTCGCACGAGATGCCGGGTCTCAATCTGGCTTCCATGCCCGACCTTATCTTCACTGTGCTTTTCTTCTTTATGATTGTCACCCACATGCGTCATGACAATGTGCAGGTGCGCTACGAGGTGCCTGCAGGTACCGAGGTGCAGAAGCTGCAGCAGAAGTCGGCGGTCATCAATGTCTATGTCAGCGCCTCGCAGATCCAGGTCAACAGCCAAGTCACCGACCTCGACCATCTTGCCGCCCTCATCGAGGCCGAGCGCAAAAAACTCTCCGAGGAGAATGCCGAGCGCCTCACCGTCAGCCTGAAAGCCGACAAGCACACCCCTATGGGTGTCATCGCCGACGTCAAGGAAGCCCTCCAGCGCTCCTTCGCTCTCCGCATCAACTACAGTGGCACCGAAGCTGCCCAATAAAAATCCCCGCCAATCGGCGGGGATTCTTTGTTTAGAAGGGGCCGTAGCCCATGCAGCTCGTGGTCGTAATGGCCGTCAGGAAGGCTGTGAGTGCGGCTACTATCACCTTCACCGCCACCTCAACGATTTTCTTCTTCATACGCTATTCCGTTTGAATGTTAGTTGGCGTCGGAGTGACACATGGGGACTGGCACCAATGATAGCATCTTTGATCTATCCGGTGTTGATGATCAGCGTCGAGGCCTGACCAGGCATAGCGAAGCTACCAGAGTAGACACCGTTGTCCTCAGTGAGCTCGATTTCCGAGCCATTCACAGTGGCGGTAGGAACTTGGCCCTCAGCAGGCGTGATGCTGATCTCCACCTCATCGTCCTCATTCAGAGAAGTGCCCGAAGTTACAGCATTACCATCCTTGGTCACGGTTGCCGAACCAACGCCCGTCCTAGAGATCGTCAGCGCATAGCCCGTGGGCTGATTCTGGTCACCCTGCTGGTCGCCCTGCTCGCCTTGGCTTCCGCCGCCGCCACTCTGAGAACCTCCGTTCCCGCCAGTGCCACTGTTCGAGCCAGAGCCACCGCTGGTCTCTTCCTCCTTCTTGGTGAGGCTGTCCACATTGATGAACTCGGCCTGCTTCAGGAACTCTCGCGAGCTGATGTTCTGTTCCTGCTCCTGCTCAGGCAGGAAACGGATGTGCAGACCCTTTACATCCTTCAGGATGTTGAACTTGTCCTTCGTCACAGCGCCGCCCTTCACGCACTCCAGGGTGGTGTAGAAGGTTCCCAATCCCTCGATCTTCACCTTCTTTGAGTTAAGCAGCATCTCCAACAGACAACTGCGGAACTTCTCCATCACGCCGTACACGACGTCGGGGGTGTAAATACTTCCGTGCTCTGCGATGTGGTTCGACAGCTTACGGGTGTTCAAACTCTCCAGATACTTCACACGGCCGTACCACTTGCCGTAAGCACTGTTGTGCTCGTTCTGGTTCTGGTACACTTCA
>CADAAR010000022.1 GCA_902785945.1 uncultured Prevotellaceae bacterium
TAGCTAGCGTTCATCCTGAGCCAGGATCAAACTCTTCATTGTAAAAAGTATCTTCATTCTATTGCTAGAATATAATCTCTGTCACAGAACGACTATCCAGTATTTCAAGAATTAAACGGTTCGTTTCTTATACCCAAGCACTCATACATTATTATATAATATACAAGCACTCGCTTCTTGTACTACTTCTGTCTATATAAATCTTTCAAAGAACTCTTTCTTTTTGTGCCTCAACCCATGTTTTTGGGCGAAAGCGGGTGCAAAGGTACTGCTTTTTTTTGAACCACCAAAACTTTTTTAGGAAAAATTTCAGATTAAACACAGAAAAATTGCAAGACTTGATAAATATCAATCCAAAAACAGACTATACATTATTATATATAATAACGAGAAGAGAAAAATATGCATTTGACATGATATTCCTTAGATTATCCCACCATTAATATACGCCCCTCCTACCCAGGTACTATCTAAGCGCCACAAAACATCTATTCTAAGTTAATTTCTGATAAAACGACGGTTATTGCCGGAAAAGTTCGTAACTTTGCACTTTATAAATAAAGGACGAAAAAGAAATGTCGACGATATTACATATAGAAACCAGCACAGACGTATGTTCTGTTGCCGTTTCTGAAGATTCACAAGTCATCTTCCACCAAGACGACCATAGCGGCCCGAATCATGCAGAGAGGTTGGGCACGATGGTAGACGAGGCACTCTCGTTTACCGACAACCATGCCATTCCCTTTGATGCTGTAGCTGTCAGTTGTGGCCCTGGCTCTTATACAGGGCTTCGAATCGGGGTATCTATGGCCAAGGGAATCTGCTACGGCAGGGATCTGAAACTGATAGCTGTCCCCACCCTCGAGTTACTCTGCGTACCAGTTTTACTCCGCGAAATACCTGAAGAAGACGCACTGCTCTGTCCGATGCTTGATGCCCGACGCATGGAAGTGTATGCAGGCATTTATACCAGAGCACTGAAACCCGTTAGAGAGGTTGGTGCCGACGTCGTCACTGCCGAGACCTACAAACCGTATCTCGATGAACACCCCGTGTATTTCTTTGGCAACGGGGCCCAGAAATGCATGGATACCATTAATCACCCAAATGCCCATTTGATAGAAGGCATTGAGCCATTGGCTAAATGGATGCAGCCTTTGGCCGAACGCCGATTTCTCAATGAACAGTTCGAGGATGTAGCCTATTTTGTACCCTACTATCTGAAGGACTTCGTTGCCAAAATGCCAAAAAAATTATTATAACATATGGATATTAAAGGATTAGATTACAACACGCAGCGCTCCAAGCTTATTCTGTCGGAATATGGGCGTGAGATTCAGAAAATGGTGGAATACGCCTGTGAGCTGCCCACCAAGGAAGAGCGTTTGAAATGCGCGATGGCCATCATCCGACAGATGGAGAACAAAAACCCACAGTTAATGGACAATGCTGACTATGAGCAGACTCTATGGAACCATCTTTATCTCATGAGCCACCGGGAACTGGATATTGACTGGCCCTACGATGTATCTGAAGCAGACAAAATCCTATCCAAGCCCGACCCGCTGCCATTGCCTGATGGACATATCAAACTGCGCCATTACGGCCATTTGGTAGAGGAATTACTTAATCTCTTGAAGACCATGCCTGAGGGTGAAGAACGTGATGCATTGGTAAAAAAGACAGCTAATCAGATGAAACGCGACCTCGTATTGTGGGGCCATGGTTCAATAGAAGATGAGCGCGTTGCTGATGACCTGGCGCGTTACACCGACGGTAAAATTCAGCTTGACCTGAACACGTTTAAGTTTGAAAAAATCAATCCTAACGAAGGCAAGCAATCCGGCAAGAAAAAGAAATAAAACGACAAGCCTATGTCATCATTTATCATTGAAGGAGGCAACCCTCTAAGTGGTGAGATCACGCCACAGGGTGCCAAGAACGAGGCACTTCAGGTGATTTGTGCCACTCTTTTGACGAGCGAGGAAGTCACCATCCACAACATCCCGGACATCCGCGATGTCAACAACCTCATCCAATTGTTAAGGGACATCGGTGTAAAGGTGACCCCCGGTATCTCCGGACAATCAGGAAAATCCGGCACCTACACTTTCCAAGCAGACACACTGAATCTCGATTATCTAGAGAGCGACGAGTTCGTACAAAAATGTGCAGAACTCCGCGGCAGTGTTTTGATGATTGGTCCGTTGTTGTCCAGAATGGGTAAGGCTGTCATTACTCAGCCTGGGGGCGACAAGATAGGCCGTCGTCGACTCGACACCCACTTTCTCGGCTTTGAGAAATTAGGTGCAAAATTCAATCGTATTGAGGGCCGAAACGTCTATGAGATTGCCACAAAACAACTCAAAGGCACCTATATGCTACTCGACGAAGCCTCCGTAACAGGTACTGCCAATATCATCATGGCAGCCGTTTTTGCTAAAGGTACTACCACCATCTATAACGCTGCTTGCGAGCCTTATCTGCAGCAACTCTGTCATTTGCTGAATCAGATGGGTGCCAACATCAGCGGCATTGGCTCTAACTTACTGACCATTGTTGGTGTAAAGAGTCTGCACGGCGCTGAGCACACTATTCTCCCCGACATGATTGAGGTGGGCTCGTTTATCGGCATGGCCGCCATGTGTGGCGATGGCATCCGTATAAAGAATGTCTCTGTCGATAATCTCGGCATCATTCCCGATGCTTTCCGTCGTCTTGGTGTAAAAATCAAAGTAGAAGGCGACGACCTCATTATCCCTCGCCAACGACATTACGAGATACAATCATTTATCGACGGCACCATCATGACCCTCGCTGATGCCCCCTGGCCAGGATTGACACCCGACCTTCTTTCTGTGTTGATTGTTGTAGCCACCCAAGCCCGTGGCAGCGTGCTTTTCCACCAAAAGATGTTTGAAAGCCGTCTGTTTTTTGTCGACAAACTTATCGACATGGGTGCCCAGATCATTCTTTGCGACCCACACCGAGCTGTCGTTGTAGGCCATGACCGTAAGATTACACTTCGCGGAGGTCGCATGTCAAGTCCTGATATCCGTGCGGGTATCGCCCTACTGATTGCCGCTATGAGTGCTGATGGCACGAGTCGTATCGACAATATTGAGCAGATAGACCGTGGATACGAGCATATTGAGGACCGTCTTAACGCCCTTGGCGCTAAAATTACAAGAGCATGATTCACGAAGAAGACATCTATCAGATCGGCAAATTAGGTAAGACACACGGTGTAAAGGGAGAAATCAGTTTTCTCTTTGATGATGACGTATTCGATCGTGTTGATGCCGACTACCTGATTCTTAAGGTCGATGGTATCTTCGTACCCTTCTTCATTGAGGAATACCGTTTCCGTAGTGATGCCAATGCCATCATAAAGTTCGAAGACATCGACACTCAGGAACGTGCCCGCGAACTGACGGGTTGTGAAGTTTACTTTCCCCGCGAACTTGCCGACACTGATGACAACAGTATTTCGTGGGCAGCCATCGTAGGTTTTGATATCATTGAGGTCGAAAGTGGAAACAAAATAGGTCGTATCGCCTCTGTCGACGATACGACCCTCAATATTCTTTTCTGTCTCGAAGACGGTCGACTGATTCCCGCTTCTAGCGACCTCATCACCGCTATCGACCAACAAGCCCGCACCATCATAATGCACTTGCCCACAGGTCTCTTAGACCTCTAATTTATCGGTGTCAAGGGATAGATAATGTTCACGATAAAGATATTGGCTGCAAGGATGATGAGGTTCATCAGTAAGCCAATACGCATAAAGTCACTGAAGCGATAGCCTCCAGGACCATACACCAACATATGGGTAGGCGAGCCGATAGGTGTGGCAAAACTGCTACTAACACTCACCATCAGGGCAATAAGGAAAGGATAAGGCTCATAACCTAACTTTTCTGCAGCCTCATACATGATGGGGAAGAACATAGCACCTGCTGCCGTATTCGAAATAAACTCCGTAATAAAGGTACCTACAAAACAGATGGCCGTCATGACGACGAGTGGATTGGTACCACAGACATCAAGGATACCAAGCGCCAGTCGTTCGGCAATACCCGTCTTTTGGATGGCAAGACCAAGGACCACACTACCCGCAAACACCATCAGGATGTCCCAGTTGATAGCTTTCATAGCCTGTTCTGCACTACAGCAGCGCAACAAAAGCATGGCAGCAGCAGCGATGAAGGCACACTGCAATAACGGCAACACGTTGAGTGCCGAGAGAGCCACCATCGCAATCATGATAACAGCAGAAATGAATGTCTTGGGACCTATATTTACCACCTGTTCACTGTCGAAGAAGTGCAATTGCGACGAAAGTCGATCGGTGCTGACATTCAGTCGTGGCGGACACTCCAAAAGTAGTGTATCACCAGCCTGCAGCACCACCTGTCGTGGTACTTCTTTGATACGCTTGCCACGTCGGGCAACAGCTACCAACGACAGATTGTTTTCTTTCTCAAACAAACTGCCGCCGATGGTCGTTCCAATCAGACTGCTGCCAAAATTGACATAGGCCGTGCGTAGCTGACGGTTACGGTCCACCTCACTCATCGAAAACACATGGTGTTCCGCACTCACCAAACCATGACTATCCTTCAGCTCCAAAATATCGTCTATCTGTCCAGCATAGACCAAGTGGTCACCGCCCATCACATATTCATCCTCAGTGACAGGCGAAGGCACTTCGTCGAAATGATAAATCTCAATCAGGCTACCGCCTCTGACATGGAACAGTCCCGCTTCACCCAAGGTCATACCAATGTATTTATTGTCAGAGGGCACCAACAACTCGACAGTATACTCCGCTGTAGCCTCAAAGGCCGACTCCGGTGCCTTGCGGTCTGGCAACAGTTTCCTCATGGCAATCACAGAGAGTACACCCACCGCCAAACAGAACAGACCCGGTAGCGTCGTTGCCAGCACATTCATAGCCGTTCCCGTCTTATCAGCATAAAGGCCTGAGATAATCAGGTTCGGCGGTGTTCCGATAAGGGTACACACACCACCCATGCCAGAGGCATAACTTAACGGAATAAGCAGCTTCGAGGGCGAAACACCTAATTTCTTCGACCACATCTTAACGATGCCTACGAACATGGCCACCACTGTCGTATTACTCAGAAAAGAACTCAGGCCTGCCACTGGCAACATCAACCTAATCACAGCCTTGCCATAGCTATTTGGTTGTCCTAACATATGACGCACAATCCACTGCAACACACCAGTATGTGTCAATCCTGCCACTACGACGAACAACACACCGATAACAACCACCGACGTGGAACTAAAACCCGAAAAGGCTTCCTTAACATCGAGTACGCCCGTAACAAACAACACGCCGATGGCTGCTAAGAACACCACATCGGCTCGCAATTTTGTGAGTAACAGTGTGGTGAACATACCCAACACTGTAACAATCGTAATCCAAGCATAGAGGTTAAACCCTAAAAATACTACTGTTTCCATACACCAAAGGTAAAAAACATGGATAAAAATTGAATGTTTCTGAGGGCAAAGTTACGAAAAAAAACTGGAAGTGCAAGTTTTCTCATTAAAAAGTAGTAACTTTGCAGCCAAATTGTGAATAAAGCAATGAAAGAGAAAAGACAAATTGCCATACTTGGCTCTACAGGATCGATCGGTACACAGGCTCTCGAAGTCATCGAGGAGCACAGTGACTTGTATGAAGTCTACTGTCTGACCGCCAACAATAAAGTAGAACTACTGGCTGAGCAGGCTCACAAATTCAAGCCTGCCGCCATTGTCATTGCTAACGAACAGCGTTACGACGAACTCAAAAGCCTGATGAGCGACCTGCCCGACGTGAAGGTCTATGCCGGTGCCCAAGCCCTTAACGAAATAGTGGAGGCTGGACCTATCCATATGGTGCTCACTGCGATGGTTGGCTTTGCTGGTCTTAACCCCACTATCCACGCTATTAAGGCAGGCAAGACCATCTGTTTGGCAAACAAAGAAACACTGGTGGTGGCTGGCGAACTAATATTGCAACTGGCTCAGCAATACCATACGCCTATCCTACCCGTCGACAGCGAGCATTCAGCTATATTCCAGAGTCTCGTAGGCGAAGATCTGAACCCGATAGAAAAAATTCTGTTGACAGCCTCAGGCGGTCCCTTCCGTCTGAAGACGATGGAAGAGATTGCCCACGTCACAAAGGCCGATGCCCTGCGCCATCCCACTTGGGATATGGGCGCAAAGATCACCATCGACTCGGCGTCGATGATGAACAAGGGTTTCGAGGTCATCGAGGCGAAGTGGCTCTTTGGTGTCGACGCCAAACAGATACAGGTACTGGTGCATCCGCAGTCGATTGTGCATAGTGCCGTACAGTTCCAGGATGGCTCAGTGAAGGCCCAGCTTGGCGTACCCGACATGCGACTGCCTATACAATATGCATTCTCTTTCCCACAACGTCTGCACCTGAGTGGCGAGCGCCTTGACCTGTTTAAGGCCCAACACTTGGAATTCTTCGAACCCGACCTGAAGAAATTCCGTTGCTTAGCCCTCGCCTTCGAAGCTATCGACAAGGGCGGCAACATGCCGTGTATCGTAAATGCTGCCAACGAGATCGTAAATCGCGGATTCCTCGAAGGCAAGTGTGGTTTCCTGCAAATGGGTGATATCATTGCCGAAACCATGCAGCGTGCCTCTTTCGACAAGAACCCCAGCTACGAGACCTACATCGCCACCGATGCAGAGGCTCGTCGTATAGCTACAGAATTAATGAACAAGTAATCAATCATGGATATTTTTTTAATTAGACTTCTACAATTCATGCTGGCCATTGGCCTGCTAGTGCTGCTCCACGAGGGTGGCCACTTCTTCTTCGCAAAACTTTTCGGCGTCCGCGTAGATAAGTTCTACCTATTCTTCGATCCTAGCATCTGGAAATGGGATGGTAGTCTGTTTAAGTTCAAGCCCAAGAACAGCGACACACAATATGGTGTAGGTTGGCTGCCTTTGGGTGGTTACTGCAAGATAGCCGGTATGATTGACGAGAGTTTCGATACTGAACAGATGAAGCAACCCGAGCAGCCTTGGGAGTTCCGTGCGAAACCAGCCTGGCAGCGACTGCTGATTATGATTGGCGGTGTACTCGTTAACTTCCTCCTCGCCCTGTTCATCTACGCCATGATCCTTTTCCACTGGGGTGATACTTATATCCCTGTAAAGGACATGACGCTGGGTATGAAATTCAATACAGAGGCCAAGGCATTAGGCTTTAAGGATGGTGATATCCTCGTTGGTACCGACAAGGGTGAGTTCAAGGACTTTTCCGCAGACCTCTACCGTGACCTTTCTGAGGCCACACGTGTAGACCTGATCCGCGATGGTAAGCAGATGAGCTTGCAACTGCCCGGCGACCTCAATCTGCTGAACATGCTAAAAGCTGAACCTTCGTTCGTGCGTCCGTTGGTGCCCGCAGTTATCGACAGCGTGATGGACAACTCCCCAGCTTCAGAGATTGGTCTCCAGAAGGGTGATAAGATTTTAGCCCTGAACGGCAAACCTGTGGATTCATACAATGAGTTTACTGAGCAGATTGGTGTGCTCGAGGATATGATGACAGCAGCCAAGAGTCAGGCCGACAGTCTGAAGATCCGCACAGCGACGATTGTCTTTGAACACGAGGCCGCAACAGATACAGCAACCATCACACTGACGCCCGATCTTAAGGTAGGCTTCTTTGTTAAAACCATCGCTGGCATCTACAAACCTTATACCCGTGAATACGGCTTCTTCGAGAGTATTCCCGCTGGTATCAAATACGGTTGGAACGTGCTGGCTGGCTACGTGGGCGATATGAAATATGTGTTCACCGCCGACGGTGCTAAGTCGTTGGGTGGTTTCGGAGCCATTGGAAGCCTCTTCCCACCAGTCTGGGACTGGTATCTCTTCTGGAAGATGACCGCCTTCCTGTCTATCATCCTCGCCTTCATGAACATCCTGCCCATCCCCGCCCTCGACGGTGGCCACGTGCTGTTCTTAATCTACGAGATGATCACTCGTCGCAAACCCTCAGAGACCTTCATGATCCGTGCAGAGTATGTCGGCTTCGGAATCCTGATACTCCTGATGGTGGTGGCGAACCTCAACGATATCTTGCGCTGGCTCGGATACATGTAAGTTTCACAGCCAAGAGATATACAGCCACGATGATTATATAAATCATCGTGGTTTGTGTTTTTGTGGGGTGCAGATTATCGATGCTTGCACCTGGTATCAAGGCCATTTTCGTCAACAGGCTATTGAGTACAGCAACGATATCAAATAGAATGTACGCGAGCGATGGCACTATCAGCACCACCAGCGAAAGATAGAGTATCAGCATCGCTGCTGGTATCACAATAAAGTTCGTCAGGAGGAAATAACAGGAGAACCGTCCGAAGTAATAGGCAATCAACGGTGCAGTACCGATCTGTGCTGAAAGCGATACAGCCACCATCCCCCACAACCATCTTACCACCCGATGCGACATCAGGTATTTTGCAGTAAACACGCTCTCCATCAAAGGCACAAACAACAATATAGACAATACTGCCATATACGACATCTGAAAGCCTACGTCGAAAAGCGACATCGGACTGATCATCAGCATGACGATGGCTGTAAAGGCGAGCGTATTGACAGACATCCTGTCACGATGGCTTAGCGACAGCAAGGCATAGACACTCAGCATCACCGCCGAGCGCACCACACTCGTTGACATGCCTACAAGAAAGACAAAGGTCCAAATACTCAGGATAATAACCATCTGCGATAACACCTGCCACCGTCGTCTGAAGACAAACAGCGATAATAATGTATAGATAATCCCCAGATGCAAGCCACTAAGTGCAAGGATATGCGAAGCACCCGTAACGGAATAGACATCCTTCAGCTCCTGTGTCAAAGCCGACTTGTCACCTAAGGCCATTGCTGCCACAACGGCATAGGCGTCAGGGAAGGAAGATGGAAGAGGGAAGATGGAAGAATTTGCTGCCACTGGGGAATGGAGACGAGAAAGAAGTTGGTTGCGGTATTTCAGAAAAGTGAGCCTCATCCGTTCAATTCTCGACAAGTGCACTAACGACACCTTTGCTTTCTGCCATTTCCAACTAGCTACGAACGTCCGACCTGTAAACCCATGAATCTCCAGATAGCGACGATAGTCAAACGAGCCCCTTCGCCATTCGCTGTTTACTTCGATACACGATTGGAGATGCAAACCGTCGCCAATGTGCAAAGCCCGACTTCTGTCATCCTTATACAGATAGCACTTCAGCTTTCGACCACTCTCTGTCAACAACACATCCACCGCCATCGTCTTCGGTTTCTCCACAGGCTCAGAAATGACGACAGCTTCATAACTCACCTCGTCCTCAGGCCAGTCCACCATCAACGAAACCTTCTGCCGCTCCATCAACAGCCATCCAAGTACAACAAAACAAAGGGCAATAGCAATCGACTGCCAATGCTCATGCTTCCACAACAGCAGAGCCACTACAACCATCGCCATAAATATCGGCAGCAACAGCCACCCCACAGCGACATGGTCACCAACAACGATTCCAACCATCAAACAGACGGCTAGACGTATCAACGGAGCTTCTTTCCAAAACACTTTGTTTTCCATATCCCTTAAGTTTAACGCTGCAAAGATACGAAAATAATTTGAATTATGAAACTTTATTCACTACTTTTTTGTACCTTTGCAGTCGTTATGGAAGTAATCAGTATGCCCTTGTGGGCGTGGATTCTGTTTTATGCACTCGTGATTGTGATGCTATACGCCGACCTTAAGTTGTTTGGCCGGAAGGGGCAGCACGAAGTAAGCATCAAAGAAGCCTTGCTAATGACGGGCGTATGGATAGGTGTTTCGTTGCTCTTCTGCTCAGGCATCTGGTTCTATGAGGGCGATAACAAAGCCATGGAATTCCTTGCTGGCTATCTCATCGAGAAATCATTGTCGATGGACAACCTCTTTGTGTTCCTCATGCTCTTCTCATTCTTTGGCGTCCAAAGGAAATACCAACATGAAGTGTTGTTCTGGGGCATCTTCGGTGCCCTGATTCTACGCAGCATCTTTATCTTTGCAGGAGCAGCGATGGTGCAGCGATTCGAGTGGATACTAGCCGTTTTCGGCGTCTTCCTCATCTATACAGGCATCAAGATGTTCAGCCACAAAGACGATGAGAGCGTAGATCCCTCAAAGAACATTTTCGTCAAACTGTTCAAGAAGTTCTTCCCCGTGACCGACCAGATGCACGAAGATAAATTCTTTATCACGGAAAACGGCAAACGACTGGCTACCCCACTCTTCATCGCCCTTTTGGTAATCGAGACCACCGATGTGGCCTTTGCCGTAGATTCGATCCCCGCTGTATTCTCCGTCAGCCGTGATCCGTTTATCGTGCTTACCTCGAACATCTTCGCCATCCTTGGTCTGCGCGCCCTTTATTTCGCGCTTGCTGCTATTGCGCAATATTTCCAATACCTGAAATATGGTCTGGGTATTATCCTTAGTTTCGTAGGTGTGAAGATGCTGCTCGAAGTATTTGGCCACATCAAGGTGTCTACCCCCGTCTCACTCCTGTTTATTTTTGGAGTTCTGGTGCTGTCAATGCTTGCATCATACGTCGCCACTTCAAATAGCCGAAGACGGCAATAACGACATAAAGGGCATAGAGCGACGCTTTGAAGGGAATATCTTTATAGAAATAAAGTCCGCACGTCACCACATCCACCGCAATCCAGATAAACCACTGTTCCAGATACTTATGTGCAAGTGCCCAGATACCGATGATACTCAGGGCTGTGGTGAAACTGTCCGCCAGAGGCACATTTGAATTGGTGAAGGTCACTAACAGCCAATAGATAATTCCCCAGACAGCAGCGATAATCGCTAACCAGGGAAGCATCAGCCGCTTAGGGAAATGAGTGATTCGTAAGCGCTCGTTCAGACCCCTCCTGGTCTCCCCAGACTTAGGGGAGGAAGCAATCCACTTCCACCAGCCATATACCGTCATTGCCAGATAGTAGAACTCCATGCCGCAATCGGCATAGAGTCCTTTCTGATAATAGAGCACAATACCCAGAGCCTGCATCGCAAACCCCACAGCCCACATCCAGACGTTGGCCTTATACTCCAACAGGATATACGCCAGTCCCAAGACCGTCGTGACGATATCAAGCCAATGTGCTGTTAAGAAATCCGCCATATCAGAATCTTAATGTCACGTTACCGGCCATCGTGAAGCCCGCCATCGGAATGAAGCCAATCTGATAATAACGGTTGTTGTTCGAATGCCCATAGCTCTCGCAGACAGCAGAATACGCCCATCCGCTGGCAGCATAATGCCGGTTAAAGATATTATTGAAGTTCAGTCCGAAGATACACTCCTTAAAGACTTTCCTTGGCTTCAGCGTATAACTCAGCGAGGCATTGGCCACAGCGTATTCAGGCAACGAGCGGTCCTCACACTCGGTATTGTCGAGATACTGTCGCGACACATAGTTTCCATGCCAAACAGCCAGCCAACCTTTATAGTGGAAATTGAAGAATACGTTGGTGATGAGCGAGGGCGAGAAGGCCAGCGTCGAGTTGTCGTAGTGGAATTGGCGCAAGCCGTCTCCATTACCATCGCAGTGATAGGTTGCTGCATCGGGATTACCTTCCCAGTCATCCCAGTCCTCAATATATTCATCGAAGTCCTTAATCTTATTCGTACTCAGGGCAGCATTACCCTCGATAGTCAGCCACGAGGTCGCATTCACCCCAGCCTGCAGTTCCAGACCTGCACGATAAGAGTCCTTGATGTTTGTGGTCAGATTCTCACCGATATCACTCAGCGCTCCCGTCTGCACAAACTGATTATCGTACTTCATATAGTAGCCATTCAAGCCCACTTGCCAAGTGTCGCCCGTAAAGGTATAGCCCAACTCGAAGTCCATCATCTGCTCAGCCTTAGGAGCGGGATAAGAGCCATTATCCGTAAAGTTATTACGCTCTGGCTCACGATGACTCATCGCCACAGAGCCATAGACACGATGGCCATCGAGACTCCAGGAGAAGCCAGCCTTCGGATTGAAGAAACCATACTTCTGATCAATATCAAGTGGTTGGTTGAAGTAGCCAGATGCATCGTCATAGAACTTGTCATTAATACCGTCGGTCTTATAGCTAACATAACGGAACTGGAGGTCACCAAACACATCCCACTGCTCATTGATATGGTATGCAGCCTTTAGGTAATGGCTGTAGTCTACCTTGATGGCATCAGAATCATAGTATTTATAATCACCATTTGCAAGGAATTTCTGGCGTACGTTCTCATTGGCGGCATAGGTCAGATAACCAAAATGATTGCCATCAAAACGCTGTACGGACACACCACCGACCACATCCCACGAATCATCCGTATAGTTCGCATTCCACACGAGGCCGTAGGTATTCTGCGAAAGGCCCTTCTTACGCACAAAGTCAGTTTTCTTGATCTTATTGCCTTCAGCATCCTTAGCCGTCAGACCAAACTTCGAGAGTTTGTTGTTCGGACGGAACTCACGATAATAGCCGTAGCCATAGGTATAGTGCAGCGAGGCCGATGTCGACCACTGATCGCTGATATTCCACGAAGCCGAGAGGATATTGTGGTTCTGCCAGAAGTTATCCGTCGTCTTGTCCCAATAACTGCCATCCGACATCTTGTAACGTTCCGTTGAATACGTGCCGTCGTCGTTGATAATCATCGCCTCGTAGAGCGAGTTAAACTTGCCCAGACCTTTGTCCCACATATCTTCGTAAGTCTTAATGCCTGTCGCTGAGCCATAGGTACCATCCATAATGCTCAGATCGTTTGTACCTGCGGTGACACCGTTCCAAGCCTGACCTGTTTTCTCGAAATTACCGATGTTCTTGTAGCGGATCTGAAACTTATCGCCAATCCACGTAAGACCACCGTAGTAAGAGCCTGATCGACCGCTGGTGCCGTGAATAAAACCATCGGTATTCGTCTCATGATAGGCACCGTCGAAAATCAGATGATTCCACAGCAAGCCCGTCGAGAACTTACCACCAACATTGAATGTATTAAACGAGCCATACGACATCGACACCTCTGCCCCTGCCTTCTGATCGGGCGTAGCCGATGAGAGAGCCACCGTACCACCAAAGGCACCATCGCCATTGGTCGACGTTCCTACACCACGCTGGATCTGCACCGAGCCGAGCAATGAACCATACGAGTTCATATTAGCCCAGAACACACACTGATCTTCTGGCGAATTCAAGGGCACACCGTCTAAAGTAACATTGATACGTGAGTCGCCCGCACCTCGGATGCGCATATACGTGGTTCCTGTACCCAAACCGTTCTCACTCCAAGCTAGCACACCTGGCGTCTGTGAGAAAAGGAAAGGCAGCTCCTTACCTGTTGTCGAAAACTCATTCAACTCCGCTTTCTTAATGTTAGCAATGGCATACGGGGCATTCTTCTGCGCCCTCACACCGCGTACCACCACCTCTTGCAAGGTCTCCACCTGCGTGGAGTCATAGAGCGCAGCTGTGTTTTGTCCGTTTACATTCATTGCGCCCACCAGCGCCAATACCTGAAAAACAATTCTTTTCATACCTTTTAATAATACCTTTAATTAATAAATAATGTAAAGGGGAAGTCTGTATTGATTTATCCTGTATTCCATCCCTACGCCGGCATGATCCGGATCAGGTTAGAGGGTATCATCTCAGCCTGCGACCACAGGCACCCCTTGAAATTTCGGCTGCAAAGGTACATATTTTTTTTGAGAATTGATTATTGATTGCACTTTTTTTCGTATCTTTGCACCCAAATCAAGCTGAAAATATGAAGATACAGATTATCAACGGGCCCAACCTGAACCTGCTGGGGCAACGGGAACCAGGCATCTACGGCTCAGAATCGATGGAAAACTGCCTCCAGGCACTCCGCAACCGCTACCCGCAGGTGCAGATAGACTACTATCAGAGCAATGTGGAGGGCGAACTCATCAATAAGATGCAGGAAACGGGCTTTTTTGAGGGCTACGACGGCATCGTGCTCAATGCGGGCGCTTATACCCACACGAGCGTGGCGCTGCACGACTGCATCCGCAGTCTCAAGTGCCCCGTTATCGAGGTGCACATCTCTAATGTCCACCAGCGCGAAGAGTTCAGACACAAGTCGCTGATCTCTGCAGCCTGCAAGGGTGTGATCTGCGGATTCGGACTCGACAGCTACCGCCTGGCAGTAGAAGCGCTGATCGGATGACGCTCGACGACTATATCCTCGCCCATACAGAGCCAGAGCCAGACTATCTGTATAGACTCTGGCGGGCGACGAACCTGCACACCATCCACGGACGGATGGCCAGCGGACACCTGCAAGGCCGACTACTCAAGATGCTGGTCAGGATGATAAGCCCGAAGAACATCCTTGAGATAGGCACCTTCAGCGGCTATAGCGCCATCTCGATGGCAGAAGGCCTCAACGACGACGGACACCTCTACACCTTCGAGATTAACGATGAGATGGAGGACTTCACCCGCCCCTGGATTGAGGGCTCTGACGTGGTCGACAAAATAGATTTCATCATCGGCGACGCCCTCATCGAGGCCCCAAAACTGGGCATCATGTTCGATCTGGCATTTATGGATGGCGACAAGCGCACCTACCGCGACTGCTACGAAATGGTGATGGGCATCTTAAAGCCTGGCGGATTTATCCTCGCTGACAACACACTCTGGGACGGCCACGTCATAGACCAAGCCTACGACCGCGACCACCAGACACAAGGCATCGAAAGCTTCAACGACTATATCGCTGCCGACGACCGAGTGGAACAAGTGATTCTACCCCTTCGCGACGGCCTCACACTGATAAGAAAAAAGTAAATATGCAAGAAACAAGACAAAACAAAATCGCACGACTGCTCCAGAAAGAGCTCTCGCTGATATTCCAACAGCAGACACGCGCCACACACGGTACGATGGTGAGCGTCACACGCACGAAAATATCGCCCGACCTCAGCATCTGCACGGCCTATCTGAGCATCTTCCCCAGTGAGAAGGGCGAGGAGATTCTACAGAATATCAACGCAAGTACCAAAGCCATCCGTTATGAATTAGGTACGCGCGTGAGAAACCAGCTGCGCATCGTGCCCGAGCTCCGATTCTTCATCGACGACTCGCTGGACTATATTGAGAGGATTGACGAACTGCTGAAAAAATGAATTTCCCCTTTTTCATAGCCCGACGCTATCTCTTTTCGAAGAAGTCGACCCACGCCATCAACATCATCAGCGCCATCTCCGTAGTGGGTGTGGCCGTAGCCACGATGGCCCTTGTGGTGACACTCTCCGTGTTTAACGGCTTCCACGATATGGTGGCATCTTTCTTCACCTCGTTCGATCCTCAGCTGAAGGTTGTACCCGTACAGGGCAAGACAATGGCATCCGACGACCCCAAATTGGCGAAGATCAAGGCATTGCCTCAGATAGAGGTGGCAATGGAGACGGTCGAAGACCAGGCATTAGCGGTATATAAAGGCCGGCAGGCAATGGTGACCATCAAGGGTGTGGAGGATAGTTTCAGCCAACTCACCCATATCAACGAAATTCTGCTTGGCGATGGAGACTTCGAACTGAAAGCCGCCGATATGTTCTACGGCATCCCAGGCATCCGATTGGCAGAGCAGCTGGGTACAGGCCTCATGTATGAAGAGCCGCTGCAGATCTACGCTCCTCGTCGTGAGGGACAGCTTAACATGGCCAATCCCATGGACGGACTCGTGGCCGATGAACTCTTCTCGCCTGGTGTCATCTTCAACGTGAAGCAGGCCCGCTACGACAAGGGTTATATCCTGACCGATATTGCCTTTGCCCGTCGCATCTTCGAACAACAGGGAATGGTCTCTGCCCTCGAACTGCGTCTGAAACCAGGCAGCAATTTTGAAAGCGTAAAGTCGGAAATCAAGCAGATTGTGGGTGACGAGTGTTACGTACGCGATCGTTTCGAGCAGCAGGACGACACCTTTAAAATCATGAAAATCGAGAAGCTCATTGCCTATATCTTCCTGACCTTCATTCTGGTAGTGGCTTGCTTCAACATCATCGGCTCGCTCTCCATGCTCATCATCGACAAGAAAGACGATGTGGTGACGCTTCGCAACCTGGGAGCCTCTGACAAGCAGATCACACGCATCTTTCTCTTCGAGGGTCGTCTGATATCAGCCTTAGGTGCCGTCATCGGCATCATCATCGGCTTGGTGCTCTGCTGGGCGCAACAGACCTTTGGCCTCGTGAAACTGGGCTCGTCGAGTGGCTCGTTCATCATTAATGCTTATCCGGTGAGTGTCCATCCTGAGGACATCATCCTCATCTTCCTCACCGTACTCATCGTCGGCTTCCTGGCCGTCTGGTATCCCGTACGCTATTTCTCACGCCGTTTACTGGCATAACTATCAACAATAATATGAAGAAACTATTAACAATGATCCTGATGGTCTGCGCCATGATGCTGGCAGCAGACGTTATGGCACAGCCACTGTTGAAAACCCATGTAGAGACAGGCGACCTGGAGGGCATACTCGATGGTCAGCTTGCAGTATATAAAGCTATTCCCTATGCAGCACCACCCGTTGGCGACCTGCGTTGGCGCGAGCCACAACCAGCCAAGCCTTGGGAGGGTGTGCTGAAAGCAGACAACTTCGGTCCCCTGCCACCACAACCCACTCGTCCTGGTCGTACGGCTGATATGATGAGTGAAGATTGTCTCTATCTGGGCATTGCAACGCCCGCCAAGAGCGTCAACGACCGTCTGCCTGTGATGGTATGGATTCATGGTGGCGGTTTCCAGACGGAACACTATGGTGGCGACCTGTGGAAGCACCTCGCCCAGCGTGGTGTGGTCATCGTCAGCATTGAGTACCGCACTGGTGCCCTCGGCTTCCTGGCACATCCGGAACTGAGCAAAGAGAGCAAAGACGGCCATTCCGGCAATTACGGTTTGCTCGACCAGATCTTCGCCCTCCAATGGGTGCAGCGTAACATTGCTAACTTTGGTGGCGATCCCTCGAAGGTCACTATCTTCGGTGAGAGCGCTGGTGCCATCAGCTGTAGCATGCTCTGTGCCTCGCCCTTGGCAAAGGGTCTTTTCCGTGCTGCCATCAGTCAGAGCGGAGGCTCGTTCGCCCCTTGGAGCGACAAACCACGTGCGCTGGGCTTGGATGCTTCGCAGAAGGGTGCCGAACAGCAAGGCCTCGCCTTCATGAAACATCTGAAAAAAAAGAATATCAAGCAGATGCGCAAGATGGACGCGATGGAACTCTGTGACGGCAATGTGGGCTTCGCTGGTTTCTGGCCTTGTGTCGACGGCTATGTCATCTGCGACGACCAGTACCGCCTTTACGAGCGTGGCGAATATAATGATGTGCCTGTCATCGTGATGACCAACAGCGACGAGGGTGCGCTCTTCTCGCCTGCTAACATCAAGGCAGAGAATTACCAGAAACAGGCGCAGGCCATGTTTGGCGATATGGCCGACGAAGCGTTGAAGATCTATCCTGGCAATACCGACGACGAGGCTTGGCACAGCAACGGCGATGCCTTCCGCGATCTGGGTTTCGCCTGGCCGTCATACGCCTGGGTGAGTCTGCAGACCAAGACAGGTAAGAGTCCTGCCTATGCCGCTTTCCTGGCTCAGCCCTCCACACGCAGTTTCTCACCCGACAAGCGTCGCAAAGGTGTGGCCCATGCCGATGACATCCTCTATCTGAATGGTGAATTCCTGACCCAGCCCGACAAATATCCCGCTGAAGCAGCCGTCGCAGAGATCATCCAGCAGTATTGGGTGAACTTCGCCAAGACCTGCAATCCCAACGGTAAGGGTCTGCCCTACTGGCCTTCGTTCGACGATAGCAAACCCACCACGATGCAGTTCTCCAACGGCGCTTCGCTTATCATGGTGCCTAACCGTGAAAAGATCAACTTCATCGACCGCTTCATCAAGTCTAAACGCGAACAGACCGAAAGCCAGCGATAACAGTCACAGACTGATGCTGAAACCAGCCGTCAGCCAACGACCAGGCTGCGTCACCATACCGTAATCACGATAGCTGGTGTCGAAGAGGTTGTTTGTCTCTACGTAGGCTTTCCACTTGGTTTGTGTCCACGTCAGCTTAGTGTCTACAAGGGTGTAGGGCTCATAGTCATGTACTTGTCCATCGAAGTCGGTATAGGCCCCTACCCGATCCTGCCAACGCAGGTTTACCCCCAGCGACAACCGTTTTGTCAACTGCCATTGCGCCTTTGCCACCAGCTTGTGCCTGAGGTATTCGAGTGCATATTGCGACACGAGATTCGCCTCCTGCTGTTTGTCCTGATGGATGTAACTGTAGTTAATTGATATTTGATAATTTACAATTGACAATTGGGCGCCTGCCTCCAGGCCGATGCTGTTGATGGTCGTGTGGTTCACGCTCTGCCATTCAGCCTCGTCGCCCTTTGAGGTATCCATTATCCAATCGATCATGTTGCTTCCGTGATGATACCAAAATGTAGAGTGAATAGTGAATAATGAATAGTGAATAGTGCCTCCTAACTCGAGGGCTTGCATCTCTTCGGGCTTTAGGTGCGGGTCGGCACTATACCCCTGTAGCTTGTAATACATCTCTGTGAACGAAGGCATGCGGAGCGAGGTGTTATACGAAGCATGCAATTTCCATCGTGAAGTAGGCCTATAGCTCACGTCGATGCCTGGATAAACGGTCATGTTCATGTTGCTCCACGTGTTCTTCACCGCTACGAGTCCTGCGGAAACAGTCACTTGGTCCAGCAGGATGTTATGCTCCAGATAGCCACTGATGTTCGTACGGTTCACACCAAGGGTGTAGTCGCGGTCGGTGCCCTTGATATGATGTGTCTGTGAGAGCGGCTCGCCAAGGTTCCCACTCACGAGGTCCTCATTGCGCAGTTCCGCTCCGAAGGCCGTCCTTCCTGCCCGCCAGTCAAAATAGCCTCCCACACTCACACCATACACATCCGTGCGGTTATAGTTGTATTTCATCTTCTCTGCCTGCCCCCGATAGCCCTCATAGCGGTCGCGGTTCTGGTTCCAGTAAACGCTGGCGTTCAGGTGCAGCAGTCCTCGTTTAGTACGCCCCTGAATGGCAGAGAACCATTTTGTAGTGTGCTCATACTGCTCATCGGCCTGCCACTTCGGCGAAGCCCAGAAAGTGCTCGAACCAAAGCCTTTGTCAGCCAGTCCCAAGTGCCAGTTCAGTTGCATCGCGTCGTCTTCATACCGTCCCTGGTAAAAGCCCTTCGCCCCACTGAAGTCTGTATTTAGTCTGCCCGCCTTCGAACGGCTCCACCCGTCGCTGCGTGAGTAGTTGGCGGAAAAAGAAGAGGTGAAAGAAGAGGTAAGTGGAGAGAGGTAAGAGGTAAGAGAATACCTTGCTCCCACATTACCATACCCAAAAGATCCGCCTTCCGCATGCAGTTGAAGGGACTGGTCTCTAACATCCGTCACAATGTTCACCGCTCCTACCAACGACGACGTACCATAAATCCTCCCAGCAGGTCCTTCAATCACCTCGATTCTCACGATATCGCTCAGGTCTACGGGCAGGTCCATTGCATTGTGACCCGTTTGCGGGTCACAGATATTAATGCCGTTCAGCAGCAGGATAATTTGTTCGGAAGTACCGCCTCGAATGGAAATGTCCGTCTGAGCACCAATCGGTCCTCGTTGACGGACATCCACGCCAATGGCGTATTTCAACAGATCGTTAACACTCTGTACAGGTGCCTGCGCAATATCTGCACGGTCGAGTACAGTCACCATTCTCGCAGCCTGACTCTTCGTCAGGGGTGCCCTCGAGCCAGTCACGCTCACTTCTTCGAGCACCATCTCGCGGGCCGTTGTCATCGCTGCCGAGTCTGTCACCACCGGATGGGTGCTGATGCTCTCGGCCGAGGCGTAGGTCAGCGTGGTCACCGAGAGCACACTGCACACCACCTCCCTACCCAGACAGGCGAAAAGCGAATAGCCCTTGTTTCCGAACTGTCGAAACACGAGCACCGCCCGCTTCATGTTGAATCTTGGTTTGTACATCTATTTTTTATAAAAGGGGATTAACAACCTTCTTGAATTTAGTGCGCAAAGGTAGTCATTTTCACTGATACTTCCAAATTTTTCAGTCTGTATTTCGCATCCGTGAGTTTAGAGCACATCTTAATCTTCGCGATACTCCAGAATGTCGCCAGGCTGGCAGTCTAAGGCCTTGCAGATAGCCTCCAATGTGGAGAATCTTACGGCCTTAGCCTTGCCCGTTTTCAGAATCGAAAGATTCGCCTGCGTGATGCCAATCTTCTCGGCTAATTCCTGAGAAGATATCTTGCGCTTGGCCATCATCACATCTACATTGACTATTATACTCATAGGGCTCTCGATGTTTAGATGGTTAATGCCTGCTCTTCCTTCAGATCCTTACCCATGAGGATAATCTGCGAGATGATCATCAGTCCCAAGCCTGTGAGGATGAACATCGAGTTGCACTCGTTCTTAAAAACGATGCTATGGTCAGCCAGATGGATGTTTGCGATGAAATATTGCGTGATGAAGTATGAGACAATCAATGCATTCAGATAGAGCAAAGAAAGCAGAATACCAGTGATTTCAAGATACTTAGCAACTTTCGTCACAAAGATCTCACCTCGACGTATGCTTCTGATGAATTTGATGACCAGCCATAATATCCAGAGGCACACGATGATGGCGAAGATTGCAGACGATGCGATAAAATACAATGGAACCTTGGATCCTGTCCGCGAGGCGGGAATGCTTATCCTGATTTTCCGCATGTCAACCCTGTAGGTCTGGCCTTGAGCCGTAGAGAGGAGCGCCTTATGGTCTGGCCTGCCCCACGACTGAACGTTTACATCATAGGAAATCAAGGGAACACCGGTAGATACGACTCCGCCAGGAATTGAATCGCGTTTCTCAAACTCAGAGGGAAGTTCTGCAAACTCCATTTTGTTGTCAGGTGCAGGGCTCCAACCCATTGACGAATAATGGAATGTGTCGCTCATAACCAAAACGATGAGTGCCACCACAAACAACGTGCTGTAAATCTTAAGTTTCTTAGTCATAGCTTTAAATTGTTAAATCCTGTTCTTCTTGTATTTTTTCTCCCCTTACCATAATATTGGCCATCGCGTCAATGAGCAATCCGATTAGAGCGACAAGTACGACATGTCCCATCAGCAGGGGATCTGAAAGAATCTTATCAATTGTTACAAACGAAAGTACCGACTCAAACAGGGCTAATCCCAGACCTATCAGTCGTATCAGTCCTATACTCTTGCGCGTGAAAGTCTGATTTTTCTTCAATCTGCGATACAAAAGGAATATCATCGTCAAGACGCCTATTAGCGCCAAGACCATAAGACACATAGCGACGATGTCCTCCCAGAATACCGATTGTTTTTGGAGATAACTCCATATAATCTGGTATAGGACATAACAAATTACTAACACTGCCATCACGGGCATAAACCAACCGATTTGACGGAACTCAAATTCATCACACCCTTCCTGGGTCTCAAAATTCTTCTTTAGTTGTTTCATATTTATTGCTTTATTTGAATAATTTATCGTATATCGATGTGCAAAAGTAGATATAATTTATGAAACCTCCAAACATTTTCAATAAAAAGTTATCGAAAAACGATAAATTTAACTTTCTGTAACAGAATAAGGCTACAGCGTCTTTAATTTGAGTTTATTCGAAATTCCTTGGTCGTAATGAAATAAATTTGTATTTTTGCAAGCGGAATCACATCAGAACCGGATATGGAAGAATTCTTTATCAAGAAAGGTAAGTACACGTTTAAAATCATACTGTTTGTACTTCTCGGGTTAGGCTACTTGTGGTGTTTGCTCACACTGCCTGACAAAATGTTCTATAAGGGTGCTTTCGAATACGGGCTTCTTGTGTTTTTATGGCTAACCTTTGTCTTTCTTTTGTGGATAGAGTTTTGCTTCGTTCGAAGCTTTGTCAAGTTGGTATTGCGCCATCATCCTGCATTGGTCATTACAGACAGTTATCTTCAGGTTTACGATTTTCAAAGTGGCTCCGACCTGGTATTCAAATGGCAGGAGATCAGGGCTATTGAGCCCTTCCAATTCAAAGGCAATACCACATACAACGTTCATCTGAAGGATTTCGACGGATATCTTCTGACGGTGCCCAGCCGTTGGCACAGGTTCTGTCTCAGAATGAATGCCTTTTGTTCACGCGGCTCTATCGTCAACATCGACTGTCACAGCATCGATGCCGATAAAGCGTGTTTGTTGGATATGCTCAACCAAAAAATACAAATATGATGAAAAGGAGAAATATCGTAACTATGCTTTTAGCCGGCTTTGTGCTGACATCAGTGCAAGCTCAGGAAAAGGTGATTCAACCCAGTAGTGTCATTGCTATGCCCAAGATAACGAAGGCAGAGTGGAACAAACTCTACGAAATGGAGAGCGACGACGAAGTGGAAAGCAAGTACGGCGACCTCAGTATCTACGACGACTTGTACAGCGAGAAGTGCAGCTGGTACTGCGGTGGCGAGGTGAAGAGCGTGACGGCCTCGAGCTGCCTGCAGCCCATCAAATCTTTCAACTACGAGGGCGAAAACGCCCACGACTTCAACCACGAGAGCGTCTGGGCCACGAAGGGCAAGGGCATAGGCGAGAGCCTGACCTATACGTTCGAGGGCAAGTGCCCGCGCATTACGACGGTAAAGATACTGAACGGCCACGTAAAAACAGAGTCGGTATGGCGCGCCAACTCACGTGTGAAGAAGCTGCGCATGTATTACAACGGCAAGCCCTACGCCATCCTCGCCTTACAAGACAGTCGTACACTCCAGTGCTTCGATGTTGGCACGCTGGGTTATCATGATCTCGACAAACCCGACTGGACACTCAAGTTCGAAATTCTTGAGGTTTATCCAGGTTCAAAACACGAAGATACGGTCATAGCAGAACTCTACTTCGACGGTATCGACGTGCACTAAACTATCTCAGCCCCTGCCATTCGCCCCTGATCTGCTTGCACTGCGTATAGAGGCTGGGGCAGTTGAACACCTGATGCAGTTCACTGTCAGGCTGTTTGATGATCTCCACACTACGCTGGTGAGTATCCCAGCCGTCGCCCATGATATAAATGTACATCACGCGACCTGTACCGCCAAACGTCATGTCCTGATGTTTGTTTACGCTGGCCTTCATCTCCACCGTATAGGGCAGTTGTGGTGTATAGTCGTTCTCCGGCTTTGCGCCCTTCAACACAGCAGCAGGAAGATAGCGCTGATGATAGCCGTCGTTGGCGGGCGCATACTCAGAAGTGCCGTATTTCTGCTTCAGCTGAGAGACAACCGAGTTCACGTTGTTAGGCCAGTTGATGAGTTGCAGACAGCGCAGGCCCTCCTCGCGGTTTCGACCGTATATCTCCATTGCCATTGGCATCATGGCGGCAGTACCGTGAGGCGTCTTGCCGAGGAACTGGGTATAGAGCGCCTCAAACTCCTCGTAGCTGGAGGGCACGTTGGTAAACGTCACCACGCCCGTAGCGGCGCTGTTATACTTCTCTGCGGTCAGGTTCCCCTTCATCGTATAGGTATGATCGCCATAGGTCCACGTCGTTTGTGCCTGCGCCATCAACCCGGCGCAAAGCATCAGCAGTGATAAAGTCAATTTCTTCATATCTGTCTTGGTTTTAATGTGATTAATCTTCCGCCTAAATGTTTATTGTTCATTAGACGCTGCAAATATACGATATTTTTCTGATTTTTCTCTACTATTGGAAAAATAATCCTATCCTGTGGAATAAAATTAATCCTTAACTGCTGATTTGGAGGATCTTAACCACAAATAAGGAATTCTTTAACAGGGAAAAAAGTGAATCTTAACTGGAAGAAAAGTGAACCTTAACTGGAAATTTGGTAGCTTTTAACGGCAAAACTAGAAATACTACGCTGACTTTCAAAAAAATCTTCGCTGACTTTTTTAAAACTCTTCGCTGGCTTTTTTAAGCTGCCAAAGACTTTCAATTTTTCTGGCGAACATTTTCTAAAATGCTGACGAAGACTTTTGAAATTAGTCGTTAAGATAATATTTTTAACTGCTTCAGTCTGAGGTTTTTGGGAGCGTAGAAGTTTTTCACGCGCAGCGAAGAAATATATTATTTCCAGCGTACGCATCACGGAAGGACACGGAAGTGCCTGACCCCTCCGTGTTCAGAAAAACCGTCGCTATCGTGTTACTTCAGATAGTTAGCAATGAACTGCTCTCTGGGATGTAGGAAATGCTCCTCCCAATAGGGACGTAAACGGCCGGAAGGCCAGGCGTGGGTGCGGAAGGGTACGCAGTTAACAGTTTTGGGGCCTGGTGCACCGTTGAGGGAAGACCAGACGGCGGAAGGTGGACAGGTTGTGTCGATGAGTCCTATCTCACAATAGATTTCCGCTTTGGAGTGACGGATGAGCAACGCGCCGTCGAAGTAAGGCAAGGTAGCGTCGAGCATGTCGGCACTGAGGTCTTTGTGACTCTCGATGGGATGAGGCCAGCCGCCACGACGTCCCAGACGTGCACCTCCAAAATCCTGCATGGCAGGCACATTGAGCACGACTGCGGTGACGCGTGAGTCGAGTCCCGCTGCCGCCACAGCCTGTCCACCGCCCTGACTCTCACCAATAACGAGGATGCGCTTGCCGTCCCACTCAGGTTGCTGCGTCATGAATTCAATGGCACGCAGCAAACGCAGATACATGCCTCGGAAGTAATAAGTCTCGCGGTCGGCAGCGTTGTGATCGTAGTAGTTGTGTAGCAGACCGTTCTCAAGCATGCGGTAGTAGTCGTCGTGCTGTCCGTTCAGCATGCCGTGGGCATTGAGGTCGAGGCTAAGGGCGCCATTGCCAAGGGCCGCATTGCCCACACACTCGCCCACCTGACAACGACACCAAGCACCGCTCACTCCCGCTGCCCGACAGAGGATGACAATCGGCAGTGAGCCTTTCTGGGCCTTCACCGGCTTGGCCATGTAAGCCCGCACTGGCGCAGGACCGAGGCAATTGATCTCAATGTCGTCACAGACGAATTTTCCCTGATATTGTTCAGGCACTTCGAGCGTCGTCTTCTTCACCTGCATCGGCAATGCACGCAACAGCGCCTTCTGGTTGTTCCAATAGTCCATCAGATCGGCAGGCTCCTCATAACCCGCCCTGAATCCCTCGGGCGCCACTACAAAACCGATACCCTCAGGTGCGCCTTTGCCGCTCACCTCCAGACTCACGGCGCAAGTGCTGTCGATGGCAGCATCGAAGAGTGCAAATGCCTGGTGCTGCGGCAACAAACGCTCTTCGCGCTGCAGTTGATTATTAACTGCCACGCGAACCGTCAGCGAATCTGCCGTGAGCGAATCCATGTGACACATGATGACCGCCCGCTCGCCCTTGCCGTATACCCCACTCTCTTTATTCAGCAAGAGGCGGAACGACTGGGCACTCAGGGATAACGGCGCCGATAAAGCGACAAGTAATATCGCTACTATTTGTTTGGGATTCATAAAAGCTGCCTAGTAATATTAACCCAATGTGATATTCTCCACGTCAATACTTTCATGGAGGAAGAGTTGGGCTGACTCTTTGAATTTGTCGGGGTTTTCAGTCGTGAGATAATGGACAGTGGCGTTCTTGGCGCACTTCTGCTCAATCTGCGGATGACGCTCCAGATACTGCTTGAGGCTCTCTGCCACATACTCGCCCTGGGGAATGACACGCACGCCAGCAGGGAGGTATTTCAGGATCTTTGGCATGAGCAAGGGATAATGCGTACAGCCGAGGATGATGGTGTCGATAGCAGGGTCGAGACGCATGATCTGGTCGATGCGCTTCTTCACGAAATAGTCGGCACCGGGAGAGTCGGCCTCGTTATATTCCACCAAGGGCACCCAGAAAGGACAGGCAACACCCGTGACCTGAATGTCAGAGTGAAGCTTTTGTATCTCGAGGGTATAGCTCTCGCTCTTGATGGTTCCCTCGGTAGCAAGCACACCAACATGACGGCTCTGGGTGAGGTCGCCAATGACCTCAGCGGTAGGACGGATGACACCCAACACACGACGGTCGGGGTCGATCTTGGGGATATCGTTCTGCTGGATGGTGCGCAGGGCCTTGGCCGAAGCCGTGTTGCAACCAAGGATAATGAGATGGCACCCCATCTCAAAAAGCTTCAGAACAGCCTGGCGGGTGAACTCATAGACCACCTCAAAACTACGCGGACCATAAGGCGTACGGGCATTGTCGCCCAAATAGAGATAATCGTATTCGGGTAACAGCTGACGAATGCCATGCAGGATGGTCAAGCCGCCATAGCCACTGTCGAAAATGCCTATAGGACCGGGAAGAGGTGAGAGATTACTCATTTCGCGAGCGATGCGATGACTAATTCGTTGAGATTTTCGCCCCATGCGGGGTTGATATACGGACAGGATTCGGAGTCGGTATTGACCACGAGGGCCAAGCCACGCTCGTTGGCTATCCCGGCAACCGTCTCTGCCAGGCGGATCTTAAGCGGTGCCAGGGCTTCACGCTCAGCATCGGCCAATTGCTTGAGACTTTCTTCCTTGAAAGCCACATTGCGCGTCATCAGTTCCTGCAACTCGGTCTGACGCTTCTGAAGAATGGTTTTCGGAAATTCGCGCTGACCTTCGAGGAACTCCTCGTATTTGCGGTTGAACTCATTGGTGACCCGCTGCAGCTCTGCCTCGTATTGATGGCGGAGTTCGGCCATCTGTTTCTGTACCAGCGCATATTGCGGCATGGCCTGCAACGCCTGCTGGTAGCTGAGATAACCGAAACGTATGGAAAGGCTGTCCTGTGCAGAAACGCACAGGACAGCACATATTGCTATGATTAATGTAGCTAAACGCCTCATTGTTTACTTCAGTCCGAGTTTTGCCTTGACCTGAGCGGTAACATCTGTAGAGAGCGTGGTGCTGATGAAAGGCAGCGAGTTGTTCTCCATGATGTAGACATAGCCACCAGCAGTACCAATGGCCTTGATGGCGTCGAGCACCTTGGTCTGGATGGCCTGCATCTTCTCGCCAGAAGCCTTCTGGAGAGCCTGCTGGTTGTCCTGGAAGCTCTGCTGGATCTTGGTGTACATATCCTGCAGTTCCTGCTGGCGACGCTGCTTGATGTTGTCGGGCAGCGTGGCCTGCTCCTTATCGAAAGCCTCACCCTTCTTCTGCAGCTCGTCCTGCATTGACTTCAGATCGGCCTCGTACTGGTCCTGAAGGGCCTTGATTTCTGTCTGAGCCTTCTGGTACTCCGGCATTGCCTGGATAATTTCCTGGGTATTGACATGACCGAACTTGGCCTGTGCGTTAGCGGTGGTGAAACCGCAGATTGCGCAGATAGCGCAGATGATTAATTTTTTCATTTCTTTTCTACTTTATTGATTATTAATTACTATATCCTAACTTTCGAAGCACCTCCGAGGAGATGTCGATCTTGGGGGATCCGAAGATAATGCCGGTATCGCTGGCACGATCGAGAATAAGTTGATAGCCACGAAGTTCAGCAATATCCTTGACGGCATTGTAGATTTCGTCCTGAATGGGTGTCATCAGGGCCGTACGTTTCTTGAAGAGCTCACCGTCGGGGCCGAAGTATTTTTTCTTCAGGTCGGCAGCTTCTTTCTCCTTAGCAACGATGGCATCCTGCTTAGTTTTCTTCTGCTCCTGCGACAGGAACACCACTTCGTTCTGATAGTTCTTATACAAGGTCTGGGCCTCAGTGGTCAATGCATCGACCTCTGCCTGCCATTTCTTCGATACCTGGTTCAACTGCTCGTTGGCACGCTCATAGGCGGGGATATTCTTGAGGATATACTCCATATCGACCAACGCGAACTTCTGCGCCTGGGCCTGAAGACCCATACAGATGACACAGATTGCACAGATAATTAGTCTCTTCATATTCTTTCTATTTTAATGTTACACCACTTTTGACGAGAAAACTCGATTGTGGTTTAAAAGTTTTCTTTTAAAACTCCTGTCCGAGGACGAAATGGAAATTGCTTCCACCTCTTGTACGACCACCAGACTGGTTGGTTGTGACATAGTCGAAACCATATGCCCAGTCGATACCCATCAGACCCACCATCGGCAGGAAGATACGCACACCGACACCAGCCGAACGCTTCATCTTGAAGGGGTTGAAGTCCTTAGCCCTTGCCCAGGCATTACCACCTTCGAGGAAACCGAGGCCGTAGATGGTAGTGTTACCCAGCATGAACGGATAACGGAGCTCGAGCGTGAAGCGGTCGTAGGCGTAGGCATTGAATGACGAGAGGCTGATGCCCTGATGCATCAAGTCGTAAGACGATGAGTAAGAGATAGCACCATTGTCGTATCCACGCAGACCAATCGTCTCCTCAGAATAACCGTAGCTATAGCCACTCATACCGTCACCACCCACGTAGAAGGTCTCGAAGGGTGAGCGCTTATCCTGGTTGTAGGCACCCAGCAAACCGAGCTCCACACGCGTCATGAGCACGAAGCACTTGGCGCCACCGGTAAGAGCAGTATAGGTGCGTGACTTGAACTTCCACTTATGGTATTCAATCCAACGGTATACATCCTGCAACTCATCCTCGTATCGGGAGGAGTTGGTATTCTTAGCCAGACTGCCATAGTCCTTGCCATCGAAGAGCGACCAGGGTGGCGTGAGTGTGACAGAAGCCATGAACTCAGAACCGTGACGTGGGAACAACGGGTTGTCGGTAGAGTTACGCGACAAGGTCAGCCCCAAGTTGATATTGTTACAATTACCGTTTCTGATATAGAAATACTGCCAATCGCGCAGCAGATAGCGGGTATAACCCAACTGTGCGGAGAGCTGGAAATAGTCATCAGGCCAGCGCAGACGCTTACCCCACGACAGAGCGGCACCATAGACCGTCATCGTCTTATCGTCGTCGAGCATCGACTCGTAGTTGATGGCATAGGGGTTGTAACCGCTCAGACCATAGCTATAACTCATGTAGTTGTTATAGAAGGCGTTGTTGCGGTACATGCTGTTGATATCGCTCTGCTTCGAATAGAAGGCACTGACGCTGAAGGCGTTCGGACGCTTGCCGCCAAACCAGTTGGTACCGTAGCTCGCACTCAGCGAGCTATAGTAAGAACCGTTGGTCTGGAAGTTAAAGCCCAGCTGCTCACCGTCGCCATAAGGCAGGATACCACGATGGAGCTTGTTCTTACCAAAGAGGTTGCGCAGTGAGAAGTTATTGAACTTGATACCGATACGTCCGATGATACCCGTCTGTCCCCAACCCAGTGAGAACTCCAGCTGGTCGTTGCTCTTCTGTTCGAGCTGCCAGTTAATGTCGACGGTACCGTCTTCGCCATTCGGTTTGATCTCAGGATTGATGGTCTCTGCATCGAAGAAACCCGAAGAACCGATTTCACGGGCAGAACGCATGATGGCATCCTTATTGAACAGGTCGCCTGGCTTGGTACGGAGTTCACGACGCACCACCTCTTCATAAAGGCGGTCGTTACCGTAGATGCGTACATGGTTCAAACGGGCTTGCGGTCCCTCCATGACGCGCATCTCGAGGTCGATACTATCGTTGACGATGTTCACCTCCACCGGTTCGATGCTGGAGAACACGTAACCATTGTTATAATAGTAGTTGCTGGCAGCATCCTCATCTTCCTGCAGACGCTTTTTAAGCAATCGCTGGTTGTAGGCGTCGCCTTTCTTCATGCCCAGCACGGCATTCAGATAGTCGGAAGTAACCACCGTGTTACCTACCCAAGTGATATCTCTCACATAATATTTGTCGCCCTCATCCACACGCACAAAGACGTTGACATGCTTATCGTCGTTATTCCAGACGGAGTCTTCAAGGATGGTGGCATCGCGGAAGCCCAGCTCATTGTATTTCTCAATCAGCTTCTGTTTGGCCTCCTTATAGCGCTCGTAGGTGAATTTCTTGGCCTTGAAGAAATTGCTGAACTTACCAGCCTCGTGAATCTTACCAAAAGCACCCTTACCGAAGAATGAACCCTTGATCTTCTTGTCGGTAAGCTTTTCATTACCCGTGATAAAGATGTTACGCACCTTCATCTTGTCCTTCTTGTCGATATTGACATCGAGCATCACCTGACCCTTGTTGTTGGGATCGTCGCGCTGTACGATATTGATTTCTGCATTCTTGAAGCCTTTCTCGTCGAAATATCTCTGGGCGAGGATCTTAGCACGATCGATCATGTTTGGCGTGATCTGACTACCCTTGATGATACCCAGCTTCGACTCCATATCGTCGCGTTCCGACTTCTTGATGCCGTAATAGTTGATCGTACTCACACGAGGACGCATGGCCAACGTGATACGCAGATAAACCTTATTGCCCACGATGGAGTCGGCACTGATCTGGGCGTTCGAGAACAAACCATGACGCCAATAGCGCTTGACGGCTTCAGTAATCTGGGGACCAGGCACCTCTACTTCCTGACCAACAGTCAGTCCGGAGAGACCTACGAGCACATAATCCTCATAGCCTTCGACACCCTCGACGGCGATACCACCAATGGTACACGTACGAGGCGTACCTGCATAAGAAATATCTGGATGTACAATCTTATCCTGAGCAGTAGCAGTGAATAGTGAACAGTGAATAGTGAACAGCACCAACAGTACTTTCAACATCCATCCACTTGTCACTCCCTTATACCTTATTATATTATATAGCATCGTTTTAAACTGTTCTTTCTTACTTATTTTCCTCTTCTTCCACCTGTGCCTCTGTCTTTCCGAAGCGACGCTGACGGCCCTGATAGTCGATGATAGCCTTATGAAGAGCCTCCTCGTCGAAGTCGGGCCAGTAGGTATCGCAGAAATAGAACTCCGAATAAGCGCACTGCCAGAGCAGGTAGTTGGAGATACGCAACTCACCACCCGTACGGATGAGCAACTCGGGATCGGGCATGAAATTGGTGCAGAGGTGCTGACTGATAAACTCTTCTGTAATATCTTCAGCTCGGATACCGCCCGTTACCAGTTTCTTCAGCTTATTCTGGGGGAGCGGCAGCTCCATATCGTTCACCTCGGTCACAATCTGACGTACGGCATTGGTGATCTCCCAACGACTTGAATAGCTCATGGCCACCACCAGCGTCATACCGTCGTTACCCTTTGTGAGATCCTCCATATAGTGAATCTTATCCTGCACGCTATCGGGCAAACGCTTCAGGTCACCGATCATCTTGAACTTCACGTTATTGTCGGTAAACAGCTCCATCTCGATGAAGCCGAGCACCAAGCCCATCAGTGCCTCTATCTCATAGGCTGGACGATTCCAGTTCTCCGTAGAGAAGGTGTAAAGCGTCAGGTATTTCACACCCAGACGGGCGCACTCTGCGGTGATCTTCTTGACAGTATCCAGTCCCGCCTTATGTCCAAAGGTGCGGTCCAGTCCACGGTCGGTAGCCCAGCGGCCGTTGCCATCCATGATGATGGCAATGTGCTGTGGGATGCGGTTCATGTCCAAAAGCTCTTTCATATATCTAATTCTTCACTATTCACTATTAACTATTCACGCCTAACTCAGTCTCTGTCATTGTGACAGGTCTTACACTTGGCCCAGAGGTCGTAAGTCACTGCTAACTGCAGCACGCTGTAACCATCGGTATTCTTGAAGAGGCCGCTACTCTTGATGCCGTAGGGGTCTTCCTTGCCGTCGAGCAGATCGCTCAGGGCGAAGTGTACCCGCCATTCGGCAGTAAGGTTTACACGATCGGCAATCTTGTATTTGACACCTGCACCGATGGGCAGACTCACTGCGAAGCCTTTCTCCGGGTCGCCATGAATGGCAGATCCTATGCCCAAGGCGATGAAGGGGGCCAGCCTTCGCGCTCCACGATACTCTTTCCCCGTGCCATAGGCCCAGAAGTTGTACTCAAAGCGCAGATTCACATCGATCAGGCTCTTGCTGAATTCGTAGCGATCGCCCTCTGGATACCAGGTCTCCGCCTTGTCTGAGGAGCCCTGCAGCTTGCCGAAGCCCGCCGTCAGCGCCACCGCCATATGCGGATTGGCCTTATACTTGGCCATCACAGCCCCCATAGGCTGCAACTCACCGAACAGCGAGGCGTTATAGTCGCCCAGATAATTGACAGCGCCAACGCCAGCACCTATCTCCAACCGGTATTCCGGCTCGTCCTGGGCTTGTATGGCCGTTGTAACAACAGCCAGAAGCATGGTCATCAATAAATTCCGTACCATATTGTACCGGTCTCAGTACCTTCCATCAGCCAAATGCCGCCCTCATCATCGGCAACAGCAGCTTTAACACTACTGATTGGCGACGTCAGGGCACTAGAAGTTTTCCAAGTTATACCCTGATCACGACTCTGGTAAATGTTTCCATTACCATCGATGGCAAACACGCTACCATCAATATAGGGCAGCAGGAAATAGTTTGAGTTCTCTTGCAACTTTGGCAGACCATAGATATTATTGGCCTCTATGGGGATATATACCCAACTTGAACTCGTAGGTTTATCATTGTCGATGACTTTACGCCATACGGACATATACTTGTCTTGTGCGTCACAGTTGCCAACGAGCAGGGCATAGGTAAATCCATTATATAAGTCCCAACTGGTAAAGGTGCCATTCTTGGGCAACAGACGACTATCTTCATCAAGGGTCTCTTCGATCACCTCAGCCCCATTATCGAATGAGGCCACGATACCATCGCCTGCAGCATTGTAGGTGAATGACCATCCTGTTGTCGGGGTGACAGGCATGGCAGTACCCTCAGGCATCTGCTTCCATGTCATCTTCGACGATTGGGACGGTGACTTGACATTTATTTGAACCTGGTAGTCACGGTATTTTGCGCCCGTATTATTATAGACGCGGAACACACGCGGAGTCGAGAAGTCAAGAGAGTCACCACTATTAAAATATGCCAGAGAATCGCTGGTAGGGCTCTTTATGGCAATGATACCAGAATAGCTGGTAGCCGTAGCTGACACCAGGATATGCTTCATATCGCAATCAGCCGGCAAAGAATCGGTATTATATATCTTGCGCTGGTATTGGTCGATGGTGAAGGGATAATTGGCAACTGTCAGTTTTGTCGTGTACACAGAGTCATTGCCAGACTTACCGGTTGTATGGATATATCTGTTGACAGCCGAAAGCGAGAAAGTGCCCATGGCTGTGTCGTCATAGACCGTTACTTCTGCATCTTCCGAGTTGCCCAAACAAGAGGTAACTGCTATGGCGAAGGCCAAAAGCACGGTTATCGTATAGAGCTTCTTTTTCATCAGTTCTTTGTAAATTTCGAAATTCGGCTGCAAATTTACGCACAATTCCTCAAAAATGTGTCATTTTCACCTTATAATTAAAGAAAATAAGTTGAAATTTGACTGATTTTAAGTTAGTTTTGCAAAAAAGTGCGGTATGAATCACTCACCCCGCACTTCTTCTAACGGATGGTGGTATGCATCAGCGTAATGACACTTAAGATCATCGCTATAACGACACAAACCAACATGACCGTCGTTTGAAAATCTAATAACATAATCTTTACCTTAAAAATCTAACTACTAAACCTAATGAATTTATGAACGTAATCTCACGATTACAGTGCAAAGGTACAAATATTAATTGATAATTGATAATTGATAATTGAAAATTTTGAGGGTGTTTCGTCGCTTATTGACTTACATCAAAAAAAATTGGCCACGCCTTTCGGCGCAGCCAATTCCTGTATTTAATTGTCAATTATTAATTGTCAATTTCTTAGAGCTTCGGACCAGCAGCAACAAGAGCCTTACCAGCCTCGTTGCCCTCGTACTTCTTGAAGTTCTTGATGAAACGTGCAGCCAGATCCTCAGCTTTCTTGTTCCACTCAGCGGCATCAGCGTAAGTGTCACGAGGATCGAGGATGTTGGTAGCTACGCCCTCGAGCTCTGTGGGAACCTCGAAGTCGAAGTAAGGAATCTTCTTCGTGGGAGCCTTCAGGATAGCGCCACCGAGGATAGCGTCGATGATACCACGTGTATCCTTGATAGAGATACGCTTGCCGGTACCGTTCCAACCAGTGTTTACGAGGTATGCCTTAGCACCGCTCTTCTCCATCTTCTTAACCAGCTCCTCAGCATACTT
>CADAAR010000023.1 GCA_902785945.1 uncultured Prevotellaceae bacterium
GCTGAACTCGCTGAAGGATGGCAGTGCCGTGAAGAAACTCCAGGCAGAGGTGACAGAACTGAAAGCCTTGGTGGACGACCAGAAGAAGCAGATTAGAGATTTGAAGAAAACAATCAAGGAACTTAAAGAAGATTAAAGATATGGCTAAGGAGATTAGAATCACGAGCGTTCGTAACGCTCACGGCTGCAAGATTAAGAAATGTTGCGCCAGTTGTCAACACAAGTGTATTGAGAGTGATGGTACAAGAGTTTGCGCCTCGATGATGCTGAAGGTTCAGCAGAAGTTCAAATGCAAGCAGTGGCAGATATCTGACGGCTTGAAAAACGCAGGCAAATGCGACGGCAAGGTGAAGCGCAAGGAGTACCTGATCTATGTACAGGAGATTCGCAGTGCTGAGAGTGATGACATTCAGAATGGCATTATCACTGAGCAGGAGCGAAAGACCTTGGAGGAGATACGCAAGATGTTTACTGAGAAATTTGGAAGCATTTATGCGATGGAATAAGAAAGTATAACCGAGTCGGAGGATGAGCGAGGAAACGTGTCCGGACAAATGAGCTCAACTAAAACCCCGCTTTTCCGATGCTCATAATCTGATTTGTTTATGCGAATAGAAGTAGAAGTTAGCCAGGAGGTACTGGCCGCCATCATGAATGGCAAGTGTGTGGAAGGAAGGTTGCGTCAGCAGCTTTCGAGTCTGGGAACGCATCAGGTGATAGGGTTTGCTCCCTACAACCGCAAGCCCAGAGGTAGTCAGGACAAGGTAATCTGCCAGTTGGAGAACGGATGGCTGAAGGAAAGCCCAAGGTGCATCAAGTTCTACAACTCGGTGAAGAAAGAGCTGGGGCGCCGTATGGTGGACGTGGTGATGCACCGCGAACTGAAATCGGCTATGGAAGTAATGGAGATTCAGGAAATTTTAGACAACATTTAAAGAAAGGAGGACATTGTATGAAACAACAGATTTTAGTTTACGGTAAGTGTGGCGGTTATGTGACTATCGCAACGTTTCTGGGTAACCAGTGGTGGGTAACGAACAAGGACGAGAAGCTGGAGCCTCTCTACGACGACGGGCCATACTCAGAACATGACTATCGCTACCTGTGCGAGGTGGGTGAGTTGGTGCAGATGCGCGACCTTGCAGGCATGATGGGCGCAGCCTTGGAAATGCCTAAGGGCGACATCAAGGAGGTGCTGAACAACCGCCTGAAGGAGTTGAACATGATGGGCGTGAAGTTTGTGTCTTCTGCCCAGTATCTGAACCTCGACGTTCGTGTGTTCAGTAATCAGGGCACCAAGCGCGAAGGTAAGTTCAGCGTGATGTGCAACGATACTGACAGGGATATGCCACTGTTCAACCTTGACGCGTTCGATAACGCCAAGGATGCGCTGAACTGGGCGAAGGTCTTTGTGGAGTTCTTCCTGAAGCATGGCGTGAGGGTGTGCGTGACGCTGCACTGTACGGAGGATGTTCTGGAGTTGCTGAACGGTCAGGTTCAGAACATGAAAATCGAGATTGACAACCTTTAATCTATAGGAACATGGAAGCATTAGTATTGATCAAGGAGGTAGGCGCATACTCTGAGCGCCAGTACCAGCGACAGGATGGTACAACGGAGTATTTCAAGAGTCGCGGCGTAGTGCTGAAGCACGGTGGCGACGAGGTGTATGGTGAACTGACTGGCGAGTATGCCTCTAAGCAGCGCGACACGCAGTTCTTCGAGAACCAGCCTTACGTGGCCAAGGGCTTTTGGAAGCATCGCACATGGCAGGATCAGAACGGCCAGACGCGACATGAGAACGCTCTGTACATCACTGATTTGCAGAGTCTTTAACCACGAATTTCACGAATTACACGAATAAGTATGCAAGGATTCTGTTATCAGGAAAACACTCACTTCTCTCAGGCTGTCAAATGCAGCCGAGAGAAGTTCTGGGACAGCGTGAGGAACACCTCTACTGCCTGGAAGATTGACAGCCGAAGGGAGATTCTGGAGGCTGTGGAGCAGCACAATTCTGAGGTCACGGGCAAGTGGCTGAAGAATGAGGACTATGGTAAGTTTCTGGCTAAGAAGCGTGGCTTGAAGAAACTCAGTGCGCGTCAGAAGTTCTTTGAGAAGAGCGACGAAGAGCGTCTGCTGGCTTTTGCTCAGGAGTTGAAGGACAACCTTGTGGCGTTCATTTTCAGTTGCTATGAGTTTGACGCTACACCTACGGCTAATGGCAATCCCTTTTGTCATCGTAGGTTGGCTGACTGTCATCTGAATGGTTTAGTGATGCTCGACATCGACCATGTGGATAATCCGCTGGAAATATTCGAGGCCCTGAAAGCCAATCAGGAGTTGATGGCTCGCACGGCACTGGCGCATATCACCAGTTCGAAGAAGGGCATCCGCATCATCTTCACCGCTGACATCAAGGATGGCAATTTGGCTGATAACCAGATAGTCTTTGCTGAAAAACTCGGCTACAAGGCCGACTCCAGCTGTATTGATGCTACCAGAAATTCATTCGCTCCCAAGGAGGAGGATATACTTTACATTAATGAGGATTTACTGTTTGATTATTATGACGAAGATTTCGACAGGGAGTACACTCCCCAGTATCGTGAGAGGAAGACTCAGCCACTACACCATGAATTTCCTGCTGCTGACGGGGCTAATGGTAGTGTTCATGCTAAGGCTGCTGCTGTGGCCAGTGAGAGTGTTAAACAAGGGTCTGTGTCTGTTGGGAATGTGGATGATAAGACGTTGGAACTAAAGTGGCGCGGGTATGATGTACAGTCTATTATTGATGCTCGCTACAGTGAGAAGTTGCCATGTGCAGCAGACAGCAACCGTCACAACGAATCGCTCAAACTCGCCTCAGATTTGCTTGTGCTGTTCGATGGCGATAAGCAGAAGACCCTGCAGGTGCTCAAGGCGCAGAAGTGGGTTCAGGAAATCATCGATGAGCGTGATGAGAACGTGGAACAAACAGTGGCCTCAGCTGCTCAGCGCTTGGCTGACAGGGAGAAGAAATACCTCTCTCAGCAACCGAGTAAGGCCATGCAGGAGGCTATCAAGGAGGCGTGCGGCAGGTCGTGGCAGGAGATCACGCAAGGCACGCAAGCGTCGGCGGCGGTGACGGAAAGCGACATCGAGCGTTGGCTCTGGGAATGGGGCACTCAGATAGAAGGATTGTTTGACGATTTCCCTTTGCTGCGCGACATTTGCAAGGGTCTGAAACGCAATCAATATCCTGCGGCTGTGTTTGTGGCTGGAGGATTGCTGATGACACTGATGACAAGATGTACGTATCGTTTCTATCATCGCCCTGAGGAGTTGCGACGCCTGAATAACTCGACGCTGATTATTGGCGACCCTGCCAGTGGTAAGTCTTTTGCTACTCGACTCTTTAAACTCCTTGCGGCTCCTATGGTAGCAGCGGATAAGGCTGGCATTGCAGCCATCAACCGCTACAAGGAGGAGATGAAAACCAAGGGTGCTAACAAGGAGAAGCCACAGAAGCCAAAGGCACTCTTTCGTGTGCATCCGGCTCGTACATCGAATGCTCAGTTTATTCAGGACATGGTGAATGCCGTGGAGGTGGTGGATGGCGAAGAGATGCAGTTGCACATGCTCACGTTCGACACCGAGTTGGATAACACATTGACCGTTCAGAAAGGTGGCTCGTGGATAGACAAGCAGAGTCTGGAATTAAAGGCCTTCCATAATGAAGAGGATGGTCAGGCGTACTCGAATCTGGATAGTGTGGTGCAGAACTTTTTCGTGACGTGGAACTACATCTATACAGGTACGCCCATTGCGTTGAAGAAGAAAGTGAATGAGCAGAACTTTGGTTCTGGACTCGCTACGCGACTCACTTGTATTCCCTTGCCCAGCACCAACTTTGAGATGATGGAGCGCGAGAAAACGGTGGATTTCGAGAGCGATGGTCGCCTGAAGGAGTGGGCTTTCAAGTTGGATCGTGTGAAGGGTCTGCTGAGTCTCGATAAGATTGTAGATGAGCTCTACGACTGGACGGCTCGTCGCATGGCTGACGCCAAGGAGAACAACTCCAAGGCCGACGAGATGCTCCTGAAACGTTGTGCCTATCATGGGCTGAACTTCGCGGCACCGTTTATCGTAATGCGCCATTGGGCTTGCATCCATCAGGAGGGCAACTACTGGTGTGGCGAGTTCGAGACGGATGATGTGGACTGGCGTCTCACAGAATTACTGGTGAACATCCAGTACGCCTGCCAGCGTCATTACTTCGGGGCTATGGCTGAGAAGTACTTTGATGACCAGAAGCGCGACGTGTCGGCTAACGCCCGTCGTAAGCAGAAAACCATCGAGGCCTTCAACCGTCTGCCTGAAGAGTTCACAGCCGAGGATATCATGCGCTGCTTTGGACTGGAAGGTGAGTCATCGGCACGAGGTCGCGCCCGCACATTGCTGGCAGACCATCTGGCCGTGAAGACTGGAGAATTCAAGGACAACGGCAAGGTGAAAGCCCTGTATCGCAAGACGGGAACAGTCATGCTGTAACGGCAAGGTTCAGGGGGTGGCCGTTTCGGCTCCCCCTTTGAACTGCCGTTTTCCCGTTTTCCCGTTTCGTTATGTAGTTTTAGTAATCATAAGAAAGAGTATGCAAAAAGTAACAATTAATAAGGCTGCACGCCTCAGCGAGCATTTTACGCTCGGAGAAATGTGCAAAACAAGTGCGAAAACCGCTGATGGAAACATCCCTTCGCACGTACATATTGAGAACTTGAAGCGCCTCTGCGGCTGGTTGGAGATGCTTCGCAGTGAGTGGAACAAGCGTTATGGCGAGGGTGATGACCCCATAGTCATCAACTCTGGCTATCGCTCTGAGGCAGTGAACAAGGCCGTAGGTGGTGTCTCAGGCTCGAACCATCTGACAGGCTGCGCTGCCGACATCCGCGTGGCAGGCATCGAGCAACTGGTGCGCTACGCCACCATCCTGCTCGACATCAGCGACGAGAGCCAGGAGGACTTCGACGAACTTCTGTTAGAGCGTTCGCCTCGCGGCGCCTACTGGCTCCACTTCGCCGTAAGACCATCAGGCAACAGACGTAAAGTGCGTCTGATTCAGACGTAATTTTCTCTCTTATCATTGCTGCCGACGTACCCCCAAAAGGTATGTCGGCGGCTTTTTTGTCGGCCTCTCGGCTCTTTTCACGCAACTTTTTTGCTGGAACGCGCGATAATTCGCAGATTATTCGTACCTTTGCGGCAAAGAAAACAACGAACAACGAAGATATGATAGTCTGCATAGCAGAGAAACCAAGTGTGGCGCGCGATATCGCACGAATCATCGGCGCCAACAGCTCGCGCGACGGATATATGGAAGGCAACGGGTATCAGGTGACGTGGACCTTCGGTCATCTGTGTACCCTAAAGGAGCCTGGCGATTATACGGCGGCCTGGAAACCCTGGGCCCTGACCCAACTGCCGATGGTGCCACAGCGTTTCGGCATCAAGCTGATTGACGACAACGGCATCAAGAAACAGTTTGCCATCATTGAGCGACTGATGCAGGCGGCCGACGGCATCGTGAACTGCGGTGACGCTGGACAGGAGGGTGAACTGATCCAGCGGTGGGTGATGCAGAAGGCGCAGGCCAAGTGCCCCGTGAAGCGACTGTGGATCTCGTCGATGACCGACGAGGCCATCCGCGAGGGCTTTGCCAACCTGAAAGACCAGCAGGACTACCAGCCGTTGTATCTGGCAGGCCTCTCGCGCGCTATCGGCGACTGGCTGCTGGGTATGAACGCCACGCGCCTGTATACCTTAAAGTATGGTCAGAACCGACAAGTGCTCTCGATAGGCCGCGTGCAGACCCCTACCCTCGCCCTCATCGTGAACCGTCAGAAGGAAATAGAGAATTTCAAGCCCGAGCCCTATTGGGTGTTGGCGACGGTGTATCGCGACACCACCTTTACCGCCACGAAGGGTAAGTTCACTAGCAAGGAAGAAGGCGAGAAGGCCTTTGCCACCATCGAGGGCAAGCCGTTTACGGTGACAAAGGTGGAGAAGAAGGAAGGCAAGGAACAGCCACCACAGCTGTACGACCTGACCTCGCTGCAGGTGGACTGCAACCGTAAATACGGCTTCTCGGCCGAGCAGACACTGAACCTGATTCAGGCGCTCTACGAACGTAAGCTGACCACCTATCCACGTGTGGATACGCAATACCTGAGCGACGATATCTACCCCAAGTGTCCGCAGACGATGAACGGGCTCTATCAGACCAAGTTCAACGGTGTGGCGCCTTACGCAGAGCTGATAAAACCCATCGGTGGTAAGCCGCTGAAGAAGAGCAAGCGCGTGTTTGACACCTCGAAGGTAACCGACCACCACGCCATCATCCCTACAGGTGTGATACCCTCGAACCTCAACCCTGTGGAGCAGAAGGTGTATGACCTCGTGGCCAGAAGATTCATAGCAGTGTTTCTGCCGGATTGTAAGTTCTCGACAACGACGGTGCTGGGCGAGGTGAAAGGCGACGAAGAGGTGGTAGAATTCAAGGTGACGGGTAAGGAAATATTGGATCCAGGCTGGAGAGTGGTGCTGGGCAAGGCCTCGGAGAAAGCAGAGGACACTGAGAACTCTGAGAACTCAGAAAACGCCGAGAAAGCCGAGAAGGCCTCGGAGGCTGAGGAACGCACGCTGCCCACGTTTGTAAAGGGTGAATCGGGCGACCACAAGCCTACCCTCACGGAGAAATGGACCACGCCCCCACCTTATTATAATGAGGCCTCGCTGCTCAGGGCAATGGAAACGGCAGGTAAGTTTGTGGAGGACGAGACGCTAAGGGCTGCGATGAAGGAAAACGGCATCGGCCGTCCGTCGAGCCGCGCCTCGATCATCGAGACCCTCTTCAAGCGCCACTATATCAAGCGCGACCGCAAACGACTGATTGCCACACCTACGGGCATAGAGCTGATCGACCTGATTCGCGAAGAGCTGTTGAAGAGTTGCGAGTTGACGGGTATCTGGGAAAAGAAGCTGCGCGACATTGAGCACCAGAAATACGACGCCAAACAGTTTATCGACGAGCTGAAGGCGCAGGTGGCGGAAATCGTGCACGAAGTGATGGCCGACAACTCGAACCGACGGGTGACAGTGCTCTCAGATGCAGAATTGAAGAAGGTAAAATCGCCCAAGAAACAATAAAATGGCCTCGCATATCGTTATTATAAGGTATGCGAGGTTTTTATATGATATGCTCCATCGTCGTCGGCACCATGCTCTTAACGGGTTGTGGCGCGGATAAGGCATTCAAGAAGGCAGAGACATTCTATGCCCTCGGAGAATACTATGACGCTGCAGCGCAATACAAGAAAGCCTATGCGCAGACACCCCCTAAGGAAAAAGCCAAACGAGGGGAACTGAGCCAGAAGATGGCCACGTGCTATCGTCGCACCAACGCCACCTCGAAGGCCATTGCCGCCTACAACAACGTGATACGCTACAAGAAAGCCGACTCGCTGACCCACCTTTATCTGGCCCAGCAGCTGATGAAGAACGGTAGCTATAAGGAGGCTGCGAAGAACTTCCAAGCCGCCATCGACACCCTCTCACTATGCGCGAAGAACGACTATCTCACGCTGGCCAAGACGGGATTGAAAGCCGCTCGTCAGGCACCCGAGTGGAAGAAAGAAGGGTCGGCTTATACCGTAAAGCGCATGGAGCTGTTTAACTCGCGACGTGCCGACTTCTCACCGATGCTGGCAGGCGACGACAACGACATGCTCTACTTTACCTCGACCCGTAACGAGGCGCAGGGCGATGAATACAGCGGTATCACGGGCACGAAAGCCTCAGACATCTTCTTCTCACAGAAAGACGACAAGGAGAAATGGAGTCGTCCGCAAAGCATTGATTCGGAACTGAATACCGACTTCGACGAGGGCGTCTGCGCGTTCTCGCCCGACGGACGAACGATGTATCTCACACAGTGTGTGATGGATGCCAATTATCCGCGCTACGCCACCATCGTGGCCTCGAACCGCAGCGATGCCTCATGGAGCAAAGCCACAGCGGTGAATATATCGAAAGACACGCTGTCGAGCTATGCCCACCCTGCCGTATCGCCCGATGGCGAATGGCTCTATTTCGTGAGCGATATGCCTGGTGGTCTGGGCGGTCTTGACATTTGGCGCTGTAGGCTCTACGGCAATAACGAGACGGGCGGTGCTGAGAATCTGGGGGCACCCATCAACACGCCTGGCGACGAGATGTTTCCCACCTTCCGACCCAATGGCGATTTGTATTTCTCGAGTAACGGTCATCCTGGCATGGGTGGCCTCGATATCTTTATCGCGAAACCCACCGAAACGGGTTGGGTGATGGAGCATCCGGGCTTCCCACTGAACTCACAGGGCGACGATTTCGGTATGACCTTTGAGGGCATGAAGAATCAGGGTTTCTTCTCATCGAACCGTGGTGATGCCCGAGGCTTCGACCATATCTACAGTTTCTTTAATCCCGACATCATCCAGACGGTAAAGGGCTGGGTGTACGAACAGGAAGGCTACGAGCTGCCTGCTGCACAGGTGTATATGGTGGGCAACGACGGAACAAACCTGCGTCTGAGCGTAAGAGGCGACGGTTCGTTTGAGCAGGTAATCAAACCCAACGTCGACTATGTGTTGCTGGCCACGTGCAAGGGCTATCTCAACCATCAGCAGCAACTGAAAGTGAGTCCCGTCAAGGCCTCAGAGGAATATGTGTTACAGTTCCCGCTGTACAACATCTCCGCCCCTGTGCTGATAGAGAATATCTTCTACGACTTCGACAAAGCCACGCTGCGCCCGGAGTCGTCGGTGGCCCTCGACTCGCTCGTAGACCTGCTGAAACAAAATCCGCACATCACCATCGAGCTCTCAGCCCATACCGACTATAAGGGCTCGGACAAATATAATGAACGCTTGTCGCAGCAGCGTGCCGAGAGTGTGGTGCGCTACCTGATACAACACGGTATCGCCTCAGACCGCCTGACGCCAAAGGGCTACGGTGAGGGTCTGCCAAAGACGATTAAGAAGAGAGTGGCTGAAAAATATCCGTTCCTCAAGGAGGGTGATAAACTGACCGAAGAATTTATCACCGCCCTCCCAGAGGAACAGCAGGAAGCGTGCAACCAGCTAAACCGCAGAACCGAGTTCAGAGTGTTGCAGACAACTTACGGTATGTTTGATAAGGCAGGACGACTAATACAAAGCCAACCAGCAGAAGAACAACCCACAGATTGATGTTGATCTCGGTGGTGGGTGCCGTCAATGCAAACACCTCGAGCCAACCCAGCAGCATGCGGAGGCCACCGAAGAAGAGACCCTGGAGCACCTGCCAGCCGCCGAAGGCAAAGAATAATCCCACACCTATTAAGATACAGAATAGACTCCACAGGCGAGACAGCCTGCGGACAGTATTGGTGTTCGTCTCGGGCAGGTTCTGCATCACCCGCTCTGTAAAGCCGTTGTCTTCAATCTGCTGCTGAGCAGCCTGTTTGAAGAGATCGTCTAAGAATTGATTGTTATCGGTCATAACCATTTTGTTTTAAATAGACTGTCATTTTTTCCTTGCCTCGTCTGAGATGCGACTTCACCGTGTTATCGGGAATGCCTGTGATCTTGCTGATCTCGTCGATGGGATAGCCGTCGATAAGCTGCAGCGTGATACAGGTGCGTTCGTCAGGCTTCAGCAGGGCCAGCGCAGCGTAGATATCCATCTTGAGATTGGAATCGCCTGTGGAGGCTGACTGTCTGAGCGCTGAAATCGAGGTATCGACATCATCCGTCTGCTTTCTCGACCGCACATCGTCGTAGAACACGTTGTAGGCGATACGCATCAGCCAGGTGGAGAAGCTGGAGAGACCACGGAACTTCGTGATGTTCAGATAGGCCTTGATGAAGGTTTCCTGAGCCAGATCGTCGCTCAACTGCGCATCGCCCAGCGTCTGATTCAAGAAGAACCGACGAACAGGCGACTGGTATTTCCTGACAAGCTGGTCGAAGGCCCGCTTGTTGTGGAAAACCGCCACCTGCGTCACTAAGGCTATGTCGTTGAGCTCCGCCACTTGATGATTGCTTTACCTTTCCAGGAGCCCCTTCTCCGGCATACAGAGCCAAAGCACAAAGTAGAATATCAAGCCACAGAAGGCTGTGAATATGGTGAGGAATGCGTAGGCAATACGAACCATCACGGGGTCGAACTCCAGATATTCAGCGATACCGCCACACACACCTGCTATTACTCTGTCATTAGAGCGCATTAATCTCTTACTCATAGTCGCGAATGTTTGAATTGTTATTGAATTGATTATTCGAATTATTATTGTTCAGAGGGTCGTTGTTGCCCATATCGCCATTCTGACGGGCAATAAACCATTTACCAAGTCCGATGAAGAACACGAGGGCGCCGATGCCGATACCGATCTTACCGATGATGATTCCCAGGAAGATGGCCAGACCCACGCCTGTGAACATCTGACGGACACCTGTCTGATAGTCACTGCCCTGCGAGCTAGAAGACAACTTGCTTTTCAGGATATCATCGGGGATAGGCTGTCCGTTCTGGATGGCCATCTGCGCCAGCTTGTAACGCTCCTTGCGGTTCTTATTCACGAAATAGATGATCGTGACGATGATCAGCAGGGGGAGCAAGAAGAAGATGACGACGAAAGCGACGATGCCCACAGCCAACATAGGTCCAAAGATACCACCTACGCTTTCCATCACTTCCTTGAGTTCCTTTACGTCACTGCTGGTCGTATAGGTGGTGCGGTGACGGTGGGTGATGTACTGATCGTCCTCAGCATCTTCTTTTGACGAAGAGGTGGTGTCAGAGAAGGCCTCGATTGCATCCTGATTGTTCTTAGTAGAGTCCACCTGCTCTGTACGAGCCGTGTGACGGTGCTTCTGCGATGCGGCCTCAGCATTCAAACTGAGGGCGAGCATCAATGCGATTGCAATTAAATACTGTTTCATATCTCACTTGTTTTTTGATTTCTACACCTGTTTGACGTGATGAATTCTTAATTAGTTGCAAAGATAGTGTTTTTCCCTCAATTTTTTTTGTTTTACCCCCGTTTTTTCGTAATTTTGCGCTGTAAATATGCAATTACCTGAGGATTTCATCCGTGAGACGCGGCAACTGATGGGCGAAGAGCGCTTCAACAGTTACTTGGAGGCCTTCGAAGAGGAGGCTCCAGTGAGCATTCGGCTGAATCCCAGAACTCAGAGGGGACAGTCACCCTGTGTTCTCGCAGCAAGCGACGTGCCTTGGTGCGAAGAGGGATATTATCTCGAAGGTCGTCCGCAGTTTACGTTCGATCCCCTCTTCCACGCTGGCTGCTACTACGTGCAGGAGGCCGCCTCAATGTTTGTCACCCACGTCCTCAGGGAATTAAGTAATCTCTCACCTCTAAACGCCCTCGACATGTGTGCGGCGCCAGGTGGCAAATCAACGGCGATGTTGAGCGTATTGCCTGAGGGTAGCACACTCGTGAGCAACGAACCCATCCCTACGCGCGCACAGATCCTGCTGGAGAATATCACAAAGTGGGGCGCTAAGAATTGCATCGTGACCAATAATTATCCGCGTGACTTCAAGAAGGCCAAGACGAAGTTCGACCTCATCCTCTGCGATGTGCCTTGCTCGGGCGAGGGTATGTTCCGCAAGGATCCTGCTACCATCAGCGAGTGGAGTGTGCAGAACGTAGAGAAATGCTGGCGCCTGCAGCGTGAGATTGTGGCTGACGCCTGGGAGTGTTTGAATCCGGGCGGCATTCTCATTTACAGCACGTGTACCTTTAATACCAAAGAGAACGAGGAAAACGTACGTTGGATGATGGAGGAATACGATGCTGAACCCATCGACATTCCTATCGACCCCTCGTGGCACATTACGGGTTCGCTGCTTGATGGTTTCGATGCACCCGTGTATCGCTTCATTCCTGGCATCACCCGCAGCGAAGGACTCTTTGTTTGCGTGCTGAAGAAAAGAGGTGAGGACACAAAGGGGTCAGGCACTTCTGTGTCCTTAAAGGGATTGAAAGTGCTTGAAGCAGACATTCCCCAGGGCGAATCCCCACACGTCGACCTCCCCTACTCCGAGGCCCTCAAATACCTGCGTGGTGAGACGCTCGTGCTACCAGCCGATACCCCTCGCGGCATTGTCACAGTAACTTATAAAGGCTTCGCCCTCGGCCCTGTGAAGAATATCGGCAATCGCGCCAACAACCTCTATCCGAAGCCTTGGCGCATCAAGACCACCCATCTCCCAACTGAAGAAGTAAAAATAATAGATATACAATGAAACAGTATTTAGACATTCTCAACCGCATCCTGACGGAAGGCACAGAGAAAAGCGACCGCACAGGCACAGGTACCATCAGCATTTTCGGTACCCAGAGCCGTTATAACCTCGAAGACGGATTCCCCCTGCTGACCACGAAGAAACTCCATCTGAAGTCGATCATCTACGAACTGCTCTGGTTTCTGAAGGGCGATACCAATGTGAAATACCTGCAGGAGCACGGTGTACGCATCTGGAATGAGTGGGCCGACGAGAACGGCGAGCTGGGTCCCGTTTATGGTCACCAGTGGCGTTCGTGGCCTGACTATAAAGGCGGCACCATCGACCAGATACAATACGTGCTGGATCAGTTGAAGAACAATCCCAATTCCCGTCGTATGATTGTCTCTGCCTGGAACGTAGCCGAAGTCAACGAAATGGCGCTACCCCCTTGTCATACGATCTTCCAGTTCTATGTGGCTGGCGACCGTCTGTCGCTGCAACTCTATCAGCGTTCAGCAGATACATTCCTGGGCGTACCCTTCAACATCGCCTCCTATGCCCTGCTGCTGCAGATGATGGCGCAGGTCACGGGTTATAAGGCTGGTGATTTTATCCACACCACAGGCGACACCCATCTCTATCTGAACCATATCGAACAGGCGAAGCTCCAATTGACCCGTGAGCCCCGTCCCCTGCCTCAGATGAAACTCAATCCCGATGTGAAGAGTCTCTTCGATTTCCAGTATGAAGACTTTGAGCTCGTTGGCTACGATCCCCATCCACACATCAAAGCAGAAGTGAGCGTATGATTAATATCATAGCGGCAGTAGCCAAGAACAGAGCCATCGGCTATCAGAATAAATTGATCTATTGGTTGCCCAACGATCTGAAGCGTTTCAAGGCCCTTACCACGGGCCATACGATCATCATGGGCCGTAACACCTTTCTCTCCCTGCCCAAAGGCGCCCTACCCAACCGCAGGAACATCGTACTGAGCCGTTCGCAGAAGGCTTTTCCTGGCTGCGATGTCTATGCCTCTTTGGAAGAAGCCCTGAAGCACTGCACACCCGAAGAGGATATCTATATCATCGGTGGGGCTTCGGTCTATCGTCAGGCTCTGAAACTAGCCGACCGTCTTTGTCTTACGGAGATCGACGATACACCTAAAGATGCCGACACCTTCTTCCCACCCTACGAGGACGACTGGCAAGAAGAAAGTCGTGAAGACCATCCCATCGACGATCGTCACGACTTCCGCTATTCCTTTGTGGATTACGTCAGAAAATAGGCAGCGCTAACAGTTGCTGCATGATGGTCTTTGCCATCCGTTCATGCCCTGCATCATTCGGATGCAGACGGTCGTTTTCTGCATTCTTGAAATAGGGTGCCATCTCGTCCATCAGCGGATAGAGACCACAGAGGGCATTCAGGTCGATCACGGGCACCGCCCAGAGATTACCAGCCTCTTTCACCGACTGCACATAGGCATCGATATATTCGCCACACTGGTTGGTATAGTCCTCACGCGGTTGCCAGTTCTTGTCGTTGGCATAGAACTCCGCGCGGTGAATCGGTGTCATCAACACAATCTGCTTCTTGGGATAAGTACGCTTCACATAGTCCAGCGCCTTGTTGATACGGCCACGATAGGTAGAATCGCTCATCACGGGATAGCGGTGCTTGCGGTCAACCAGATGTTTCTGCTCGTGGATGCCAGCCATCACTTTCTCCGGGCGCTCCGTAAACCACTCGCCAATGGGCACACCTGAATTATAGTCGTTGGTGCCGATAAAGATCAGGATGGCGTCGAAATCATCACCGTGCTCCTCCTTCAGCTTGTCTGTCTGTCGGGGGATATCGTTCCACTGTCGACCACTTACTCCGTAAACGTACGGCTCTATCTGGAGCCAGTCTTGCAGGAATCCCCAGTATTTCTTCTTCGACCCGCTGTTTCTTGGGTCTGTGATTGAGTCGCCGAAATACGCCACACGCTTACCTTTCCAGGGGTGTTGCATCACTTGTTGTGCACATGCCGGCATAGCGAGCAATGTCACAAACAACACAATAAAAAGACGTTTCATAAGATGATTATTTCTTCTTCAGTCTGAACGAGCGTTCGATGCTGCTGATTTCCTCTGAGAAGCCCTTGTCAATCTTCAAGCGCTGCTCGATGGTGTTACAGCTGTGGATGACCGTAGAGTGGTCGCGGTTGCCAATCAACTGTCCGATACGGGCGGCAGACATCTTGGTGTATTTCTGTGCCAGATACATAGACACCTGGCGCACCTGCACATAATCACGTCTGCGACTCTTGCTGATAATGAGATGCTGAGCAACATTAAAGTGCTTGCAGACTTTCTCAAGGATATCGTCGATGGTCAGCGGATGGTTGTCGACCTTCACAGCACGCTGAATAACGCGCTCAGCCAAACGCATATCGATATTCGAGTTGTAGACAATAGAATAAGCCATCAGCGAATTCACCACACCCTCCAAGTCGCGCACGCTGCCATTGATGGTCTCAGCGATATACTGGATGACGTTTGCAGGAATCTTCAGACCGTCACGACGGCACTTGGAGTTCAGAATGTCGATACAGAGCTGTACCGTAGGTTTCTCCAACTCAGCAATCAGACCGCAGGAGAAGCGTGTCAGCATACGCTCGTGCAACCATTTCAGGTCGACAGGCGGACGGTCGCTGGCAAGGATAATCTGCTTGCCCAGACGGAACAGATGGTCGAAGATGTGGAAGAAGGTAGAGACGGTCTTCTCAGCAGTAGCCCACTCCTGGACATCGTCGACTATCAGCACATCGATGGTCTGATAGAAGTTGATGAAGTCGTTGACGGTGTTCTGACGACTGGCATCTGTAAACTGCACCTGGAACAGACGGGCACTGACATAGAGCACACGCTTCTCAGGATACATCTCCTTGCAGCGCACACCGATAGCATTAATCAGGTGTGTCTTACCACAACCCGAAGGACCATAGATAAAGAACGGATTAAATGTGGTCTTACCCGGATGCTCAGCAATGGAGAGACCGACGGTTCGCGGCAGCTTGTTGGAATCGCCCTCGATGAAGTTTGTGAATGTCTTCTTCGTATCGAGCTGTGGGTTCAGTCCCTGCGGAACAGCTGCATCGAGCGTTGTGGGTGACTGATTACCGCGCGTGACAGCTTGCGGAGCCTCGATCTCAGCAGGTACCTCACCTTCCACCTCCTGCACCGTATTCTTATTATTATCGCTACCTACAACGGTAATAATACGATAGCGCAGAATAACGTTTTCGCCAAATACGCGTGCGAGTACCTTTCTTAATAAGCCTACGTAGTACTGCTCCAAGTACTCGTACACGTACGGGCTTGGAACCTGCACCATGAGCGTGTGCTCTTGCTCCGAGTAAGACTCGAAGACGATTGGCGCGAACCACGTTTTATATTGCTGCTCTGTGACGTTGGCCTGGATGAGACGCAGACATTCATCCCAGAGCGCTTTTTGACTTTTCAACATACTCGATTGCTTTAATTTAGCGATGCAAAGTTAGCACGTTTTTTTGGAATAACCAAATCCCAAAAAATCATACTCATTTTGTACAATTGGCGTAACTTCCTAATAAGCGGTAAGTTAGGCCGTTTCACGAATTTAGCAGTAATTTCCCCCTATTTGAAATTTCGAACAGCTTGATAATAAGCGAATTACGAAAAACAACCTATAAAAACAGAATAAAATTCCACTGCCTCTATTCGTGCCTCTAGCACTATAAACATAGGGTTCTACAAAAACGCCCCACCTGGAGGAGAAAAAGTTTGCTATTTAGACAAAATTTAAATTACTTACCTTTTCCTCCAAAAATTGAGAAATGTACATAGCGCTTCGGATGTTGCTTCAAATCAATCACTAATGAGTCGACATGCCCCATCGTCGAAGCGGCATTTCGGTACAGCTCCTGGTCGCGCATCAGCAGGCCGAGGGTACCCTCGTTGCTGTTAAGTTTGGCCGTCATCTGTTCCACATTCTGCAACGTATTGTTCACCTTGGCCATTGTCATAGCAATGTCGAGGTCGCTGAGATTCTTGGTCAGGGTGTTGGTATTATCCAGTACATTGTCGGCTTTCTCAATCATACCGGGCACCTGAGTCCTCAGATTAGCTGAGAGGTGTTTCAGCTCGTTGGTTGTCGCCGACAGGTTAGTGGTAATCTGGTCGACGTTATCCAGTGAATTGGTCAGAGCAGGGTTACTCAACAGCATATTGACATTGTAAAGGATGGAATCAATCTTTGGCATCATCTGCTGAATCTGCGGAATAATTTCACTGGCCTTAGCCAAAGCACTCTGTTGGATGTGACCCAAGATGGTATCGCCAGGTTCCATCTGGTCAACAGGATTGGGGCCAAGAATCAGATCGAGCTCCACATTACCCATCAGGTCCTTGGATATCTCTGCCTTCGTACCATTGGGAAGGCGCATCTTATTGTTAAGACCAAGCACTGCTATAATCTCGTTGCCGCCATCGTAATTATAGATGACGTCCTCAACCACACCGACACGATAGCCATTAGAATAGATGGGGCTCGACACCGAAAGGCCGGCTACATTGTTGAACTTGGCATAATAGCTGTCGTCTGAAGAGAACATGGTCATACCCTTCAGGAACTTCAAGCCGAAAAACATGACGATGATGCCGGCAATGGCAACAAGCGCAATCTTAACCTCTTTTGAAAAAATCTTCATAGCCCTTATATCCTTTCTTATTATTATTTCACTCTTTTATTCTTGAATTCCCTGATGGCCTGCTGGACATCCATTCGTTTTCCACCCTTGAAGGCGATGATGAAGGCCTCGGGGAACTTATCCAGCAGCGACTTACGCAGGTGATAGATCTCGTTATAGTTTTCCGACGCTCCGACAGTATATTTCGTCAGACCGTTCTCTACATAGCTGTCAACACCCGTTTGTCCCTTCAGGCGGCTGTCACCAGCCTTAATCTTCTGTGAGCTCACAAGAATCTGTACCTTAAAGATGGGGGCATCAGAAGCGACGGGTGCCACCACGGGTTGATTGGAGGCTGGTTGGCTCTTTTCCAGAGAGACCGGAGGCGTGTTCGGAGAGTCCTGTTTCACCGGAGTTTCCAGCTTTTCCTGCTTTTCCGTAAATTCAGGCGTTACGGATGTCGGATGCGTCTCCACAGGAGCGACTGTGGCCTGCGGGGTTTCCACCTGTGGCTCTTGCGTTCCTGCAGTAACAATCGTTTCCGCAGTGCTTGGTGTCTGAGGCTCCTCAGGCTTTACTTCAGGCTTCTTCGCAGGTGCCTTTTCCTCTACGGGGTCAGGCAGGTAAGGAACCGTGATACCGCCACTGTGTTTTTTCTTATAAGCGGCAAAAGCATTATAGATACCACGAGCATACTGCTCAGTGGCTGTGCTGGAATTCATATACCGCTCTTCATCAGCGGTGGAGATAAAGCCCAACTCTATCAGACAACCAGGCATGGAGGTCAGCCTCAGCACAGCGAGATTATCCTGATGAGCGCCCATATCAGCACGACTGGTAGCCTGACACACATAACGCTGCATGTATTTGGCCAACTCGGCACTGTTCTCCATGTTCTTGTCCTGTACAAACTCAAACATGATGTTGCTCTCGGGCGAATTGGGGTCGTATCCGCGATAGGTCTGCTTGTAGTTCTTCTCCAGGTAGATCACAGCGTTCTCGCGCTTAGCCACCTCCAGGTTCTCCATCACGCCCGTTTTCTTACCCGTTCTGCGGCTTCTACCTAAGGTGTAGGTCTGGAAGCCTCGGGCGATATGGCCTTTGGGCAGAGCATTGATGTGAACGGAGATAAACAGGTCGGCCTTGTTGTTGTTGGCAATCTCAGCACGACGATAGAGCTCCACAAACTTGTCGGTCTTACGGGTATAGATCACCTTCACATCGGGGCAGTTCTTTTCTACCAGCTTTCCGAAGGCGAGGGCGAACTTCAAGGTCAGGTCCTTCTCACGGGTCTTGGCAACACCGATGGCACCTGTGTCACCGCCACCATGTCCGGCGTCAATCACCAGTGTGAATTTCTTATTCTGCGCATCAGCCGATGCTACAGAGAGAAGAAACGTGATCAGGATGAATAATATCTTTTTATACATTGTTCTTATCATTAATAAAGTGTACCTCCACGCTGGCTCCCTCGCAATCCGCTCCCATTGGCGGATTCAGCTTGGTGAGTTCCAGATCGATAGAGATGACCTGCGGAAAGGTCTGGCTGATGGCCTCGACCATTCTTCCAGCCACATGTTCCAGCAACTTCGAAGGCTGCTGCATCTCACGGGCCACGAGGTCATAGAGGGTTGCATAGTTCAGCGTATCGCCCACCTCATCACTCTGCATGGCCTGCGCCAAAGGGTAGCCTACCCTCACATCGAGCAGGAAATCCGCTCCCACCTGTCGTTCCTGCGGCATCACCCCATGAAAGGCGTGAAAGCGGACCTGTCGCAAAGTAATGTAGCTGGCCGTCAACCTCATGGTTCCATACCGTTACCGGCTCCCTCAGAGGCGTCATTATCCTCCTCGTCGTGAACACCGGGGATATATTTCTTCAAAGCGCGCTCCACACCCGTCTTCCAGGTATTGATGCTCTCATCCTTCAACGAGAGAGAGCCCACCAGACGCACGACATGCTCCAGAGGCATGCGGTAGCGCAGCACACCTGATATCAGCTTGGCATAGTTCCAGTACTCAGGATTAAACTTCTCCGACAATCCCTCGACCGTCGTCTTATAACCGCGTTTGTTCTCAAACTGGAAGTCATAGCGCTTCGTACCGTCAGGACTCATCTGCTTGATGATCTTGCCGTGCGTTACGGTCTTCGGCAGGATGATACCTTCGTCATCGTCCTGCAGACCCGTGAATATTTCATAGGGATAGCCATCGAGCAATCCTACGAGGGCCACCCATTTCTCTTTGTTGTTCTGGAAACGAACCACGTCGCAATCCAGCTCAGCAGGACGCACCTCCGTTACGGCATCATTACGATACTGGGAGTCACTGGCCAAAGCCTGATCCATCAACAGCATCAGTTTACTGGCATCCTCAGGCTTCAAGGCCTGAAAACACTGTCCCAGCAGACTGGCAATCGTCTCACCATTCAAGTCACTTCCCGTCTTCGCAGCTACCGGCATCAGTCCATTGACAATGCGCTTGAGCATTTCATTTTTTGTTTCTGTTTGCATAACAATAGTCCTTTCTGGCTGCAAAGTTACACATTAGTTTCCTAAAACGGAAAACTTTTCACAGTTTTCTACACAAAAAGTTCTCCATTTTGGAAAACATTCATTACCTTTGTGCCCGAAATCAGAACAACAAAGCAAACAACATGAAAAATTTACTGACACGCAGAACCATCCGCAAATACAGCAGTCAGGAGGTCAGCGACGAACTGCTGAACCGTCTGCTGACAGAGGCTTCACGCACCCAGACGATGGGCAACCTGCAACTCTACAGCGTCATCGTCACCCGTTCTAAGGAGATGAAAGAACAGTTGTCGCCTGCCCATTTCAACCAGCCGATGGTGAAAGAGGCCCCAGTGGTACTGACCATCTGTGCCGACTTCAACCGCACCAGCTTCTGGGCAAAATGTCGCAATGCTGAACCCGGCTACGACAACTTCCTGTCGTTTATCAATGCAGCCACCGATGCCCTGCTCTATACACAGACGCTCTGCAATCTGATGGACGAGGAAGGTCTGGGCTATTGCTATCTCGGCACCACCGTCTATCAGCCACAACAGATTATCGACGCCCTCCACCTGCCAAAGCTCACGATGCCCGTCGCCACACTCACCGTAGGCTGGCCCGCCGAGGAGCCGGAACTATCCGACCGTCTGCCCCTGGAGAGTTTCGTACATCAGGAACGCTACAACGACTATATGGGCAAGGATATCGACACCTACTATTACGAGAAAGAACACCTGCCCGAGAACCAGCACTTCGTCCGCATCAACAACAAGGAGACGCTGGCACAGGTCTTTACCGATATCCGCTACACCCGTAAAGATAATGAGGCGATGTCGAAGGAACTCATCGCCACCCTCGTCCGTCAAGGTTTCCTACCCTACACCATAGAAATGGGGCCCCTCGATTGAGGCGCCCCATTTTTCATTATTCATTTTTCACTATTAACTATTCACTGTTCACTATTCACTACACCTCGATTGGCTTGTACTTCGGAACCAGTGTCTTCATAATGCACCAACCAATCAGGTAGGCTACTGAACAGATGCAGAACACCACCATATAAGCAGCAGGCTTACCGTCGAAACCAAAGAAGGCAAAGTTAGCACCCTGATCTGCAGCCCAGTCGAAGAACTTACCTGAACCCCAGTTGATACTCATCGAACCGATACCACCAGCCATCGTGCCCAGACCTACAATCGTACCGATGGTAGACTTCGGGAACATGTCGCCAATGGTTGAGAACAAGTTGGCACTCCAAGCCTGATGTCCTGCACCCAGCAGACCAATCAGGATAGCCGGCCACCATGCGCTATAGGCGCCGAGCGGCTGTGCCAACAAACCCAGCAACGGGAAACAGGCAAAGATCAGCATGGCACGCATACGACCCAGATAAGGATTCATGCCCTGCTTCTCCACGAAGTAAGTAGGCAGATAACCACCACCGATGGAGACGATTGTCACAATGGCATAGAGGGTGAAGATCAGCAGAATACCCATTGTAGAGTCGGAGGTGTAGCCGTACTGGTCGCTGAAATAAGCAGGCGCCCAGAACAGGAAGAACCACCACACACCGTCGGTCATAAACTTACCCACGAGGAACGACCAGGTCTGCTTGTACTTAAAGCACTCGAAGAAAGGAATCACCTTCTCTTCCTTCACCTGCTCACGATTCTGCACTTCTGCAATATCATTGTCCTGCTCGATATAATTGAGCTCCGTCTGGTTAACGAACTTGTTATGACGGGGCTTTTCGTAAAGCCATGACCAAAGACCCATCCAGATAAAGCCGAGGGCACCGATGATGATAAATGCCATCTCCCAACCCCAGGCACGAGCCAGCAGAGGAATGGTGGCAGGCGCAGCCAGCGCACCTACTGAGGCACCGCTGTTGAAGATTGACGTTGAGAAAGCACGGTCTTTCTTGGGGAAATACTCGGCTGTGGCCTTGATGGCTGCAGGGAAGTTACCAGCCTCACCAACGGCGAGGATCAGACGACAGGCGAGGAAGAGCCATACGGAAATAGTGGTCAATGCCGTAATGCTACCGCCAGCCAGACCTAAGGCCGTCCATCCACAGGCAGCATGCAAGCAGGCGCCCACGCTCCATACGAAGATGGCAATCAGATAACCCTTCTTCGTACCCATCCAGTCGATGAATTTTCCTGCGAAGAGGTTGGCAATGGCATAGAAGAGCGAGAACATACCCGTGATCGTGCCATAGTGGCTATCGGTCCAATGGAAATCAGGAGCGATAAAGTCCTTCCAAGTAAGTGACAGAACCTGACGGTCCATGTAGTTAATCGTGGTTGCCAGGAAGAGCAACCCGCAGATGACCCAACGGAAGTTGGACATTTTCGATGTTTGAACAGGTGTCATGTGAATTTACTATTTGACAATTTACTATTTACAATTTACTTAATGTCGATCACAGGGATGTTGTCCTTATCGTTGTAGTAGAGGTTCTCACCAGCCATACCCCAGATGAAGGTATAGTAGTAAGTACCGGCAGCAGCGTGCATCGACCACTCAGGCGACATGATGGCCTGCTCGTTGTGCAACCATACCACACGGCTCTCCTGCGGTTCACCCATGATGTGGGCAATGGTCTGATCCTGAGGCAGGTTGAAGTAATAGTAGGCCTCAATACGACGACCGTGGGTGTGAGGAGGCATCGTGTTCCAGGCAGCACCCGGATTCAGCTGTGTCAAACCCAACTGCAGCTGACAGGGACCCTCTTCCAGCACATCGTTCACGATAAGCTTATACACCGTACGGTTGTTACACTCCTCCAGCCACTGGGTCTTATAGTGCTGATGGGCAGTAGCCGAGTTCAGATAGAACTTCGCAGGCTTCTGTGGGTCCTTCGAACGGAAGAGCACCTCTTTGTTCACGTCCTTATCCTTGGCAATGTGACCACGACCAATGTAAAGAGCCTCCTTCGGTGAGAGGGCATACTCCTTACCATCGACAATCACCACACCGTCGCCCTGACCGCAGTTCACCACGCCGAGCTCACGGTTGTAGAGGAAATACTTCTCCTTAATACCCGGGTCCACATCGAGACCCAGCTCAAGGAAATTCTCGAGTTTCAGGGTTTTGTTTACAGGCATCGCACCACCAAAGATAAAGCGGTCGTAATGTGAGTAAGTCAGGTTGATCTCGTCGGCCACCATCACCTTCTCCATCACGAAGCGCTCACGCAGGGTCTTCGTGTCGTAGTGCTTCACATCCTCAGGATGACAGGCCGTCTGGAAGTTCACCTTCTGCTGGCCAAAGCCACTCGTTAAGCTACTCATAAGCATTAAACATAAAATTGTTCTTTTCATTGTTTTTATCGTCTTTATTATTCACTATTTACTTGTCACTATTCGCTTTTTCTTCAGCCACGATGCGCTTGCGGTTGATAAACACCATACCGATGGTAATAACCGTCAGGACTGCTGCGCCAATGTAAGCAAGGTTGTTCACGCACTTATAGATCACCCAGCCGAAGAGGCTTGAGGCGAAGTCGAGGGCACCAGCCTGGAATCCTTCGGGAATCTTCGCAGCTGGATCCTGCGTCTGGGCATACACTGTCTGAGCAGCCTGTGAGAAGGCGGGCGCCATATCGGTAACAAACCACAGACCGATGCCCACAGCCACGATACCCACTATCAGCGTCTTAATCACATTACCCTTCGTATAAGGCAGCACCATCACAAACACATAGAACATACCGGCGAGCGAAGCCAGCGGCAGGAATTCATTGCCAGGCAGGGCCACAGCCATCAGCAGAGCCAGCGGAATCAGTATCAACGATGCCACCAGCGTCGTGGGATGACCAATCACCAGTGCGGGCGACATACCGATATACACCTTCTTACCTGCCCACTTCTTCTGAACCACCTCCTGCGTCTTCTCAGCAATCGGCTTCAGGCCGTCGATGAAGAGCTTCGTGATACGCGGTATCAGCTCCATCACGGCACCCATCGTCACACCCAGGAACAACACCTTCTTGATGTCCAACTGAGCCACTGCACCTATCAGCGCACCAACAATCACACCCAGCACGATGGGCTCACCCAGCACGCCGAACTTCTTCTTCAGTCCTTCAGCATCGATATCGAGCTTCGAGAAACCAGGAATCTTGTCGAGCAACCAGTTGATACCGATGGCAAAAGCCGTAAAGCTCTGACAGAAAGGCTGCGGAATAGAGATGCCGTCCATATCGTCGTAGTAGCTCTGGAATTTGTCGGCTGTCAAATCGGCCATCACCAGTGTGATGATGTAGCACACGATGGCAGCGAAATAGCCCCAAGCCAGACTCTGGTCCATCACGAAATAAGCCACAGCCCCGATGAAGGCGAAGTGCCAGTAGTTCCACAAGTCGATGTTCACCGTACGCGTACATTTTGTAATAAGCAACAGGAAGTTCACGCCCAGACAGATGGGAATGATCAGCGCACCCACCGCCGTGTTATAGGCCACAGCCGCAGCAGCGGGCCAACCCATGTCGAACACACCGAGCTGCAGGTTGTAGAGCTTCGAGATCTCACTCAGCGGCGAGCCGAAGTTGTTTGTCAGCAGGGCTGTCACGATACCCAGACCCACGAAACCCACACCCACATAAAGTCCTGATTTCAAAGACTTTCCAAACTTCATGCCGATGCAGAGTCCGATAATGGTAAACAAAATAGGCATCATCACCGATGCACCCAGACTGATAATGTAACTAAATACTTGTTCCATTGATTAATTATCGATAATATTATTTGTTTCAGCTGATTCGAGTGCAAAGTTACAAAAAAATAGCGAAACGCATCGCATTCCGCTATTTTTTTTCACGTTATCGTTAACGTAACTATCAATCTTGGAAGTAAACCCGTTTGACACGGTTGGAGACGCCCGTGAGGATTTCGTAGGGGATGGTGTCGGTGATATCGCTGAGTACGGTGACGGGCAGATGCTCGCCGAAGATCTCTACCTGATCGCCCTCACGACAGTCGATGCCCGTGACATCGATCATCGCCACATCCATACAGATATTGCCCACATACTCCGCCTTCTGACCATTGACCAGGCAGTAGCAATGACGATTGCCCAGGTGACGGTTCAAGCCATCAGCATAGCCGATAGGAATGGCAGCAATCACAGAGTCATGATCGATCTTGCCCTTGCGACTGTAGCCGACGGTATCGCCTGCAGGCACGTGACGCATCTGGAGAATGGTGGTCTTCAGCGTAGAGACGGTCGAAAGCATACGGTTGGTACGAGGATCTACGCCATAAAGACCGAGACCAAGACGGCACATATCCATCTGACGCTCAGGGAAATGCTCGATGCCTGCAGAGTTGTCCATGTGACGCAGGATCTTATGACTGAAAGCGGCCTGCAGTTGCTTGCTGGCAGCATCGAACTTCGCGAACTGCTCGGCGGAGAAGGTATCGAAATCATCACTATCAGAGCCGACGAAATGCGAGAAGACCGAACGCGGGATGATGGCGCTCTGGTGCTTCAGGCGATCGATAAGTTCATCGATATCGTTTTCTGGGTCGAAGCCCAAGCGATGCATGCCTGTATCAAGCTTGATATGTACGGGCCAGCCGGTGATACCCTCCTTACGGGCTGCACGGATGAGTGCATCGAGCAGACGGAAGCTGTAGACCTCGGGCTCCAGGTCGTAGTCGAACATGGTTTTGAAGGCGGTCATCTCGGGATTCATAATCATGATGTTGGCGGTGATGCCGGCCTTGCGGAGGGTAACGCCCTCATCGGCCACAGCTACTGCAAGATAGTCGACATGGTGGTCCTGCAACGTCTTGGCAATCTCCACAGCACCAGCGCCATAGCCATCGGCCTTGATCATGCAGACCATCTTCGTGTCGGGCTTCAAGAACGAGCGGTAGTAGTTCAGGTTCTCCACCACCGCATTGAGGTTCACCTCGAGGATGGTTTCGTGTACCTTCTGCTCCAGCTGCTCGGTAATCTGGTCGAAACCAAAGGGACGCGCACCTTTCAGCAGGATCAGTTCATTGCGCAGACTCTGGAAAATATCGCTGGAAAGGAAGTGCTGCACATCGGCAAAGAAATATTTCTCGTTGATATGTATTCTGTCAGCCTGTGCCGTCAATTCCGGACCAATACCAATAAACTTCTCCACACCACGTTTCACACAAAGGTCGCTGACCTGTGCATAAAGTGCCTCGGGCGAAGAGCCAGACTGGAAGATATCGCTAAGAATGATCGTCGGTTTCAAGGGGACATTTCTGCGCTGCATGAAGTCGAGGGCGATATCAAGCGAATTGATGTCGGAGTTGTAGGAGTCGTTGATGAGGATACAGCCGCGCTGACCTTCCTTCACTTCCAGACGCATGGCCACAGGTTCCAGCTGTGGCATGCGCTCAGCCAACTGCTCGGCGGTGAGACCCAGATGCAGGGCAACAGCCGCACAGGTGATGGCGTTCTCGATACTGGCCTCATCGATAAAGGGAATCTCGAAACGAGCGTCCTCATCCTTATAACGATAGGCGATGATCGTTGAATCAGCGTCCTTGCTGCACTCGATGCTCTTTACAAACAGCGCAGCCTGGGCATCACACTGCGACCAGGCTATCTTCTCGCCCTGATAGTTCATGCGACGGATGCAACGGCTCACCACATCATTGTCGGAGCAATAAATCATCGCCTGGGTGTCGTGCATCAGCTCCAGCTTCTCCATACACTTCTCTTCCATCGAACGGAAGTTCTCCTGATGGGCACTACCCAGACAGGTGAGCACACCGATGGTAGGTTGGATGATATCCCTGAGGGCCAGCATCTCGCCAGGCTGACTGATACCCGCCTCGAAGATACCCACCTCCGTCTGTTCGTTGAGCAACCACACGGAGAGAGGTACACCGATCTGGGAGTTATAACTACGAGGCGAACGCACAATCTTCTGCGAAGGCAGGAGCAACTGATAGAGCCACTCCTTGACCATCGTCTTACCATTGGAGCCCGTGATGCCCACCACAGGCACATCGAATTCATCGCGATGACGTTCTGCCAGTCGCTGGAGGGCGGCTAACGTATGGGGCACACGCAAGAAATTGGCCTCGGGGAAACGGACCTCGAAATGCTCAGGCACCTGCTCGACCACAAAATGACGTACGCCACGACGGTAGAGGTCGTCGATATAACGATGACCATCGTTACGCTGGGTCTTCAATGCAAAGAAAAGTGTTTCCTCAGGGAAACAAAGACTGCGACTGTCTGTCAGCAGCCAGCGGATATCGCCTTGGAGTGTTCCATAGCGACGGGCTCCGATGAGCGTCGCCACCTTCTCAATCGAATATTTCATTTCTAACGTATTTTTGTTTTAGAGTGCAAAGTTAGTATATTTTTCCGATAACGCTGCTACTTTTAACATTGTTTTATCCATCAAGGCCTTGTAGTCGGGGGACTCAGGGTCAAAGGGTTTGTGATTCAGTACGGCCTTCAAGGGTGCCCATTCCTTGAGGAAAGCCTTGGCCTCATCGCTCAGATAGACCTCTGAGAGCCGTTGCCAGATATACTCCACCGCTTGATCGGAGGGGTGCAGCATGTCTGCTTGATAGAAGCGATAGTCGCGCAGCTCATCGTTCACAATCTCATAAGCGGGGAAATAACTCGCACCCGCCACCTGACGGGTAGCGAGGAGCAATGTGGCCTTAGAGAGCTGGGAGCCGTGATAGCCGTATTTGCGATAGCGAATAGGGCTGACGGTTAAGACGATGCGCATCTCGGGATTTATCTGGCGGAGGAGATTGATCGACTGCTGCAGATAGTCGCCACACGCATCGACAGAGAGTTCTTCCTCGATAAAAAGCGACTGCGGACGTTTCTGACAATTGTCGACGATCTCGCCTGTTTCTTTCAGACGATAAATATGGTTGGTACCGAGCGTGAGAAAAGCAGTCGACGCCCTACCCTCCCAACGCTGGATGGTGTGGAGGATGGAGGCGGGATTATACATTACACCAAAGGGATTGACCACCGCCTGGAACTTTTCTTCCTGGAAGCGTCGTCCGATGCTGTCGGCAAAGCACGAACCCACGAAAAGCATCTTTTCGCAAGGGTCGATCCTAAAACCCGGATCCTCTACATCTACAACCGTCCTGAACTCCATCAGCTCCTACTGATTTGCAATCCCGTCGTCGAGAGCGACATCTCCACAAAACGGGCGTTTTTATTCTGACGATTCTCACCCAGGATCTGTTTGATACGGGCAGCAGCCTCAGGATCTTTGGCAATCATATAGAGATAGCCACCACCGCCTGCACCAGGCAGTTTATAGCCCAGGCAGAGATCGTCAATCAGACTGGTGAGTGCAGCCACCTCTGACGGATTAGTACCACTGTCGAGCGCCTGGTTCTGCTGCCAGGTCTTTCTGACGAGCAGGCCCATCTGTTGGAAGTCATTACGCTGAATGGCCTCGTACATCTCCATGGTATGCACCTTCATCTCGCGCAGCATATTCAGTTCTTCATGATGGTTGAGGAACATCCTACGCACAATCTCGGCCAAGATACTCTTCGCCGTACGGGTGATGCCCGTATAATATAACAGATGACAAGCCCGGTATTCAGGCTGTGTCCATAAATCGTTCGGAAGCCAGCGCACCTGAGGACTCTGGTCGAAGCCTCTACCCGTCTGCAACAGTTTTACGCCACCTAAGACGCCTCCAAACTGATCCTGCCAGCCACCGCCTGTGGTAAGCATCTGCTCCAGCATCAGCGTACGACGGCCTATTTCGTTCTTATCCCAGCCCAGACCACAGAAGTCATTCAGGGCACCTAACACCGTCGAGGCCAGAATGCTCGAAGTGCCCAGTCCGCTACCGGCAGGAATGGCCGAGAGCAGGGTCAGTTCGATGCCTGCGCCAAAGGCCTCCAACTGAGCGCGCAAAGAGCCGGATTTTCCGGAAGCGCCGAAGCCCGCGAGGACGAGGGCAGCCTTGGGGATAGAGAACGGCGAGCCCACGTGCATGAAATCAGTAAGCTGTTCTGTGGTCTCCACCACTTCAACAGCTCCCAGGTCGATGCTACGCAGTACGATACGAGGTTCTTTAGAAGGCTTTACGTATGCCTGCAAGGGCGGTTGACCGTTGAGTTCGATAGCGAAGTTAATCACGTTGCCTCCCTCCATCAGACAGTAAGGCGGTGTATCCGTCCATCCGCCAGCGATATCGATACGTACGGGTGAACGTCCCCAAACTATCTGATCGTCAGCCACACAGAGAGATGGCTGTTGTTGACTATTAGCAGCATAATTACACAGACCTTCACGCAAGAGCGAAAAGGCCTTTTCGCTGTCGCCGAGGAACATGGCATTATGGATACGCGTCATCAGCGGGGCATCCTCACCTAAAGACTCGGGCAGAGGTATCTGTTCTTTCTCAAACGCCTCAGCAGCATCAGCCAGATCGAGCTGGTAGAACACACTATGTCGCCAGTTCTTGGCCAAAGCCTGCCAGTTTTCCTTGCGATACTTCCGACGTTGCTCAAACAAACGTTTCAGATTCGCCCGCTCTGCCACCTCATTGCTATTGACAGGCTCATCAATCCGATAACGGCGCACCTCATAATCGTTTTCTCCCACAGGCACCACGTCGATACAATCGCCTGGTTCCAGACTGATCTCCCAGTCGTTCTCCGGCACACCCGTAATCACATGGTCGTGGGTCAACTGCCAACGAGGTCCCACAAAACTGTTCTCCACCCACACGTTTGTATTCTCTTCCGTAAAGGGAACCTTCACCACGGAATTCTGTACGAAGATGGAGGGATGGGGTTTGCGGTCGATATGCATGATCTCACGCTGGTCGTTCACCAGGTTCTGCAAGCGCAGCGTCGAGGAAATCATCTCACGCGAAGTACCGAAGTGATAGAACTCACCACCTGCCAAAGGCAGAATAGCCACTTTCAGCGAGGAGATTTCATTATCTGGCTTCGAGGGAGCAGTGCCTAAGGCACAGCCGAACTCAGAGTAAAGATCGTATTCCTTAAAAGAATCACCGGAAGACTTGCTGCGCTTCATCAGCAGCGCAACGGCCTTATCACTGAGGAGCCACACGCCGATATCTGTCAGATAGAAATGGTCCTTCTGCAGTTCGGCGAGCGTTTGTACCGAGGGTTTCTGGAGCATTTGTTTCAACACAGAGGGCGACTGACGGTCGCTGACAAACACCCCATGGTTTTTCGCCACCGAGGCATCGAGCCAGAGGCCATAGCACACCACATCGGCATCGGGAATAGGTTGCAGGGGCTGGGTGGTTCGGATGAGCACATCGCCACTTACCACCATCGTATGCAAACGTTCAGGCGCAGCAGCCATTATCTTCTCGTACAACGGCAACTGCACACTCATCAGATCCTGTGAGAGTTTCTGTCCCCGTTCCCAACGGAACACGGGCAATGGCATCAGCACCTTACCCGAGACGGCATAGCTGGGCAGACGCTTGCTCTGTCCACCAGCATGAATCAGGATACGTTTCTCTTTTGCAAGCCACGCTTCAAATGCCTGACTACCGACTCCTGACTCCTGACTCCTATACGCCTCCTGCAGGAGCCAAGCCGTACCGCCACCACTACCGAGACGATGTCCGACAGGATCGCACGTACAGAAATACTCATCCTGGCTGAGTCCTGTCACTTCATGGAAACTCCCCACCAGATTCGGGGGCAACGACAGTAGTTTTTTCATTTCTTCCTACGTTTCCACTCCATATAGGCAGCGCCCAGCACCACCAGAATCAGAATGACATACGAGACATAGGCAATGGTCTCTGTGGTATTCACCGACTTCGGCTTGAAAGTCAACACCACATCGTGCTTGCCGGGCTTCACATTCAGGGCACGCAGGATATAGTTAACACGTCCCAGTTCTGCAGGCTGTCCGTCGACGGTAGCCGTCCATCCGGGATAATATATTTCAGAGAACACCACTACTCCACCCTTACCGGAGTTCACCTCGTAACTCAGTTCATTAGGCTCGTAGGTCTTGATGGTCACGATGCTCACGCTATCCTGTTCCACAGCGTCACCGAGCTGTGCCTTGAACTTCGCATCGGCTACGGCCTCATGACGCAGATTCAGCTGACCCACAGCGTCGATCTCCTCATTGGCATTAGCGGCATACTGCAACTTATCAACGAACCAAGCATTGCCATAGGTATAAGGGTTCTGCAACGGCACCGTCTGCCCACCCTGCAAGGGGAAGATCATATACTTTGTATTCAACATATTGAGTACGGGCCAGATGCTATCACCATTGATTTTCGTCATATCACCGCCAGCCTCTGAGACAGCGCCGAATATCTGCTGCATCTCAGGCGAGATATACTGTTCGATCATCTCCTGATAGCGGCGCAGTTTAGCTGCATGGTAGCCACCAATGCTCTTATGATAGTAAGAAGTCTCGTTCTCATTGAAAGTGTTCGACGCGAGATTCAATACGCGGTAGTCGAGACTCTTGTCATGCAGGATCTGTTCGTCGGTCTGTGTCATCTGCTGCGGTGCCTCACGCTCGCTCTTCGGTACAAACATCTCGTCGTTGAGGTAACGCTTGTTCACCGTCCAGAGATCCACGAGACAGATCACGAGGATGATGGCAATGGCATACTCCTTCTTCAGTTTGCCAAAAGCAAACGCCAACAAAATACCCGTTCCCGCCAGGATGATATAGAACGAGCGCAGGGCGTCGCTGGTAAACATGGCCTGACGCATCTCCGTCAGGTTGGCCATCAACGGTCCTACATGTTCGGCGGGCAGACTCTTCAGCGCCTGCACCTCACTTGTAGAGATAAAGCTATCGAAGAATGCTGACGGCATCACCGAGAACAACAGGGCAACGACACCCGTCAGACAGAAGCTGATACCGACATACTTCATTCTCGGCTTGATCAGTTCAGGCTCATCGAAGAATTTCTTCAAAGCCAGCATCGCCAGCAGAGGAATGGTGAATTCCGCAATCACTAATATCGATGCCACCGTACGGAACTTGGCGTACATCGGCACATAGTCGAGGAAGAAGTCGGTAAAGCCCATGAAGTTCTTTCCCCACGACAGCAGGATCGACAGGATGGTGGCTGCCAGCAGCGCCCACTTCACCGGACCCTTCACGATAAACAGACCGAGGATAAACAACATTAGCACGAAAGCGCCCACATATACGGGTCCACTGGTGCCGGGTTGCTCACCCCAGTACTGACCAATCTGATTATAAATATCGATATAGTTCGGATCGGCCTTAGCCATTGCCGTTTCATTCATACTCAGGGGCACTGAGGCACCACCCTTCGTATTCGGCACCAATAGCGTCCAGGTCTCACCGATACCGTAACTCCACTGAGTGATATAATCGCGCTCCAATCCGCTACTGGTCTGGTTGGCGGCATTCTGCTTCACCAGTTCACTCTTGCCACGCATCGACTCCTGACCGTACTGCCAGGTATGATAGAGGTTCGACAGGTTCATGCATACACCAAGGATACCAGCAGCCAGGCAGACACCCGTAGCTTTCACAAAACGCATGATCTGCTTTTCGCGGATGGCTTCCACCAGCCAGGCGATAATCAGGAAAAGAATGATAAACAGATAATAATAGGTCATCTGCACGTGGTTGGCATTGATCTCAAAGGCCGTGAAGATGGCTGTCACGATAAAGCCCCATAGGTACTTTCCCCGATAGGCCAGCACGATACCCGCAATCATCGGTGGCAGATAGGCCAGCGCCCATACCTTCCAGATATGTCCGGCAGCGATGATAATCAGGAAATAGGTGCTGAAGGCCCAGATGATAGAGCCTAATGCAGCCAGATGCTGACGGAAATCAAACGCACGGAGCAGGATATAGAAGCCCAGCAGATAGGCGAAGACAAACCACACATTCTCAGGCAGCCACAGGTGATAGGCGTTGATGGCCTGCGTCAGGTTATCGGTAGAGTGATACGACGGTGCCATCTGGTAGGTGGGCATACCACCAAACAGGGCATTGGTCCAACGACTGCGCTCTCCGGTCTTCTGGAGATACTCGATTCCCTCCTGTCCGGCTCCCCTTCCTGCCGAAGCATCATGACGGTACAGGATACGTCCCTCGATGTCAGCAGGGAAGAAATAAGCAAAGGCCAAAACGGCAAACAACAGCACTGCCAACACGTCGGGCAGGCACTTCTTTAATAATGTCATAACTTGCAAGTTTATTAATCTGCGTGCAAAATTACAAAAAAACTATGAACTATGAACTATGAATTATGAACTTTTTTGTATCTTTGCAGTCGAAATATGGAAGAAAACGTCATTACCAGTGTTCAGAACGCCCGTGTCAAGCACGTGGTGGCCCTGCAACAGAAATCCTCGCTCCGTCGTGAGGAGGGCCTCTTTGTCGTCGAGGGCCAGCGCGAGATAGAACACTGCATCGCCTGTGGCTATGAGGTGGTGGAGCTATTTAAGCGGGATGAGAACGTAACGCCCCAGGTCTATGAGAAGATGGCCTACCGCGGCTCTACCGAGGGTATTATCGCTGTGGCGAAATGTAAAGACCACTCTCTGAGTATTCTCTCACCTCTCACCTCTCACCACTCACCTCTCATCATCGTCCTCGAGCGTGTGGAAAAGCCCGGCAACCTGGGAGCCATCCTGCGTACCGCCGAGGCAGCTGGTGTTGATGCCGTCATCGTTTGCGACCCGCTGACAGATCTCTACAACCCGAATCTCATCCGTGCCAGCATCGGTGGCGTGTTCAACGTACCCACCGCCGTCTGCACATCAGAGGAGTGCATCGCCTTCCTCAAGGCCAACGGTATCAAGATCCTCACGGCGCAGTTGCAGGACTCCTACGAATATTACGACTACGACATGACGCAAGCCACAGCCATCGTGATGGGTACCGAATCGACAGGGCTCACCCAACAGTGGCGCGAGGCTGCTGACGCCCATATCCGCATCCCTATGCTGGGACGCCTCGACTCGCTCAATGTCAGTGTCAGCGCCGCCATCCTCATGTACGAAGCCGTGCGACAGAGAAGAGTGAAGAGTGAATAGTTAATAGTGAATAGTTATGAAGATAGGAATGATTGTAGCAATGGAGAAGGAACTGAAGCAGCTCCGTCCATTATTTTCCGAAGACAAAGTGATACTGCAAAAGAGCGGCATCGCCACAGTCAACGCAGCCATACAAGCCGTAGAGATGATCCGCCAGTATAAACCCGACTGCATCATCTCCAGCGGATGTGCAGGCGGTAATGGTGATGATATCAACCTGCAGGATGTGGTGGTGAGCTCCGAACTCACTTATCACGATGTGTATTGTGGTAAGGCCATCGACGACACCACTGTTTATGGACAAGTGCAGGGCCTACCCGTTCGTTATCAGGCAGACCCTTACCTCTTGGAAAAAGCCAAGCTGACGGGTGCGAAACCCGGACTGATCGTCACTGGCGACTGGTTTGTGGATTCCAAAGAGAAGATGCGCGAGATTGTAGGACACTTCCCCGACGCAAAGGCTGTCGACATGGAGTCGTGTGCCATTGCACAGGTATGCTATATCTATAAGGTACCCTTTATCTCGTTCCGTCTTATCAGCGACATCCCCCTGCGCGACACCGATGCCTCGCAGTACCACAATTTTTGGGACAGCGTTGCCGAGAAATCATTCCAAACCACCAAGACATTCATCGAAAGCTTGTAAATTATGGAGGTTATAAAGAGTTTCACCATCGATCATACCCACCTTAAACCCGGCATCTACGTGTCGCGTGAGGATAAAGGTTTTACCACGTTCGATCTGCGCATCACAGAACCCAACAAGGAGCCTGCCGTAGCTCCTGCTGCCATGCATAGCCTGGAGCATCTGATGGCTACTTGGTTCCGCAACTCCCGGGCCAAGGACGATGTAGTCTATGTGGGTCCCATGGGCTGTCTTACAGGCATGTATATCATCATGACAGGCGCTTACACCGTCGAGGACATGCGCCAGCTCACCATCGAGTGCCTCGAGTGGATACTCACCCAGACGGAGGTTCCGGCAACTACCCCTGAGACCTGTGGGAACTATCTGCTTCACGACCTCCCGATGTGCAAATGGGAAAGTGCCCGCTATCTCGACCGCCTGAAGCATGACTTCCACAGTGAGTACACCCAGCTCCAGATTACCCTCGACGACGGCAAGGTCTTTGCCGATGCATAGCAACAATTAAAACCACACATATCAACATGAAGATCAACTATTCTTATCTCAGCCTCATGATGGCACTTCTGCTGACCGTCTCCTGCGACGGAGAGAAAAAAAAGCCCCATGATGCCGTACAGTACAAGACCCTCGTGGTGAGTCAGAAAGACATGACGCTCTCCCGCCAGTATAGCGCACGACTCACAGGCCGACAGATAGTCGAGGTGCGTCCGCAGGTCTCTGGCTGTATCACCCGTATTCTGACGGCAGAAGGTCAGGCTGTCCGCAAAGGACAGACCTTGTTCATCATCGATCAGGTACCCTATCGTGCAGCTCTCGAAGTGGCCGTAGCGGCCCGTAAGAGTGCTGAGGCACGTCTCGCCACAGCGAAGATGAACTACGAAAACGAAGCACGCCTGCAACAGGGTAACGTTGTCGGCGATGTCTCTGTACAATCCATGCGCAATGCCCTGTCAGAGGCAGAGGCAGCACTGGCACAGGCCAGAGCCCAGGAGACCAACGCCCGCAACAACCTGAGCTATACCGAGGTAAAGAGTCCCGTCGACGGTATGGCGTCGATGATCCCCTGGCATGTAGGCTCGCTCGTCAGCAGCAGCATCAGCGAACCGCTGGTCACCGTTGCCGACGATAAAGAGATGTATGCCTACTTCAGCATCACCGAGAACCAGACGCTTGACCTCATTGCACAATACGGCTCCATCAAAGATTTCATCGCTAAAGCGCCAGCCGTCAGTCTGCGTCTGAGCAATGGCAAGGACTATGACCAGCCGGGCCGTATCAGTGCTGTCAGCGGCATTGTCGACGGTCAGACTGGTGCCGTCACCCTGCGTGCCACCTTCCCTAACACAGGTCATCTGCTTCACAATGGCGGTAGTGCGACGATTGTCGTACCCACCCAGCGTCAGCAATGCATCGTCATCCCTCAGGAGGCTACTTATGAACTGCAGAACCGCTCATTCGTCTACCGCGTCATCAATGGCAAGACGAAAGCCACTGCCGTTACCCTCTTTCCCCAGAACAACGGAAAGGAATATATCATCGAAGAAGGCCTGAGCGTTGGCGACACTATTATCGCCGAGGGTGCCGGTCTGCTAAAGGATGGAATTGAAGTGAAGGAAGAGGTAAGAGGGAAGAAGGAAGAGGTAAGAGGTAAGAAGTAAGAGGTATGAACTTAAGACTTTCATAGATAGACCCATACTCGCCGGTGTGATTTCGGTACTGATGGTACTCGTGGGCATCATCGGACTGAGTCAGCTTGCTCTTGAGCAGTTCCCAGAGATAGCACCCCCTACCGTCCGCATTATGGCCAGCTATACAGGCGCCAATGCCGAGACGGTGCAGAAAAGTGTCGTTGTACCCCTCGAAGAAGCCATCAACGGTGTCGAGGGTATGATGTATATGACCTCCAACGCCTCCAACAACGGTTCCGGCTCTATCGGCATCTTCTTCCGTCAGGGTACCGACCCCGATATGGCGATGGTGAACGTGCAGAATCGTGCTGCCACCGTACAAGGCCGTCTGCCCAGCGATGTAGTGAAGAGCGGACTCACTGTGCGCAAGCGCCAGACATCGAACATCAAACAGATTGCCATCTACAGTCCCGACAGCACCTTCGACCGTGCCTTCCTGGCCAACTATACGAAGATCAACATCGAACCGCGTCTGAGCCGTATCCCCGGTGTGGGCGAAGTGAACGTGATGGGTGCCGATTACTCCATGCGTATCTGGCTCGACCCGTTGAAGATGGCACGCTACGGCCTCACTCCCAGCGACATCACTCAGGTACTCAACGAACAGAATGTGGAGGTGGCCACAGGTACCCTCGGTGCTGAGAGCTCGAACACCTTCCAATATGTGCTGAAATACCGTGGTCGCTACGAAGATGAACAGGGCTACGAGAATCTTGTCATCCGTTCGCTGCCCAACGGCGATGTGCTCCGCATCCGCGACATCGCCCGCGTGGAGCTGGGCTCACAAAACTATAACATCATTGCCGAGACCAACGGTTCACCAGGTGTCAACGTCTCCATCAATCAGGTGGCAGGCTCTAATGCCAATGAGATTATCAAACAGATAGACCGTGAGATAGAGGATATCCGCGGATCACTGCCCCCAGGCATCGTCATCGAAGACCTCGAATCGAAGAAGGACTTCCTCGACGCCTCTATCACCAGCGTGGTAGAGACCTTGCTCGAAGCCCTGGCACTGGTTATCCTCGTGGTGTTTCTCTTCCTGCAGAGCTGGCGTGCCACCATCATCCCCGCTGTAGCGATTATGGTGTCACTCATCGCTACCCTCGCCGTCATCTATGCCATCGGCTTCTCACTCAACATGCTGACACTCTTCGCCCTCGTGCTGGTCATCGGTACTGTGGTGGATGATGCCATTGTGGTGGTAGAGGCTGTGCAGGCGAAGCTCGACGAAGGCGGCGAAAGCACCTACAATGCCACAATCGCTGCCATGCATGGCATCACCTCAGCCCTGGTTACCACCACCCTCGTTTTCATGGCGGTATTCGTACCCGTGTGTTTTATCGGTGGCGTCACAGGAACGTTCTATACGCAGTTTGGTCTCACTATGGCCATCGCTGTGGGTATCTCGTTGTTCAACGCCCTCACGCTATCGCCGGCTCTCAGCGCCCTGATCATGAGACCTAATACGACTCAGACCGAGCAAGCCAAAGGTTTCAAGGCGAAATTCAATGCCGGCTTCAACGCTGTGCTCAATCGCTATAAGAGCGCAGTAGCTGTTGTCATCCCTAAGAAATGGTTCGCTGCCGCCTTTGTGGTGGTAGCCATCATCGGCCTCAGCTGGATGATGAAGACCACCAAGACCGGTCTCGTACCTAACGAGGACATGGGTACTGTGTTTATCAACGTCCAGGCTTCACCCGGTTCCAGTCTCCAACAGACCTACCATATATTAAAAGAGGTGGAAGAGCGCATCAAAGATCTGCCTCAGTTGCGTATCTACTCGCTCATTGCGGGTAACTCGAACAACTTCGAGCAGTCATCGTCGAACGGTAACTTCACCTTGAAGCTGAAGAAGTGGGGAGAGCGCAAAGGCAAAGGCGACGATGTACAGAGCGTGGTCGACGAAATCTACCGTCGTACCGCCGATATCGCCAATGCAAAGATTCAGGTGAATACCCAGAATATGCTTCCGGGCTTCGGACGTATCAACGGTTTCGAGCTCCACGTACAGGATAAGCATGGCGGCACCATACAGGAGTTGCTCGACCAGACCAACCGTCTCATCGCAGCCCTCAACGAGCGCCCGGAAATCAGTCGTGCCTTCACCAACTTCTCGCTGAAATATCCGCAGTATCGTGTCGAGGTCGATGCCGCCCTCTGTAAGCGACACGGTGTGTCGCCCAGCGATGTGCTCGCAGCCCTGAGCGGATATGTAGGCGGCTCGTATGCCTCCAACTTCGTACGTTTCACCAAGCTTTATCGTGTGATGGTGCAGGCCTCGCCCGAATACCGTCTCGACACCGAGTCACTCAATAATATCTTCGTGCGTAGCTCCAGCGGCGAGATGTCGCCCATTGGCCAGTACATCACCCTGACGCGTATCTACGGTTCCGAGACCCTCGCCCGCTTCAACCTCTTCCCATCCATTCAGTGTGGAGGCACCGCTGCCGAGGGCTACAGCTCTGGACAGGCCATCGACGCTATCCGCGAGACGGCTGCCGAAGTATTACCTGAGGGCTATGGTTATGAGTTTGGCGGCATGAGCCGTGAGGAGGCATCGGCCCAGAACACCACGGCCCTCGTGTTCGTCATCTGCATCGTGTTTATCTACCTCATCCTCTGCGGTCTCTACGAGAGTCTGTTCATCCCTATGGCAGTCATCCTGAGTGTGCCCTTCGGACTGGCGGGCTCGTTTATCTTTGCTCACCTCTGGGGACTGGAGAACAATATCTACATGCAGACGGGATTGATCATGCTCATCGGTCTGTTGTCGAAAACGGCCATCCTCTTAACGGAATATGCTTCTACACGTCGACGTCAGGGCATGGGCATCGTCGAGGCAGCCCTTGATGCAGCAGCCGTCCGACTGCGCCCCATCTTGATGACCTCACTCACGATGATCTTCGGTCTGTTGCCTCTGGCCCTCGCCACAGGCGTGGGTGCCAACGGTAACCGCTCATTGGGTGTCGGTGCCATCGGTGGTATGCTCATCGGCACCATCGCCCTGCTCTTCATCGTGCCTTGTCTCTTTGTCATCTTCCAAACACTCGAAGAGAAGGTCTTCAAACGGAAATAAATAATCCCCGCTCGGCTGAGCGGGGATTATTATTATCTTTATCCTCTTTGGATGTTTGCTTTTTTACGCTGATCGTGATCAAGAATCGTCTTTCGCATACGCATTGACTTTGGTGTAACCTCAACAAGCTCGTCCTGCTTGATATACTCCAGACACTCCTCCAACGACATGACCGTCTTGGGCACGATGCGCGCCTTCTCGTCGGTACCTGAGGCACGCACATTGGTCAATTGCTTGGCCTTACAGACGTTGATCACCAGGTCGTTGTCGTGTACATGCTCACCCACCACCTGACCGGCATAGACATCCTCACCTGGATCGATGAAGAACTTACCACGGTCCTGCAGCTTGTCGATGGCATAGGCAAAGGCATTACCCGTATCCATAGAGATCATAGAGCCATTGACACGACGCTCGATCTCACCCTTATAAGGCTGGTACTCCTTGAAGCGGTGGGCCATGATGGCTTCGCCCTGAGAAGCAGTGAGCACATTGGTACGCAGACCAATGATACCACGTGAGGGGATGTCGAACTCAATGTTCACACGCTCACCCTGATTCTCCATCGACGTCATCTCACCTTTACGACGGGTCACCATATCAATCATCTTCGAGGCAAACTCCTCAGGTACATTGATAGTGAGTTCCTCGATAGGCTCGCACTTCTGACCGTCAATCTCCTTATAGATCACCTGGGGCTGGCCTACCTGCAGCTCATAGCCCTCACGACGCATGGTCTCGACGAGCACAGAGAGGTGGAGCACACCACGGCCTGAGACCACCCATTTGTCAGTACTGTCCTCGAAAGGCTCAACCTTCAGGGCGAGGTTCTTCTCGAGTTCCTTCTCCAGGCGGTCGTTAATATGGCGTGAGGTAACGAACTTACCTTCCTTACCGAAGAAAGGTGAGTCGTTGATGGTGAAGAGCATCGACATGGTGGGCTCATCGATAGCGATGGGCGGCAACGGTTCGGGATGCTCGAGGTCGCAGATGGTGTCGCCAATCTCGAACTTCTCGAGTCCGATGACGGCACAGATATCGCCACAGTCTACGCTGTCGGTACGCACGTGACCCATGCCCTCGAAGGTGTGGAGTTCCTTGATCTTGGTTTTCTCCATTGTACCGTCGCGATGGGCAATGGTGACCTGCATACCATCCTTGAGCTGTCCACGATGGACACGACCCACGGCGATACGGCCCTGATAGCTCGAATAGTCGAGCGAGGTGATGAGCATCTGAGGCGTACCCTCTATCTGCTCAGGAGCGGGAATCACCTCGAGAATCTTATCTAATAAATAAGTAATGTCGGTGGTAGGCTTGTTGTAGTCCTCACCCATCCAGCCGTTCTTGGCAGAACCGTAAACCACGGGGAAATCGAGCTGATCCTCAGTGGCATTGAGCGAGAACATCAGGTCGAACACCATCTCGTAGACCTCCTCAGGACGACAGTTAGGCTTATCCACCTTGTTGACCACCACGATGGGCTTCAGACCAATCTGAAGGGCCTTTTGCAGCACGAAGCGAGTCTGGGGCATCGGACCCTCGAAGGCATCAACGAGCAACAGACAGCCGTCGGCCATGTTCAACACACGCTCCACCTCGCCACCGAAGTCGGAGTGTCCTGGGGTGTCGATGATATTGATTTTAACACCTTTCCAGTTGATAGATACATTCTTCGAGAGAATGGTGATGCCACGTTCACGTTCCAGGTCGTTGGCATCCAATACTTGATTGCTGAGATTCTGTCCCTCACGGAAGAGATTTCCAGCGAGCATCATCTTGTCGACGAGTGTGGTTTTACCATGGTCGACATGCGCTATAATAGCAATGTTTCTGATATCCTGCATACTGATTTTCTTGTTTTGCGGGTGCAAAGGTACAAATTTTCTTGGAATAATTTGTTGGAATGGGAAAAAAGTTGTACCTTTGCAGCCGCATTTCGGAAAATCCGGAGCATTTGACGACGTAAACCGGCTTGTGATTAGGCAGGTATCGCGTCTGAAAGATGTATTTGCAAACAACATTTAATCACTTTAAATTATGTATTTAGACAAAGCAAAGAAAGAGGAAATCTTCGGTCAGTATGGCAAGAGCACCACTGATACCGGTTCTGCAGAGGCTCAGATTGCCCTGTTCAGCTATCGTATCTCTCACCTGACTGAGCACCTGAAGAAGAATCACAAGGATCACAACACAGCCCGCTCACTGACCATGCTGGTAGGTAAGCGTCGTAAGTTGCTGAAGTACCTCTACAATAACGACATCAATCGTTATCGTGCTATCATCAAGGCCTTGGGTCTGAGAAAATAAGAAAGAAAAAAGCCTCGCTGAAAAGCGGGGCTTTATTTTTTGATTTCGTTCAGTGGAATCATCACGAAGTCGCGCTGCTGCATCAGGGGATGCGGAATCTTCAGGTCGGGCTCCTCGATGGTCAGGTCGTCATAAAGCAGGATATCAATGTCGATGGGTCTATCTTTATACCCACTTCGGCGTGTAGCATGAGCTTTGGTCTTGCCCAGTTCGCGCTCTATTTTTTGTGTTACCTTTAGAAGTTGGCGGGGAGTGAGTTCTGTTTCGCAGAGAATGACGCCATTGAGGAATTTATTCTTTGACTCAAAGCCCCAGGGTTCGGTCTCGATAAATGAAGAGCGGCGAATGACTTCGCCTACTCTTTCATGGATCAGGGCAATGGATTGCTCAAGATTGGCGTTTCTGTCGCCGAGATTACTCCCCAGCCCTAAATAAACCTTATGCCTCCCCTCACTATTCACTATTCACTATCCACTATTAACTATTCACTAGTCATCGAGTATCAGCATCGCATCGCCAAAGCAACCGAACTTATAACCCAGGCTGACGGCTTTCTTATAGGCCTCATAAACAAGGTCATAGCCACCGAAGGAGCACTCCGTCATCATCATCGTCGATTCCGGATGATAGAAGTTACCAATCAGAGCATTCGACAGGCCGAAGTCGTATGGTGGGAAGATAAACTTATTGGTCCATCCGTCGAACTCCTTCAGCAGACCGTCTGTACCCACAGCCGTCTCGGTAGCACGGGCAGTGCTGACGCCCACCACACAAACACGATGACCAGCCTCTTTGGTCTTATTGACAATCTCGCAGGCCTCTTTATTGATAATCACCTGCTCAGAGTTCATCTTATGCTTCGTCAGGTCTTCCACCTCGATGGAGTCGAAGTTACCCAGACCGCAATGCAAAGTGATATAGGCAAAGTTAATACCCTTGATCTCCATACGCTTCAACAGCTCACGACTGAAGTGCAGACCTGTCGACGGTGCCGTGACAGCGCCCTCGTTACGGGCATAGATGGTCTGAAACGCCTCCATATCCTCTGGTGTGGCCTCACGTCTGTCGACAATATAACGTGGCAGAGGGGCTTCACCGAGAGCGAACAACTCTTTCTTGAACTCATCGTGCGGACAGTCGTAGAGGAATCTGAGGGTACGTCCACGACTGGTGGTATTGTCAATGACCTCTGCCACCATCGGACCATCCTCTTCAAAGAAAAGCTTATTACCGATACGGATCTTACGCGCAGGCTCCACGAGCACATCCCAAAGACGTAACTCCTCGTTGAGTTCACGCAACAGGAATACCTCAATCTTAGCATCGGTCTTCTCCTTGGTGCCATACAAACGAGCGGGGAACACCTGCGTATCATTGAAGATAAAGGTATCCTCTTCGTCGAAATAGTCGAGCACATTACGGAAATCGAGGAAAACGGGATTACCCTCCTCATCCTTCAAGTCCTCACCATTCTCGTCTTTTTTGGTCGTCTCTATGCGTTCACTCTTACGGTGAATTACCATCAGACGGCATTCATCACGATGATAACTTGGCTCAAGAGCCACCAAATCTTCAGGCAGTTTGAATTTAAATTGCGATAATTTCATATGTTACACTATTCATTATTCACTTTTCACTATTCACTTCTTTCTCCAGCCAGGCAGGGAAATCGTCGAAGGTCAGACAGTCCTCGATACGGACATCTCCCACACGAGTCCTGCAAAGAGCCATCAGGAAAGCACCGCTTCCCAAGGCAGCACCGATATCACGGGCTAGCGAGCGGATGTAAGTACCTTTGCCACACACCACACGGATGGACATCTGCATGGTATCGGGGTTGAAGTCGGTCAGTTCTATCTCATCAATATGGATAGGCTTCGGAGCCAGTTCCACATCTTTGCCCTTCCGCGCCAACTCGTACGCCCTGTCGCCAGCCACCATACAGGCGGAATAAAGCGGTGGACGCTGCATGATATCGCCAACGAACTGCGGCAGCGTCTGCTCAATCAGCTGTCGGGTGATATGCCGCGTGGGATAGGTATAGTCTACGGTATGCTCACGGTCGTAGCTGGCAGTGGTAGCTCCCAGCTGCAAGGTGGCGGTATACTCCTTGGTATGTCGCTGCAACGACTCGATATTCTTCGTTTCCTTTCCTGTGCAGAGTATCAGCACCCCTGTTGCCAGAGGGTCGAGGGTTCCGGCATGCCCCATCTTCACCCGCTTCACGTGCAGACGTTTCGACACGAGATAGCGGATATGTGCCAACGCCCCAAAACTCGACATGCGATAAGGCTTGTTGATATAGATGAGAGCACCTTCCTGGAAATTCATTTAATCGACCATTGCAAGTGAGTGACCTGTCAGCAGCAGGATTATGATAATGCCACCAACGATAATACGATAGATTCCAAAGGCCTTGAAGCCATATTTCGAGAGGAATGCCACAAACCACTTCATGGCCAGCAATGCCACGATAAAGGCAACGACACATCCCAGAATCAGCATGGTGATGTTATGCGAGGTGGCCCATGAGGCATCGTCCTTCAACAGATCGAGCAGATCGAGCAGCGTTGCTCCCGCCATGGTGGGAACAGCCAGGAAGAACGAGAACTCAGCAGCACGCTTACGAGTCAGGCCCTGCGCCATACCGCCAACGATAGTGGCCATAGAGCGCGACACACCAGGAATCACCGAGATACACTGAAAGAGACCGATGTTGAAGGCACGTTTCTCCGTCACCTTATTGGTCTCAGAGCCTTTGTTGAATATCTTGTCGCAGAACAACATAAAGATACCTCCCAACACCAACATAACGGCTACCACCTCTACGCTATCCAACAACCAATCGAGCAGACCTGACTTCTTTGCCAGCAGACCAATAACCACAGCTGGTATTACGCCTACAATCAGAATCCAATAGAAATAGAACTTATGGCGCAGTTTCTGGAACAGGCTGCTGCCCTCAGGAGCAGGTGTATTGTCAAACTGGAAGAAGCGCTTCCAATAAAGGCACACCACCGAGAGGATGGCACCAAACTGGATGATAAACGTAAAGGCATGGACGAAAGGATCGCCCTGAGGAATACCCAGAAGATTCTGGGTAATAATCATGTGTCCTGTCGAAGATACGGGAAGAAACTCTGTCAGGCCTTCAACAATGGCTATGATAATGGTTTCAATCCAATCCATTACTCATTCTCTCCTTTCTCCTTCGGCTTACGCATCACCGCGTAGATCATCGACACAAAGCCGAACAGACAAACAACAGGTGCTACCTTGATGCGACGGGCACTGAAGATGTCGGGCTCATACACCGTATCACTCGATCCGGGACCAGTCATCAGCAGAAAGCCAATCACAACAATCAGCATCCCCACAGCAAGGAGGATGAAGTTCACTTTGTCAAATGCAAAATCTCTCTTATTCATTTTTACTATTCACTTTTCACTATTCACTATTCACTAAATCCTGTACAGGTCTCCTGCTGTCATCTTCAGGAACTTATTCACGGAGATCCAAGTACACAGCAACGTGATGATCAGTCCGAAGAGCAGCACAGCCACAGCGGTAATCACGAGTTCCTGCCAGGTGATAATATTCAGGATGTTCGGCTCGAAGGTATAGAGTGCATACACACCGAATCCTAACACGGCAATGGCCAGCACCGCAGCAATGATACCCACCATAATGGCCTGTCTTACAAACGGCCTGCGGATAAAGCCCCACGAGGCACCCACCAGTTTCATGGTGTGGATTAAAAACCTTCTGGAATAGACGCTCAGGCGCACCGTGTTGTTAATCAGCGAGAACGAAACGAACGTCAGCAGTGCCGCCAGCACCAGCAGGATCATATTCATCCGTCCCAGGTTCATGTTCACATCGTCCATCAGGTCTTCCTGATAGGCCACATCGGTCACCTTCGGGTTTTTCTGCAACTCGTAGACAATCCATTTCAACGAGTCGTGGTTGGCATAGTCTGACTTCAGCTGCAGCTCCAATGAAGCCACAAACGGATTCGCCCCCAGAAATTCCGAGGGGTCGGAGCCCATGGCCTGCGTCTGCTCTGCCAAAGCCTGTTCCTTACTGACATAGTCGATGTTACGGGCATAGGGACGGTGATACAAGTCGCGACAAAGCCGCTTGGCTTCGTTCACGCTCACATCGTCACCCAGCATCACAGTCACCGTCAGGTTCTCCTTCACCCATGCCGACAGGTTACGCGACGTCTGCACAGAGAACACAATAACACCTAACAGCACCAGCACCATGGCTGTACTGATACACAAGGTGACCCACTGCACACCACGCCGGCTGCCAGTCTTCTTCTTGCGTTTTTTCATTTACTTTTTAAATACGTACGTAATCGAGGTGCAAAGATACAACAATTTAAATCGAAATCCAAATTTTTTCATTTTTTTTTGTACCTTTGCACCCGTTATGAGTACAATTATCTATCCTTCGCCTATCTTCGGCCCCGTTCACAGTCGCCGTCTGGGCATATCGCTCGGCATCAACCTCATGCCTGCCGACGGTAAGATCTGCACCTTTAACTGCATCTATTGCGAGTGCGGTCTGAATGAAGACCACCGCCCCACGCTGCCCCGTCCTACACGTGAACTGGTAGCAGAAAAGCTGGAGGCCAAGTTGCAGGAGATGGCGGCTGAGGGGCAACTGCCTGACGTGCTGACCTTTGCAGGCAACGGTGAGCCCACCTGCCATCCGCACTTTGCTGAGATTATCGACGATACCATCCGCCTGCGCAACCAGTATTGTCCGAAAGCCAAGGTGTCGGTACTGAGCAACGCCACCATGATTCAGCATCAGAAGGTGCACGATGCCTTGATGCAGGTGGACAATAACATCCTCAAACTCGACACCATCGACCCTATATATATTAATAAGGTGGACCAGCCTATCATTCCCTACGATGTCGAGAAGGTCATTGAGCGTCTGAAAGCCTTCCAAGGGCATGTCATCATTCAGACCATGTTCATGCAAGGAGAGGATGTCGACAATACTGGGGAGTCGTTTGTCGGACCGTGGTTGGAGGCTGTGAAGGCCATCGCGCCTCAGCAGGTGATGATCTATACCATCGATCGTGAGACGCCCACACAGGGCCTTCTGAAAGCCACTCACGAACAACTCGACCAGATTCGCGACAGGGTGATAGCAGCAGGCATTCCCTGCTCCGCCTCTTATTAATATTAACGCCCCCGCAGCGCGGGGGCGTTAATCTCTTCATTTACACATGATGCCTCGTTTCGAATTCTCGAGGAATTGGATGATGGTCTGTACCTCAGGACCATCGGGCACTTGATCCTTGATCTGGTTGATGACATCAAACACGCTCGTCTTTCCGTGGAACAGCAGACGATAGGCGTTGGCGATGTGCTTCTGCACCTTCTCGTCGATGCCGGCCTCACGCATCATCGTGTTGTTAGGCCCACCGTATTCGAGGGGTTTACCACCTGCGATGACAAAGGGTGGGATATCCTTCGAGAACGAGGTACCAGCCTGAACGAGTGCCAAACGACCCACGCGAGTGTTGGCATTCTGGATGGCACCCGACGAGAAGATCACACCATTGTGGACCTCACAGTCGCCAGCAATTTTCACACCATAGCCGAATACGCAGTGGTCGCCTACGACAGTATCGTGGCTGATATGCGTACCTTCGAGCAGGAAGTTGTTGTTGCCAATCTTCGTCACACCATCGCGGTGGGTACCGCGGTTGATGACCACATTCTCACGGATGACATTGTTGTCGCCAATCTGCACATACGATTTCTCGCCACGGAAATTAAAGTCCTGTGGCAGAGCAGCGATAACCGAACCCTGGTGGATCTTGTTGTTCTTGCCAATACGTGAACCGTCACAGATAGAGACGAAGGGGAAGATGATACAGTTGTCACCAATCTCCACATCGTCCTCGATATATACGAAGGGGAATATCTTACAGTTGTTGCCAATCTTCGCCTTTGGCGAAATCTCAGCTTTCGGGCTTATTTCACTTGCCATAACTATTCACTATTCGTTATTCACTATTCACTATTATTTTGCGCCACCACCGAGGGCCTGATAGAGATTCACCACAGCCTGCATCTTATTAAACTGATCAGTAACCTCGTTGATCTCGGCATTGAGAAGACTCGACTGAGCAGAGATGACTTCGAGATAAGTGGTGTTGCTCGACGATGCCATCAACTTCTTCGTATCCTCTACATTCTGCAGGAGCACTGCCACACGCTTGGCGTCGAGCTCTGCCTTCTCAGCATAGGAGTTATAGGCGATGAGGGCGTTCGACACCTCGTTGCCAGCCTTATAGATGGCATTCTGCCAGTTGTTATAGGCCTGCTCATACTTATCCTGGGCCACCTTCAGACCAGCCACAATCTGGCCGTGCTGGAAGATGGGCTGCACCAGACTTCCTACAGCCGAGAGGAGCCACTTACCAGGATTCACCAATCCATTATTATTGGTGAAGGCAGCGGTACCTGTAACGGTGATGTTCGGATAGAAACGGCTGCGGGCGGTCTCCACATCATAGAAACACTGAGCCAACGCCATCTCGTAGGAATGGACATCAGCACGGTTGTTCAGCATCTGAATGCCCACACCGGCAGCCAGGTCCTGAGGCAGGCTCTGACCAGCAAACGTTCCACGCTGGATGGTCTGTCCAGGCTGTCCGAGCAGCAACGAGAGCGAGTTCTCAATCTCACGGATCTGACGCTGCATGTCAACCTTCTGACCCTGCACCTGATAGTAGGCAGCCTCAGCACTCTGCACGGCCGTAGAGCGATAGCCCACACGGTTCTCGTGCATGAACTTCATCTTGTCCCAGGTGTCCTTGGTCAATTGCTCCATATCATTGAGGATCTCCATCTGTCGGTCAAACGTCAACAGCGTGTAATAAAGGTTGGCAATGCCCGAGATGACGTTACATTTCACCACCGTCTGATAGTCCTTGGTAGCGATGAGCTGCATCTGAGCCGAACGCTTCACGCTGAGCAGGTTACCGAATAGGTCGACATTCCAACTGGCGGAAATAGGCAACGTATAGGCCTTCGTGGCAGCAGCCCCGTCGAACGACGAGAGTGTTCCCTGCGCATTAATACCTACCGATGGCAGGAAGGCGAGCTTTGCCACCTTCAGTGCCTCGTTCACCATGTGCACGTTGAGGGCAGCATTCAGCAGGTCGGGGTTATTGTCGAGTCCCTGCTGGATGAGCGTCTGCAACTGCGGGTCGGTAAAGACCGTGCGCCAAGGCATGTTGCCAAACGACGTGGTATCCTTTACGGCGAGCGTATCCGTCAGCGACACCGGATCGCGGACCAAACCGTCGGTCTTCACCTCCGGACGCTCGTACTTATTATAGAGTCCGCAGCTCGACAGCAGCAAGGCTGCAGACATCATCATCATGATCTTTTTCATATTACTTCTCAAGTTCATAGTCTTCTGGTTTAGAATGTGCATATTGTTCCAGTTCGGCGGCTACCTCCGGATTCTCCTCATCCTCGAACTTCATCGGACGGAACTTCTCCTGGAGTGACTGGAAGATGACGAAGAGCGTAGGAACGACGAAGATCTGCAGCATCGTACCGATCAACATACCACCCACGGCAGCGGCTCCCAGCGTCTGGTTACCGTTCTTGCCCACACCCGAGGCGAACATCATCGGCAACAGACCGATAACCATAGCCAGTGAGGTCATCAGGATAGGACGCAGACGGGCAGCAGCACCCAGCACGGCCGACCACGAGATGGCCATACCCGTCTCACGACGCTCAAGGGCGAACTGAACAATCAGGATGGCGTTCTTAGCCAACAGTCCGATCAGCATGATCAGCGAGATCTGCATGTAGATATCGTTGGCGTGGCCGAACATCATTGTGAAGAGGAAACAGCCAGCCAGTCCGAACGGTACGGAGAGGATCACACACAACGGCAGGATGTACGACTCGTACTGTGCCGACAGGATGAGGTAGATGAACACGATACACAACAGGAAGATGATACCCGTAGTGTTCGAAGCCTTGGCCTCCTCACGCGTCAGACCGGAGTAGTCGTAGGTATAGCCAGCGGGCAGAATATTCTCACCGATCTCCTCTACAGCCTTGATGGCCTCACCGGTAGAATAGCCGTCAGCTACGGTGGCTGTCACGTTGATCGACGTAAACAGATTGAAGCGGTTGATATTGGTCGGGCCATAGACACGCTCCAGATTACAGTACTCCTGAATGGGCGCCATTCCCGCAGGCGTACGTACATATATATTATTAAGCGACTCTTCCGTCATGCGGGTCTCGGGCGAGGCCTGGATCATCACACGGTAGAGCTTACCGTAGGCATTGAAGTTCGAGGCATAGAGACCACCATAATAACCTTGCAACGTGGTGAGGATCGTAGAGGGCGAGATACCGCTCTGCTTACACTTAGCCACATCGACATGAACCATATACTGCGGATAACTCGGATTATAGGAAGTCTGAGCCATCTGGATTTCGGGGCGCTTGTTGAGCTCAGCGATGAAATCTTTTGTGATATCAAAGAATCGGTTCAGATCGCCACCAGTACGGTCCTGCATTACCAGCGACACACCGCTATTGGCTGAGAAGCCGGGAATCATAGGCGGTGAGAATGCCAGGATCGAGGCATCCTTGATGTGGGCCGTCTTGATGAAGATCTGCGCCACCACACCGTCGGCACTCTCCGGATCGAGGAAGAAACGGTAGATACCGTCGCCCTGCCACAGACCAGAGAGTTTCCACCAGAATCCTTTCTGACGCTCACCGAAGGGCTTCAACTTCAGGATGAAGGTAGCCTGGTCGGAACCGGCACCGGCAATGAAGTTATAACCCTGAATCTGCTCACGGCTCTGAATGGCGGGATCAGCAGCGAGGATCTTGTCCACCTCGTCGATCACCTGTCGTGTGCGGGCCACAGAGGTGGCAGGAGGCATGGAGATGGTACAGAAGAGTGTACCCGTATCCTCAGAAGGCACCAGTCCCGTCTTCGTCGTCATCAGCGTCGTCACCAGCACGGCAATACCGATAATCACAGCCAGACCGATGGCCAGTGGCTTGCGCACGAGTTTCTCCACACGGGTCTTATATTTGCCCAAGACCTTGTCGTAAGCCGTGTTAAACGAAGCGTGGAAACGGTCTATCATAGACATCTTCTTCTCATGGCCGTTCTCGTCGTGCGGCTTCAGGAAGATGGCACAGAGGGCCGGCGACAGCGTCAGGGCGTTCAGTGCCGAGATAAAGATGGAGATAGCCATCGTCACACCGAACTCACGATAGAACGTACCCGATGTACCACCGATAAACGATACGGGGATAAACACCGCCGCCATCACGAGTGTAATGGAGATGATAGCGCCCGAGATCTCGTTCATGGCGTCGATCGAAGCCGTCAGCGTCGACTTATAACCCTGGTCCAGCTTCGCGTGTACGGCCTCCACCACCACGATGGCATCATCCACCACGATGGCAATAGCCAGAAGCAAGGCGGATAGCGTCAGCAGGTTGATCGAGAAACCGAATACCGACAGGAAGAAGAACGTACCGATCAGCGACACGGGCACGGCAATCAGCGGGATGAGCGTCGAACGCCAGTCCTGCAGGAACACGTAGATCACGAGGAACACGAGTACCAACGTGAAGAACAGCGTGAACACCACCTCCTCGATAGAGGCATACAGGAACTCGGTTACGTCGTAATTGATCTTATAGGTCATGCCCGGCGGGAACAACTTGGCCTGCTCCTCCAACTCCTTCTTCACCTGCTTAGCAATCTCGTTGGCGTTAGAACCGGCAATCTGCTGCACCATACCCATCACAGATGGCAGATTGTTGTTTCTCATCGAGACCGAATACTGCTGACCGCCCAGTTCGATCTTGGCCACATCCTTAAGTTTCAAAGTCGTACCATCGGCCTTGCTCTGAATGATGATGTCGCCAAATTCCTCGGGGGTTTTCAGACGACCGGTATAGCGCAACGAGTACTCATAGGCCACATCGGCATCCTCGCCAAATTTACCCGGCGCAGCCTCAATGTTCTGCTCAGCCAGCACGCCGCTGATGTCAGAAGGCATCAGGTTGTACTGTTTCATCACGTCGGGCTTCAGCCAGATACGCATAGAATAGGTCTTCAGACCCGGGCTCTGAACATCGCCCACACCCTGAATACGCTTGAGGGCGGGGATGATGTTGATGTTGTTATAGTTCGTCAGGAACTGGTCGTCGTAACGGCCGTCCTCAGAGGTCAGGGAGAACATCAGCACCTGCGAAGTCTGACGCTTCATCACCGTCACACCGATACGCGTTACCTCCGCAGGCAACAGCGCGAGCGCCTGCTGCACACGGTTCTGCACGTTCACAGCACACATATCGGCATTCATGCCCTGACGGAACAGAATGCTCAGCTGAGCCGATCCCGAAGAGGCGGTCGACGAGATATAGTCCATACCCTCCACACCGTTGATACTCTCTTCCAACGGCACGATCACGGAGTTTTTCACCGTCTCCGCATCGGCACCAGGATAACTGGTGAACACCGCAACGGTTGGCGGTGCAATATCCGGATACTGCTCGATAGGCAGTGATACCAGTCCGATAAAGCCCAGCAGGACGATGAGGATAGAGATCACCGTCGACAGCACCGGGCGTTTGATAAAATTCGTAAAAGTCATATTTCTTACTTCTTACATCTTACTTCTTACATCTCTTACTTCTTCATCGCTCCCACGATGTCGCCGGCACTCATGGCCTTGGCCTGCTCATCAATCTTCTGCTGATACTTCTCAGGCGTGATGGGCACAATCTCCATACCGTCGTTCAGCTTGGTGATACCATTGGTCACATACTTGTCACCCACCTTCAGACCGTCGGTCACGATATAGTTGTTACCGTCGTTCTGCGGATCCACCTTGATCTCGGTATATTTCACCTTATTGTCCTTACCAAGTGTGTAGACGAACTTCTTGTTCTGCACCTCCGAGACACATGCCTGCGGGATCACGATGGCCGATGAGTTGCTCTTCGGGATGATGATGGATCCAGAGCCGCCGCTCTTCAGCATACGCTCAGGATTGGGGAAGAGGGCGATCACCTGAATCGAACCCGTGGCAGGGTCGATCACACCGCTCATCTTCGTCACCTTACCCTCATGGGCATATACCGAACCATCGGCCAGCTGCAACTGCACATTAGGCATAGCACCCATAGCAGCCTTCTGGCCCCCCTCGGCCTGACTCATGGCCAGTGCGTCTTTCTCCGTCAGCGAGAAATAAACCTCCATCTGCGAGTTATTCGACACGGTGGTCAGCACTGAGGCGGTATTCACCAGCGCACCCTTCTTGAAAGGCAGCGTACCTACCACACCCGAGGCGGGACTCTTCACGTAGCAGAAACTCAGCATCTCCTTGGCCGAGGCCAGACCAGCCTGAGCTAGAGAAAGAGAAGCCTTCGCACTCTCGTAGCTGTTAGTAGCCGACTGCAGTTCGAAGTCACCGATCACCTTATTCTCAAACAACTTCTTGGCGTTCTCATAACTCAGCTTCGCCGTATTGCAAGCAGCCTGAGCCGTATTCACCGAAGCCTGCGACTGGCGCACCTGAGCCTGATAAGTCGCATTATCCAGCACGAAGAGCACCTGTCCAGCACCCACCGTCTGACCTTCCTTCACATTAATCTGGGTAATAAAACCCTGTACCTTCGGACAGATCTGCACGTCCTGCACACCCTTGATGGTAGCAGGATAAGTGGTCTGCATCTGGGTACTCGACGTACCAACAGCCACAACCGGGTACTCATTGTCGCCAAACGTAGGACGACCACCGCCACCACCGCACGATGCGAACATCACTGCTGTAGCAGCAAACATCAAAATTTTGTTCTTTTTCATACTTAAAACTATTTTGTTTAATACGTATCAAACCCAATAGCACCCCGAAAACTTCCGAGGTGCTCTGTAGTTTCCGAGGTGCAAAGTTACGAAAAATATATCAATAGATATATTCCGAGGCAGCTATTTTAACATAGTTTACAATTATCGACAGTCGAAAAGGATCTTCCTGCGATTATCCTTCGGCCTTACCGCAAAGTGGATCCAGTAGGTGGTGCCACGCTGCTCGAGAATCAGCTCATCAAAATCGCGTTTCGTGCCATCAGCGATATCCAGCAATATCCCCGCCATCCTGATCATGTGCTCAGGGCCATAGCAACGGATATCCACTGCGCAGCCCGTTAGATGATTGGAGCCTTTAGCACCACCACAAAGACGATTAACCTCTTCCGATCTAAATCCGCTGGTGATTATCAAGGGGATCTCCTTTCTCCCGGCTCCTGCCTCCTGACTCCTTTCTCCATACAACGTATTGTACGAGTACCTTAAATCCTCCAGCCAATTCTCACAGATATTCTTCAAGTTTTCAATGGCCTTATGACTCGGGATATTCCCATCAGCCGTGATGTAACTTGTCTTCGTCAACTCCCCGAGCGTAAAGTGCTCGGAGAGTTTCATGTCTTTATTTATACTAACTTCTTTCATTAACTATTAACTATTAACTTTTACCAATGTTATGCCGTTATGCCTGTTATGCCCTCAAAGCATGATAACGGAAGTTTTCTTGTACTTAGCCTTATACTGGCCCTTTTCCTTAAATTCTTCCAGTTTTATGATCAGGCGGTCTTTCATCAACCTCGAAGCCCGGACTCTAGCAGACTCGATACTAACCCCGAAGCAGCGCATCACATCATCGATGGTAAACTCCTCAGGCAAGCGGTTGAAAGCCTCGATAGTCCTGGACTTCCGCTGCACATTCACCGAGGCATCCTTCAGCTTATTGTCGAAATAGGCCTCCGCCATCGCTCCGAAGTAATGACGCTGACAGGCATACTGGATATTGGTAATCAACTCAGCCAGACGCCAGTCCACCTCGTCCGTCTCGAACGCCCCGCACCAGAAGTCACCCTCCTGATGCATCTTGTCCCAATGGCGCATCACAATAAAGGGCGCAGAGAAATTCAAACCATGATAGGCACAACGCTTCAGCAACATCTCATCCGCCTTCGAGTCGTTCTCCTTGGCATCCATCATCCTTCGCGCTGTCCAGTCATAGAGCTCATCCACAATCTTCTGCACACTCAACTCACCTTTCATCCTATCCAGTTTCTCCGCCCAGGCTTTCAGTCTGTCATCGCTTTCGAAATCGACCTTCGACTCACGCGCCATCATCTCGAAGTTGGTGGCAGGCAGAGGGATACAAGTGAGGCGTGTCGCCAAACCACTTCCAAAATTCTGCTCATTCACCTTCTTCTTCAGCGCAATGGGCGTGCCCGTGTAGATGAAGTTCCAGGTCACGTAGAAGTCCTGCAGGATGCTGTCGTTGTTCGAATACGCCTGACCATCCTCTTCATTATGGAAAGCTTTCAGCTCCAGCGATTGCTTATCGATCCACGAGCCACCTTTCTGCACAGTCACGGTGTTGTCGAGCTCCGTGTCGAACGTCAGCATGTGCAACTGCATGGGCTGGCCATCCACCTCCTCCACCGAGTTCACCATATCCTGAATAAACTGTGCATTCGAGGTTCGGGCGGGATGCACACGCACAATCACCTTTGGCTTCTTGGGCTTTTCCTTATTGGCGCCCTTGGTGCGCATCTGTTCACGATAGGCATTAATCGCATCCTTGCCCAATCTGTCAGCAGCCACGATAGGCGCAGCGAGCAATTTAAAGAGTCTGGTGGCAAACGACTTTCCGCTGGCAGGATCACCAATAATCAGCGTTGAGTTATTCAGTCTTCGCAGCTCTTCCGGGCGGTGGTAGAATCTATAGGTACATCTCGTCATCAGCGTCATCATCAATCCACCTGCCACAAACATCGCTGCTGTAAACTGGTTCTTCTTTAGTCCCTTGCACACATCCTTCAGCAGCGGGAAATCCTCAGCCAGCTTCTCAATCTTCTCGCCCCAATCCCACAGCCACCGACTGATGTCATCCTCGCACAAAGGGGACGGTCCCTTTTGTGAGATTATCTCTTGATAAGATAAGCCTGTTGCGGTTTTTACCGCTTCGAGCATGGCCTTGGATGGCAGCGAGCTTGCATACTTCTTTTCCTTCTGCGCCACGCACTCCGCTGCTGAAGCCACCGTCTGGGCCACGTTCTCATTGCGCTCTGCGATGATTTCCTTAACCCAGCTCTGAGATTCCACGATACGCTGCACCTGCTTCTGGTCGCCATCAAGCATGAGGAGCAGATCTGTGGCGAGCTTGAGGCTCTCGTTGTGTCTGTTGCTGTCATCAGCGCAAGGCAGCTTAGCAGCATACCTAGCATCAATAATTTTCTGTACGTCATACCCACGCCACTTTAACGGTACAGTCTTAGCATCATCAGGGCTGACTGGTTCAGACCCCTGCTTAACATTCTTACAGGCCACAGTATCAGTCGCAGCACCACGACTATGACCAGCACGATACTCACCATCGTATTTCTCACCAAACTCCTTGTTCTCATAAGTAAACAGTTCTTTGTCAATAAAGACATCCTCGATGCGTCCTTGCAACTTTCGTCAACCTCCACGCCCAAGACCTTCGCCATGGCATGTTGATTGTCGATGAGATTACCCCAGTCCGTACGGGCTTTGAATACAATCTTCAGCCCGTGCCCGCTAGGCGTAATGTAGATGAGCAGGATTCCGAGTTCAGCAGCACGCTGCTTAAAGTCAGCAGCAGCAAATTCTTCACTCTTCACTCTTAACTCTTCACTCTCCACATGGTCCACATCCATCACCACCAAGCCCGTCAGTCGGGTTGCTGCCTGCTTGCGCCAGCGCCCAACTTTTCCCTTAGCAGACTCCGTCTCGTCGAATGTCGCCTGGAAAATAAACGCTGGCAACTTTCGTTTCAGCTGAGCGTCGCCCGTTTCTCGGTACTTATCGATGTTCTCGTTCCACTGCGTCGCCCTGACGAGGGCCCAGAACTGGGCCTCGTCCACGGGCAACGTTGGATTACTAAAGTTTTTCTGATAACAGAACATTGGTTATTGTTTATTGGTTACTGGTTTATCAATCAAAGTCTTCAGGTAGTCCGTCAGCTCGCGCACCTGCGACAAGATCTCGATAGCGCCCCGGATATTCCCCAGCCTGCGCTTCACGCTGACCACAACCTTATTACGCTGAGCAGTCTGGCGCAGTGCGCCATTTGCTGTCTCGCGGAGTGTCACTGATGGCGGAACATACCCTGGTTCCCTCGACAATCGGTTGTATGGTCTGAACACGATGCAACCCGTTTCCGGATCTTTCGACATACCACCTTCAACACTCTTACCCTGCTCCAGTCTCTCCATGACTGCGAGCGCATTCAACAATAAAACCTCCTTTTTCATTTTTCCTCCTTTTCAATTAATTAATACTTCCTTTTCATTAGCCCTTAACAACAAATTTTCTCACTTCATATCTCACCTCCTTTCTCTTCCTCAATCCATTTGTAGCAGGCATCGAGAATCATGTCCGCACTTGTGCAACCCGTGTATTTCAGCGTGCCCTCGTTCACGAAGTCCAGCAGATTATCTGCTATCTCCACCTGCATATCATTCGTGAAGGCAGGCAGCTGCATCATCAGCATATCAAACACCGTTGTACTCACATGCGCCCTGATACACTCCATGATGACCATCGCCTCGATATCCACGCCATACTCATCCTGCAAATCTTCCACAATCACCCGTACCAGGCGCTTGTTCTTTCTCACTACTGTTACTTTCACCGATTCCATAATTCTTCACTCTTCATTCTTCACTCTTCACTAATTTTCTCAAAGAGTCCATACTTTTTCATAAGTCCCATCATCATCGAATGCACAGGCAGCGTCACCGCATCCTCATCAATCTTGTTGCAGATAATCCTGAAATGCCACCCTTGCACAGGCTTGTGAAAGCTTGTTTTCTTGTCAAATATCAGATAGCTCAGCAGAGCGTAGATCATACGTGTCTGGTCGTAGTAATCGTAGAACTTGAACACCCGCTTCACAAACGCCTGGTTATCCTTCGTGAGCCACTTAAACAAGAAATCCCTCAGAATTCCAGCGCAGTTGCTGGCTACCTCGCGCTCTCGTCCGTACTCCTCCTGCAGATCCTCAATGTGATACTTCATCTCCACAATTTGCTTTCGCGACTCTTTCAGTTCTTTCCTCAGATAGTCCACCTCAATGATCAGACCCTTCTCCTTCTCATCCTTGGCGATGCCCATCTTCCGTAGGCGATACACCTCAGCAATGAGTTCATCTTTTTTCATACCCTCCGGGATAGGCAGTTCCTCCACTACCGTTTCCTCTTCCTCAGGTTCGTCCAACACCAGTTCTTCCTCTTCGGGCTCCATCGCCTCCAGATTTTCTGTTCCAAGATCCAACAGATCAATTACGTTCTCTTCTTTCATACATTTTAAATTTTTATAATCATGAAATTGTTTACTTTCAAATCAGTTTGATTCCTGATTTCCGACTGCAAAATTAGGAAGGATTATAAGCCATATCAAGTTCTATCATCCCCAAAAACAATCCCTCCGAAAATGCCTTATTTCAGAGGGATTCCAAGAGAATCAGGATTTTGCACTCAATAGAAAATCGTAAAATCCTTTTATTATCCTTATATCAATCCCTCGAACGGATTATAAGGTTTAGCCTTCAAGTCAGCTATGTTCTTCTTCACCCAATCATAGAGGGCACCACTTCTTGCGCTCTGGAACTTCTTGATATAATCCTCCACCGAACCACAACTCACCGACTCCAGTTTCTCACTCATCACTTTCGCCAGCTTCTTTCTGGTGACGTCCGACTTGAAGATGCAGTCACAGTCCAAGGCAGCGATGATCTCGCAAAGGTATTTATTGCGCGTCTTGATACTGCACAACTTGTTACGAGCCTCCTCCCTGATGCTGCTATCATCCAACAACTTCCAGATGACATCCCCTAGGAGATCAGCCCTGACGCTAGATTTCAAAAGATGCTGGCATACATTAACCATCTCAATGCATTCCTTTCTGGTACGCTCCAGCTGGTGTTCTTCAAAGTCCTTCAGGTAAGGAGCCAACTGCGGTTTGATTACAGCCATATCCTCATGTATCAGTTCCAAGATAGCTTCGAAATAATAGAATCTAGACAAATCATCTTCCGTTAGAAACGCCTGATTCTTCGTCATATACTTATTCAACCTGTCATAACGCAGTGTCAGCAGTTCATTCTTGGGCCCTGTCCAACAAACAAAATAAGACAGCTTGGCACATTCCACATCTAGATTTGTACCGAAAACCTGGTCCACTTCCAGCGATACGTCATCGATCACCACTGAACGCTCCCTTACTTCGCGCCCTGTTGGCGAAGGAGCAAAGAGCAGATAGCTGGATTTGAGAAAATCAACAATCTCATTGCAAATCTTATCTACCAGTCCTTGGAACGTGAAGTCTTCATGCCACTCCTTCCACTCCTCATAATTCAACTTTGCCTGATGGCGTGCATTCTCACGACAAATGTTCTCGTCATTTACTTGTTTCATTTTCTTCCGATTTTTGTGAGACGTTGTGGTCGGTGTCCGGACTTCCCTCATGAGACCTCACAAATCTCGGGTTAATAATTCAATGATTTCACGACAAAATTAGGAACAAAAAAACAGCGAAGGAAGAAATTTTCCTTCGCTGTAGAGTTTCTGAGAGTTTTATGTAGAGTTTTGGCTATTTTCAGCCAGTTTCTGAGAGTTTTAACACTTTTCTGTAGAGTTTTTGAGAGTTTTTGAGAGTTTTCAATCGTCAAATCCATCTCCCCTCAGCAGCATCCTCTCTGTTTCCTCTGCAATTTTCTTATAATCCATGAATCGGCTTCCCACAACAGGAGCACTATATTCATTCCATTTGTTCACAGGCCTGGCAAAGCTTTCCACAGCCATTCGCTGCATTTCCGTTGGCTTAGGCAGATGCTTATGATGGGGTACCTCACTCTCCACCAGCTCACAGAACCCTTTATAGTCTTTCTCACTGATAAGTATCAGATCAACCATCTTTCGGAAAACGGCATACCACAACCTGCCAATCTTAATTTTCTTTGCCAGAGATTTGATCATATATGATATGCGATATTGTGGAATATCCACCACCACATCCATCTCCTCTTTTGCTGCTTTCAGTTCACTGGCGATATCTCTGTTCGACACTCTTGGCAGATGTCTCAATACATCGTATACCACTCCACAGATCATCACATCCTCACTCCTGCCATCGAGCATGATGGGTTTATACTTGTCGCGACGCGCCTTGTTTTGTGGCACCAGCCAGCGTATGCCATTCTCGTCCTCAAAAAAAACCTTCAGCGTCACTTCATTGCCAATGGCAGCTATCACGATGTCATTGCTTTTAGGACTTCTATCCACTTCCAGCTTAGCATAATCCCCGTCGTATATCTCCCTATCTACCATTGAGTCGCCCTTCACTTTTACCAGAAGTTCTTCTATCATCGATAGTAAGGCCCTTGGCATAGCTACCGTCTCTATAGGCAGACACCCCATCTCCTCTGGAATTCCCGCTCTAACGGGGCTTTCCACCACAGGTATCAATGTATCACATGGAAGTGGCGCCCACCCGTTCTTCTCGAGAAGGGCCATCATATCTTCAAGATCCTTGGGATTCATAATTATCAATACCTGCTAAGTGTTTCTACTAAATAATCGCGTGTTTTCTCTCGGAACTGGCGCAATGTATTGACGATCCAGATGTACTGCTGATAAATTTTTGCTGGTTTCATAATTTATTGTTTTTAAATCCATATAATTGTTATCATCTGCAAAGATAATACAAGGGGTGTCCCAAAACTCGTGACACCCCTCAAACCATTAACCAAAATTAAGAATTCCAACTGCTATTTAACGCCATTTCAGAACCAGAATCCGAAATGTCGCTTCGGGGTATTTGCATTTTTCCCCAGAATTTTTTGGAAAATAATAATAAAAACACTATCTTTGCAGCAAAATTAAAAGATGAAAGTTATGACTGCAATTGAGATGAATGCCGAATTGCTCCGCAACATGAGCATTATAGCAGAGGATGAAAACCTGCTGAAGCGTGCGGTCAAATATCTGCGCAAGTTGGTGGCAGAGAAGGAAGACCCTACGTTGATGACGGAGGAAGAATTCTTTGCTCGTATAGATAAGGCTGAGGAAGAGATCGCTGAGGGCAAAGGTATTACCTTTACCAATAAAGACGACATGAATGCCTGGCTAAATTCGCTCTAATGAAATACACTATTACTTTTGCTCCTGAAGCTCGCGTTTTTCAATACTCACACGCACTATCCAGTCTTTATATTCCGAAACCGGAACAGCATAAGCTAATGCATTAAACTCCTCAGCATAGCTGACCATCTTATCAAGCAATTCTTTCTTTATTTCCATAATCCTCTTGTTTTAATTAATCCTATTGTTAAATTAGAAATTCCAAGCATCAGCATCCAGCCTCATATTCGGACGACGATTCTTATTCTTCCTGTTCTGCTTCTTGGCATCAAGAACACCGCCAAGAATCCCACCAACAATACTCATAAGCATCGCAAATGTCATAAAGCCAGGCATCATGAAGAACCCCCAAAGCGCAAAAAATATAACCCAAGGTAATAAAAAACTCTTTATCATATCAAATCCTCCAAATTTTATTATTCTCGAGTGCAAATATATGCCCTACCCTGTCTCAAAAGTCGAGACATCCCCAAAAACATTAACTACAATTAAGAATATAAACAGTGAATTAATATATTTTTAGAAAAGGGAACGATATTAAGGCTTTTATTGGGAAGATAACTATAAAAACGAGCAAATCGATTTTTTAGAGTTTTCTTTGTTTATTCGAAGTTTTTTCTTAATTTTGCAGCGGAAACATTTTAATAATTGGCTTATGACAACATTTGCATTAAACAATTTGTGGACATATCTGCAGGGGCTTTCGCTCTCGCAGAGCGATCGTGAGTGGCTGGCCAAAAAGCTGATTATGCCTAAGGAAACCACATTGATTGAGGATGATAATGCTCGTCTGGATGAAGCATTAAAGAAGTTCAGTGGCGATTTTGGAGGCTCTGCTGATGCAATAGCCGTCGCTGAAGATCTCCGACAGGGGGCCGAAATGGTTAAGGATGTAGATACTTGGTGATTATGAGCACACACAATATCTACCTCCTCGACACTTGCATTTGTATTGCATTGCTTAAGAAAAGTCAAAGTGTGATCCAACGACTCAGAGAAGTTGGCACACATAACTGCAAGATTTCTGACATCACACTGGCAGAACTTTATTTTGGTGCATTCAAGTCTGGCAGAGAAAAACATTTCAACGATGTTGCTGAAATCTCCAAACTTTTTGAGAAATATCCTATACAGTATACCCGCAAGTACGGAGAGATACGTTGGGAACTTGAAAAGCAAGGTCTTCATATTGGCGACATGGATATGTTCATCGCAGCCACAGCTCTTGAAGAAGATGTAATCCTTGTGACAGGCAACGTCAAACACTTCGAACGGATTCCAGGCTTGAAGATTGAGAACTGGATGACAGAATAACAATGAGCCTCGCAGGGATGCGGGGCTTTATCGTGTTATTATGGGCACAATGGTTCTTGACCCCATCGCACCTGATGCATATAACTCCCATCCCCTCAGGGCCATAATAATCCGCCACACGATTTTCTCAAACCATGCAGCGGATAAACAATCTTAACCTATTAATACTAACCTATTGAATGCTTTATATCTTTAGTTAATCCCAACCCTCAGGCAATACTATATTATTCATATTGCGAGCACGAGAGAACAATGGAGCTATATCATCATCCGTAAATCCTGCGATGCCACATCCGATACGCGTAACCAAGAATACATGATTCTGATGCGTCTTGGCAAACTCGATGAACTCATCCACATAAGGCCGGATGGTCTCTACTCCACCCTGCATCGTCGGAATAGCATAGCTCTGACCTTGCAGACCTACACCCTGCCCCATGACAGCACCAAACTTGCGTAATGCCACATACGCAGCCCCTCCAGCATGCATACCCTTCAAGTTGCTGCCAAACACGAATATCTCGTTCGAGGCCAGTCTTGTGACAAATGCTGGCGTATGACGTTTCTCCTCGACAGGCATCTCTTCTGACACATCCATTCTGTCCAACATAATCGAAGGCATAGAAGAAGGCATCGATGCACCCATAGGCATCTCCTCGAAGACAATAGCACGTTCGTCTAACACCTCAGGCATATCCAGATCCATATCGAAATTCTCACGGAAATAAGGCACGATGATCTCATCCTTCAGTTTCTTGTATTTCTGCGAGATGGCAGCGGGCGTGATGCCCATCTGTGCAGCCACCTCCTTACCCTTGAAACCTCGAAGCAACAGCATCATGATGATTTGCCTGTCATCCCTGCTCATGGGCACATGGTCGCACACGTCCTCCACCATCCGATTAAACTGCAAACGCAGGTCGCTGGTTACATCGAATGATCGCAGATAATCCTCAAACGTGATGCTGCCATATTCCTTCCTGTACCATTTCAGCGCATCAAGAACCACATAACGGAACCCATTGATAAGCCATGTCTTCAAGCTGACCTCTGGCGAATGATCCTCCAATGGTTTCCAGTCATGCTCCATCAGATAAATGGCATACTGATGAGCCAGCGACATAAAGTCAAGATTCTGTTTCTCACGCAACTGATAGCGCTGGTCGAACAGGTTATAGCCCACCTCACAATACCCGTAGAAATACTCTCGGATAATGTCTGAATCTCCCTTTCGGAAGCCATTGATAATCTCCTTTTCGGATAGGTTACTGTAGTACATATTCTATTATTTGGGTGCGAATTTACAAAAAAATCTTCAGACCTGCTTAATTTTTTCGAGAAATCTTCTTCTAAATGATAAAGACATGTCTCAGACAACAGTATTAACAATTTAAAAGATTACAATTATGGAAAAGCAGAATGAAATGAAATCCAAGAGAGTTCACAACCTGATTATCGTGGACGAAAGCGGTTCTATGGAGATTATCCGCAAGCAGGCCTTTGTAGGAATGAACGAAACACTAGAGACAGTACGCAAGATGCAGGAGAAGTTTCCCGATACCGAACAGAAGATAACCCTCATCACCTTCGACAGCGAGCATACGAAAGTGCACTATGACAACACGCCTGCCAGCCAGACGAAAGACCTCTCATGGAAAGCCTATAACCCCTGTGCTGGCACGCCGCTCTACGATGCTATTGGCAAGGGAGTGTCGAAGGTCAATGCACAGATAGAAGAGAGCGACAACGTGTTGGTGACCATTATCACTGATGGCGAGGAGAACGCCAGCGATGAGTGGACGCTGAAGATGGTCCGCAATCTGATTGAGAAGCTGAAGAAGCAGAACTGGACCTTCACGCTGATTGGTACCGACAACCTCGATGTAGAGACAATGGCCCATTCTTTCGCTATCGAAGACCACTTGGAGTTTGAGCAGGACGAGGAAGGCACCAAGGCCATGTTTGCTCGTGAGCGCAGGAGTCGTGTGCGTTATAACGCCTGCATAGACGCATGTGCGCCCTGCCCAGTAGGCTCATTCTTCAAAGAAGACGGTGATTAAATCCCATTGCACAACAGAGGGGCGGATCTATATAATAAAACCCGCCCCTCTCTAGTACAAAAATCTGACTATTTTATTTCAACTGAACCATCAGCTTTGGTACGCAACATACCAGACTGTTCAGCCAATTCTAAATCACGAAGAGTTTCAATAATTGACTTACCAGAACGTTGGGACATACGACTGACAAGTAAAGCCTTATTCTGACTGTTGCCCCACTCACACTTCTCCTTCCAGAGATTTTCCTGAACTTCCCAAGGTTTGTATGCCATATTTCTTAAGTTTTAGTTAATCCCAACCTTCTTCATCATTATTCTCCATATAACGGCTCATACCGTTATCAGGCATATCATCTTCAGATGCTGGATCCCATCCACGCATATTGTCATGATCGTCATCATAGCTCCTGGATGAAGACCTCACAGCTCTCGACGACGAAGCAGGCTTGGCAGTTGACGACGCTTTGCTCTTCTCCTCAGGCACCTTCTGTTCCTCTACCTCCTGCTTAGCCTCAACAATCGTATCGACCTCTATCTTCGGAGGCCATTCCACGATGTCCTCTTGAGTACTTATTGGCGGAGGCGACTCATGGCAGCCCTTGCAATTAGCCAGCAACGCACTCTGAAGAACGATAAATACGAATAACAACAGTTTGTTCATCTTACTCCCTATTTATTATTTATCATCTGCCATATCCAACGATGCTATGAAATCGTCATAAGCAGCTTGCTCCTCTCTTCGTGCTGCTAAATAGTTGTCATAGTCATCATCATTAGTTCGATATGTCGTTGCACCTCCAGTAACAGCGCCACTACTATGATTGATATTCCTTGCCTTACCTTGATTCTTTGCTCCCTTCTTTTTCTTCTTGGGCTTGTATCGTTTGGTTGGATGAAAAAGGCCGTCTTTATGAATAACAAAGTTATAAATAAAGGCGCCACCAACCACCAATAGCACAAGCCACCAGGGCATTATGCAACACATGAAAGCGATAACGATGACAAGCAAGATGCACAAAAGAAGACAAGCCAACATATCTATTACAGAACTATCAGTTTCTAATTTGCCCCAAATATACGAATAAAATAAATAACTTCCAAATTTTGTATATTAGAAATTCCAATCATCAGCATCCAACGTCATATTTAAACGACGATTCTTATTCTTCTTGTTCTCGTGCATTGCTCCAAAAATACCGCAAATAAACGAAAAAACAAAGACGAACGTCGTGTACCCAGGCATCATAGAAAATGCCAACACTGTGAAAAACAAGCCCCAAGGTAATAAAAAATACTTTATCATATCAAATCCTCCATATTTAATTATTTATTATCTCGAGTGCAAATATATGCCCCACCCTGTCCCAAAACTCAGGACACCCCTTCAAACTTTAACTTCTTTTAGGATTTTCACTTTATAATGTTCTTGCAGAGTAAACAAGCTGCTCTTGTCTGTCACGCCCACGAAGATAATCTTGTCTGCCATTTCGCATATATATCGATTACGCGCCAAAGCTGATGCATTAGACTGGCGGACACCATCAGATGCTATAATCAACAAGCGATGGGAATTCAGCAATTCCTTCAAGTCAGGAGGAATAATCTTATACATTTGCCTGGCCATTACCAATATGATGGAACATTCAGTACCTTTCAGAAAATGGAGTACATCCTTCTCCAATTTCGAACTGAATCCACTGACTACACACTCATGACGGCCATGATCAGCCGCAGCCCAGTCATAGAGCTCACAGGGGGGCTGACCCCGTGTGAGCCTTCGACGATGTCCTCTTCAGTGCTTGTTTGCGGAGGCGCCTGATGGCAACCTTTGCAGTTAGCCAGCAACGCACTCTGAAGAACGATAAATACGAATAAAAACAGCTTGTTCATCTTATTTCGTGATGATATTCCTCAAATCGTTATAATTACGTACCACATCGTAAGTTACTGCAGAATCACCTATGGTTGCAAAATGGCGACGAGCACATTCTATCTTCGAACGTTCTGACTCACGCAGTTGTGATTCTTCCAGTGAACCTTTCGTCTCAGCCACAAAATAGACGTGCTTGATGTCTGGTCCTTCCTTGAACACAATCGCCCAGTCTGGGTTATAGTGGCCCACAGGCGTATTTATATAGAAACCACCAGGCAGTTTTGTATAGACCGCCACCTCGTTGCGTTCTTCCAAGTCCTTCGCAAAGTTCATCTCAATGCCAGCAGAATCAACCACCACCAAATCATATAGGGATTTCTGTGATTCCAGCGCATTCACACCCAACTTGCCTTTCAGCGTCGTATTACTGAAAATATCGCTCTCAAACTGCTTATCCAGTTTGTGATACTTCACATGCTCTATCACAGCGATGGCCTTACACTCATTGATAATGTTCGAGGCCTTGATGATAAATTCTTCTGGGTTTGTCTTAAACTGATTGAAAGTATTGGGCTTTATCTTCTTCAAAATAGTTACCACAGCCTTTCGCGTCAGACCTGTATTTTCTACCAGTTTGCCTATCAAGTCGTATTTCACCTCCTGTCCAATCTCTTCATGCACAGAGAGCGTCTGTGAGTCAGTGATGCTCATAGCAGTTCCCTGTTCCAATTGCTGCTTACTGCCAATGCGATCCAGCGTACCAGTCACCATACGGAGTTGGATATCAGAAACCTTCAGGTGGTTATCCAACTGAATAACAGCTTTGTTGATCAGTTCGTCAGTTTTGAAATCCACAGTATAATATGTCTGATGATTGATCCTGCGCCACAGTTCTTGGAACTCCTTGCGCTCAAACTTCTGTGAGTCAAACTTCGCCTCGCGAACCTTCCTGCCATTCTCAGGCTTGACGGCATCAGGATTAAAGACGGTTTCAAGTTTCCTCTCCACATCCTTTTTATACTCGTCATATTCTCCAAAGTCGAGCGTACCCTCTTGTTTATCCTGATGATACTTAGGCGTCAGTTGGCCATCTTTGGTGATATAACCCTTCATGCGTAGCGTAAAAGTCAGTTCCTGCGCATCGTCCTCTGATAGTTTCTTTTGTTCGCCTTGCGCGTTGGTCACCACAAAGTCGAGGAACAACTGCATATTCACCTTCTGCGGACGATCGCCCACAGCCTCTGCAATCTCTGTCTGAAGCTTTGCAGCAAACGAGTTATATGACTCGCTGGCAATAACAGTCAGTTCGTTCACCTCGAATACACCACCATGCAGCACGCTCTCATCCTGTCGTTCTCCCTGCTGGTTCACACACAGGCGCATACCACGACCTACCTCCTGACGTTTTTTCGTCTGGTTATCAGAATCCTTCAGCGTACAGATCTGGAACACATTGGGATTGTCCCAACCTTCTTTCAGAGCTGAGTGCGAGAAAATAAAACGTACTGGCGTCTTAAACGATAACAGTGCCTCCTTGGCCTTCATAATCAACTGATAGCCTCGTAGTTCGTTCTCCGACTCCTTCGCCTTCGACTCCACTACATTATTCTTCTTATCGCGCGAGAAGTAACCATCATGTACTTGATCAGGCGAAAAACTCTTCAGATACTTCACATACTCTGGGTCATCAGAGAACCGCAGCTGCAATTCTCCCACAATCCGCTCATATTCCTCTTCGAATATCTGCGCATAGAAGCCCTTACCGCCATCAGCCTCACGATAGTTATCTACATGGTCGATAAAGAACAATGACAGACACTTGATACCTTGACGGAACAACTTCCTTTCTTTCTCGATATGGGCCAAGATTGTTGCACGAATCTGAGCCTTGCGAATCACCTGTTCATTTACAGCGCCTATCACCTCACCTTCAGAGAGCGTGATGCCGTTTTGCAGATGGATACAACGGTTATAGCCGTCAATCTCCGTCACGCGATAGTTATCGGCATACTCCTGCAACTCGCCTGAATTCTGATAGATATCAAAACGGTCAGCCACCAACTGCGTCACCTGCTTGACACCATTACCTACCCGCTTATCAAAACCTATTCTGGCACGAGGATTACCCTCTGAGAGTTCGATGCTCTCCAGATAGAGATAGCCATTGGTAGCAGTAGAGCCTTTTTGTTCAATACCCACCACAGAGATCTTCTTCACCAGTTTCTTGTTATAGGCATCCATCGCATCCAAGCGATAGATCATGTTCACGATGTCATCGGCCCTATGGGTAGCACTATATAATAAGGTAAAGAGCGGATTAAACTCCTTCAATCGGTTTCGTGTAGCATTCTTTTTATCAGCACCCAATACACTCTGTGGCTCGTCGATAATCAGAATGGGGTTCGTAGCAGCAATCACGTCGATAGGTCTGCGCGAACGGAAAGCATCCAACTTCATATAGATACGACGTGCATCTTCACCTCGTGCAGCAAAGGCCTGCGTGTTGATGATCATTACGTGCATGTTGCTGTCGCTGGCGAACTGGTCTATCTTTGTCAACTGCGAACTGTCATATACGAAACTCTGAATACGCTTACCATATTCAGCGGCAAAGTGCTCGCTCATCACCTCGAACGACTTACAAACACCTTCCCTGATAGCAATGCTAGGAACCACGATGATAAATTTACTCCAGCCGTAGAGTCTGTTCAGTTCAAACATCGTCTTGATGTAGGTATAGGTCTTACCTGTACCTGTTTCCATCTCGATGGTCAGTCGCAAGTCAGCTCTGTCGAAACTTTCCGTAGGTTTCAACTGTGCAGCCATCTGGATATCACGGATATGGTTCAGCACCTCGCTATACGGCACCTCGATGGGCTGATTCTTATAGCCAACGGCATCGAAGAATCCTCCGTTGTCAGTACCCATATCGTGCGTAAACTCCAGTAACGCAGTGTTCTTCTGCCCCAGAAACACATCCGTCACAGCCTTCGCTGCATCCGTCTGGAATTGTTGGTTCTTAAACTTCAGTTTCATAGGCTAAATCACTCTGACGTTATTCTGCACTTCCTGGTCTGTCCAGCCGCACTTCTGCTTGAACAGTTCGAAGAGGTTCATCTTCTGGGCGGCTTCTGTGAAGCTGCTATCGCGGAAAACCACGCGGAGAGGATGCGTCTCTGCGATGGCATCGATGACAACGGATGTGACCACGCCGTCGAAGCAGGCCACGAGATTACCATCATCCACGTTATAGATGGTACAACCATCCACCTTCTGTGTGGCGTATGGCAATGAGAGTTCCAAGCCCCAGCGCATCATGCAGTCGAATAGCAGATCGAGACCTGTGCGCTCCTCTTTGATATTATCCAAGAACATATCGAGCGACTCCTGCGTATAGTCCTTTGGCGCAAAAGCTACAGGCTTATAGTTCGACTCATCGCACTTCAACACACGGAAGCCGATATCGAGGTCTTGTGTTGTCAGCGGACTGTCTGCCTTAATTTTCTTGCCTGCACGACGAATACGTTCCTTACCGATTTCGCAGATATTCTTATAACCGGCCTTATATGCTTCGCTATCCTCGGTCGTTTCCTCTGGTAACTGCACCATGATAAATTTTCTATTGCCGCCATCATCTGCATTGAGTTGCATCACAGCATGAGCAGTTGTGGCAGAGCCAGAGAAGAAATCGAGAATAATCATATCTTTGTCATAATATGCTAAGGTTTTAACAATAAAATGTAACAAAGAAACAGGTTTGGGATAATCCATTATTCTTTCATGACCGAATAACGATGCCACCTCAGCACTAGCATCTTCATTCGTGCCTACATTCACTTTCGAATCTATTATACTCGATGGACGCTTTACCTTTTCAAGTTGGTCAGAACGAAATACATTGAATCCAAATCTATTCGAAAGAGAAAATTTCGTACCAGCATTTATTTCCTCTGTGAGTTTTATTTGAGTCCACACAAATGGACCTTCAACTTCAATATCATCTTCTATTACGCCATTCTTTACACTAAATCCTTTTATGAATTTAATTGGAGTCGTATCCTTAGCATATGTACCAGCATCATAATAACCACTATTCAAAGTAGTCTCTATAAGACCTTTGGGAAACGAAAGAACTTTTATTGAGTTCGTCTTTTTTACAATAGGTTGCCACTTGTCAGAATAAGCATCCTCGCCAAATAGTTCTATCAATGAGATGTCTTTTGCATAACAAAGTAGATATTCAGTCATCGAGCGAAAAGTTTTAGAAAGATGACTTCCTTTCTTCTTTTTGGCCCAAATGAAAACACCTACCGAATTTATTTGACCAAATACCTCATTACTTATTTTTTGAAGATTATCAAGTTCATTATCATCAATAGAGATGAATATCACTCCATCCTCCGTCAACAGATTTCTTGCCACCATCAGCCTTGTATAGATCATCGAACACCAATCAGAATGGAAGCGGCCGTTGCTGTCTGTGTTCTTGCGATAGCGGTTGCCCTCATCATCAAGGTTATGCTCATCGTATTCATCTACACTCTGTGCAAAGTCATCATGATACACGAAGTCATTACCTGTGTTATATGGCGGATCGATATAGATCATCTTGAACTTTCCCATATAGGAGTTCTGGAGCAGTTTCAACACTTCGAGGTTGTCGCCTTCGATGTAGAGGTTCTGCGTGGTGTCCCAATCGACGCTCTCCTCCTTGCAGGGTCGCAAAGTTTTGCGACAAGGTGCTGCCGCCTCGCGCTGGGCTGCTCGTTTGCCAACCCAAGTAAAGTCGTACTTCTCAGGCTCGCTATCTTCTACGTATTCCCCAAGCAGTTCGCGCAACTTACCCCAGTCTACTGCTCTATGCACTTTGCCTAAGGCATCAGGTGCCTCTGTAAAACACGATGGGAACAACTGGTAGAGTGCATCGAGATTGCGCACCGTTCCGTCTGTGGTTTCTTTGTTTAGATGATCTATTTGCATGATTTTATTATTTTTATTTGTTTGTTTCGTTTATTTATCGTAAATTTGCAGCGAAAATAAGAAGTACAAATCATGACTGCATTACAATTAAATGCGGAACTGCTCCGCGAATTAAGCATCATAGCAGAGGACGAAGGGTTGATGAAAAAAGCCTTAAAAGCCCTCAAAAGGATTACGGCCAAGAAACAGGCAATGGATGAGACCGAATATATTATGTCATCATCTGCTATGGTTGATATCCTGCGCAAAGGTGATGAAGAGATCAAGGACGGTAAGGGGAAAGTTGTAACACTCGACGAGATATGGAAATAGTACTGCTTTCCCAGGCCGAAGAAGACCTGAATTATTGGAAGAGTAAATCCGACACACGAATATTGAAACGTATCAGAGCGTTGCTTGCAGATATTCAACTGCATCCGTTTTCGGGCATTGGCAAACCTGAACTTTTGAAGGGAACCAATGGTAAATGGAGTCGTAGAATTAACGACGAGCACCGACTCGTTTATTCTATCAGCGAAGGTAGAATTTACGTATACGTTTTCTCCTTGCGTTACCATTATTCCAAATAAACTCATACGCTCAATTCCTCCATTTTTTGTTTTAGCCCAGCTAATTCCTGGCGTTTGGCCTTCACTTGCTTGTTCATTTTCACCTGGACATCGTATTGTGGCTCCTTGCGCATACGTTTTTCTAAAGATTGTAGTTCTGACTCCATCGTAGCAATCCGTTTTTTCAGTTCCACAATCTCAGCGAGTGCTCCAGCTTTATGCTCACCAATGCCTGAGACCTGCGCCACGAAGTTATCGTAAATACGGGGTAACGACTGGCCTTGGATAGCCAATGCAATTTGGCTTTGATTCATCCATGTAGTCGCAAACGACTTGGTAATCTTGAATTGCGTATGGGAATTGTCCTTCCATTCCTTATAGTTAACCAATAGCATATACTGATCTTCGTATTTCAGAATGAAGACAATATGATGTGGCATGTTGGTGTCGATAAACGTAAAGACATCCGTAGGACAATCCTGCTCTTTCAGCGTTACCACAAACACATCGATTTCTACCAACTCTTCACTCGATGTGACGTTGATGGTGTTGGAAGAGAGTTTATAGAGCCAACAAATCTGCGCCACGTCATTCACAAAGCGCACCTTCATCCGTTGGTTCACTTCCATGAACTTGTAGAACATCGTCTTAGGTACCACCTTATCGACAATGGTGCTTTGAGGATAGCCTAATATATTGTCTGTCTCTTTCACGCTTCAGAATAACTTCAATTTTTCAATTCTTCAACTCTTCAATTCTTAATAACAAGGAAACAGATTAGTTCGAAATCATCGAGGCCCTTGATGTCACCTTGCAGGGCTGTGGTCTCACCAAAGGAGAACAGGCTTTCAAGATCGCTCTCTTCCTTCTGAGCTACAATGGTAGCTACAGCCTTTTGCAGCAGGTCACTATAATGGCTCATTCGTCTGCCATTATCCGTTTCCCGGTTAATCTGATGGCAGAGTTCCATGATGGGCTCGTGCTTTCCCTTGCAGGCTAAACGCATGATGTCCAGCAGTCGCTTGGGAGCCAAGTGGTTGATGATGGTCTCGCCCTCGTCAGAGAGATATACCATATAGAAAGGATGCAACAGATTCTGATGACCTATATTGACTGCATTGTTTCTGTTCTTCAGGATGAAGATGACACCAGGCTTGGCTGTGGCTGATGCAGGCACAACGGCGCTCATGCCAAAGGGCGTATGCTCAATATCAGGATGTTCTGGCAGATAGGCCAACAGGTCTAAGCGGAACTCATTCAATCCCAAGTCCATAATGTTGATACCTGTGTCCATATCTTCGAGATCGACTACTTCTTCCTGTAAGCGCATCAACTGGCTCTTACGATATTCCAAGTCTGTCTGTTCTTCGTTTGAGAGCAACACATTACCTCCACCACCTGCCGTGATATCCATACCTGCCATGCGAGCCTCCACACGACCTTTCAGATAGAGATAATCGTCGAGTTCAATGTCTGGCCAATAATTGACCAATTGGATGACATCGTTCTTAGAGCCGATACGATCAACACGTCCAAAACGCTGGATGATACGTACAGGGTTCCAATGAATATCGTAGTTAATCAGGTAGTCACAATCCTGCAAGTTCTGACCCTCAGAGATACAGTCTGTGGCAATGAGCACATCGATGACTACTGGTTGCTTTGGGAAGAGTTTGTCTTTCTCCTTCGAGATAGGCGAGAATAGCGTCAGGACACTATTGAAATCAGCAGGCAAACCTTTAACGGTAGAACGGATACCATTACCTGTCACCAAACCGACATGAAGTCCTGTCTTCGCCAGTATCATTGCTTCCAGATTATCGTAAAGATATTGTGCAGTGTCTGAGAAGGCAGTGAAGACAATGACCTTCTTGTTATTGTCGTTAATAGGATGATTGAACTTCTCACGCAGATTCTCGATGAGCATCTGTAGCTTGCTATCGTGCTCAGGGTTGATATCCTTAATCATCACGAGCAATAGCCCCAATATCTCTTGATCTTTCAACAGGTCACGCTTCCATGAACGACAGTCCATATCGGCCAATGCCACCTTTGTCTTTTTTCCACCAATCAGTACGTCTTCTTCGCTATCTTCATCGAGCATATTTTCCAGCTGTTGCACCTCCAAGCGTACATCCTGACGGGTGGTCACAAAGGTATCAATCGCCTCAATGGTCTCGTCAATCATGTCCTTCATACGACTTAACGTTAGGCGGAAACTGTTTACTGACGATTCCAAGCGCTTTAGAAGGTTGATGGCCATCAGTTTCTTCAATCCCTTCTCGCGTCCAGACATACCTAAGTGTACCCCTCGCTCGTCAATATCGATTTCGTATTTGGCGCGCTTCGAAGGCAGGATATAGTCAGAGGGTGCATAGACACCAAGATTCAAATCATCTAACTGATTGGCTATCTCTTTGTAGGTGATAGCCTCATTAAGATCTGTCAGTTTAGGACGTTTGGAAATGGGGCGCAGACGCGTCGGAAACTTACCTATCTCTGTGGTGTCGTAATACTTCTCAATATGCTTACGACTACGGGCTATAGTGACAGCATCCAACACTTGGAAGAAGTCGAACGAAAGCATATCAAGCAGTTTTTCTGTGGTGCGTTCGTTGGGGTCTTCAATGTGTGACCACGCATTATACTGCATCTGGGCAGAGCGGAAAATGTCTTCAATAGGACGATCCGTATTCAGTTTGTCATTGATCAAACTCTGATTACCTTCGTAGGCCAACTGTAGCTGGTTCTTCAGGTCGTTGAAACGGTTGTTCACAGGTGTAGCAGAAAGCATCAGTACCTTCGTTCGCACACCAGCACGAATCACCTGATTCATCAGACGCAGATAGCGGTTTTCGCGTGGGTTCTCATCATCTTCGTCTGTGGTCACCTTACCACCATTGCGGAAGTTGTGACTCTCGTCTATCACAATCAGGTCGTAGTTGCCCCAATTCAAACGTGAAAGGTCAGTACCATTCGACATACCTCGTTCACGGCTGAGGTCTGTATGGAAAAGCACATCGTAGCGCAGACGGTCTTTTTCTAATGGGTTATTTTTGTAGTTGCCCTTATAGGTGTTCCAGTTCTCATAGAGTTTTTTAGGGCAAAGCACCAACACACTCTTATTACGGTTCTCGTAATACTTGATGACAGCAATAGCCGTGAAAGTCTTACCTAAACCTACGCTATCAGCCAAGATACAACCGTTATAGGTCTCTAACTTGTTGATAATGGCCAGAGCTGCATCGCGCTGGAAGTTATAGAGTTTGTTCCATATCTGCGAACTCTTGAAGCCTGTCGCCTCGTTGGGCAGCACATCCTCGCTGATATCCTCCAAGAACTCATTGAAGATGTTATAGAGGGTAACGAAATAGATGAAGTCTGGTGAGTTCTCACGATAGACATTTTCGATATTTTCTATGATAGCATCAGTCACGTCTGTAAAATTCTCATGGTCTTCCCAGAATTCATTAAAGTATTTCAGGTATGAGTCTGACATGGGTGATGGCATTCTCTGAACTAACTGGAAGATATTATTGCCTCGTTCACAACCTAACTCAGTGGTAGTGAACTCGTTGAAAGGCATGTATGTATAGAGGTCTTCCTCGTTTTTTACATTCAGGAAACCAGGCATATTCTGCTGCGAAACGTTGGTCTTGAAGCGTACCTTCTGTCGAATCCAGTCGGCACACTCTTTGGCGATGGCCCGCTGAGTAAGGTTATTGCGCAGTTTGATTTCGAAGTCGGAACCATAGAGCGTGCGCTCGCGATTCAGTTTGGGGATATAGAACTCCCGTTTCTGTTTCTTTGCTTGCTCCTTATTAAACGTTGGCGAGGTGAAGATAAAGCGCAGTTCGTCCACCTTCTCCAACTCTTTTTGCAAAGCCTCGAAAGCATAGATGGAGAAACTGGCTGCTGCCATCGACACCTTAGAGCCTTGGCACAGCGTCACCTTCAGATCGTCGATGACGTGCTGGGTGATGTTATCGAATTGCTTGGGTAGTTCCATTTGTTCCCACACGATAGTTTTAGGAGCAATCAGACTATATCTTCAGGCTTGCTTACAGGTAAACACAAAACGACCTCAGGACACAAAAGAAGCGCGAACAATGGCTCTTCTCTCGTCTCGTGAGGTCCTCGGATGTACCTGTAGTGCTAAGATACAAGTCATGCCCGCGCTATCGCACGGGCATCGGCTGACTTGTTCGAGCACTACTTCATGAAATTTCCGAGGTTCCACGAGTCTCTGAACAAATAGCTGATGCTATTATTAACCCTCAAAAATCATACCGGCACCTCCACTGAGGCTCAAACCTGACCTTAGTCAGCGTCATGTTATGACGATTAGCCGATACTTGATTGCAAAGATAAACATTATTTCTCAGAATTCAAATAAAAAACTGAGTTTTTTAATCAGATTCATTCAAAATCGCCTGTTTTCCGTATTCGTGCCAATTTAAAACGGATTATCGAAACCATGATCTCTGTAATATTCATCGAATATATAATCATATCCTAACTCTTTTGATACTGTCCGGTCGTAGGGTGGTACATTTGTCGGAGCAGTATGCTTGCTGAAGTCAAACTTAGCCTTACAGTCAAGAACATCATTTTCAGTCTGCAGGTCTGCACCCCAGGCTTTCATGATTTCTTGAATAGTACCTTCCATCTGTCCATCAGTATAATCCCAATCATAATGCACGAACTCACCTGTCTCATAGAAATGCTTTAAGATTGCAAGGCAAACCCAGCTGTAATGCTTATTCCATAGGCTATGAAAGCAAATGGCAGTCATTCCCTTTCCAAGATCACGTTCATAACATGCCAGGAATTCGTCATCACCCATCGTGATGGTCTTAAGCCATGGAAACTTCTTGCTGTCTTCATCGTAGAAGGCCTGCTCTTGCGCAGTCATATCTCTTAATATCTTTCCCATAATTTATATACACTAAATTCTCGTTTTTAGTGCAAAGATAACATATAGGGTGTCCCAAAACTCGAGACACCCTCAGACTTTAACACGAAATTAACATAATGTTTGGCGTCGTTGAGGGGCGAAAGAGAAACGGCTAATTTCTTAAAAAACAAAAATTTACACGGATTTTTCGCGTAGAAATTTGGAATCTTCAAAAATAGTTCCTATCTTTGTGCCAGTAAATGGTTCAGCATCAATTTATGCTGAATGCACCTATATCATAAGGTTAACAAGGTTAAAAGGTTATGGCTAAGCGTAGCCCGGGCTCTCCCATCAGGAGGGCCCATTTTAGTTTCAGGCATAACGACATAACAGGCATAACGGCATAACATTGGGTAAAATCGATGTTGGGGGTATATATAATCAATTATATATTATTAAATTTATATATATTATAATATATATAAATTCTACATAGATACTATAACCTTCGCAACATGCTAATGTTATGCCGTTATGCCTGTTATGCCTGTTATGCCGTTAGGGGAAATATGGACACAGAAATAAGCGCCACCAGATTTAATTCTAATGGCGCTTATCTCTACGTAGAAAATCGAATAATAAAAATTAAGAGACTCTTATTTTAGAGGCCCGCAGCACGCGTGGGGACAGGCACACACTGAGCCATCATAGATAGCACATTGGTGCCAGTCCCCAGTGTGCAGCTTTACGGTTCCCCGAGCTCTGAGAAGATGAGAGCGACCTGGGCGGGAGTGAAGGAGCGGGATCTGGAGGCAAGGAGAGGTTTTAGGCGGGGATTGGTGAGGAGCCATCTTCGGAACTTGGCCCAGGCTGAGAGGGGCAGGAGATCCGGAAAGTAGCGCTGAGCAAGTGCGGTACGGTTGAATGAAGTGGCATGAGGGGTTTGTTTGTAATACATAAAGAAAAGGTTTTTAATGGGTTAAACATGTTTGATTTACACTGCAAATATACTACTTTTTTCTGACATGGCCAAATTTTTGCGGCTTCGGAGGCGTACAACTCGATAAAACTTGATAAAACTCGATATAACTCGATAACAACCCTATTACAAGTAGTAACTTTGCACTCGCTAACGGATCCAAAGGCATTAATTAACTGTATTACTAACCATTTTAAATTTTTAAAAGTATGATTGAACTTTACATTTCTCAAAACAAGGTTGTGGGATCTGCCGCTTACGGTAAGTATTACCCACGAGTGAGTTACAAACAGACCATGAACATCCACGATATGGCGGTGCACATGGCTGAGCACAACACCCCGTTCTCCGAGGGTACCATCGAGGGTATTCTGCGAGACTTCGTGAAGTGCGTGCGTGAGCAGACGCTGAATGGTAACACCGTGAAGGTGGACAACCTGGCGATCTTCAAGGTGAGTGTGATTGGTAACGGCTGCAAGGAGCTGTACGATGCCACCCTCGACAAGACCATCACACCCGCGAGGAGCTGAACAAGGATGGTAAACTGAGCTGGACCGATAAGGCCGCTGCTGAGATCCTGGCTGCTAAGACTGCTGCTCAGGGCGGCAATGGTGGCGGATCATCTTCGGGCTCAGGAACCGAGAGCGGTGGCAACTCCGGAGGCTCGGGGCAGAGTGAGCAGGGCGGTCAGAGCCAGCAGGGCGCACAGGGCTATGCACTGACGATCTCCAGAACGGGCGTTGGTTCAGCAACCGTCACCAAGGATGGTAATGCTGTAACCTCAGGTACCAGTCTGAACGAGGATGACGAGGTGGAGATCAGCATCACGCCTGCAGAGGGTCAGGTGCCCACCGCAACCGTGAATGGCTCAGAAATCGAGCTGACTGAGGACGGTGGTGTCTACTCCGGTAGCTTCGCTATGCCAGGTCAGGCCTCGACCCTGATCATCAACACCGGCGAAGGAGAGGACGATGATTATGATCCCAACGCCTAAGCGAGTGAAGAGTGAAGAGTGAAGAGTGAAGAATCAATAGTCATGCCGATTGCGCTCTAAGGAGCGCTGCGAATCACAGGGGACAGGCACGCACTGATAGATCAAAGATGCTATCATTGGTGCCAGTCCCCATGATTCACAGTTTGATGTAGATCTTCTTGCGATAGAGAACGTAGCCGATGAGGAAATTGAGGGCGACGAAATAGAGAGCGTATGCCAGGGAAGCCCACTTGAGAGGCGGGATGATGGTGTGGATGGCATTGTAGACCACCTCAGAAACGCCGAGGTTGCCCAAGAGAATGGCGAGAAGCTCGCTCGATACATAAAGCGCAAGGGCATTCACTCCGAAAACACGAAAAAAAGTTAAGAGTGAAGAGTGAAGAGTGAAGACTCGGCTTTGCCGCTTGCTACCGAAGGGACGCAAGAATTTGCTACCGCTCAAGTCAATAACATACATTAATATTGCCTGCAGCAGGGAGGCGAGGCCGCAGGTGACCATGACGTAGCTGGGGCTCCAGATGCGCTTGTTGAGGGGCAGACCATAAGAGAGCAGATAGCCTCCAATGACAAGGATGGTGCCTACGACGAAAAGGGCGATGACCTTATCAGAAACGGTATCTTTCTGACGGATGAGCTTGCCACAATAGAAGCCCAGCAGGACATGAGCCACAGAAGAGATGGTGCCCAGCAGGCCCTCAGGATCGACGGGACTCTTATGATAGAGATGGTCGTAGCCAAAGAGGTTGAGGTCGACCTGTGCCAGAACGTTGACACTGGCATCCTCAGCATAGCCATTACCCAAGACGAGAATGGCGGTATATATAATAAGGAGGCCAATGACCACAGGGATGGTATAACGATGGTTGCAGAAGAGGGCGAAGAGCGACACGATGCCGTAGCAGAGGGCGATGCGCTGCATGACAGCCCAGATGCGGAGGTGGCCAAAGCAGAGGAGATCGCCCTCGATGGCGTTGTCGAACCAGTTGATGAAGAGACCAATGGCGAACAACAGCACCGTACGCTTGATGATGCGACGGATGACCTTAGGTGTGGGCTTGAACTCGGACTTCACCAGAGAGAGGTAACACGAGATACCCATGATAAAGAGGAAGAAGGGGAAGACGAGGTCGCAGGGAGTCATGCCGTTCCACTCAGCATGACCGAGCATCTCGAACGACACGCCCCAGCCATTATTAACCAATATCATGCCAGCGACGGTGATGCCGCGGAGAATGTCGAGACTTAAAAGACGATTACCTTGCATAGTGAATAGTGAATAGTGATTAGTGATTAGTGAGAAGGTCCATGACTTCGCGGGCGACGTCGACGGGAGAGCCTTCAGGAGTGGCGGTGTAGGGATTCTGACGGAGGGTCCAGGGCTCCTCGAGGGCGTAGTAGTCGAGGGTGACCTCCTGAGGCAGTGCCATCTGGAAGAGCTCAGCAGCCGTCTTCGAAGCGTTAGGACCACCTCCAAGCAAATCGGGCTGCGGTTTCTGTTGTGCCTTCATCTGATCAGAGAGGGCATTGAAGTATGCCTCCCAACGAGGATAGTAAAAATCTTTCAGCAGTCCCTGCCACTCCTTATGGGCATAGTCGCGCAAGCCACCCGTATCAGCGCAGTAGCGATTGCCCCAGGTGGTGATCTGTACGCGGGCGTTCCACTCATAGAGCCGCTGTTCCTCAGGCGTCGTACCACAAGCGATAGCTGCCTGCGTCCAATGGCCCAAACGGAACTCCGAACGTGTACCCAGGAGTTTATCCTGCATGAGCAGCATAAGGAGGAACCGGCGGTAATCGCTCTCAAACTCATTGATGGCGAAGGCCTTGTAATCAGCGATAGTGCGCTGATACTGCAAACGTGCCTGATCGGCGAGAGCCTGACGGGTGATATCCACGAGATCGTACTCAAAATTGTTGTTACCACGATACTTCTCAGCCACGCTGTTCATCATCATGGCCGCCTCGAGGGTAGAATAAGGATCGTAATAGTTTTTCATCTTCGACCAAGAAGAGGCCTGGAAGTTGTTCAACGAGGGTCGTCCGCAGAAAATGCTCTCGTGAGGGCCCTGCTGGTTGTTGCCCGCAGGACAATTATAAATGGTACGTGCCAGAAGGAGCCAAGCCCGTTCGATAAGGGGGTCTTCGACACCGTAGCGTGCCTTGACATACTGGCGCACCCAGTCTTCTTTCTTGAATTTCTCAGGACGCCAGGGCAGCTCGCTCATGAGTTCGAACATGACGGGGTTGTTTTCAGAGCCCTCCATGGTAAAGCCGATACCTTTGCGGAGTGAAGAGTGAAGAGTGAAGAGTGAAGAATCTGTGCCGTAAAAATTATCCAGCAACTGGTCCATGCGGCCATGGAGGCCGACGTTGGCACCGAAGTTCTCGAGGAGGCAGAAGAGCCAGTAGTGCTGCTTGTAGCCCTCTTCGCGCTTCCAAATGCTGGGGATGCCGAACATGGGTCGGCACTCTGAGAAGAGATCGAGCACCAACAGGTCGCCAGCCTTCATACCGTCGACCATCTGCGGACGGGGATTCTCCGTCCAACCCTGAATGACCCAGACAGCCTTTGGATTCACCCGTTTCATGGCCTGCATCATGGCCTCACCAGCCTTGGCGTAGTCGATGGAGGCATCGTCGTTGCTCTCGTGGAAGGGGTCCATAGAGTAATAATCGGCCTTGCCAAAGAGCTTTGTCAGTTCGTCGAAATAGAGCTTGGCAATCTCAGCAAAGCGGGGATCGGTAGGCAGGAGGTTGGCAGGACGCTGGAAACCATTCCAAAGGCCGGCATCAGCGACATTCAGTCCAAGACGCGCCTTGGCATCGTGGGGCACCATACCGCTATAGCCGGGCAATACGGGATGCATGCCCAACTGACGCATACGAGCCAATATCTGTTTCTGGAGTTTCTCCTGACGAGCATACCAGGACAGAGGCAGCGGACCACCCCACCCTTCGAGATTGTTCATCTCCCACCAGGCGAGGAAGGCCGGACCAGCAATGAACTGTCCGATCTCTTCTTCCGTATAGCCGAGTTTCAGGAGCATGTTACGCCATACGCACTCCTCACCGACGATGGCCAGGGGCAGATTGACGCCATGCAGGGCCATCCAGTCGATTTCCTGTTCCCAGCGTTTCCAGTCCCAAAAGGCCATGGAGTAAGAGAACGTGCAGTAGTTGAAGTCGTAACGCAGGGTAAGGTCGGTCTCGTGACGCTCCTTTTGTTTGACAGCAGGGAGTACAGCAGGCAGTTTGGCCTGCATCTGATTCCACGAGAGGTGGATACCTGCATAGTACTTCAGATACCAGTTAACACCCGAAGCGATGTTCACCCACGTGTTGCCTCGCACCACGACCTTCGTGCCGCGCTGGTCGAGTTCAAAAAAGTCCTTGTCGCTCTTTACCAGTTGTGTCTTGAACTTCGCGGAAGCACCCTTGTCGATACGCTCCAAAAGCTCGTCCACAGGATTCGCAAGAGTGAATAGTGCGCTCGAGCTCTGCTCGCTTGCTACCGCAGGGACGCAAGAACAGTGAATAGTGAATAGTATCAGCAGCAATTTCTTCATAATTAAAGGGTTTTTAGTTATTTTACATTTTTAAATCAATTTCATTTGCTTGGCTTTTTCCATCAGCAACTGCATGAGAGGTTCGCGTTCGTTTTCGACACGGTTGTCGAGAACGGCATCCTTGAGGTATTGCTTCAGCACGCCCACCTCACGCGAGGGCTTCAGGTGGAACAGCTCCATGATCTCGTTGCCATCGATCACGGGCTGCAGCAGGCGCACATAGTCTTTCTCCTTCAGGTCGGCCAGTTTCTCACGCACCATCCGGAAGTTTTCGAGGAAGAGTTTCTTGCGGACCTCATTCTTCGAAGTGATATCAGCCTCGCAGAGTGTCATCAGGTCGTCGATATCCTCGCCAGCATCGTTCAGCAGACGGCGCACGGCACTATCCGTCACCACATCGTCGGCAATGACGATGGGTCGCATGTGGAGGTCGACGAGCTTCTGCACGTATTTCATCTTCATATCCAAGGGCAGCATCAGCCTTCGGAAAATGACAGGCACCATCTTTGCACCTATTATATTATGGTTATGGAAGGTCCAGCCGACAGCAGGATCCCAGCGCTTCGACTTGGTTTTGCCCACATCGTGGAGCAATGCCGCCCAACGCAACCATAGATTATCCGAATGAGAGACCACATTCTCCAGCACCTCGAGGGTGTGGTAGAAATTGTTCTTATGGGCGCGACCATTTTTCTGGTCGACGATGTCGAGGGCAGAGAGCTCAGGCAGGATGATCTGCAGGAGGCCGCAACGCTGCAGGTATTCGAAACCAATGCTGGGATGCGGTGCCATGATAATCTTGTTGAGCTCGTCTTTGATACGCTCACCACTGACGATTTTGATGCGCTCTGCCATATGTTCGAGGGCCACCCAGGTCTCGTCTTCGATCTGAAAGTTCAGTTGTGTGGCGAAACGGATGCAGCGCATCATGCGCAGAGGATCGTCGGAGAACGTGATGTCGGGTTCCAGCGGTGTGGCGATAATTCCATCTTCAAGATCCGCCAAACCATTGAAGGGGTCGACGAGTTCACCAAACCTATCCTTATTCAGGCAGATGGCCATGGCGTTAATGGTGAAGTCGCGACGGTTCTGGTCGTCCTCAAGGGTGCCGTCTTCTACAACAGGCTTTCGCGAATCGTGGCTGTAGCTCTCCTTCCGCGCCCCCACGAACTCTACTTCGATTTCCTCGTCCTTTCGATAAAACTTGACCTGCGCCGTACCGAAATTCTTAAAAACAGAGAGATGCGCCTTGCGACCCAACATGCGTTTCAGTTCTTGAGCAACGGCGATACCGCTGCCCACAACCACCACGTCGATGTCGTTGGAAGGGCGCTCGAGAAAGATGTCGCGCACATAGCCGCCCACGACATAACATTCCACCCCAAGACGATCGGCCGCCTCGCTGATCTGATGGAATAATTCCTGGTCTAAAAGCGCTGCTAATTCTTCGTCAGTATATAATTTCATTAGAACTTTTTCACAAATTTGCTGCAAAGATACTAAAAAATTCATTATTAATCATTCATAATTAATAATTATTTTGTAATTTTGCACCGAAATTCAGGAAATATGACAATGAGAAGATTGTTTTTGAGCACGATGGCCCTCCTGATGCTCTGGTCCTGTGGGGAGAATGAAGCCCAGAAACAGGCCGAGGCCATGCTCGAAAAAGCAGGCACCTGCTTCGAGCAAGGGCAATACAACCAGGCGTTGATAGTAATCGACAGCCTGCGTAAGGTGTACCCCAACGCCATCGACACCCGCAAGAAGGCTCTGAAGCTCTATCAGGACATTGAGCTGAAGAAGACCCAGCAGGAGCTGCTCGTGACCGACAGTCTGTTGCAGGCCGTAAACCACGACTATGCCTACCAGCAGGAGAAGGTAGAGCGTGACAAGGCCGCCCTGCGCGCCACACCCGAAGAGCTGACGATGCTCACCCTCACCCGTATGAAGCGCGACTCGTTGCGCACGCAGACGGAGGTGCTTGGCGCCAAGATCCGCTATATTCACAAGAAACAAAAGGAGATGAAATAATCATGGACCCATTTGAGAAGACGAACAAAGAGTTTGAGCAGGCCATCGCCGAGTGCCGTGCCCTGTTTGAGAAGAAGCTCCACGACTACAAGGCCTCGTGGCGCATCCTGCGTCCCACAGCCCTTACCGACCAGCTCTTCATCAAAGCCAAGCGCATCCGTTCGCTCGAGATCAAGCAGGAGTCGATGGTAGGCGAAGGTATCCGTCCGGAGTTTATCGCCCTCATCAACTACGGTATTGTAGGACTCATCCAACTCAACAAGGGCTTTGCCGACATCGTCGACATTACCAACGACGAGGCCATGCGCCTTTACGACCAGTATGCCCACGAGGCCCTGGAACTGATGAAGCGCAAGAACCATGATTACGACGAGGCCTGGCGCTCCATGCGCGTCAGCTCGTACACCGATTTCATCCTGACAAAGATAGAACGTATCAAGGAGATCGAGAACCTTGGAGGCGACACGCTCGTGTCTGAGGGCATCGATGCCAACTATATGGATATTATCAACTACGCGGTCTTTGGAATGATAAAACTCGCATGAGGAAGGCACTTGTAAACATCGCCCGATTGCTGCTCGCCCTGACATTCATCCTGTCGGGATTCGTCAAGGCGGTAGATCCGTTGGGCACGCAATACAAGATTAACGACTACCTCAGCGCCCTGCACCTGCGCGAACTGGTGCCCGACTTCCTGACACTCTCTGCCTCGGTATTACTGTCGGCTGCGGAGTTTGTCATCGGCATCTGTCTGCTCTTCGCCATCCGACGACGGTTGGTGTCGAAAATCACCCTTGGTGTGATGGTTGTCATGACCCTTATCACCCTGTGGCTTGCCATCGACGACCCCGTGAGCGACTGCGGTTGCTTCGGCGATGCCCTGGTACTGACCAACTGGCAGACGTTCTGGAAGAATGTGGTACTGCTCATGGCTGCTGCCATCATCTGCTGGCAACCGCTCGATATGGCACGTATGATCAGCAGGACCAATCAGTGGATCGTACTCAACTACGCCGCCCTGTTCATCCTGTTCATCGCAGGCTACTGTCTCTACGACCTGCCCTTGTTCGACTTCCGCCCCTATCACGTGGGAGCCAACATCCAGCAGGGCATGGAAGTGCCTGAGGGCGCCCAACAGCCACAGTTCGAGACCACCTTCATTATGGAGAAGGACGGACAGCGCAAGGAGTTTACTGTGGACAACTACCCCGACTCCACCTGGACCTTCATTGATTCGAAGACCATCCAGACAGCCGAGGGCTATGTGCCGCCCATCCACGATTTCACCATCACGACGGAGGACGGCGATATCACCAGCGAGGTGCTCGAAAAAGAGGGTTACACCTTCCTGCTCATTTCTCCACATCTGGAATATGCCGACGACAGCTATTTCGATCGTATCAACCAGGTGTATGAGTACTGTCAGGACAATGGTTATCCCTTCTACTGCCTCACCGCGAGTACGGACCGGGCCAGAAATCGTTGGCGCGACATGACGGGGGCCGAATACCCCTTCTGTACCACCGACGAGACCACGCTGAAGACCATGATCCGCAGCAATCCGGGCCTGATGCTGCTGCGTCAGGGCACCGTCATCCGCAAGTGGAGTCACAACCGTCTGCCTAACGAGCAGCAGTTCGTCCAGCGGTTAGAGGAGAGCGGGTTAGGCCAGATGCCTAGCGACAGCGTACCTGGCAAGATAGCCAAGCTGCTCATGTGGTTTGTACTGCCACTGATGCTGCTCACCATCGCCGATCGTCTTTGGGCATGGACAAAATGGCTCAGAAGAAAGCATAAATTATCAAACCCTTTAAATAAAGAAAGTAAAAAAGTTATGAGAAAAAAGATTGTAGCCGGTAACTGGAAGATGAACATGAATCTCCAGGACGGTATTGCTCTGGCAAAGGAGCTCAATGAGACACTGAAAGCTGACAAACCCAACTGTGGCGTTGTCATCTGCACACCGTTTATTCACTTGGCAAGCATTGCCCAGTTCCTCGACCAGGACATCATCGGTCTGGGTGCTGAGAACTGCGCTGACAAGGAGAAAGGTGCTTTCACCGGTGAGGTTTCTGCCGAGATGGTTAAGAGCACTGGTGCTCAGTATGTCATTTTGGGTCACTCAGAGCGTCGCGAGTACTATAAGGAGACTCCCGAGATTCTGAAGGAGAAGGTGATCCTGGCTCAGAAGAACGACCTGAAGGTAATCTTCTGCATCGGTGAGAGCAAGGAAGAGCGTGAAGCAGGCAAGCAGAACGAGGTAGTGAAGGCCGAGCTCGAGGGCAGCGTATTCAACCTGTCTGAGGCTGACTTCCGCAAGATCGTCATCGCCTACGAGCCCATCTGGGCCATCGGTACTGGTCTGACCGCTACCGCTGAGCAGGCTGAGGAGATCCACGCTTACATCCGCTCAATCATTGCCGAGAAGTATGGCCAGGCTGTTGCCGACGATACCACTATCCTCTATGGTGGTTCTTGCAAGGCTTCGAATGCACCTGAGCTGTTTGCCAAGCCCGACATCGACGGAGGCCTGATTGGTGGTGCTTCGCTGAAGGCTGCCGACTTCAAGGGTATTATCGATGCTTGGAAGAAGTGAAACGGCTTTTAACCATAGGATGGATGTGTGTTAGCTGCCTGCTGGCAGCTAACGCACAGACAACCTTCACCCAGAGGCTCCAGAAGAGCAATACCGGTGAGGGAAAAGTAACCGTGACGCAGGCAAAGGAGATCGACGACCTCGTAAACGGTCCACAAGACGTGGTCACGCCCGCAAAGCAGACTCAGAGTAATCAGAGTACTCAGAATACCCCGAATACTCAAAATACTCAGAATACTCAGAAACCAGAGGAAAAAAAGGCTGAAGAGAAGCCTTTGCGTCCACAGGTGTCTGTACAACCCGAGACCACCATCGACACCACCTACACCGCCGAGCCTCGTAAGAAGATTCTGAAAGGCTATAAAGTGAACGGCTATCGCGTACAGGTGTTTGCTGGTGGCAACTCGCGCGACGCCCGCGTCAAAGCAGAAAGGACTGGTCGTGAGATTAACAGTCTCTTCCCAGGCGAGCCCGTATACGTGCATTTCTACTCCCCACGATGGATTTGTCGCATGGGCAACTACCGTACTTACGAGGAAGCCCACCATATGCTCAATGCCGTAAAGAAGCTCGGCTACCAGTCGGCCATCATCGTCAAGGGAAAGATCACCGTGCCGTATCTCAACCCTACCCCGCAAACCACAACAACCGACAATCCATGAATCCGGAAACAGAATACCGCGAAGGTTTAGAGCAGCTGGCCCAGCACTACCGTGAGATTCTCACCCTGCTGGGAGAAGACCCCGAACGCGAGGGCCTTCAGAAAACGCCTATGCGCGTGGCAAAGGCCATGCAGGTGCTCACCCGCGGCTATGAGATGGATGCCCACGAGGTGCTCCGTCAGGCCCTCTTCAAGGAGGACTACTCACAGATGGTCATCGTCAAGGACATCGATTTCTTCTCGCTCTGCGAGCACCACATGATACCCTTCTACGGCAAGGTGCATGTGGCTTATATTCCTAACGGCTACATCACGGGTCTGTCGAAGATTGCCCGCGTAGTCGATATCTATAGTCACCGTCTGCAGGTGCAGGAACGTATGACACTACAGATTAAGGAGTGCATCCAGCAGACCCTCAAACCTCTAGGCGTGATGGTAGTGGTCGAGGCCCGTCACATGTGTATGCAGATGCGGGGGGTGGAGAAACAGAACAGCATCACCACCACCAGCGATTTCTGTGGCGCCTTTAACCAAGCCAAGACACGCCAGGAATTTATGAACTTAATTCACAACAATAAAATTTAAACTTTTATCATTATGGATCAGACAAGCAACGGAAGTTTCAAGCAAAATGAGTCGCCATTACAGGCGTTTTACCACAGCTGCCTTGGCAAGCTCGCCATTTTGATAGGCATCCTGATCCTACTCTTCATCGTAGGTATAATGACGAAGCCTACTCAGGAGGAGATGGAAATGGAGATGGTAGACAACATCCTGCAATGTATCCAGGCCAACGACAGCATCCAGGGCGATGACATCGACGACCAGGTGAACAACCTGAACAACATGTTCAGCCGCGCCGACACCGCCAAGATCAACAAGGAATTGCTCACGTCGCTGAAGAAAAACAACCGTCTGGAGATTTACAACCACTCCTTCTTCCGCACGGCCTACATCCTTAATAACATCCATCCTGAGGGTGTGCGCGTGGGCGTTGGCATGTTCGGTGTCGTTTATCCCACTGTCCTCTACAAGGATCTGCTGCTCAACGTGGGTCCCATGCAGAAGAAATACAAGGACGGTGTGATCCGCACGGGAACTATCAACACGCACGATCTGGGAACGAATCCTGCTGTGAAGCCCTATCACTATCAGGGCGATCCCGATCAGTAAGGTCAAGGACAGCTGACCAATGAACATCCTCGTATCGCAAGAGATAGCGAGCGTTTGCCCTGGCTTCGTAGGAGCCGCGGTAGACGTTCGTGTGGTTAATACCCCCTACAGCGCCGAACTGTGGCAGGAGATCCACGCCCTTGAAGACCGTCTGCGCCAGGAGCTCTCCACCGAGACACTCAAGGAACAGTCGGGCATCGCAGCCACCCGTCGTGTCTATAAGGCCTGTGGCAAAGACCCATCGCGTTACCGTCCTGCCAGCGAACAGCTTATCCGACGCATGCTGCAGGGCAAGGAGCTCTATCAGATCGACACGCTCGTCGACCTTGTAAACCTCGCCTCCATCGCTTATGGTTATAGCATCGGTGGCTTCGATGCAGACAAGTTCGTGGGCGACACCCTCACTTTGGGCATTGGACGCGAAGGCGAGCCCTACGAAGGCATCGGACGTGGACCATTGAATATCGCAGGTCTGCCTGTGTATCGCGATGCTGAAGGCGGTGTAGGCACCCCTACCAGCGACCACGAACGCACGAAGATGACTCTTGCCACTACGCATTTGGTGGTACTCATCAACGGCTACGACGGCAATCGTGAGCGCGTCGTCGCCAATGCCGAGTTTATCCAGGATCTGCTCCGCAAATACTGTCAGAGCGATGGTGGTACCATCACCATCTACCCATAAAACCCACTAAACCCCAATGTCAATGAAAAAACTTAGCCTGCTCCTCGTCACCCTGCTGATGACCCTCACAGCCTCAGCCCAGGAAGAAAATAAAGAAGTCATCAACACCACTTCCGGACTCGTGAGCGGTATTATCCAAGAAGGTACGCTTGCCTATCTCGGCATCCCCTATGCCAAGGTAGAACGATTCATGCCCCCACAGCCCGTTAAGAAATGGAAGGGTGTGCGGAAATGCGACCATTGGGGGCCGATGACCATGCAACAGCAGAACCGCCCGATGACGGAAGAACAGATGTCGGAAAACTGCTGTGTGCTCAACGTATGGACAACTGATGTCAAGGCCAAGAAGCCCGTGATGTTCTGGCTCCACGGTGGCGGTTTCGACAGTGGCACCTCCGAATGGGATCCTGGCATGTGTCTCGCCAAGAAGGATGTGGTGGTAGTAAGCATCAACCACCGATTGAATATCCTCGGCTTCCTGGACCTATCCACCTGTGGCAAGAAATACAAATACTCTGGCAATGTGGGTATGCTCGATGCCGTACAAGCACTCGAATGGGTACGTGACAACATCGCGAAGTTCGGTGGCGACCCCAACAATGTCACCATCTTCGGTGAGTCAGGCGGTGGCGGTAAGGTTGGCACACTCATGTGTATGCTCAAGGCCAAAGGGCTCTTCCACAAGGCGATCATCATGAGCGGCACCATCCTCAACGTGAATACCAAGGCCATGACAGAGGAACTGGGTGAGGCCGTGCTCAAGGAACTAGGTCTCACGAAGAAGACGGTCGACAAAATCAAGAACGTATCCTATAAGGACCTCTACGCAGCTGGTCAGCGGGCGATGGCTGCCAGCATAGGAACCCGCAGGCCTGGCACTCCGATGATGTGGGGTTTCGGACCTACGCCCGATGGCGAAGTGTTACTACAACAGCCTTTCCAGCCTGCCTTCGCCAGCATCAGCGACGATATCCCTCTGATGATCGGTACCACCTTCAATGAACTGCAACGCGCCCGCTACAACCAACCCATTACTATGGAACAGGCCCGCACCGAACTGCAAAAGACCTTTGGTGATGAGACCGATGCCTATATCAGTGCTTTCTGCGAGTCCTATCCCGACAAACAACTGCGCACGTTGCCTGCCGACCTGCTCTGCATCGATTGGTTGTTCCGCCCGAAGACCATTATTACCTCAGATGCCATCGGTGGCCAGCGCAAAGCCGACACTTACGTCTATATGTACACCGTTGGCGAAAGCGACAATCGCAGCTACAAAGGCTCCGCACACGGTTCAGAACTGAAATACTGCTTCGATGTGCTTCATCATTACAGCAACCAGTTGTCACAACAATGCATCAACGACAACAAACAGTGGTCTGAGACTCTAAGTAGTGTTTGGGCAAAATTCGCACACGACGGCAATCCCAATTGCAACGGACTGCCCGCCTGGCAGCCTTACACTAAGGAGAATGGCGAACTGATGGAATTCGGCGGAACCAAGCCCACCCTTCGTCACAACCACGACCGTAAGTTAGAGGAAATCATCAACCGCCACTGCTTCAAGCAGCTCGACGAGTTCAATAAGAAGAAACAATGAAACTATGGTGAAAGAAGATCAGACTACCAATAACAGCTATTCGGCCGAATGGAGTCACCCACCGCGCTGAAAGACTACGTGAGGGTGACCTCGGTGTCGCCGCTCTCATCGGTCTCAGAACAAAGTTCTGATATCACAGAAAACGTATGAAAAGAAGTAAGTCCGGGAATCTTGCGATTCTCGGACTTATAGTTCATGACCATAATAGACGGGCGAGCCAATAATGAGTCCGTCGATGCCGTCCTTCACAGCACGCATCACTCGGAAATAGAGATCGTCGCGGAACATCCACTGGTTGATACCTTTCATTTCACTTCCATCGCTGTTCTTGATTTCCAAGTTAGGTAGGTAGTACGTCGTGCTGCGGTGGACCTCCGGCGCAATGTCGGCCACTTTCACGTAATACACTTCGGCAATGAGCATCACGAAGGCCACGGCTAATGCCGTTCCTGCGATATACATTGCTGAATAGAGTTTCTCCTCGCGTATCAGGGCGAGGGCCTGTCTGAAATATCTCATATCATTTATGATAATTATCTGTCAATATACAATACAATATCCGTGCCAAACCCGTAACTTACTGATAATCAGCAACGGCATAAAATAAAGTGTCCATTTCTGGACACTCATGGTGTCCGGAAATGGACATCTGTCATTTGAATTTTATGTATTTCTTGTGGCCATCAACGAAGCTTTTGAGCAATGGCCATTCCTTGGGAATACAGAAATTGTTCTCAACATCAGCGATTGCTACGTAATAGCCTTTGGGCGTGATGCCAAAGAGAACGCGCGTTGAAACATGGCCTTTGCCGGTATGTCCTTCGAAAAGTCCAATAATATTGTTAGTATATTGCATCACCTCTTCTTTAACATTATAAGAATACCTAAACATCTGCTCTGGGTGAACCTCGGTATAGTTGAGCGTGATGCTGTCGATGGCAGTGAATATTTCTTCTGCCAGTTCTGTTTTTTCCCGTGGAATAAAATACATCGTTCCTATGGCTTGTCCGGCATTTTTAGGCTGACGGGGTCTCTCAGCAGAAACAAATTCCTTGTCGTGATGGGCATCTATGTCATAGTCATCGCTTTGCGCCCACTTGAAACTCCAAGCTTTGATGTCCTTTCGTTTGAGAACGGGTGTGATTCTGTCCAGATATGGCTGCTTGTCAAAATAATAACTCTTTCCGCCGGGCAGGGGAAGTCTCTTGTTGTATCCTAACGTTCCAAAGCCTCTGATGTGCTTACCGCATGGTTTCGGACTTGCCGTATAGTTGAAAAACACGGTTTCGAGTGCTCCGGGATAAAACATGGTGCCGTCGTTTGCCTTGATTCTCGCAACAGAATATTCTCCGTTCCTCAGGCAAAGCGAATAGGTGATGGTGTCTGTACCATGACTATGAGACTCAAAGTGATAACTCTCTTCCGATATTTCCATCAATGAGTCGAGGTTGTGCCGGATAGAGCCAAATATTTTATCAAAGACCTCTTTGCGGTTTCTTTCGTTGACTGCTTCTATCTCTTCTGGTGTGAAATTATTAAAAGAAGTTGTAACGCCTTCGCAGTCGGTTGAACAAAGGAATTCCTTTCCGACTATGCCGTTGTGGACGTATAACAGTTGGCCGTCGCCGTGATTTATCTTCATTTTACTATCTTGGCGGTTTGATATGATCTTTTCGATGTCTTCCCAAGATACTGACAGACTGACTGATAATATTATTGTTCCTATTCTCTTCATGATTTGTAATTCGTTTAATTGATAATTATTTGATAGTTATCCGTTCATTGAAACTCGCTGAATGACGCGATTGCCTCTTTCACGCAAGGTTCTTGCCTGTTCTGCAAATTGTATTTGCGGATCCTCGTAAGGAATCACATCTCTTTCTTCGACAGGTCGAAGTGCTGAAGCCTCTTGATCTTCTTTTGCGATTCTCCTTGAAACACTCGCTTTATGCTTTTTCTTACGGGTCTGCTGCGGATTAACAGCGGATTGGCCTGTGTCCTCCTCCTTTGGCTCAGTTGCTTTAACCTCCACAGCCTTTATCTCAGTTTCTTCCACTTGGATGTCGGAATTTGACTCGCATTCAACCTTCGCAATTTGAGGTTGGCTGACGGTTTCTTCCCTCGGTGGCCCGATGAAGACAACAAGTATGGCAGCAACACAGGCCGCAGCCACCCAAGGCCAAAGCCTCACAATACGTGGTTTGGTTTTGCGCTCTGCCATCATCTGGTCGAAGAGTGCCTCGTCGATGGTCAATTCGCCAAGCATCCCGACAATAACCTTCCAGTCATCAGGAACATCCTCACGGGCAACCTCACAGGCAAGCAGTTTCTCCTCCTCGGCAGTCGTCTCACCGTTGAGATACTTCTTAATCAATATTTCCGTTTCGTTATACGTCATGTCCTTAACCTTTCCTTAATCTCTGCAAATACTTTCTTTCTCGCGGCAGAAACGATGCTCTTTATCGAAGGCTTCGCTATCTTGGTCTGCTTCACAATGTCATCAAGTTCAAGACCTTCTATCTGCCTCATTTCAAACAGGCGTCGCTCACTCGGCTTCAGATGTTTCACGGCCTCATTGACGGCCTCATAAAGTTCCTTGGCCTCCAGATGCTCGTGGGGCGAAGCGCCTGTATCACAGCCTGGCGGAGCAACATCCCCATGCATCTTGCCTGAGACCGCCCGACCTTTGGACGCTTGCAAGGCAAGAATGGGGCTGGACTTTCGCTTCCTCACCATGTCCATGCAACAATGCTTAGCCACCCTAATGGCAAGAGCATCATGACGGACGCCAGACTCCATCCTGTCAATGAACCTAAGAAGAGCCACCAACCCCTCCTGTGCAACATCCTCGGCATCATCGTCATTACCGAAGAAACTGCGTCCAACCGAGAGCATCAACTCACGGAGCGCAGGGGCAATATGTTCAAACTCTTCTTGCGTCATCTGCTATATAAGCGAATGTCAACGTGAAAAGTTAAGTTAAATAATGAAATTGTTTTTGTTCCTGTGTCAGAAAACCTTGATCGCTCTTAGTTGTTTCTTTCAAAACCCCGGTTCTGCCTCGCCACGAAGGAAGGTTATCAATCCATCCTTGTCTTTTTATGTCCGATGCCAGTAAACGGGTGTTATAGTCTGTTGTTATATTCAGCAAGACACGATTCGTCTGTCCGATAGAATCAAACAACTGCGTTCCCACAGAGCCTTTGCCGTGAACGGTTTTCAAATCATAGAGTCCGAGAATACCTTTCTTTTCGAAAATGAAATCGGCAGTTCGACAACTCCGCGGATTTGGCAATATGTAGACACGATAACCATGCTCTACAGCTTTGCGAGCTGCATTGATCAGATTGTCAAAGTCATCACTTTGTTCGCTTATAGCGCTGAAGATATTGGTTTCGCCCTCTACGGGATTGAACTCTCCATAATAGATTATCAATTTCAGTTGGTTGATAAATTGGGCGCCCTTCAAATAGTGCAACTCCTCCAATTCATCAGCCATACCTCTCCATGAATGCTCTGCTGCTATCAACGCAGAATAATCATTCTCCCCTGACGGTTCAAATTCAAGTATTATATCTTCAATTACTGTCGGTTTCATATTATGTGCAAAGATACAAAAATTATTGGATAATAATTTTCTTTTGGACGAAAAAATGAAAAATTACGAGAATAATTTGGAATATAATGATATTTAGACTATCTTTGCATTAAAATGGTGTTGAAATGAATTTTGTCCAAACATAATTGAGATGGCTTATAATAAACAATTCAAGTTTCGCAAGTTCCTAACTTGCCAGTTTTAATTGATAGATTTCAACGAAATGACTGAGTTTGTCCGACCTGTTCACGAGCATATCAAGGATCTGTTCATCCTCGATATTGAAGCATTCTGCGATTTCGCGGACAATCTCAAGTATCATATCCCAGATTCTCTCAGTGAGAGTAAGTTCCACGCTACCCTTGGTAGCATCCATAAAGAGTCCTCCAATGGTTTCGTAGTCGGAGAAGCGCTTGGCAGTGGAGAGAATGTTATACTGCATGGCCGTGATGGCAGTCATTGCTATCTGCGAGGAGAAATTCCTCATCTGGTACTTGCCCAGTCCGAGTCTTCCCTTACTCTCCTTAAAGACGACTTCCAGAGACCAGCGCCTGGAGTAAATCCTGTAGGCTTCGAAGAAGTCGAGCTTCCGGTTTGTGGTAATGAGTCCGTTCCATTTTCCCCACTTGTCCCGCTTGGTGAAGAACAGACGTACGTCGCGGCCAGCAAAGGTCACGTCGACGGTAATGTGATAGCACCCCAGACGGCGGCTACCCATACCCAGGTGCCTGTCCCCAAGACTAGTTCTGACGGCGTAAATCATTAGAGTGTTTCGAAAAAAACTGAGAAAAGTTTGATTTTTCAGAAAATTGCCGTACCTTTGCACCGTCAAATTTAGCAATATGAAAAAACTTTTAGTAATGGTCGTAGCCGCCATCTCGGCTACAATGAGTGTAAATGCACAGGTTGAGAATCTCCGTCATGAAATCGGCGTTACTTACGGAACAGGTAATGTTATTTTCGGCGATGGTATCGGAAATGCTTTCGAAGCTATCTTCAACAGCATTAGAGATGTCAAGGCTGATAACGAGAAGCAATTTGGTACACTTTCGCTGGAATACTTCTATCATCTGAATGACCCTAAGGTGGCGATAGGTTTGATAGGAGCTTACTCAGAGGAAAGCAGAGACTTCATGCAAAGCGGCACAAAGGTTGGTGACGCTAAGAAAACCAACTTCACCATTATGCCATCTGCCAAATATTATTGGAGCAACAAGGAGCATTTTGGATTCTATTCAAAGGTTGCCTTTGGTGCAACTTTCCATAGCGAGAGCAAATCAAGCGACTTGGAAAGCGACAATAACGACAAGAACAAAGTGTATTTCGCAACTCAGATCTCTCCTGTCGGTATTGAGGCTGGTTTAAAGAACCTCCGTGTCTTTCTTGAGGGCGGCTGGGGTGAACAGGGTGTCATCGCTCTCATCGGTCTCAGAACAAAGTTCTGATATCACAGAAAACGTATGAAAAGAAGTAAGTCCGGGAATCTTGCGATTCTCGGACTTATAGTTCATGATTCACAGCACGCATCACTCGGAAATAGAGATCGTCGCGGAACGTACACTTGCCCTCGCGTCCACACATGCCACATGCGATATAGCCTTGAACGGCCTGTTTACCGATACTGATAATCTCAGTCTCTATGCCCTCTTCGTTCAGGGTCTTTGCCACCTCGCTCAGAGCCGTAAATGTGTTCCCGTTCGCTCTTGGGCTTCCATTAATCAACAAAACCTTCATTATTGATATTTTCTCACTATTCTCTGCCATAATCTTCTTAAAGTATTGTAAACTTGGGCACAAAGATACGAATAATAAAGTAAAAATGAGTACCTTTGCAACATTATTTAGGATAAATAGCGATGGCAACTCTGGTTAGAACGAGTTCGCAAGAAAAGCTAAACAAACAATTATCGTTGAATATATGGTACAGCAAATAGAAATAACCCTGAAGCCGAAACGTCGCGGATTCCATCTGGTGACGAGCGAGATAGTAAGTCAGTTACCGAAACTGCCGAAGACCGGTATTGTGAACATTTTCACGAAGCACACCAGTTGCGGACTGAGCATCAACGAGAACTGCGACCCAGATGTTCGTGTGGATATGGAAACCATCTTTAATCGCTTGGTTCCTGAGAACCGCCCTGAATATGAACATACGTTGGAAGGTGCCGACGATATGCCTGCTCACGCCAAGTCCACACTGAGCGGTGTCAGTATCACCATTCCCATTACCGATGGCCGCCTGAACCTCGGCACTTGGCAAGGTATCTATTTCTGTGAGTTCCGTAACTACGGCGGTTCCAGAGAGTTGGTTGTAACAATTATAGGAGAGTAATATCTTTAGATGACTACAGCTGTTCCACTGGTGGCTACCATGAGCATCGAGCCGTTGGCACCGATGGTCTCGTAGTCGATATCGATACCTACGATGGCATTGGCTCCCATAGCTTGGGCACGTTCCATCATTTCCATCATAGAAGTGTTTTTCGCCTCGGCAAGCACTTTCTCGTAAGCGCCTGCACGACCGCCTACGATGTCGCGGATGCCGGCAAATAGGTCCTTAAACATGTTAGCACCAATAATAGTTTCACCTGTCACTATACCCTTGTATTCGCGGATAGTGTGACCTTCAATCTGTGGGGTTGTTGAGAGTATCATAATCGTTTCTTTTTAAAAGTTTCTATCTGTTAGACGTAATTTCTCTAAAATATGTTGCAAATTTACTCGTTTTCACGGAATTATAACTATCTTTGTGCCAAGTTTTAACGTAAAATTAGGAAATGAAGAAGATTTTGACCCTCCTTCTGGCTACCCTCGGACTGAACACAGCATGCAGCCAGACCTTTGAGAACATGGAAGTGAAGGAGTTTGCCGAACTGATTGCAGACTCCAACGTGGTAATCGTCGACGCGCGTAAGGCCGATGAGTTTGCCGAAGGGCATATCAAGGGAGCCATCCTTATCGACCAGTACCAAAACGACTTTGTGGAACAGGCCCAGGCGAAGCTGCCTAAGGATAAGACTATCGCCATCTATTGCCGTAGCGGTCGCCGCTCAGCTAATGCTGCCGGAAAGTTAGCAGATGTCGGCTATAAGTGTGTGAACCTCAAAGGTGGCATCCTCGCGTGGAAAGAGGCGAATATGCCTGTGGTTAAAGAAGAATAGACTATGGCTTACATGAACAAATACCAGTCAGATGACTATCGGCGTGAAGAGCTGATACGTATCATCGAGCACTCTGTGGAGAAGCTGACTATAGCCGAGTTGGAGGCTTTATATTACGATATGACGACAAAGTCGTATATTAACGACTGACCATCTTTTGATAAGCCAACCTCTCGTCGCCTGATAATAGATAGATGATGCCACAATAGGTGAAGAATAGAATCGTAATTATTTGGGCATAAAAAAAGATTAAGGTGCTGAAAAATCAGCACCTTAACTTTTGTTTTGGTCGGGATTACTGCACTTTAATACCCTTCATAATTATTCTTTACGATTGGTCTTTTATACGCTTGATAATCAATCCGAAATCCTTATAATACAAGGGATAGAAAAGAACATTTGGGAATTGGAATTAGGTCATGTTGTGCAAGTTTTCTAAATTTGCACAACCGATTTATTAGTTCATTAACAAAAAAATTCTATTCGATATGGCATCAGTAAAAGCATTTATCAGAGTATCTTCGAGCAAGAAAAAGATCGAAAAAGAAGTGGCCGTTCGTTTCAGAGTCAGCGACGGACGGAAAATCCAATTGTTCTACAAGTCTGACATACTTGTTGACCCTGTAGTATGGGATGCAAAAAGAGAATGTATTAAAGCCAAGGTTCTATTTAAGACTATTGAAAGAGTCTTATTCGATGAATCTATCAGGAGAATGAAGACCACTCTTGAAACTGTATATCAAGAGGCAGAAGACAAGGACACGCTGACAAGCGAAAGCTTTGAGCAACTAGTTGATATGAAATTGCATCCTGAAAACTATAAAGCAGAAAAAGAAACAAGAGACCGTGACTTCTTCAATCAGTTTGAGTATTTTCTTCAAGTTAAGAATTATCCGGAAAGCGATAATAAGAACTATGTAACAATGATTAGGATGCTGAAACGATTCCAACTGTACAAGACAATTACGAATGGCGCAGAATGGAAACTCGATTTCGACACAATTAATGTTGAGACCATTCGTGAGATTGAGGACTTTATCCGTAACGAGTATAAGATAGTAAAACATAAGGTCTATAGTGTTATATATCAAGAGATACCTGAAGGAAGAACACCTCAGCTCAGAGGAGAAAATACAATAGCCAAGCTCATGAAGCGATTCCGCACATTCATTAAATGGGCAATGAAGGAGCAGCTTATCAGTTCAGACCCATATGCAGGCTATGAGCAGAAATCTCCTGTCTATGGTACACCTTATTATATAACTATTGAAGAGCGAACCAAGATATACGAAACAAACTTGCACGATGCCTGGGAGAAATTGCCGGAAGAAAAAAAGACAGACATCAAGGAATCATCGATTCCACAAATGGAAAAGCAACGTGACATCTTTATTTTCCAATGTATGATTGGATGTCGTGTGGGAGATCTTATTAACTTCACCAAAAGTAACCTCATAAACGGAAAGATCAGCTACATTCCACATAAGACCAGCCATGATCGTCTGGATTCTATTGAGGTTCCACTAAATGAAACGGCGAAGGCCATATTGAAGCGATATGCAGACAAGAATTCAACAGACCAGAGATTGCTCCCATTCATATCAGCCCAAAAATACAATGACTTTATTAAAGACATCTTCCTTTTGTGTGGCATAACCCGAATTGTTACAGTGTGGAATTCGACAACAGGGAAAGAGGAGCAACATCCGCTAAACGAACTAGCAAGCAGCCATCTGGCACGAAGGACATTTATTGGAAATCTCTATAAAAAGGTACAGGATCCCAATTTGATAGGCAAACTCTCTGGTCACAAAGAAGGTTCCAAGGCATTTTTGAGGTATCGTGCTATAGACGATGAGATGAAACAAAACTTAGTGAACATGCTTGAATAAAAGATCAATCTTGGTTACACATAACAGCCTGCACATCATAGATGACAATTTGTATATTTGAGTAAAACCATGTATCTTTGTAACTACAGTTTAACAAGTAATAGTTATGATAGAAAGAGAATCAGCAATTCAAGACATTCTTGAAAAAAGAGGTGGTACATTACTTCTTATCAGTGCAGACGATTTGAAGAAGACCATTAAGGAAACAGTGAGTGAAGCCAGGCGCATATTAGAGTCTGAAGTCGTAAACGGAAAAGGAGAATTCCTGCTAACTTCAAATGAAGTTCTGGATAGACTATCCATCAGCAGAAAGACTCTTTATAACTGGGAGCATAAAAACTATCTGCTTCCAATCGATGTCGGTGGAAAGAAGAGGTACAAGTTATCAGACATCAATGCTATTCTAAATAATGCGAGGCAAACGAACTTGGACAGATAGACTGAATTATGATCCCAATAAAGACGGGCGGCATGGTTTTGCCGCCTGTTTTTTATCCCAGAAATGAGGTTTTGACGACCAGGACAAAGTTCATTCGCAATAGGACAACATCAGCTCAAAATAATAATTTAACAAATTTTACACAAAGCCGATTTCGCCAAAGGAAATGGGATTTTTTACACAAAAACGATATTGATACGATTTAGAATTTTGATGACCTCAAATAAGAACGAATCTCACCTCATTCATTTTCCAAGGAATTCTTTAGCCAGTGCATTGACAGCGTCTGCATCAACCGGTGTCAGAACAATTTCCTCTGGTTTCAAATCCAACAGGAACTGCATATAGTTTGGCAGCGTCAGAATCTGGCCGTCTCTGCCTACGTTATAGTCGCCAAACTTGATGATCTGATTGACATGATACTTCTCTGGATGATTCAGTACGGTCTTCGCACTCTTCGCCTTTGCCGATTTCGCCTTTACCTCCAGCGGTACACATTCGCCATCAGATTCTCATAGATGGCTCCTTTGAAGCCTCCCAGATTACCTTGAAGGATGTCAGTGCGAGTTCCAGGCCCCAGCATTTCTATGAGCAGTCCAATATCGGCCATATACACCTTGAACACATTATCCTTCGCATTACCCTCCATCGGCAGGCCAGTGATATCGGTGTTATAACAGCGGCAGGCGATGTCGGCATCCTCCAGCCATTGCAGCGAACCCAAATAGGTCTCGCTCCGGCCTCCTGGCTTCACCAGACTATACTGATACTTCTTATTCTCTTTGGCCAGTTGTTTGGGGATCGCGCCGAAACACTCACGAATGTGAGGCTTGTCCTTGTCAGGGGCATACTTCACCATATCATCGCGATATTCCTTCAGAATAGCCTGATGCGCCTTGCTCACCTCGTTCATGTTATTCGTCTGCAGGAAGGCATTGATAGGTTCAGGCAGTCCACCGATGGCTACGTATAGGTTCAGCAGGTTCTTCATTGCCACATGAATGCCTGCGGGAACGGGAGTTTCTTCACGATAGCACCTTTGCAAAGCCTCGATTACCTCTACGCGCATGCCGTTTGCCCAAAGGAACTCCTCAAAGTCCAGCGGGTACATCTCTATAATGTCCTCCGAACCCACAGGAACGGAATTGATTCCCGGCTCTTTCTGACCCCTCAGCTGCCTGTGTCGCTTTTTCTTCTCGTCTCCATAGCCCTGTACACCAAGTAGAGACCCTGTGGCTATCACGTCGAAGCGTCCATCCTCTTTGAAGAACTTAAGCGATGTCCGCGCTTCAGGGCATTCCTGAATCTCGTCGAAGATGAAACAGGTATCACCAGGAGTGAACGTAACGTCCTGGATCTGTGCTGACAGATTGAGCAGGATGGTATCCACATCTTTTGAACCGGAGAATGCACTGATGCGCTCCGGCTGCTTGATAAAATTGATATAGACCACCGTCTTGTAATGCTCTTCGGCAAAGTGCTGCGCAATAAAAGTCTTGCCGCACTGACGGATGCCCATAATCACCAACGGCTTGTGTCCCGAGGTATTTTTCCACTTGGCTAAAGTGCCTTCAATTTTCCTTCTCAGCATTTTTTCAAACGAATTTTTGCTGCAAATATACACTTTTTTCAACGAATAATCACCATTTTGTGACATTTTTTCGAAGGAAACACTTAAAACAATTCCAAAAATCAACATAAAAGGTGATTCTTTCGCTTAACTTCTTGGCAATATCAACTTATTTAATTATTTTTGCAGCATGAAAGCGAACAAGATACTTAATGGGATTAGAAAAGATATATCCCCAGAAATGAAGCAACAGGTAGAACTGTCGGTGGCCATAGCCAACCGTATCTACGAGATCCTTAATATCAAAGGTATGACACAGAAAGATCTGGCTCAGCGTCTTGGTAAGACTGAGACTGAAGTGAGCCGCTGGCTGTCAGGAACACACAACCTGACACTATCCACTATCTGTAAGATCTCTGCTGCCCTTGGCGAGGATATCATAACTGTACCGCGACAGTCTTAACAGGGGAAATCCCCACTACGATTTAGGGTTTTACGAATGGCGTTTTAGGAAGATTCCCTTTGAATCCTCCCCTAAAATGCCGAACTTTGCACCGTGAACAAGAAACAAAATGTCAAACTCTAAAGTATAGGAGGTTAAGATATGAAGAAGATGATGAT
>CADAAR010000024.1 GCA_902785945.1 uncultured Prevotellaceae bacterium
CAAGGGCTGTCTTGAAGTTTATCTTGTTTTCGTAGTCAATAGTTCTATAGAACCCAACAATCCTGATGGAAGCAGGGGGGATTCTTTTGTGAAGAACTTGAAGCATCCGACGGTCTTTCTTCCTTTGGAGGGACGTGGGGTGCCATTGCTCAGCCACTCGGGAATCTTTGCCATATAACGACCTGCCGTAGGACTGCCTGGGGCATAGGTGTATGTCAGGGGTTCTGACCATTCTATGTCGTCTGGCTCCTGCTCATCGCCTATCATGCGGTTAGGCCACAGGTTGGTAACGTCAATGCTTATGGTGTTGATGCCTTTATGTATGGCAGAGGTGATATCCAATAGGAATGGTGCTTTCCATAGAGTGGGGAAGGGCTTGCCATTGACGGTTACAGAGGCAAGGTTTTTTACTTGACCTAAGCTGATGATATAGCGTGCGTCTTTCTTCAGTTTCTTAATGGTAAACGAATTGCTGTATGTCGCTGTCCCTGAGAAATATCTTACGTTGCTGTCAGAGGATGTCGTCCAGTCGAACAGAGTGTCATTATCAACAATGATGTCATCAGCGTCTTTATAGTGAAAAGCCACCTTCCACCCTTTGTCTATCTCTGTCCTGCCGTCGCTGGTCGGGAGTGAGGTTAGCAGTTGGTTTTCAGGACGTGGCGTTTCAGAAGATGTCTCTGTATCTGAGATAATGATAAATCTTGAACCGTACGGCTCTATGGAGAGTATCATAGGTCTGTCGTCTATCTTCTGCATAGTAAGATTGTATGCATCCCATATCTCCAGTTTCCTGCCTTTGGCAACGGAGGCAAGCCGGATGGTGTCTGATACGCTTTCGTTTGTAGGATTACAGAGGAACAGTATGTCATTATCTCCGTCAGTGCGCTGATAGGTCATGAACTTATCCGTTCCCTTCCATTGCTGTTTCGTCGGCACACCACGTTGCAGGAGCGACTGACAGCGTGCCATGTAGTCGAATAGTGCGCGTGCTCCACCAGCTTTCCACCATGTCTGATTGGGTACGAAATGTGTGCCCCAGATGCCGAATGACATTCCCGGCTCTACATTTGTCCAAGGGTTGCAGGCGCCTGCATGGAGCATCATCCTGTTAACACCATTGCAGTAGGCTTTGTCGCATATCGGCTTTAAGGATTGCGGGTCGTCTTTCCATGCGTGAAGAGGCCAGCACGTAAAGGCTTCTGCGGCAAGCAACGGGCGTTGCAGATTTCTCATCACCTGCTCATGACGCTTCATGTCTTTCCAACCCCATGTCTCGGGCTTTACCCAGAATTCTGTCGCTATGACTGCGCTGTTTGCCTCCTTGAGTATCTTGTTGATATCGAGCACTTGGAATGGCTTCTGCCCGCCTGTACCGTACGGCTCTATCATCAGCTGCATACCGGGTGTCTTGCGTGCCAGCTGATTCATATAGCCATAATAGTTTTCTGCAAAGAGTGAGGTGACAACATCTACAAGGTCTTTCTTGAATCGTGCCGACTCTTCCTTACTGCCGATGATGTTGCGCCCTACGATGTAAGGCAGGTATGGCAGTATGTCATATTTCTTCCGTTTCAAGAACTCATCTGGCAAAACCACACTCCAATCCTGACCGCCAGCCTCATAGCTGTCTATCTCTATTATATTAAACGTTTTGCCGGCATGAGGTCCTGCAATGTCTATGAGCATCTGTGGATATGCATCCCAAAAGGCCTTTACAGCCACCCTGTTCATCTTGTCACACTCCAGCCCTTGTCCAGACAGAGGGGCTTGTGCTTCGTTGGTCTTTCCGTTTGTCGTGTGTCCGAAACGCAGAAGGCTATACCCGGAAATGTCTTTGGCAAGGGCAGAAGGAATGTTTGCTATCTGAGATGACTTGTCAAAATACTGTGTCAGGTCTATTATGTTTTCCTTCATGACAATGCTGTCGTCAGGAAGTGCCAAGAGGCAGATGTCTTCGTAATAGTTGTATTTTTCGTCAACCTTTGGATGAGGGAGTGCGACACTAATAAAGATAGGTTTTTTCTTGCCTTTGCCAACAGTTGTGTCGGGCATCTTTGTTTCTGAGAACACAAGTTTCTGCATGCTATATTCCGGTGTCACTGTTCCGTAGGCACTTGATGACCATCCGGGGCAGTTGTGGGTACCGAAGGTGAGTCCGAGACGCTGGCACTCATCCATCGTCCAACGCATCATAGACTTCCATTTCTCTGAACCGATAGCGCAGGCGGGGTCACCAATCCTGCTTTGCTGGTCACCGCCAATCTGAAAATTTTGTACGCCAGACAGTCCAGCAGCCTTGAAAGCCTCCAGATCTTTCGTGATAGCCTCCTTACTGACAAGCCCATCCATCCATTGCCATATTATCAATGAACGCTGCCCGTCAGTCGGCGAAATATAATCATTCCGATACCTCTGTGCAACTGCCATAACAGCAGACACACATACCAAAAATAAACACGCAATTTTCTTCATTGACCTAAATTCCGCAGCATTTTAGTTTAACATTATTTATAAGTTCCAGGGTGCCAGGTAACCATAGGGACAGGTACTTGGGTATACCCAGATGCCTGTCCCTACGACTAATACTCCGTACCCTCTTCTCTGATTTAGCTGCAAAGATAACACTTTATTTTCAAATTCACAAATATAGTGAAGATTATTTTCGCTATTTATCGCCTCAAAGAGTGTTAGAGACAAAAAAGAAACGGAAGCCGCGATGACTTCCGTTTCTCTATTCTTATCTTTGCAGGTGCCTGTCCCCATGACTAGAGTAACAAAAGAACCGTCCCCCTGTTACATTACGGATAAGATTCCTAATTGGAATCATAGACGTTGGAAGAACAGTTCGGAATTTCCGAACAGTTTATTTTATTAACTGCAATATCGTCTCTGGCGACACCTGCATCTTCGTGACTGCACACATGCCGATGCCCATGTCCTTTACACTGGCACCAAGCAGATAGGCATCATCGTCGATGATCAAGAAGCGATCATGGTTCTTTTGAGCCAGTTGCACGAACAGGACCTCACGATACTGCTCATTGTGTTTCTTCAAATCTGTTTGGAATGGGTCATAATAACGAGAGTAAATCGTAGCCTCCACATCATCTGCCCGTTTGTCCAAGAGAGACAGCACACGATCATCCACAAAATTGTCTATCAGCACTATTCGCTTCTTCGCACTCCTTACCAAGTCAGACACGTAGCTCCATGCATCCCACACGCAGCCTGTGGCAAATATCTGCTCAGGCAATTGCTCTGGAAGACGGTTCTCGATTGTAGTAATAATCTTGTTTACTTTCTCGTCTGTTTCCGTCTGGTGCTGCTCTATATGAAGGATTCGCTGCATCATCAGCACATTGTCATTCACGATGTCTGGTATGGCAGTGAAAGCACGCATGATACGAATATTTACCTCAACAGCCGTTTCTGACCTCAATACACTACTCAGCATTCCTATGCCATTGCGGGTGAAAACATGAGGGAGTTTTTGTGTTCCTCCACGTCTCTCTATTGGTTTTGATGTCGCATTTTGCGATATCAAAACTTCTTCTTGGTTTTCAGAGAGATTTGATATCACATTTTGTGATTTCAAATCCTTTGCGGTCGCAAATTGCGACCGCAAAACAATCCATTCCTCTTTTGTAAGTTGGAACATGAAATCATCAGGGAAACGGTTGACATTGCGCTTAACCTGCTCGTTGAGACGACTTGTGGTAACTCCATATAGCATTGCCAAATCAGAGTCAAACATTACTTTCTGGCCACGAATTATGCGAATAAGGCTCTCAATATTAATGTTCGCAAGATCGTGATTAATAACTTGTGGTAGACCCGGTTTTTCTTGGAAAAAGTTTGTTGATTCAGGAAAAGACAGCCCTTTGCTGATACGCGGCAGTGCGGCAGCGCGGCGGCGCGGCATTAAGTATTTTCATAATGGAGGGGAGGGAGGCATGTATATCTATTTTAAATTATTATATATTATAATATATAATAATTATATATAATATAATAATCAGGTTGCCGCGGTATCGATTTTACCAATGCCGCGCTGCCGCAGTGCCGCACTGCCGCGCGTTGGAATCGGGGTGTCAGGCAAGCACAAAAACCTCCAAATGTTCTTGGACGAGCCAAGCGACCAAAGGTCGAGCGAAAATTGAAATTAATCGAAAATAATTGGGGGAAAGTATTGTTTTGTATTTGAATTTTTTGTACCTTTGCATTGTCAAATTGAAACAGCGGCGACACTAACATTAAGGACAAAAATTGCGAGCATTAAATCTAGAAATTGCGCGCATTAATGGTAGCAATATTTTCCTTTAATGGGGCCCTGATGCAACTGAGAGAGGCGACAACGAGAGAACTACTAAATTAATTAACAAACAAACTATTTAAAAACTAATTGAACTATGGCTATTAAAGTAATTGCACAACGACGTGAAGTGAAATTGGGTAAGAATCCTGGTAAGAAGTTCGTGATGCGTCCCGACTTGTATATTCCCATCCAGGAGAAGAAGGTATTCGCAGAGGCCTCTACCCACTCCGGCATCTCTGCAGGTGTGATCAAGGCGGCTTGGGATGCCGCAGGTGAAGTACTCCGTACGTGGGCCACCGAGGGTCATTCGATTCCTCTGCCCGGTCTGGGAACCATGCGCTTCGGCGTCCGTTCGAAGGCGGTGGAGAAGCTGGAGGATGTGAAGACGGGTCTGATCACCGTGCGACGCATCATCTTTACGCCCAACGTGGATCTGAAGGATGAGTTGAAGAACACCTCGATCCAGATTACCTGTCTCGACGAGGAAGGCAACGTGCTGAAGCGTGTGACCTCTGGCGACAGCGGCGAAGTGGAGGACAACGAGAACGGTGGCACCAACACCGAGAACGGTGAGAACGGTCAGAACGGCCAGAGCTCAGAGAGTGAGCAGGGCAATCAGAACCAGCAGGGTCAGCAGACCGCTAGCACCTATGCACTGACGATCTCTAGGACGGGCGTTGGTTCGGCAACCGTCACCAAGGATGGTAATGCAGTGACTTCAGGCACCTCTCTGAATGAGGACGACGAGGTGGAGATCAGCATCACGCCTGCTGAGGGACAAGTTCCTACCGCAACCGTGAATGGCTCAGAGATTGAGCTGACTGAGGACAATGGTGTCTACACTGGTAGCTTCGCTATGCCAGGTCAGGCCAGTACGCTGATCATCAACACCGGCGAAGGAGAGGACGATGATTATGATCCCAACGCCTAAGCGAGTGAAGAGTGAAGAGTGAAGAGTGAACGCACTCACAGCCTTCCTGACGGCCATTACGACCACGAGCTGCATGGGCCGTGGACCCCTCATTTTCTGAAACCCTACCAATCGAGACCGACCTCCCCCGAGGCCGGTCTCTTTTCTTTTTTACTCTGCGTCATCGAAAACACTAAATAGGGAAATCATTCTGCAGAAATAGGGATTTCCCCTTACGATTATGAAATATTTTTCTCACCTTTGCAGCGTCAAATCATTAAAATGTGGTTGCATATGAAAGAAAATCGAATGATTGCAGCGGCCCTCATAGCTGTGGGCATTGCACTAATGGGACTGTTTATCAAGGCTGGCATCGACAACTTTGCCAACAAGGATCGTAAGGTGACCGTCAAGGGTCTGGCCGAACGCGAGGTGCCTGCTGATAAAGTAACGTGGAGCATCGGCACGAAGGTAACAGGTAATGACCTGCCATTGCTCTATGAGAACATCAACATCCAGACCGACAAGATCCGCCGATTCTTGCGTCAGAATGGTCTCGACGAGAAGGAGATCACGGTCAATCCGCCTAGCATCAGCGACCTGGAGGCCCGCGAATGGGGCGACAACCAGAAGAACTTCCGCTACATCGTCACCACCACCATCACCGTAGCCACGAACAAGGTGAAAGAGGTAAACGCGGCCATCTTCAAACAGGCTGAGCTCTTGAAACAGGGTGTGGCCATCGAGAACAGCAGCCCTGACTATGAGTATGCTTCGTTCCAGAAGATGAAGCCGGAGATGATGGCCGAGGCGATCAAGAATGCGCAGAAGACCGCCGAGCAGTTTGCTGAGGCCAGCAACTGTGACTTGGGTTCGATACAGACGGCCGGTCAGGGTCAGTTCGAAATCGAAGACCGCGATCAGAACACACCCTACATCAAGAAACTCCGCGTCGTCACCACCATCACCTACTCATTGGACGACTAAACCATAAGAGACCGACCTCATCCCGAGGCCGGTCTCTTTTTCGTTTTAGCTTTTCCATTGAAAATTTGGCGTTCTCGGAAAAACTTCCTACCTTTGCACGCCAATCGACATGAGATGAAGCAACGCCAGGAAATCATAAATGGTATTCGTGTAGGCATTCCCATTGGATTGGGGTATTTTGCCGTCGCCTTCTCGCTGGGCATCATTGCCAAGCAGGCAGGACTGACTGCCATGATGGGATTCGTGAGCAGTTTCTTTACCCGTGCCTCAGCAGGTGAGTATGGTGTCTACACGCTTGTGGCTGCCAATGCCGCCTATGTCGAGGTGGTGGCCATGTGTCTGGTGGTCAACCTCCGTTATATGCTGATGAGTGCTGCCCTCTCTCAGAAGATAGCACCCGCCACCAGTTGGCTGCACCGTGTGCTGATGGCCTGTTGTGTCACCGACGAGGTGTTTGGTGTTTCCATCGCCCATATTGGCCATACGCCCCCTGCCTTCACCTATTCCGCAGCCCTTGTCTCTACGCTGTTCTGGGCCGCGGGTTGTACGGCGGGCATCGTGGCTGGCGGCATGTTGCCTCCGTCGATCGTTGCTGCGCTCAGCGTCGCCCTCTACGGCATGTTCCTTGCCATTATCATGCCTCCTGCCCGTCAGGATCGTCATGTGCTCTGGGCGGTCATCGCCAGCTTTATTCTCAGCGGTCTCTGCAGCATAGCGCCTTTGGTAAGCAGTTGGAGTGGTGGCACGCGCACCATTCTGCTGACAATCGCAATTTCGGCTGTGGCAGCCTGGTTGAAACCTGTAAACATGGAGGCCGATGGACAGTCGTAGTATCGTTATCTGCATTCTGTTGGGCATTGTCACCACGAACCTTATCCGTGTGTTGCCCATGCTACTGATTAAAGGTCAGATCAGCAACCGATTCCTGCGCAGTTTCCTCTATTATGTGCCCTACGTCACACTGGCCGTGATGACTTTCCCCAGCATTGTCGAGACCACCATTTCGCCCGTTTCCGGCTTCGTGGCCCTTTTCGTTGGCATTATCGCCGCCTGGCGCAAACTAGGTCTTTTTCCTGTCGCCGCCATCTGCTGTGCCATTGTCTATCTCATGGACACCTTACTTAATTAATAATCATTTGTATGAAACGTATATTGTTTGTTTGTCATGGTAATATCTGCCGCAGTCCGATGGCGGAGTTTGTGATGAAGGACCTGGTCAGGAAGGCTGGGCTGGACGACGCGTTTGACATTGAGTCGGCAGCCACCTCCACCGAGGAGCTCGGCAACGAGGTCTATCCCCCAGCCCGAAGGAAACTGGCTGAGCACGGCATCGGCTGTAAGGGCAAGCGTGCCCGTCAGATGACCCGCAGCGATTATGACCATTTCGACCTGTTGATCGGCATGGACCAATGGAACATCCGCAATATGACGCGCATCTGCGGCGGCGACCCTGAGGGTAAGATACGCATGCTGATGGACTATACTTCGCGCCCAGGCGAGGTGGCCGACCCTTGGTATACGGGCAATTTCGAGGCCACCTGGCGCGATGTGCTCGAAGGCTGCCAGGCACTGCTGGAGACACTGAAATAAACATCGAGACACAAAAAAGGCAGGCTGCAAATCATTGCAGCCTGCCTTGCTTTTGTAGCGGGAGCCGGGATTGAACCGGCGACCTCATGATTATGAATCATGCGCTCTAACCAGCTGAGCTATCCCGCCATCATCTTGTTAAGCGTTTAAGCGGGTGCAAAGGTACTACTTTTTTGGAAACTACCAAAATTTTTCAGGAAAATATTTTGTGAATCGATAAATTTTATGTAATTTTGTACCGACGAATAACAATAACCAACCCCTAAAGCGTATGGGAAAACAGAAAATAGACATCGAATACCCTCTGACAACAGAGTCCCCGAACATCATTTGGGAAATCATCAGCAGTGCGCACGGCCTGGAGCGATGGCTGGCAGACCACGTAACGGAAGAAGAAGGTGTGTTTACCTTTACCTGGGGGGAGCCCTGGACGCAGCAGGATGTGCGTAGGGCGCAATTAATAGAATATGTGAAATACGACCACATACGGTTGCAGTGGGAAGAGGAGGATGACGACACCTATTGGGAGATGCGCATCGAGAAGAGTCCGGTGACGGGGCACCTGAACCTGCTGATTACGGACTTTGCGGAGGATGACGATGCCGACGGGTTGAAGATTCTCTGGGAAAGTAACCTCGAAAGGCTCCATCGCGCCAGTGGCCTTTAGCAACTTTTCACTTAAATATTGACGCTATTCGGGATTTTCTTCGTACCTTTGCACGCTGATTATGTTCCGAATAAAGAAATTAGACATATTCATCGTTAAGCAGTTCGGACTGCTGTTCCTGGGAACGTTCTTCATCTGCCAGTTTGTGCTGATGATGCAGTTCCTGTGGCGATACGTCGACGAGCTGATCGGAAAGGGTCTGTCGCTGGAGATCATGGCGCAGTTCTTCTGGTACATGGGTCTGATGCTGATACCGCAGGCCTTTCCACTGGCCATCCTGCTATCGTCGCTCATCACCTTCGGAAATCTGGGTGAGAGTTCGGAGCTGACAGCCATCAAGGCAGCGGGCGTATCGCTGATGCAGGCCTTCCGACCCCTGATCTTCATTGTGATATTGATAGCCGGCGTGTCGTTCTACTTCCAGAACATCGTGGCGCCGATGGCCAATCAGAGCTTCTACCGACTGTTGCTGGGTGTGAAGCAGAAGAGTCCTGAGGTGGAGATACCTGAGGGCATTTTCTACGACGGCATTCAGGGCAGTAACATCTACGTGCAGAAGAAGGACATGAAGACGGGTATGCTCTACGGTGTGATGATTTACCGACAGTCGGGCAGCTACGAGGACCAGGCGATTATCCTGGCCGACTCGGGTATGATGCAGTCGACGGCCGAGAAGAAACACCTGCTGCTGACCCTGTATAGCGGTGAGTGGTTTGAGAACATGCGCTCGCAGGACCTGGCTAACAGTGCCGCCGTGCCCTATCGTCGTGAGACGTTCTCGACGAAGCGTATCGTGCTCGACTTCGACGGCGACTTCAGTCTGGCCGACCTGGCCGACATCTCTGCCGACGCCCGTGCGAAGAGCTTGGGACAGATTATACACGACATGGACTCGATCAAGGAGTTTAACGACAGTGTGGGCCACGCCTACTATACCGACGCCCAGCGCTATACCTACCGACACCCGCAGCTCTCGCAGAACGACTCGATGAAGGCGATAAGGGAGGTGCAGAGCGGCAAGGTGAACTTCGACACGCTCTTTGCCAAGCTGAGCAGCCGCGACAAACAGGAGGCGGTGACCAGTGCGATGAACACCATGCGTATGTCGATGACCGATATGGAGTATAAGGGCGAATATGCCGAATACCTGCACCGCAGGATGCGAACCCACCAGATTGAGGCCATCGGCAAGTTTACGCTGGCCTTGTCGTGTATCATCTTCTTCTTTATCGGCGCGCCGTTGGGTGCCATCATCCGCAAGGGCGGTCTGGGTGTGCCCGTGATCGTGTCGGTACTGGTGTTTATCGTGTACTTCATCTTCGAGAACTCAGGTATGAAGATGGCGCGCGACGACCAGTGGACGGTGTGGTTCGGTAAGCTGATATCCACCGCCGTGCTCACGCCGATAGCCGTGTTCTTCACCTATAAGGCCAACAACGACTCGGTGGTGTTCAATATCGACCTCTACAAGAACTTCTTCATGAAGCTGCTGGGTCTGCGCTCGAAGCGACACATCTTCCGCAAGGAGGTGATCATCGAAGACCCGAAGTATCAGGAGGACGCCACGAAGCTGCTGGCCCTGAACCAGGATATCTACCGTTATACCCACGAGCACAAGCTGTTGCACTGGCCCAGTCCGATCAAGGTGTTCTTCCACGAGGGCGACGACCAGGAGATGGAGTTGATCAGCGAGCGACTGGAGGCCCTGATCGAGGATCTGGGCTACACGAAGGACAAGATCATCCTGTCGGAACTGAACCATTATCCCGTGCTGGCGGCCACCGCCCACACACGGCCGTTCCGCAAGAAGTGGCTGAACATCATCGCCGGACTGATTATCCCCGTAGGCGTGTTCCTCTACTTCCGCATGATACGTTTCAGGATGCGACTCTACAGGGATCTGCGGACCATCAGACATACCAGCGACCACATTGTGGAGCGTATTAATAATATGTAAACATAACTTATATATATGGACCCACTACGATTGAACAACATAGAAGAGGCCATCGAGGACTTCAGGCAGGGCCAGTTCGTGATTGTGGTTGACGACGAAGACCGCGAGAACGAGGGCGACCTGATTATCGCCGCCGAAAAGATCACGCCCGAGAAGGTGAACTTCATGCTGAAATATGCCCGCGGTGTGCTCTGTGCCCCTATCACCATAGAACGTTGTAAGGAGCTGGAGCTGCCCCATCAGGTGGAAGACAACACCTCGGTGCTCGGCACCCCCTTTACCGTGACCGTAGATAAGTTGGAAGGCTGTACCACAGGCGTTTCTGCCCACGACCGCGCAGAGACCATCAAGGCATTGGCCGACCCCCACTCTACCCCAGAGACTTTCGGCCGACCTGGCCACGTGAACCCCCTCTACGCCCAGGAAAACGGCGTGTTGCGGCGCAGCGGCCATACCGAAGCCACCATCGACCTGTGTCACATGGCAGGGCTTTACCCTGCTGGTGCGCTGATGGAGATCATGAACGAAGACGGTACGATGGCGCGACTGCCACAGCTGCTGGAGATGGCGAAGGAGTGGAACCTGAAGGTGATCAGCATCAAGGACCTGATAGCCTACCGCTTGCAGACAGAGTCGCTCATCGAGGTGGGCGACGAGGTGGACATGCCCACTGACTACGGCCATTTCCGACTGATTCCCTTCCGTCAGAAGAGCAACGGTCAGGAGCACCTGGCCCTGATCAAAGGCGAGTGGAAGGAAGACGAGCCCGTGCTGGTGCGTGTGCACTCATCGTGCATGACGGGCGATATACTCGGCTCGAAGCGTTGCGACTGCGGCGAGCAGCTGCATAAGGCCATGCAGGCCATCGAGAAAGAAGGCAAGGGCGTGGTGGTCTACATGCAACAGGAGGGTCGCGGTATCGGACTGATGAACAAGATTGCCGCCTATAAGCTGCAGGAAGAAGGTCTCGACACCGTCGACGCGAATATCCACCTGGGCTTCAAGCCCGACGAGCGCGACTACGGCTGTGGTGCCCAGATGCTGAGGTATCTTGGCGTGCACAAGATGCGACTGCTGACCAACAACCCCGTGAAACGCGTGGGTCTGGAGGCCTACGGACTGGAGATTGTGGAGAACGTGCCCATCGAGGTAACGCCCAACCCCTATAACATCCGCTATCTGGAGACGAAGAAGAACAGAATGGGGCACACGCTTCACCTAAAGTGAAGAGTGAAGAGTGAATAGTGAAGAGTGAAGAGTGAATGACGAATAGTCAGCTGCGAATAGTTAAAGTGTGAAAAAAAGGCGCACTTTTCACTAAAAAATAGTACTTTTGCAAGCTGATAATAAAGAAATCATAGAAAAATGGCAAAACTATCCGATCGTTTGCAGCGTCTGGCCCCTTCAGCCACGCTGGCAATGTCGCAGAAGAGCGCCGAGATGAAGGCGCAAGGCATCGATGTGATCAACATGAGTGTGGGCGAACCCGATTTCAACACCCCCGATCCCATTAAACAGGCCGCGAAACTGGCTATCGACGAGAACTACTCTCGCTATTCGCCCGTGCCCGGCTACCCCGATCTGCGGCAGGCTATTGCCCGTAAGCTGGAGCGCGAGAACCACCTGCACTACACGCCCGCAGAGATCCTGGTGTCGAACGGTGCCAAGCAGAGTGTGTGCAACACCGTGATGGCGCTGGTGAACGACGGCGAGGAGGTGATCATTCCAGCCCCCTACTGGGTGAGCTATCCCCAGATGGTGCTGCTGGCAGGCGGTAAGCCCGTGATTGTGGAGGCCGGCTTCGACCAGAACTTCAAGATGACGCCCGAGCAGTTGGAGGCCGCCATCACCCCGAATACCCGTATGATTATTCTCTGCTCGCCCAGTAACCCTACTGGCAGCGTGTACAGCAAGGAGGAGCTGCAGGCACTGGCCGAGGTGATTTTGAAGCACGACGACCTGTTTGTGCTGGCCGACGAGATCTACGAGCATATCAACTATATCGGCAAGCATGAGTCGATTGCCCAGTTCCCAGGCATGAAGGAGCGCGCCATCATCGTAAACGGTGTGTCGAAGGCCTATGCGATGACCGGCTGGCGTATCGGCTATATCGCCGCCCCCGAGTGGATTGTGAAAGGCTGCAACAAGTTGCAGGGACAGTATACCAGTGGACCGTGTTCGGTGAGTCAGAAGGCCGCCGAGTTCGCCTATGTGGGCGACCAGCAGTGCGTGGAGGATATGCGTCAGGCCTTTGAGCGCCGTCGTAACCTCATCGTGAAGCTGGCCAAGGACATTCCCGGTCTGGAGGTGAACGTGCCCGAGGGTGCCTTCTACCTCTTCCCCAAGTGCAGCTCGTTCTTTGGCAAGAGCGATGGCAAGACCACCATCAACAACTCGACCGACTTTGCGATGTATCTGCTTGAGAAAGGGCATGTTGCGAGCGTTGGCGGCGACGCCTTCGGCGACCCAGAGTGCTTCCGTATGAGCTATGCCACGAGCGACGAAAACATCGTCGAAGCCATGAGACGCATAAAAGAAGTGCTGGCGGATTTGAAGTGATTATTGAAAATTAACTAGTTAAATATAGTTAATCTGTGCGGTAGTCCACAGAAATTCGCTATCTTTGCCAAGTGATTTCGGCGAAAGTCGGAAAAGGCAAGCTACGGGACTAGCAAAAACGTATTGAAAGAGAAATTTTTTAAATTCAATTTTTAATAACTAAAAAAACAAAATTAATTATGGCAACAACAACAAAGGCTGCAGCCCCAGCTAAAAAGAATTCGGGCTTCCAAGGTGTTAAAGCTGCATGGATTATCCTCGTGATTTGCGCTATTGCAGGTTACAGTGTATGGTATTTCGTTATGGGTAACCCCGATAACTTCATCGGTGGCGACCGTAGTGGACACCCCGCCAACCTGCTGGGTACCGTGTATAAGGGAGGTTTCGTGGTAGGTCTGATCCTCACCCTGCTCTTCACCGTTATCTGCCTCGGTATCGAGCGCTATTTCGCTATTAAGACTGCTGCTGGTAAGATCAACCTCGCTAAGTTCACTGCTCAGGTGAAGGACCTCATCAAGGCTCAGAAGTTCACTGAGGCTGAGGCTCTCTGCGACAAGATGCAGGGTTCTGTAGCTAACGTCGTTAAGGCATCTATCAAGATGTACCAGACCGTTGAGGGCGACGACACACTGAAGAAGGCCGCTAAGATCGCTAAGATCTCTCAGGCTCACGAGGAGGCTACTCAGCTCGAGATGCCTACCCTTCAGATGAACATGCCTATGGTTGCTACCATCGTATCTCTGGGTACCCTGACCGCTCTGTTCGGTACTGTGCTCGGTATGATCGGTTCGTTCCAGGCTCTGAACAAGATCGATAAGCTGACTTACGCTCTCGATGAGATTGGTTTCACCATCGCTGCAACATACGATTCTACTCACAACGAGGCTTAATTCTTAACCATTTTTTATAACGCATAAAAAGCATTTAGAGAATGGCTAAAATTAAGATACAGAAAAAAGACATCTGGATTGACATGACGCCAATGTCAGACGTGATGACGCTGCTTCTGTGTTTCTTACATTCCTGACACCAGAACCAGTACAAGTCAACGCGCCTAACTCTGTGTCGGAAGTCAAGATACCCGAGCAGGATCTGCTGACCATCCTGGTGAACCCAGACGGTCACATCTATGTGGGTACCGAGAACAAGAACTACATGAAGGAGATGTTGGAGACGATGACCGACAAGTTCGGTGTCACTCTGAACGCCACCCAGGAAAAGCACTTCCTTGAGGATGCTATGGTGGGTGCTCCGATGAACGTTCTTGCCAGCTATCTCGACCTCTCTACGGAGAAGATGACAGAGGAAATCCAGAAGCTCGGTCTGCCGCTCGACAGTATCAACGGCGGAAAGAGCGAATTCCAGGAGTGGGTCTCTGCGGCCCGCAGTGCTAACCCTGACATGAAGCTCGCCATCAAGTGCGATGCCACCACTTCCTACGCTGTAGTGAAGAAGATGATGTCAGAACTTCAGGACATGAGCGAGAACCGTTTCCAGCTCATCACAAATCTCGATGTTAAACGTTTAAACGCTGAATAGTATATGGCAAAGAAAAATCTATCCAAGCAAAAGAAAATGGATACCCGCGTGAACTTCACGCCGATGGTAGACATGATGATGCTGCTGATCACCTTCTTCATGCTGTGTACTACCTTGGCAAAGCCGCAGGCTATGCAGCTCACCATGCCAAGTAACGACGAGAACTTGCAGAAGGAAGATAAGCAGGTAACGAAGGCCTCTCATACCATCACCATGTATCTTGGCGCTAACGACAAGATCTACTACATTGCCGGTCTGCCCAACTACGACGATCCCGCATCGTGCGTGAAGGAGACCACCTATGGCAAGGACGGTATCGAGAAGGTGCTCAACGAGCATACGACCGAAGAGGGTATCAACCCCGTGGCCAAGATCAAGCTGGCAAAGAAGGAGCTCGACGCTAAGAAGAACGAGTACAACTCGAAGATGACCGACGAGCAGTATCAGGAGCAGTTGAAGAAACTGAAGAAGGGTGAGCTTCCCACTGGTGAGAAGGTGCCCACACTGACCTGTATCATCCGTCCGCTTCCGACAGCTACCTATGCCAACATGGTTGCCGCTCTCGACGAGATGCTGATTAGCAATATTGATAAGTATGTGATTGACGACATCGACAAGATGAGTGACGACGATAAGGCACTCATTGAGAAGGCAGGCGTCAAGTAACCCCTAAAAACGAAAAAGAACTATGGGAAAAATAGATCTTATAGATAATGGCTGGGCTGACCTTGTGTTTGAAGGTAAGAACCAGGCCTATGGAGCTTATCAATTACGTCGAGACACAGGTAAACGTAACCTGAAAGCATTGCTCACTATGTTCGCTGGCTTTGCCATCATCGCAGCCATCGTCATCGCAAAGGTTTCATTCGATAACTACATGGCATCGCGTAATGCCGCTATCGAGACCGATGTGGAGCTGACGAGCCTGGCCGAGAAGAAGGAAGCCAAGGTAGAGCGTAAGGAAGAGCCTCAGGTTGAGAAGATCGAGGTTGAGAAGGTAAAGAGCTCTGTAGCATTTACAACACCTGAAATTAAGAAGGATGAAGATGTAGCCCCCGAGGACGAAATCAAGTCTCAGGACGAACTGGCACAGACGAACACCGCCATCGGTGCTTTCGATGTGAAGGGTAACGACGAGGCTGAAGGTGAGGTGCTCAAGGCTAAGGAAGTAATCGCACAGCCCGAACCCCCGAAGGAGGAAGAGACAAAGGTCTTCGACGTGGTTGAGGAAATGCCTCAGTTCCCCGGTGGTCCCCAGGCACTGTTCGAGTATCTTTCGAAGAACATCAAGTATCCCGTTGTGGCAGAGGAAAACGGCGTACAGGGTCGTGTTATCGTGACCTTCGTCGTAGAGCGTGACGGTTCGATTACCGACGTGAAGGTTGTCAAGTCAGTTGACCCCTCACTCGATAAGGAGGCCCAGCGCGTGGTGAAGTCCATGCCTCACTGGATTCCTGGTAAGCAGAACGGTTCTGCCGTACGTGTGAAGTACACCGTACCTGTGACCTTCCGTCTTCAGTAATTTTTAAAGATGAACGCATTCAACAAATTACACATATTAGTTGGATTCACTCTAATGTTAGGCTTGCTCCACGCATGTGGGAGCAAGCCTAATCCTGAAATGGAGGAGGCCTATCAGAAAGCCGCCAGCTGTCTGGCTGCCGACGAGAGCTTCTACCCCATTATCGACGAAGCGCTCTACTATTTCCAGAATCAGACCCTCGACAGCATCACGCCCGAGTATATCAACGAGCAGGAGGCTGTGCAGAAACTGATGAAACTGGAAACCTGGCTGGCGTTCACCACGCGTGACTTCACCGCCAAGGAAAGAAAGAACCTGCAGGACCGTAAGTATTTGCCGAGGGCCATCCCCATCGCCTACGACGGACTTGCCATCATTGTCAACAATGCCAACCCGGATACCTGTATCACCGTGAAGGATTTCAGACGTATCCTCCTGGGCGAGCTCACGAAATGGAACGAGCTGAACCCGAAGTCGGGCATGGGCGACATCGACGTCGTTTTCGACAACCCCCTGTCCAGCACCGTCCGCTGGTGTGTGGACTCCATCCTCGGAGGTCAGGAATTCAAGAACCCCAACATCGGTGCAGTGAAGACCAGCGCCGCTGTTATCGACTATGTTGAGAGCCACCAGAATGCCCTGGGCATCATCGGTTCGAACTGGCTCAACGACAAACGTGACACCACGAATGTCACCTTCAAGAAGAATATCACCGTGATGGGTGTCTCCCGGCTCGACTCCGCCACAAAGGCCAACAGCTGGAAGCCCTATCAGTTCTATCTATATAATGGTAACTACCCGCTCATCCGCACCATCTATGCCCTGCTGAACGAGCCCCGAAGCGGCGTGCCATCGAGCTTCGCACACTTCTGTCAGTTGCCGAAAGGCCAGAAGATCATTCTGCGCTACGGACTGCTGCCAAGAACAGCCAATATGAACGTGAGAGAAGTGATAGTGAATAGAGAATAGTGAAAAGTGAATAGTGATTTAGAAAACTGATTAAACCATTTGAGTTTTCAAACGTCATAAAGAACGAGAGATAATTAACAAGATGTATAACGTATAAAAAGAGAGAATTATGAAAACGATCAAATATTTAGTAATGGGTGTGCTGCTGGCAGGTTTCAGCACCACCGCTATGGCACAGGAGGCAGAGCTCAATGCAGCCCTGCAGGCCATCAAGAATAATGCAGCCGACAAGGCTGATGTAGTGAAAACCGCTCAGAAGAAGAACAAGAAGAACCCCGATGCTCTTGTAGCTATCGGTCGTGCCTTCTACGAAGCTCAGGACACCGCTCAGGCCCGTACGTTTGCCACTCTGGCCGACGAGGCTGCCAAGCACAAGAGCGCTCCCGCCTTTATCCTTCTGGGTGACATCGAGGCTTATGCCAACGAGGGAGGTAAGGCTGCTGGTTACTACAACCAGGCTACCTACACCGATCCTAAGGATCCTACAGGTTACTACAAGTACGCACTCGTGTATCGTAAGATCTCTCCGAAGGGTGCCGTTCAGAAGCTGGCTGACCTGAAGGCCCAGCGTCCCGACATCGAGGTGGACGCTCTGTCTGGTCACATCTACTACCTCTCCAACGAGTTTGAAAAGGCTCGTGAGGCTTATGGCAAGGTGCCCGTAGGTAAGATGGAGAAGAACGACATCGTGGAGTACGCTATGGCTTCTTACTTCCTCGGCAAGCATGCAGAGGGTCTTGAGAAGGTGAAGGCCGGTTTGGCCAAGGAGCCCCGCAATGCCGCTATGAACCGTCTGGCTATGTTCTTCAACACCGAGCTCGGTAACTTCGACGACGCCGTGAAGTTTGGCGACGCCCTCTTCAATCAGTCAGACAGCGCCAAGTTCTCTTATCTGGACTACGCTTATCTGGGCAATGCCTTCAACGGTTTGAAGCAGGCCGACAAGGCTATCGAGCAGTACAACCTGGCTCTGAAGTCAGAGTTCGACAACAAGGCCAAGCGCGCCGGTGTGGTTAAGCAGCTCTCTGAGGCTTATGCTGAGAAGGAAGACTACATCAACGCTATCGAGCGCTATAAGGAGTATTTGGAGGGTATCGAGAAGGCTACCGCTACTGACATGGCCGCTCTCGGAAGCCTGTATACCCAGCATGCCAGCAAGCTGACCGACCCCGTTGCCAAGAAGGAAGCTTTCACTCAGGCCGACGGTGTGTATGCAGGTCTGGCAGAGAAGTACGAGAACGCTGTTGAGTATGCTAACTTCATGCGTGCCCGTGTGAACGCCCAGATGGATCCCGACTCTAAGCAGGGTCTCGCTAAGCCTTACTACGACAAGCTCATCGAGCTGATTGCCCCGAAGGCTGAGAAGGATGCTTCTGACAAGGCTCGTCTGATTGAGGCTTATCGCTACAACATCGCTTACTTCTTCATTGTGAAGGAAGACAAGGCTCAGGCTAAGGAGTTTGCCAACAAGCTCATCGCTATCGATCCTGACAATGAGGTTGCCAAGCAGATTCTCGGAGTGAAATAAGAATAAGGAACAATAAAAAATCCCTCGCCGAAAGGCGGGGGATATTTTTTTTGATAACTGCTGATGATTAGCCCAGGCTGATAGCCTCAGAGGGACAAACACTTGCGCAGGTACCGCACTCAGTGCAGAGATCGGGATCGATAGAATACTTCTCACCCTCAGAAATTGCCTCAACGGGGCACTCACCCTGACATGTACCGCAAGCAATGCAGTCGTCACCAATTACATATGCCATAATCTTACAAAATTTAAAGTGTTAATACTATAAATACCTTAATTAGGTGATGCAAAGGTACAAACTTTTTTTGATATCTACCAAATTTTAGGTAGCCATTTTTATGTAAAGACCTCAATTTATACAATGTCGAAATAGCGGATGATATAATAAAACGCCGCATTCTTACGTTATAATGAATAGATGAAGAGAACACTCTTGATGCTCATACTCTGTCTGACGGCCCTCATGGCAATGGCCCAGGAGAGAAAGGTGCAGAACAAGCCGTATACCGACTTGCGACCGTTGCACCTGGGTATTCTTGTGGGTATGAACCTGCAGGATATCGAACTGGAGAACGTGGGTCCGCAGACCATTCTGCAGGAAGACGGCACCACAAAGACGCAGACCATCGTGTGCGACGATGACAAATGGAATGCAGGTTTCTCGGTAGGCGTGTTGGCCGACCTCCGACTCTCGAAACATCTGAACCTGCGCTTCACCCCCACCATGCATTTCGGCGCCAAGCACCTTACCTTTTATAATATGACGGAGCTGAACGCTGAGGGCAGACTGTTGGAGATGACACAGGACATGAAGAGCACCTATATCTCATTCCCCGTGGATCTGAAGTTCTCGGCAGAGCGTTGGAACAACTACCGGCCTTACGTGATAGCCGGTGTGAACCAGCTGGTGAACCTGACCAGTAAGAACCAGGATTTCCTGCAGCTGAAGCGTACCGACACGATGATTGAGGTAGGACTGGGTTGTGACCTCTACCTACCCTTCTTCAAGCTGATTCCAGAACTGAAGTTCTGTTACAGTCTGACGAATGCCCTCGACCGAGGTCATGCCAATGAACTGCAGGATACCAACAAGCGGATGTATGCCAACGCCGTGAGGAGTGCACAGACCAAGATGATTGTCTTGACCTTCTATTTTGAGTAGAACTGTTAAAAAAGCATAATTACTTGGTTGATTATGCGTCGTACTCAACATATTCGGATAAAAAGTAGTACCTTTGCACCCGCTTTTCGGCGTAACCGATGGAGGGAAGTAACGAGTTGCCCGTCTATGTTGCGTTGGAACGATACAACAAATTTAATTATTTAGTAAATAAAATGGATTTAATTAAAGTTGCTGAAGAAGCATTTGCAACCGGCAAAAAGTTCCCAGAGTTCAAGGCTGGTGACACGATTACTGTCGCTTACAAAATTATCGAGGGATCCAAGGAGCGTATCCAGCTCTATCGTGGCGTTGTCATCAAGATTTGTGGTCATGGTGACAAGAAGCGTTTCACCGTTCGTAAGATGTCAGGCACTGTAGGTGTCGAGCGTATCTTCCCCATTGAGTCGCCGAACATCGACTCTATCGAGATCAACAAGATCGGTAAGGTACGTCGCGCTAAGCTGTACTACCTGCGTAAGCTCACAGGTAAGGCTGCCCGCATCAAGGAGAAGCGTCGTCCTGTTGTCGCAGAGTAATCCGCACGACGAACAAGATAAAAGAGATCTCAGTTACGAGGTCTCTTTTTCTTTTTCATTCTCCGTGAAGGGCGTGCTGGAAATCTTCCCAACTCTGGAAGCCGGCCAGCAGCGACAGGCGGTCGAGGGTTTTCTTATCGGGCCTGTGAAGCAGCTCCTTCTCTACCGCCTCCATCAGTTTTCGTAGCGCGATTCTCTTTTTCTCCATAACATATTGTATAATCGCTTGCAAAATTACGATTTTTTTTTGTACCTTTGCACACAAATTTAAAAATTTACGATATCCTATGAAAGAATTAGCCCTCAAGTACGGATGTAATCCGAACCAGAAGCCCTCGCGGATCTTTATGACCGAGGGCGAGTTACCCATCGAAGTGATCAACGGTCGTCCTGGCTACATCAATTTCCTCGACGCCTTTAATGCCTGGCAGCTGGTGAAGGAGCTGAAGGCCGCTACCGGTCTGCCCGCAGCAGCCTCCTTCAAGCACGTGAGTCCTGCTGGTGCAGCCGTCGGTCTGCCCCTGAGCGACACGCTGAAGAAGATTTATTTCGTGGATGATGTGAAGGACCTCGACGCCTCGCCCATCGCCTGTGCCTACGCCCGTGCCCGTGGTGCCGACCGTATGTCGAGCTATGGCGACTTCGTGGCCCTCTCAGATACCTGCGACGCCACAACCGCCAAGCTGCTGAAGCGTGAGGTGAGCGACGGTGTGATTGCGCCCGACTATACCCCTGAGGCCATTGAGATTCTGAAGGACAAGCGTAAGGGCACCTATAACGTGATTAAGATCGATCCCAGCTACAAGCCCGCTCCCATCGAGACGAAGCAATGTTTCGGTATCACCTTCGAGCAGGGTCGTAATGAGATCAAGCTCGACGACGATGCCCTCTTCGAGAATATCCCCACCAAGAACAAGACCTTTACCCCTGAGGCCAAGCGCGACCTGATCATCGCCCTGATCACATTGAAGTACACGCAGTCGAACTCGGTGTGCTACGTGAAGGACGGTCAGGCCATCGGTATCGGCGCTGGTCAGCAGAGTCGTATCCACTGTACCCGTCTGGCTGGTAACAAGGCTGATATCTGGTGGTTGCGTCAGCATCCGAAGGTAATGAACCTGCCCTTCATCGATGGTATCCGCCGTGCCGACCGCGATAACACCATCGACGTGTATATCTCAGAGGACGAGCACGACGACGTGCTTCGTGACGGTGCCTGGCAGCAGTTCTTCAAGACTCAGCCCGAGGTGCTGACGATGGAAGAGAAGAAAGCGTGGATTGCGCAGAACACCAAGGTGGCTCTGGGTTCAGATGCCTTCTTCCCCTTCGGCGACAATATCGAGCGCGCCCATAAGAGCGGTGTGGAGTTTATTGCCCAGGCTGGCGGCTCAGTGCGTGATGATCATGTGATTATGACTTGCGACAAGTATGGTATCGCGATGGCGTTTACGGGCGTCCGTCTGTTCCACCATTAAATTGTAAAATGGTAAATTGTCAAATGGTAAATTCATGGACGATTTTCAGAATATACTCGAGAACGGCATCAACTTCGGACGCGGAGGAGACAAGCCGAAGGACGATGGCAAGGTGAAGACCAAGGCCAAGAAGAAACAATATATCACTGGAGCTCACGGTAGCGGTTCTGCCCGACAGAAAGCCAAATACCGCGAGCAACGTGCCAACAGACACAAGAAATAAGAATCATCCCCCGCCGATTGGCGAGGGATGTTTGTTTTTATTTGAAGATCTTCTGTGCGAACATCGTCAGGTAGATGCGCCAGTTGCGCCAGATGTGTCCGCCGTCGGTCTCAACATATTCGTACTTGTAGCCTTTGCTGTCCCAGAAGGCACGCAGGTCGACGGTGCTCTGATAGAGGAAGTCGGTCTTTCCCATACCCATCCAGTAGAGCTTGGGCTTGCTGGCAAAGAGCTTAGCACTCTGGTCAGCGAAAGTGGAGCTGTTCTTAATCTGATCAGCAAACGAAGCATTATATGCGCCATTGTCCAAGTGCAGACCGGCTGAGAAGAGACCATAATAGTCGAACTTGTTAGGATAGAGCAGACTAACGTGGAACGTATGTCCGCCACCCATCGAGAGACCACAGACGGCACGTCCGGCACGCGTCTTGATGGTGCGGTAATTGGCATCGATATAGTTCACGATGTCCATGAAGCTTTCGGGAATCGTGGCAGCAGCAGGTGCTGTTGGACCAGTACCACCATCGCGGAAGCCAGGTGTGTACATACCGAACGACCACTCACCAGGAGCAGCCTGACAGTTGGGATTACCATTGGGCATCACCACAATCATGGGCTTGGCCTTACCTGTAGCAATCAGATTGTCGAGGATCTGAGCCGCACGACCCAGTTCGCTCCACGCGTTCTCGTCGCCACCAGCACCGTGCAACAGATAGAGCACGGGATACTTGCCGCCCTTGTCGTAGCCGGCAGGTGTGTAGACGGTCATACGACGCTGCATCTTGAGTGTAGGACTGTTGTACCACACCTTCGAGAGATTGCCATGAGGCACTTCGTTCACCTTGTAGAGGTCGCCCTTGTCGCCCTTCTCGTTGCTGACAATGAAGATGTTAGTGAACGACACGATGTCGCGATTCACATAGATGTTGGCTGGGTCTTTCACACCCGTCATTCCGTCGATGTTGAACGTGTAGCTGTACATCTCGGGAGCCAGTTTGTCGGAGGTGTAGCTCCACACGCCGTTCGGGCCTTCCTTGAGTTCGGCCACACCCGGGGCATCGTACTTGCCGTAGCCTGCAATCTCAACTTGCTGTGTGGGTAGGAAGTCGCCCGTCACCTCGACCTTCACGGCCTTGGGGGCATAGAGATTGAACGTCACTGTGCCGTTGGGATTAACGACTGGAGATTGAACACTGGCACTGTTGAAGAGTTTCTCCTGTGCCTGAGCGCCCAGACAGCACATCGCTGCAAGCGCCAAAGTCATCATTGATCTTTTCATACGTTTCATTTATTGTTAGTTTGTAAACCATAATCTGCTGCAAAGATAAGCATTATTTCCGTAATCTCCAAAAAAAAGAACGGCAGACTCACAAGGAATCTGCCGCACTTCTTATATGAAGGAGTTTCAGAACGTGAGGTCATTGCCGCGATAGAAGGCAATGAGTGCCTGCTGGTAGATGTTCTCATAGCGCGCCTGAACGAGATCGGACTCCGCCTTGAGGTAATTGTTCTTCGACTCGTTGAACTCGGTGATGGTGGCCTTACCGTTCTCGTACTTCGCCTGTGTCAAGTGGAAAGCATCGTTGGCCGTAGCGACTGCCTGCTGCGAAGCCTTCTCCTTTGCCTGAGCGTTCAGTGCGTTATAGTACACCTTCTGGATATCCTGATAGAGTGTCTTCTTCGTGTTGTCGAGCGCCAACTGCTGGTTCTCCTGGCTGATACGAGCCGAACGAATCTGGTTGCGCGTCTGGAAACGGTTGAAGATAGGCACGTTGAGGTTCAGACCGATATACTGCGAGAAGTTGTTCTTCAACTGGGAGCCGAAGCCATCGGCCTTGAAGCCCGAAGTGGTGTAATAGTTCGTGCCTAAACCGCCACTGAGCGAGAGCGTGGGATAGTTGCCAGCCTGGGCAATCTTGATGCTATGCTCGGTACCTTTCAGCTTCAGCTGCTGCGAGAGAATCTCGGGCTTGATGCCAAGCGCCTCAGCGTAGATGGCATCGGGCGTGAGGCCAGACAAATCGGTTATTCCGGAAATCCCGGAGATATCAGGTCTGACGATATTGAAGTTTTCGGGCGAAGGGAGCTCGAGGAGCTGTGTGAGCGTCAGCAGCGCCAAGCGGGTATTGTTGTCGGCCTGAGTAGCGGTCAGGGTGCTGTTGGCGAGCGTGGCACGCTGTTGTGAGAGTTCTGCCTCAGAGGCTTTGCCGTTGTTAACGAACGCCTGCAGACGAGCCACCTGCGCCGAGTCGATCTCGATCTGACGGTGGGCTACATCGGCAATCTCCATATCATAGAGAATCTGCACATATGCCTGTGCCACCTGCATGCGGATATCGTTCTTCGCCTTCTCGAGATCGGCGGTAGCAGCCTCAAGGTTCAGCTGGTTAAGCTTGATCTGATTGGGAATCTGGAAGCCCGTGAAGATGGGTACACTCGCACCGAGAGAGAAGCTCGTCGACGAGGTATTGGTGTTCGAGTAAGTATTATCTGCTGTCAGACCGCGACCGAAGCTGAAGTTCTGTCCTACGCTTCCGCTGAGATCCGGCAAACGGGAATTCTTCGCCGTAGAGAGCTGTATCTCTTCCTGGCGGCGCTGGTTCTCCTGCTGCTTGATGCTGATGTTATTGGCGACGGCATAGTCGCAACACTCGCGCAGGTTCCACAGGCGCTGCTGCGCGACAGTGGATAGTGAATAGTGAACAGTGAACAGTACCAACAAGACTTTCACCCAACACTTTTCACTCATACTGCCTAACGATATTATATCCTTTCTCATAATCATTGTCACTATTAACTATTCACTATAAACTATTCACTAATCTTTCGTGTCTTCGTCAGTGATGATCTCGGGACCACGAACCTTATCCTTGGCGGTGATACCCTTCTTGATTTCAATGTTCACACCGTCGGAGAGACCAGTCTCCACATAAGTGCGATCGTAGGTCTTTTCTTTACCCTCGCCCTTGATGACGTAGACGAAGGTTGAGTCACCGCTGAACTCGATAGCGCTCTCGGGAACGGTGAGCACATTGTCAGCCTTAGCCAGCACAATCTCGGCGTTGGCGCTGTAGCCTGAACGGATCTTGCCGCCTTCGGTAAGCATCACAGCAGCCTTGATCTCAAACTGGTTGGCACCATTTGACTCGACGGCCTTCGGAGAGATATACTCCAGAGCAGCATCGAACTTGAGATCCTGCAGGGCACCGATAGTAATCTTCATATTCATGCCGTTGACCAACTGACCCACTTCGGTCTCATCGATGTTTCCGCGGAAGATCAGATTGTTCATATTGGCAACGGTAGCAATCGTGGTACCCTCGTTCATTGTGTTAACCTGAATGACGGAGTATCCTACCTTCACCGGGATGTTGAGGATGATACCACTGATAGTAGAACGAATCAATGTAGAAGAAGCCTTAGCGTTTGCCTTTGAGAAACCGTCTCTTACTACCTGCAAGGCATCCTCGGCAGCCAGTTTCTCGTGCTTGGCCTGCTGGAGGGCGATGCGGCTCTTGTCAAACTCATCATCGCTGACGAGCTTCTGTTCGTGCAGGTTCTCGATACGCTTGAAGTCGATCTCTGACTGCTTCAGGTTGATCTCAGACAGACGTACGCGCATCTCAGCGCTTGAGAGCTGGCCCATTTCAGGCACCACCTTCACTTTGGCGATCACATCACCCGCATTCACATAGTCACCCGGCTCCTTATAGAGTTCGGAAATGATACCAGAGATCTGCGGTTTGATGTTGACCTCGTTACGGGGTTCGATCTTACCGGTGATGATGGTCGTCTTCTGGATACTGTCCTGTTTCGGAGTGAACTCGTTGTAGACCACTTCCTTGGGTTGGCTCTTCTGCCAAAGGAACACGAAGGTTCCGATGAAAATCAGGGCTATGATAGCCGCGATGATCAGTTTGCTGTACTTTTTCATAATGCTATATTGTTTTTTTATTCTTTATTCTGAGTAATCTGATTATTCGTCACGCATAGCATCTACTGGTTTAATGCTCATGGCGCGGGCGGCAGGGGCGAGGCCGGCGAGGACACCGAGCGAGCTGACCACAACAGCGCAGAAGATCGCTGTCCAGAAGCCCACCTGAAAATGCGTCTCGATGATGCCGTCCTCGGTATTATACATCTCCAACATCTGGAGAATCATCACACCGAAGAGGATACCGCTCATGCCCGCCACTAATGTCAGTACGATACTCTCGGAGATGATCTGCGAGAGAATCATCTTGGGTGTGGCACCGATAGCACGACGGATACCGATCTCTGTGGTGCGTTCACGCACGGTGACCATCATGATGTTCGACACGCCGATGGCACCAGCCAACAGAGTTCCAAGACCGATGAGCCAAATGAGGACGTTGACGCCTTTGAAGAGATTATTAATCATCTGGAACATCAGCTCTGTGTTGAACACAAACACGCCCTGCTCGTCGGTAGGATCCACGTAGTGCGCTCTGGCGATGGTCTCGCGGATACGTGGTGTAATCTTCGACATCATAACACCCGGTCGACCTGTAGCAGCGATGATGTCAATCGCATTACCACGATTAAAGGCAGCCTGCATCATCGTAATGGGGATGGTGACCTTTTCTTCCGAACGACCACCAATATTAATATTACCTGAGCTATAGTCGACGCCTATCACCTCGTAATAGGTAGAGTCGATGCGAATCTTCTTACCACAGGGGTCGCCACCCTCTTTGAAGAGGTCTTTATAAACCTTCTTTCCGATGACGCACACCTTACGATGCTCTTGGATATCCATCTCATTGAGGTAACGTCCATAATACATCTTGGGCGCAATGATCTCTGTCAGTTCGGGAACGGTACCCTGGATTCTGGGCGTTGTTTTCTGGTCGCCGTAGTAAGCTGTATTACCACTACCCCAACCCGAGAAAAGAATCGGTGCAGCCGCATTCAGCTCAGGCACCTTCTGTTTCAGGCGCTCGATATCCTTATATTCCATCGTCCACCAACGACCTTTGCGGAATCCCTTATAAGGTTTGGTGGTTTGCTCGGCACCAACGATGACAGTATTCTGTGCGAAACCGTCGAAGTTCTTGTAGAGCATCTCCTTCAGGCCTTGTCCGCCGCCCATCAGCACCACGAGCATAAAGACGCCCCAGAACACACCGAAGCCGGTGAGAAACGAGCGCGACTTATTACGCGTCAGCGTGTCGATGATTTCTCTGTATGAATCAATATCTATTCTCATAATCTTAATCAGCTCTTAATGCCTCAATGGGGCGGATTCTTGATGCCTTATAGGCCGGAATGAGTCCGGCGATGGTGCCGGCGATGACCATTACCATCGTGGCTTCGAAGCAGACATCCAGTCCTACGGTAGGATTGACAAACAGGGTGATTTTCTCAACACCCAGGTCGGTCACCTCGTGACCCAGAGTTGCATCCATATACTCATTGGCAAAGATGCCCAGTAGCATACCTACATAACCAAAGAACGTCGTGATGATCACACTCTCTATGATGATGAGTTTCAGAATGCTCCAAGGTTTGGCGCCGATGGCCTTACGGATACCAAACTCATGGGTTCGTTCCTTCACCGTGATGAGCATGATATTAGACACACCCACGATACCCGACAGCAATGTGAACAAGCCAACCACCCAAAGGAATGTGTGGATGATAGCGATACCCTGTTCCATCTGCATGCTCTGGGTATAAGCATTCCAAATCCAAATGCTTCGTTCATCTTCAGGATGCGCCTGATGGTTGCCGTTCAAACGACGACGATAGGTTTTCTCGAAGTCCTCGTTAGCCTTTTCTGTGGGTAGTCCGTGAAAAGTAAACTCCAGATGACCCAGATCGTTGGAGTTGGCACCATAGATATCCTTGATTGTAGAATAAGCAGAGTAAGCCTGGTTCTCACCATCACCCGAGCTCTTGTAGATACCCACCACCTTGAAGGAAAGGTCGCGCACCTTCACATATTTGCCCAAGAGTGTCTTATAATCCTTAGGCTCCAGTTCCTTAGCCTGTCGGTCGTTGATCACCAGCACCTTGCGGCGTTCCTTCTGGTCGATCTCGTTGATAAAACGGCCGTACATCAAGGGACGCTTCACAATCTTTGTGTGGATAGGATAGACACCTGTGATACTCAGGTTCATATAGTTCTCACCGTTGGTCACGACAGAGCTCATGCTATAAGTAGCTCCCACATCATCGATATTCGCCTTGAACTCAGACTCTGTGGCAGCCAGGTCTTTCGTATTGAGGTTGATCCAGCGGCCCTCGCTCAGTCCGGCATAAGGTTTCGACGTCATACCGCCATACACCTCCATCGAGTTGCTGAGGAAGTCGCCGCTCATCTTCATCGTTGCATTGATGAGACCATTGCCGGCACCCAACAGCACGATAATCATGAAGATGCCCCACGCCACAGCGAAACCTGTGAGCGTCGTGCGGAGTTTGTTCCTCCGTGCCGTCTGCCATATTTCAGTTATTATATCTCGCATAGCTTATTTCATTATGCCGCCACTACCGAAGGGTGAGGCATCGTGGCTAAGGTTCTCTTCAATCTGACCAATAATGCCATCCTTGATGTGAATAATCTTGTTGGTCTCGTTGGCCACACCACTCTCGTGGGTCACCACCACGATGGTCATATTCTCTTCCTGGTTCAGCTGCTTGAGCAACTGCATCACCTCCACGGAAGTCTTCGAGTCGAGTGCGCCCGTAGGCTCATCGGCCAGAATGATCTGTGGACGGGTGATGAGTGCTCTAGCAATTGCCACACGTTGCTTCTGTCCTCCCGACAGTTCGTTGGGATAGTGCTCGGCCCAGTCGAGCAGCCCCAGACGCTCTAGATAGTCTAGTGCCATCTGATGACGCTTACGGCGAGATACCCCTTGATAAAATAATGGCAACTCAACGTTTTCCACGGCTGTTTTGAAAGAGATGAGATTAAAACTCTGGAAGATAAAACCTATCATCTTGTTGCGATACTCCGCAGCCTTCCGCTCAGAGAGGTTCCAGATGGGTACGCCAGCCAGTTCGTAGGTGCCGGAATCGTAGTTGTCGAGAATACCTAATATGTTCAGCAAGGTACTCTTGCCCGATCCCGAGGCACCCATGATGGAGACGAACTCTCCTTTCGCAATGTCGAGTGAGATGCCCTTCAGCACATGTAGCGGCTGGGCACCGAAATAGGTCTTGTTGATGTCTTGTAAATGTATCATGAAAACAATCTTAATACCTTTAATTAATTAGTTCTGTCGTTTTGACGCTACAAAAGTACAAAAAGTTGCATGACCTCCAAAATATTTGTGATAATCTGCACCGATTTGTGACGAATGACTAGATGTTTGGTCCATCTTTAACATTCTGTAAGTTTTTTATAGGCTTCTGCAACGTCATCGATACTGATGTCGAGCAACTGCATCTGACGGAAGAGTTCGGGCAGACGTTCTTTCATGAACGCCGTTTTACGGGCCTTGAGAATCTGCTTCTTCGCACCTTTCGTCACGAAGTAGCCCAGTCCGCGCTTGTTGTAGATGATCTCCTCACGCGCCAACTGCTCGTAGGCCTTCACAGCCGTGTTGGTATTCACCTCGAGAAGCACGGCATACTCACGGACAGACGGAATACGATCGTCGTCCTGATACACACCAGAGAGGATCTCGTCGCAAAGACGGTCCACCATCTGGAGATAGATGGGTTTATCGTTTGAGAATGTCATAATTAGTCCACTTATTAGAAATTAACTGAAAACCTTTGAAGATATGGTACGAAGCCCAGTAGTTGAAGCAGGAAAATGCCAAAAGCAAGACAAGAACGATACCGGCAATAGAGGAATTAACCATACGAATAGCGTATTCGAAATAGTCAAAACCCTCTTTGCCATGTTCAAAGTAATACCTATATTCATATAAATCCAAGTGGAAATTGATTGTTGCCTCCGCATAAAGCCACATAGCAAACATAAACACGACACCCGATACCACGAAAGCATATTTGCGAAGTAACGTACCACCTAACAGGAAGAGCGAGTGAATCCATACCACGCAAGTAAAGACAAAAGCATATCGCGCAATAAGGTAACCATTAGTGCAGATTTCGACCTGTTTACTATGACCCTCGTTATAAATGAAGAAGTTTCCATTTGAAGGAAAACATGACATCAGGTTATGCCATATCTGTGGAATAGTCGACGACCACCAGTAGAATGTTTCACCCGCATGATTTACCGTCTGCGTTACGCCTTTTTCACCTGTATAGCCGCAGACCCAAGCCCAGAGCACACGCATCGAGTCACCCACGACAACAGCCAGGAAGATGCAGGCGATGCTGATAAAAGTGGTATAGAGCAACAACGAGAGATACTTCTCGAGATTAGTAGATGGCAGCATCAGGAATGCCTCACGTTTGCGCTTTTCGTTGATGCTAGATACAATGGAACTGGTTAATAACAGCGAGGCGAGGCCTAAGAGCAGCAGGCATAGGACAGAAAAACCATAAACCGTTGAATAGGGAGAACTATTTTGATCTGTCTTCAACAGTATCATCTCGACTGCAAATACGACCATTGCAACACCGATTGACCACATCAGCAGTTTACGGTAGTTCACGCTCACCACCCAACGGAGCGTCTTTCCAAATCTATTTATACTAAAACTATTCATAACGCGTACCTTATAAATTTATAAATTTACCGATGACCTGCTGACGACAGAAGAGTCTGTATGACAGCCAGAAGTTCAGAAGAACCAACCCTATATAGATTACACTGCCCAATACATAACTCAATGTTGTTGATTCATGATCGTATTGAAGCATAGAGTGTTTTGGTGTCAACCAAATAACCAGTATACCTATCATAATAATAACCGCCAAGCTCAGCACGCCGTTGAACTTACGCGAACGGAAGAATGTAGCACCAAGAGCAAAGACAGAATGCATCCAAACACATAATACTATGGAACTATACATATCTTGGGAGGGATCAGAAAACTTGATTTTGCTCACAACATCCGCAATACCAGCAGTCACAAACTGTCCATTAATGTGGCCCAACACCAAGTGATAAACATACTGCATCAGGTCGGCTGCGAAGAAAGCCACCACAAAGAGCGGCAATTGGATGAGCCAAGTGGAATAACGCATCACATATTTCTCGAAGTTCGAAGCCGGAAGAACCATCAACGACTGTCTGTCGTGCTTGCCCTCCATGCTATAGAACATTACCGACGGACCTACTACAAGTTGAATAACTAACAAGAGCAAAGCTACTGTGCTACAACTATGATAGCCAGTATCCCGGTTATCATTGGTATTCGCAACCGACGTGAAAAACAGAAACACCAGCAGCAATACCACTAACACTTGCAGAAACGTCTTTACGTAGTATCGCTTGTCGTTGGTCAGCGACCACTTCGCCAGCTTTCCGAATCTATTTAAATTGAATTGTATCATAGGAAGGTCCTCCTTAGATTTTACCTTGTGTTACAGCGTTGAAGAGCAGTTCGAGGTTCATCTGTGTCTCAGGGCTATCCTCCTGGCGAGGAGCGATGACGGCATTTCCCTGTAGTGAAGGCTCGGCATAAAGCACATCGTCCATCTCAGCAGGCGTGCGATACTCAAAAGTATATTTCTCTTGAATGTCAGCTACTGAGGCATCTAGCAACAGCTTCTGCTGAGAGAGAATCAGGATATGATCCAGCAGCGCCTCCACATCGTGTACCTGATGGGTAGAGATAATGAGCGTGCGGTCGCCACTCATATACTGGCTCACCACCTTACGGAACTGACTCTTCGAAGGGATGTCGAGACCATTGGTTGGCTCGTCCATCAGCAACAGCTTTGTGTTAGCAGCAAGGGCAAACGACATGAAGACCTTTTTCTTTTGACCCATCGAGAGCGCATTGAGCTTCACGTCGGAAGTGAGTTCGAAGTCGTTCAGACAAGCTTCCAACACCTGTGTGCTGAACAAAGGATAGAAAGGACGATTGATCTTTACGTACTCATCGAGCGAGATTGCAGGGAGGTCAAACTCCTCAGGCACGATGAAAATCTCACTCAGGGTTTCAGGCAGTCGCTTGTATGTTTCGATGCCATCGAAACAAACAGAACCCTTCTTCGCGCGCAACAAACCAGAGATCAGGTATAGCAAAGTAGACTTGCCTGTACCGTTCTTACCTAACAGTCCGTAAATGTTATCCTGTTTCAGCTCCAGACTGAAATCATCGAATACCAGGTTCTTCTGACCGGCATACTTAAAACTGATGTTTTTAACTTCTATCATAATGTAGTAATTTAGTTGATTTATCCTCTGTAATAGTGTACCACTTTAATAGTACACTGCAAAAGTAGTAGAAATTTGCTTTCCCTCCAAACTTTTGGATGGAAATCTTTTATTTCTTAACGTTATTTAAGATTGTGTCCCTCGCGCGAACCTTATTATAATTTTAGCGCGTATCAGCACCCCACATCATCTTCTCGCGGAGAGAATCAAAATAGCGATGGTCACTGCGCTTCACCACCTTGATGTCGTAAGGTGCACGACGAAGGGTAAGTTTCGTACCCTCAGCACATTTCTCTGAACGACCGTCGATGGCTACGAGGAAATTATGACTACGGCTCTCTACCTCAAGGTCGATGACAGCAGAATCAGGCAGCACAAAAGGTCGCACGTTCAGTGAGTGAGGAGCAACAGCCGTCATCGAGAACACCTTCGTACCAGGCACGATGATAGGGCCACCGTTGGAAAGTGAATAGGCCGTAGAACCCGTAGGTGTGGAGATCACCAGACCGTCGGCCTGATAGGTATGCAGGTACTGGCCGTTGATACAGGTTCGGATGCTGATCATCGAAGCCGTATCGCGTTTCAGGATGGCCACATCGTTGAGGGCAAAACGACAGGTGCCTAACGGCGCGCCATCGGTTTCCACCTGTATCAAGGCACGTGATTCGAGATAATAATCATCGTGATAGAGGGCATCGAGCGTAGGTGCAAACTGGTCAGGACTGATGTCGGCCAGGAACCCCAGACGACCCATGTTGACACCCAGGATGGGAATGCTCTTCGCGCCTACCCTACTCGCCGCTTTCAGGAACGTACCGTCACCACCCATCGAGATCACGAAGTCTGCCTCGAAGTTATCGTCGGTAAAAAGCTTCGCAGCCTTGATGTCGAGTCGTTGGTTGTCTTTCAGGAAATAATAGTACTCCATATCGACATAAAGCTCGGCTTCATAGCGACTGATGCTGGAGAGCACCTGTTGGATACTGGCCGACTTCTTACCCTGATAGATGTTGCCAATAAGGGCGAATCTGAGTTTGTTATGTTCCATCTCTATTCAATTTGGGGACAAAGATAAGAATAAATAAGGAATTAAGAGTTAAGAATTAAGAAAAAATGCTATAGCGGCAGCAAATTATTCACTATTCACTCTTCACTTTTCACTTTTATTTGTATATTTGCGGTCAGAAACCCAAATAAAAGAAAAAGTTATGGCAAAAGTTTATGTATTCTTAGCAGACGGCTTCGAGGATGTCGAGGCGCTGATTCCCATCGACGTACTGCGTCGTGGTGGTGTGGATGTCGTAACGGTGAGCACCACAGAGTTCCCGTTGGTAGAGTCGGCTCACGGTGTGAATATCGAAGCTGATATCCAGTTTGAGCAGAGCGATTATGCTGATGCCGATCTGATCATGCTGCCCGGTGGTATGCCTGGTGCCAGCAATCTCTTTGCGCACGAGGGTGTTTGCAAGGTGGTCATGAACCAGTTTGCAGCAGGTAAGAAGGTGGCTGCCATCTGTGCTGCTCCCGCAGTGGTTCTGGCTCAGCTTGGCGTGCTCGACGGCAAGAAGGCAACCTGTTACCCGGGCTTCGAGAAGGCACTGAAAGAGGCAGGTGCCACCTATACAGGCGACCTCTTTACCGTTGATGGAAACGTTACTACAGGCGAGGGTCCTGCTGCCGCCTTCCCTTACGCTTATGAACTGCTCGCTCAGCTCGTCGACAAGAAGACCTCCGACCAGATTGCAGAGGGCATGCGCTTCAAGCACCTGATGGCTCAAAAGTGAAGAGTGAAGAGTGAAGAGTGAAGAATTTGTCATCATCGTGGCAGGCGGGAAGGGCCTGCGAATGGGAGGTGATATCCCCAAGCAGTTTCTGCCGATAGGTGGGAAACCGATTTTGATGCGTACGTTGGAACGGTTCAGGGCCTATTCCGAGGCGCTGCAGATCATCCTCGTTTTGCCCGAGGCCCAGCAGGACTATTGGCAAGAGCTCTGTAAGCAGTACGAGTTCCAAGTGGATTATCAGATTGCCAATGGCGGTCAGACACGCTTCCACTCCGTGCAGAATGGTCTCACACTCGTTCCCGACGATGCTGAGGGAGTCGTCGGTGTGCACGATGGTGTGCGCCCCTTTCCCAGCATCGAGGTGATTACCCGTTGCTACGAAACAGCTCGTCAGACAAAGGCCGTTATCCCCGTGATTCCCGTCGTGGAGACCGTCAGGCAGATACTTCCGAGTAATCAGAGTAATCCGAATGCTGTGAGTAATCCGAGTTCCATCACGGTGCCTCGCGATCAGTATCGCCTCGTTCAGACGCCACAAACGTTTGATATTCAGCTGCTCAAGGCTGCGAACCGTCAGCCTTATAACGACGGCTTTACCGATGATGCCTCCGTGGTGGAGAGTTACGGCCACCCCATCACCCTCGTCGAGGGCAATCGCGAGAACATCAAGATCACCACCCCTTACGACATCACCGTTGCCGAAGCCATAATCAATTCTCAATTGTAAATTCTCAATTGAATATCTTAGACCAAGATATCAAATACTTGCCGGGCGTAGGGCCTAACCGCAAGAAGATGCTGAGCAATGAGCTCGGCATTGAGACCTATGGTGACCTGCTCGAATACTATCCTTACAAATATGTCGACCGCTCGAAGGTCTACACCATCCACGAACTGACGGGCGATATGCCTTATGTGCAGGTCGTTGGTCATATCCTCAGCTTCGAGACCTTCCCCATGGGACCCCGCAAGGAGCGTGTCGTGGCTCATTTTACGGATGGTACCGCCATCGCCGACCTCACGTGGTTTAATGGTGGCAAATACGCCAAGCAGACCTACAAGATCGGTACCGAGTATCTCGTGTTCGGCAAGCCCACGGTCTTCAACAACCGCATCAACTTCACCCATCCCGACCTCGACGACGCAGCAAAACTAGACCTCTCGACGATGGGGCTCCAGCCCTATTACAACACATCGGAGAAGATGAAGAAGAGCGGTCTGAACTCGCGTGCCATCGAACGGCTGACGAAGACGCTCGTCGAGAAACTCCCTCCTCTGTCTGAGACCCTCCCCGACTTCCTCATCGCAAAACTACATCTCATGGGACGCGACGAGGCCCTTCGCACCGTACATTATCCCCAAAATGCCAAAGACCTGGAGCGTGCCAGGGTGCGGTTGAAGTTCGAGGAACTTTTCTATATCCAACTGAATATATTAAGGTACGCCAGCGACCAGCGCAGGAAATACCGAGGTTATATTTTCTCACAAGTGGGCGAAGTCTTCAACACCTTCTATCGCCATCACCTGCCTTTCCCACTGACCGAGGCGCAGAAGAGAGTCATCCGTGAGATCCGTGTCGACGTAGGCTCCGGACGTCAGATGAACCGTCTGTTGCAGGGCGATGTGGGCTCCGGCAAGACCCTCGTGGCCCTGATGTCTATGCTCATTGCCATCGACAACGGCTATCAGGCCTGTATCATGGCGCCTACGGAAATCCTTGCCGAACAGCACCTGGCCACCATCATGGAATTTCTGAAGGGTATGGACCTTCGCGTGGCGCTTTTGACGGGCATCGTGAAAGGCAAGCGCCGAGAAGAAGTGCTCGAAGGGCTGATGGACGGCACCATCCATATCCTTGTGGGCACCCATGCCGTCATCGAGGATACGGTACAGTTTGCCCGTCTCGGATTTGTGGTGGTCGATGAGCAGCACCGCTTCGGCGTCGCCCAACGTGCAAAGCTCTGGAGCAAGAGCACCAATCCCCCGCATGTGCTTGTGATGACGGCGACGCCCATTCCCCGTACCCTCGCCATGACCCTTTACGGCGACCTCGATGTGAGTGTCATCGACCAGTTGCCGCCAGGTCGCAAACCCGTGCGCACCACCCATGTCTTCGACACCCGCATGACCTCGCTCTACGACGGTATCCGTCAGCAGATCCGCGAGGGTCGTCAGGTGTATATCGTCTTCCCTCTCATCGAGGAGAGCGAGAAGTCAGACCTGAAAAATCTTGAAGACGGTTTCGAAGTGTTGAAGCAGGCCTTCCCGGAGTTCCGTCTGAGTAAGGTCCACGGCAAGATGAAACCCAAGGACAAGGAAGAGGAGATGCAGAAGTTCGTGAAAGGTGAGACACAGATCCTTGTCGCCACCACCGTCATCGAGGTAGGCGTCAACGTGCCCAATGCCTCTGTGATGGTCATCCTCGAAGCCCAGCGTTTCGGTCTTTCCCAGCTGCACCAGCTCCGCGGACGCGTAGGTCGTGGTGCCGACCAGAGTTTCTGTATCCTCGTCACCCCTTATAAGCTCAGCGAAGACACCCGTAAGCGTATCGACATCATGTGCGACACCAACGATGGCTTCCGTATTGCCGAGGCCGATTTGAAACTACGTGGTCCTGGCGATCTGGAAGGCACCCAACAGAGCGGTATGGCTTTCGACTTGAAAATTGCCGACATTGCCCGCGACGGACAGCTCGTTCAGATGGCTCGTGAAACGGCTCAGCCCATCATCGAGGAAGACCCCACCTGCACCTCCGACAAATATGCCATTTTGTGGCGCAGATTAAAGGAATTACGGAAGACAAATATCAACTGGGCAGCCATCTCGTAAGCCATTAAGTGTTAAAACATTCCAAAACTTTGTTAACGTACACACATATCTTTTGTGTTTTCGGAAAGTTTTTATTACCTTTGCACACGTATTTTTGCTTTAAGCAATCAAAAACCCAACTAAAGAATGAATTTAAAGAATCTGAAGATTACATTTATATTCGCACTGATGTCGTTAGCAACCGTCCCCATGAATGGTCAGGATTTGTTAGCACGTCAGGCTCCCGTAGACAAGAAAATGAAGAAGGTTGATTCCGTAGCACTCCACCAGTTGATTCATCAGGAGATGCTCGATAACCCCGCTGCCGACCTGTACGACGAGTGGGATACGGAAATGACCCATTATCATAACGCAAACGCCGTTTTGCCCGAGACTGCCACTATCGACTTGCGCGGTTTCGTCATGCCGACACCCAGCCGTGTCATCACCTCTAACTTCGGTGCCCGTTGGGGACGCCAGCACAAAGGTCTCGACATCAAGGTATATGTCGGCGATACAATCCGTGCTGCCTTCTCTGGTAAGGTACGCATCGTGAAGTACGAAGCCCGCGGCTATGGTAAATATGTCGTCATCCGTCACTATAACGGACTGGAGACCTATTACGCCCACATGTCGAAGCAGCTGGTTCGTGAGGATCAGGAAGTGAAGGCTGGTGATCCTATCGGCTTAGGTGGTAACACTGGTCGTAGTACCGGTTCTCACCTGCACTTTGAGACCCGTCTCTGTGGTGTAGCCATCAACCCCGCCCTGTTGTTCGACTTCCGTGCACAGGACGTAACAGGCGACTATTACACCTATAATCGTAAGAAGTATGCTTCTGAGTCAGCTCTGGCCACCCGTCTGCGTGGTGCCAACTCCGCTACTCATAACAGCCGCTTTGATACCGACGAGGACGACGATGACGAAGAGATGGCCATCGCTGCTCCCGAGGCCTCCTTTACTTCCGACGTTCATTTCCACAAGGTGAAGAAGGGTGAGACCCTTCAGACCATCGCAAAGAAACGCGGTATGACGGTCGACGCCCTCTGTAAACTGAATAAGATCGGCAAGAACATCCGACTGATGCCGGGACAGATTCTGAAATACAACTAAATCAATATAAAGGCTCCCAATGAGGGAGCCTTTTTTGCAGAACTTAAAACTTTAAAATATGCTCGACAAAGAAAGAGGGCTTTATATCGCCCATTGCGCTAACGGCGCACTCAGCATTACAGGTAAGATGGCAAACCGTCACGGACTGATTGCGGGAGCCACAGGTACAGGAAAGACCGTTACCCTGCAGGTGATGGCCGAGACATTCTGCCAGGCAGGCATTCCCTGTTTCATGGCCGATATGAAAGGCGACCTCTCAGGTATCTCCCAAGTGGGAAAGATGAGTGGTTTCATTGAGAAGCGCCTGCCCGAGTTCGGCATCGAGAACCCCGAGTTCCAAGCCTGTCCCGTTCGTTTCTTCGACGTCTTTGGCGAGCAAGGCCACCCCATGCGTGCCACCATCTCACAGATGGGACCGCAGCTGCTCTCCCGTCTGTTACAGCTGAACGAGACGCAGGACGGTGTCCTCAACATTGTGTTCCGTATAGCCGACGAGCGCGGACTGCTGCTCGACGATCTGCAGGACCTGCGCGCCATGCTCGACTGGGTGTCACAGCATGCCAAGGAGTACACCACGAAATACGGCAATATCACCACTGCTACCATCGGCGCCATCCAGCGCTCGCTGTTGCAGTTGGAGGCTCAGGGAGCCGATAAGTTCTTCGGCCTGCCCTCGTTCGACATCTACGACCTGTTGCAGACCGAAGGCGGCAAGGGTATCATGAACGTCCTGGCTGCCGACAAGCTGATGCTGCAGCCCAAGCTCTACTCCACCTTCCTGTTGTGGCTCATGAGCGAGCTCTACTCCACCCTGCCCGAGGTGGGCGACCTGCCAATGCCGAAGCTCGTGTTCTTCTTCGACGAGGCTCACATGCTCTTCACCGACACCTCAAAGGCCCTGCTCGACAAGATTGAACAGGTCATCCGCCTCATCCGTTCGAAAGGTGTGGGCATCTATTTCATTACCCAGAGTCCGACAGATATCCCCGAGAATATCCTCGGCCAGCTTGGCAACCGCGTACAGCACGCCCTGCGCGCCTATACGCCGAAGGACCAGAAAGCCGTAAAGACGGCTGCCGACACCTTCCGCGCCAATCCGGCGTTCAAGACCGACGAGGCCATCATGAATCTCGAGACCGGTGAGGCGCTCGTCAGCTTCCTCGACGAGAAAGGTGCTCCCAACATGGTGGAGCGCGCCAAGATTCTGTTCCCGTTGTCTCAGATTGGTGCCATCACCGAAGGTCAGCGCAACGATATCATCCGTCAGAGCCGCATCTATGGCAAGTACGACGAAACCAAGCAGCGTGACAGTGCCTTCGAGATGCTCATCGCCGATGCAGAGCGTCAGCTGGCAGAAGCAGAAAAGCAAGAAGCGGAGATTGCCATTCCGAAACCGGCAGAGGGAAAGGCCGAGAAGAAAAAGCCCGGCATGATGAGTAAGGTTTGGAAGGCTGTGATCACTGCCATTACCTCAACCCTTGCCACCATCCTTGGCACCTATGTCAGCGATAAGGTAACGGGTAAGAAGACCAAGTCGAAGACCTCTGCTACAGGTCGTGTGGTGAAGAATGCAACCAGCGCCGCAACGCGTTCCATCACAAAGGAACTGACGCGCGACATTCTGGGCAATCTTGTAAAATAAAAAGTATTTCCTGATTAGAGGAGATAGGCCATCTGGGTGTTATCCAGATATTCCCACATACGTTCACGCATGTTGAACATATACTTCAGGTGATAGAAATTGTCTATCTTCCACTGACCATCCTCATACACCAGCTCTATACGGGCTGGTGTATAGCTATTCTCCTCATAAACGGTGAAGTCGACCTGAGCACGCTTCTCGTCATCAGAGAACACCATGTTTCTCACCTCAAATTCCTCGAAGCTCACCAGGTCGGTATCATGCGACATCGTCCAGTGGTTCACCTCGAAGAAGAGCGTGTTTGTAAGATACTCCTGACGGCGAACGGCCATCAGCAGCTGGTTCCACGATTTTGTACAGAAAGCTTTGTCGAGCAGATCGCTGTCGGTTGAGCCACCCAAATAGGAACACTCCTGCTTGATAAGCGAATAAATGGTCTGGACACGCTCCAACACCACACCACGCTCTACCATAGCCGACACCTCAGTACTCAAAGTATCCGACACCATAGTGGTATCTGTACCAAGAACCTGGGTAGAATCAGCACAACAATCAGCAGCTCCTTTTGAAGAGCCCTGACAACTTGCCAACATTAACGATGTAACAACTGGTAACCCAATCAACAATGCTTTTACAAAACGCTTCACCTGAAAAAATTTTTAAATGGTTTCTTAATGGTCTAACTAATCGGCTGCAAAGGTACACAAAAAATCGCAAACCAACAAACAATTTGCAGTTTTTTTTCGTAATTAAATGTAAAATTGACACACCGAGTAGACGAAACGGTGCTGTTTGTCGGTAAAAGTCTCAAAATGAAGCCCTTTCTGAAGTAGCACTTGTTTCATATCTTTGCTGATGCCCGTGCCTATCAGTTTCAGGGCCGCCTCCTTCTTCGTCCACAGTCGGATAAAGGCCACCGCCCTATCCTCAGCCGCTTCAATCTCACGTATCTCATCGTCGTTCATCGTATAGTGCACCAAACTGTCGTTGAACGATCGTACCGACTCCACATCCACCCCTATAGGCCGTTCGCTGATGGCGCAGATAGCCGCCTCCTTGCAGTGGCTGAGATTAAAGAATATCTCAGGATGGCCTGCGATCGAGGGTTTCCCATGTTCATTATAGATAAACTCAGGGTTATCCTCCATGCCGTACACCTCTTTCAGGCCCCGTTTCAACAGCTGATAGGCCAGCACACAGAGCCGCTGCCCCAGTTCGTGTCTGAACTTGAGAGCCTGCTCACGTCGCTGCTCAGAAATCTCCTTGAGAGCCGCAGCGAGGTCAAATTCCCATATCTCCTCACTCAGAAATACGTGCATAATCTCTGATTTTGATGCAAAATTACAAAAAAAACATAAACTATTTACTATTCACTATTCACTATTCACTTTTTTTTGTATCTTTGCAGCATAAAACTTATAATATTTTTACTTATCAACTTTTAAAACCAACAGATTATGGATTACAAGATTATCGACATCGAAGGAGTAGGCGACGTTTATGCAGAGAAGCTGGTTGCCGCTGGTATCAACAAAGTAAGTGAACTGCTCGAGAAGTGTGCTGCCCCCAAGGGCCGCAAGGAGTTGGCCGATGCCACAGGCATCAGCGAGAAGCTGATTCTGCGCTGGACCAACCATGCCGACCTGTTCCGCATCAACGGCGTAGGTCCTCAGTTCTCTGAGTTGCTCGAGAAGGCTGGCGTCGACACCGTTAAGGAGTTCCGTCACCGTGTGGCAGAGAACCTGCAGCCGAAGCTCGAGGAGATCAACGCCGAGTTCCACATCTGCGGACGTGTTCCTGCTGTGGCTGAGATTCAGAAGATGATCGACCAGGCCAAGGAACTGGAGCCTAAGATGACTTACTAAACAACAAAATCCCCGCTCAGCCGAGCGGGGATTCTTGTTATTTGGGCTGTAGATCAGCATACTCATGGGCAACGTCTGGGATGCAAGGACAATCCTTCTGGGGGTCGAGGTCATGATGTCCCAGGATCACGGCGCGGGGGTAAGCTCTGTGTAACTGACCCAACAACCATCTGAGTGCCTTCTTCTGTGCCTCGGTGCGTGTGTCAGCAGGATCACCGCGGATGTCCAGCCCGCCCTCGTAGCAGATGCCTAACGAGTGGGCGTTGTGGTTCAGGCAGTGGGCACCGACCATCCATTCCGGACGGCCTGGCTCTATCGTTCCGTCTCGTCGGATCACGTAGTGGTAGCCGATACCAAATTTCCAATGGTTATCCTTGCGATGCCACGTATCTATCTGAGCGGCCGAACTGGTCTGGTCGGGCTTCACGGCAGAACAATGAATGACTAACATGGTGATGGTTCTCATCTCTAAACGTTCAACTAAATTGTGCAACTAACAGCACCCAGTGCGGTCAGTATCGCTGTCGCGATCGATGCAATGATCTGCACAATGAATTTTGCTGCTTCCTTCTTTGTCATACGCTTCTGTTTTTAGGGTTTACGCATTCGGATCGTAGTCGTCATCTTCGCCTTCACCGGTGTTGATGATCAGGGTTGAGGCCTGGCCAGGCATGGCAAAGCTGCCGGTGTAGACACCACCGTCCTCGGTGAGCTCGATCTCAGAGCCGTTGATGGTCGCCGTCGGCACCTGACCCTCAGCCGGGGTGATGCTGATTGCCACCTCATCGTCCTCACTCAGGCTTGAGCCCGATGAAACGGCATTGCCGTTGATGGTGACGTTGGCGGAGCCCGTACCCGTCTTCGAGATGGTCAGGGCAAAGCCTGTCGACTGATTCTGGCTGTCGCCACCCTGCTGACTCTGACCAGAGTTTCCGGAGTTACCAGAATTCTCGGAGTTCTGCGAACTACCATTGCCACTTCCTGAGCCATTGCCCTCGGTTTCTGACCCTTCCGGCTCCGCGTTCATAGAGTTGTCGTGGGTCTCTTCGAAGACCACGTCCTTCAGCAGTGTGATGGCATTCACGTACTTCTGCTTGACGCTGCCGTCGGGCTTCTTCTCCTGACCCACCACGACGCGCTCCGTTTCAGGCTGGAACAGCACGCGGCGCGTGGTGATCGTGGCCGAGGTGCAGTCCTCGATCCTGGCAACGCCGATCGACGAGAAGCCCACCTTCATGATACCGATACCGTCGAGCTTCACCTTCTGACCCAGTTCGAAGTAGTGCTTCATGGCAGCGCCCAGCTCGTCGAGCACGGCCTTGATGTCCGACTTCTTCACCGAGGCCTGCTGCTGGATGAAGTCCGCCAGCTCCTCCGTACCGATGAAATGATTGTCATACACGGCAGTCGCATAGTACTTGCCGTAGCTCTTCGCATTGTGCGAATTCTTGTTCTGTGATTTAATGTACTTCTGACTCATTTTTTAATTTGACAATTATACAATTTACCATTTACAATTTTGGGCAGCCGAGGCAAAAAGGAGAGGTCAACTACGCGTCGTTCAGATAGTCTCTTCGTGCTATCCGGATAGTCTCTATGACGTGTTCAGATAATCCCTACAGGGGTATGGAAATAGTCTGAATGAGTCGTCCGAGATATCTGAACAAACCGTGGAAGACAGCCCTTCGGTTCGTCTTGCTTACCAGATACAAAGATACGAGTAAACGGAAGGTCACTTTCCGTTTCCTTCCGTTTACTCCCGTTTCCTCCACATTCTTCCCGTTATTCCCGATTTACACGTTAGCATCCTCTAAATCGATGCAGAATTTCTCGGTGATGAAGCGGACGATATGTGGAGGCAGTACTTTCATGTGGGGCTGCATGCCCATTGCCTCCAGTTCTTTCTGGAACGGCTCGCACCAAGTCATCAGCGTCTTCGTCGTGACCCCTGCGATTTCTGCCAGCTGTTGTTTCGACATTGCTTTCATATCTACTTTTCTCCTTTACTTCTTACTCCTTTACTCCTACTCTCCTTACACAGATACACAGATGTAACAGATAAATGTATAAAGTCTTCGCGTACCGCGTAGGCGCGGGCGCGGTACGCGAGGGATGTTAGAAAGTATCTGTGTCATCTGTGATCTGTGTATCACTTTTAGCGGCCTCGTAGGCCAGCGAACGGGCACGGGTACGACGCTCCTCGTCAGGACGGCGCACGACGTAGAACCCGCGGCAACGGTTCTCAGTGCCGTCCCTGAAACCGAGTTTCTTAAAGGCACGACCCAGGGCCACGGTACTCACATTCATGCCGGGACTGCTCACAATCTGCTTGGCGATGGCCGTCGGCATGAACTCACCCGTATCGGCACCTATCGGATGACGGAAGTAATAGTCCACCAGCTCCAGTTCGTCCTTCGGCGTTTCAAACTGGCTGTTGTGCTCCGACAGCTGCCTGATCTCCTTCGGTGAGAACCAGTACTCAAAGCCCTCTTGGTAGAGCGTATACGCCTGACTGTAGATGCCCTCGTAGTTGAAGGGATGGTCGCGTGGCGATTCGATCTGTTCCACCTCGAATGGCAGCCAGCGGCGCGTACCCGTCGTATCGCTGAGGAACTGCACGTTATTACCCGTGCCGCAGAACGAGGCGATATGCTTGCGGTGGTCGGCAAACGAGGCGTAGGGTGCGCGTTCGTCGACCGACGGCATCGTCACCGCCGACTTCAGTTGGTTCAGGTCGCGCGACGACATCGTATCCAGCTCCTCGTAGCACACCAGTCCGTACTGTGCCAACACCAGCAGATCGTCCTTCGTCATACGGCCGGCATTGGTCTTCGTATAGAAATATCTTCTCAATTCCGGCGGCAGGACATAGTTGAACCAGGTGGTTTTGTAAATGCCCTGCTCTCCGATGAAGATCAGGATGACGTGGTTCACCTCGCGCTCATCCACCCATCCTGCCACCATCGCAACCAGCCATTTCCTGAGGTATTCGGCAAAGCGCATCTGTTCCTCCACGCCGCCCTTGACCGAGACCGACAGCGACATCTCCAGGATATAGTCGTTCTTGTGGTCCCACGGTGGCAGGTGCTCCAGATAGAAACAGAACGGGTGAAAGTCGGGGAAGCTGTCTGAGTTGATCACCTTCTTCATGTGGTCGAAGATCACGGGTTTCTCCTTCGCCATCTTTTTCCACAACGTGTTCAGCTTCCAGTCGTTCATCGGCTCCCACTTCTCGGTGCCGTCGCTCTCGTAGCTCGACGGTTCCCGCCACTCCGTCCGCAGGGTGACAACGTTCCGCCGCAGGTAGATGTGGTTGTTGAGGAAGTCCTCTATCTCTTCCGGCGAGGCATACTTCTCCTGCCACGGTTTCTTGTGCTCCTTCTCACTCTCTTCTGCGGCTTTCTTGACCTTCGGTCGAGTCTCCTCACGCTCGGCCATTTCAAGCGAACTTGATGGCTCTCGCTTAATCGGAGCCTTCTTTCGTTTCTTCTTAGGCTTTTCTTCTTCCATAACGATAAAGATTATATCTCGGCGGCAAAGATACGAAAAAGAAAAAACACTTACCCCCTACAATGTACGGATATGTAGGGGGTATAACGTGGTAGGGAAGAACGTTCTATTTTCTTATATCTCAAATAGTTCGTCCAGTCTGACTTGACTCTGAATCATCTCTGAATATTTACCTTGTGCTACACCTTCTGTGGTAATCATCGTAATCCAGGGAGTATGACGAAGTCCTGTCTCTTGTATAAATGCATTCTTACGCTTACTGATTTTGTCGTACTCCTCCTTATTCAGATTATATTCATCCTGACTGTATTTAACCTCACAGATGTTAACAACCTTGTCCGCCCGTTCTATGATGATGTCTATTTGTGCTGCAGGGGTTGTCATTTTGCTTCGCCACGAATAGCTAAGCGTAGAGATGGTATCGATATGCAGGGCATGTTTGATTTGTGGGATATGAGCCATACAAACCCGTTCGTATGTAAGTCCCATCCACGAATTGATTTCCGGGGTATTGATATGGTGCGCCCAGTATTGCAATTCAACCTCAGCCTTATCTATAAAGGCCATATAAAACAGACTGAAGAAGTCGCATACCTGATAAATGGAATCTTTTCGTTTTATGTTCTTCTCACGGACTACATTCTTACGTATGAGGTCACAAAACACAAGATCCTCTAATTGTTTTCCCAAGTGTCCGTTGTTGGCACACTTCAGTTCTTTGGCAATTTCCTCTCGAGTCAGCCCTTTTCGACTTTTACTCAAAGCCTTGATGATATCAATGTATCTATCCGGATTCTTATATAAAGTATTAAACAGTCGGCGGAACTCACGGCGCATCTGCATATCCTGACTAAAGAACAAGCGGTCTATATTCTGCACAAGACTCTCCTCACGGTCTAACAGACTAAGATAATATGGAATACCGCCAAAAATCATATATGCCTGTAGTATGATTTGGCGATTCCAGATGAAACGCTGGCTTTCAAGATAACTTTCGGTTTCCTTGAGTGTAAATGGATGAATCGGCATTTCAACCGTAATCCGGTCATGAAGTCCTCCCTTACTATCGATGACATTGGTTATCATCCAACTGGTGGCACTGCCACAGATTATAAAGACAATGTTATCGAACTGGCTGGCCCAATTATTCCAGAAATATCCTACGGCACTGGCCACATTCGAGCCCTCTGCATCCATTGCCGGCAGTTCATCGATAAAGATGATGCAACGCTCGCCACTGTTCATTTTCAGCTTCAATGCATTTTTCAGCATGATAAAGGCCGACATCCAATCTTTCGGCATCTCGGAAATACCATAACCGTAATCGCTCATCGCATCGGCAAATGCAGTAAACTGGTCTTTCAACGTGCCTTCGATAACTCCTGTCATCTTGAATGCAAACTGATTCCGGAACATCTGATTTATCAAGAACGTCTTGCCTACGCGCCTACGCCCATATAGAGCAACAAACTCAGAACGAGGACTGTCTACAGCTATCGTCAGTCTTTTAATCTCCGCTTCTCTTCCAATAATAGTTTCCATTACAACACACTTATTTAACACCCGGCAAAGATACAATAATTCTTTGATACCAACAAGCATTTTGGGCGAAATCTAACTATTTTGCGATAGATTTCGCCCAAAATAGAGTAAATTCGGGCGAAATCTATTCATTTTCTCACAGATTTCGCCCGAAGAAATGTTATTCGAACAGTTCTTTCAGCTTATCAAGAAACAGATAGGTTTGATCCTGATTCATGGCATCGTAATAATCGCGATACATATTCCTTCGATCCCATAACACCTCGAAGGTCTTCCATTTATCTTTGATTTCCAACTTCTTTGCCATATAGTGAGCCAACAGTGCCGCCTGCGTCCGCGAGAGCAGGGGCTGGTAGTGCTCATCCACGTAGCCCGCCTGCTGCGCCTTCCGCCATAACGCCATCGCGCCATCGGTAGCGAGCACTTCAGGCAAGTTACTCGTTCCTTTCTCCGTTCCCTTGGGAGAGTCGGGTTGGACCTTCCCAATGTTTATCTGGGTATCCACATACTGGCTGCCTGGAGCATAGATGAACACGGGGCTGCCTTGGTGTTTTTTGTCTTTCCGGTGCAGTTGTTCCAGCAGTTCGTTCAACACCTTTAAGACATCGGCGGGCAGCATGTCACCGCGCCCTCCCAGAAAGTCTGGGACTTCTTCATTGTGATTCATTTTCACGTTTTTCTCAATAATTAAACAATAAGATTATTTTGGAGAAAAACGGAGAACGTGGGTTAATTGGATTTCTCGATATACTTTCTCGGGCCCGCATTGCCTATCCTCAGTATATAGATACGGCCAATGCCCACGTTTCCGTTGTGGATACGTGAGCAGGCAGCCGTCTTTCAGAGGATATTTTTGAATTGCGGTTCGAGAATATCAAGAAAGCTGTCGGATGCTCTCGGGCGACAAAGTTACTCCATTTCTTTGAAACGCCCAAATGTTTTGCTATTTATTTAAGGACTCATACTTCTTTTCTCGTTTAAAAGGTTGCACTTCATGTTATTTTATGCGAATTCTTTGTTTATTCGATTTTTCTTTGTATCTTTGCAGCCGAAGAAGGATGCGAGAACGGGCTACGCCTCGGCAATTCAAGTGTACTTGATTGCTCTCGCTTGCACCGTCCTTGCCCCCGAGAACAAAAAGATTACGATTATGACAGCAATAGAGTTACGTGCGGAATTGTTCCGTGAGATGAGTCCGCTTCTTGACAATGAGTCGGCAATGACAAAGATGCTGGCTTTTGTGAAGTCGTTGGTTCCAGCGAAAAAGGCTAAGACGGAATCAGATTGGGCTAACCGTTTTGCCGGTGCTTGGAAAGATAGCCGTTCAGCAGAAGAAATAATCAGTGATATTCGCGAAAGTAGAACAGCTTTTCCGCGACAACCATGATGTGGCTCAACGGTTGAACAAGATAGGTCGTGAGCGGTGTTTCATCTGTGACGTAGTGCTGGCCGAATTGCGCTACGGTGCTTACAAGAGTAATCGTACGGAGGAAAATCTGAAGTTGATAGATGATTTCGTAAATGAAGTAAAGGTACTGCCTTTTGCCGACAGTATCGATGTTTATGCCCAAGAGAAGTTGCGCCTGAAGGATAGTGGAAAACCCATTGAGGATTTCGACCTTCTCATAGGCTGTGCTGCAAAAGCTGCAGGTCTGACGGTTGTCACTCACAATGTAAAGCACTTTAGTCATATCGAGGATCTTGATATAGAGGACTGGGTAAAATGAGTTAATCTGTTCTCTATAACTAAATACCAACACTATCCCTTTCCCCCTCACCGGCGAGAGGGATTTTTCGTTTTGGCGATATGGTGTCAGATGTTTCATTTCTTGATTTTACCTATCTTCTCCAGGAATTTAACTAATACGTCCCACATCTCTGCATTCTTTTCATAATTATCCTTTTCATCTTCTTTTCTTTATCATACACCATAAGCCCAAAAGCACTAAAGGAATGCTCAGCAACTGCCCCATATCAAGACACATGCCTTGTTCGAAATCCACTTGTTCTTTTTTCAGAAATTCAACGAAGAATCGAAAGGTAAATATTGTTGCGATACAGTATCCGAAATAGAATCCCGACCCAACAGCGATAGGTGATGTCGTCATCATGTGTTGGGATTTGCGCCAATACTGATAAAGGAAAACGCCAATGGCAAAGATTAGAAGGTAGGCCAAGGCTTCATAGAGTTGTGCCGGATGACGTGGAACCAATTCTCCGTTTACCAGTGCCTCTTGGCTATGGAAGATAAAAGCCCACGGCATATCAGTAGTCTTTCCAATGATTTCAGAATTCATCAGGTTGCCCAGACGAATACAACAAGCCGTGGCAGGAGCGGCAATGGCGACATTATCTAACACCATCATGGGTTTGAGTTTTTCCTTCTTCCAATAGAATGCCAAAGCGACGAAAAGGCCTATAGTGCCACCGTGTGAAGCCAATCCCCGATAACCTATATACGACCATGAGCCGTTATCCTGTATATGAATGGGCAGGAACATCTCGATGATTCCT
>CADAAR010000025.1 GCA_902785945.1 uncultured Prevotellaceae bacterium
CCAACCAGTGTTTACGAGGTATGCCTTAGCACCGCTCTTCTCCATCTTCTTAACCAGCTCCTCAGCATACTTTGTGGGGTGCAGCTCGAGGAATGCCTGGCCGAAGCAAGCACTGAAGGTAGGAGTGGGCTCAGTGATACCACGCTCTGTACCAGCCAGCTTAGCTGTAAAACCAGAGAGGAAGTAGTACTTGGTCTGCTCAGGAGTCAGGATGGATACTGGGGGCAGTACGCCGAATGCGTCAGCAGAGAGGAAGATAACGTTCTTAGCCTCAGGACCAGCGCTCTTCTTGTTCACCTTCTGGGCAATCTTCTCAATGTGGTTGATAGGATAGCTTACGCGGGTGTTCTCGGTCACACTCTTGTCAGCGAAGTCGATCTTGCCGTTAGCGTCAACGGTGACGTTCTCCAGCAGGGCGTCACGACGGATAGCGTTGTAGATGTCGGGCTCGCTCTCCTTGTCGAGGTTGATAACCTTAGCATAACAACCACCCTCGAAGTTGAATACACCCTCGTCGTCCCATCCGTGCTCGTCGTCACCAATCAGCAGACGCTTAGGATCGGTTGACAGCGTGGTCTTACCGGTACCAGACAGACCGAAGAAGATTGCGGTGTTCTTACCCTCCATATCGGTGTTGGCAGAACAGTGCATAGAAGCGATACCCTGCAGGGGCAGATAGTAGTTCATCATAGAGAACATACCCTTCTTCATCTCACCACCGTACCAGGTGTTGATGATGCACTGCTCACGGCTTGTAGTGTTGAAGGCAACACAGGTCTCTGAGTTCAGACCCAGCTCCTTGTAGTTCTCAACCTTAGCCTTAGAAGCGTTGTAGATAACGAAGTTAGGCTCGAAGTTCTCCAGCTCCTCAGCAGTAGGCTGGATGAACATATTCTTTACAAAATGAGCCTGCCAAGCAACCTCCACGATGAAACGAACGCGCAGACGGGTAGCCTCGTTGGCACCGCAGAAAGCGTCCATCACATAAAGATTCTTGTTGCAGAGCTCCTTGATGGCAATCTCCTTAACGGTCTTCCAAACCTCCTCGCTCATGGGGTGGTTGTCGTTCTTATATTCCTCAGAAGTCCACCATACCTTGTCCTCGCTCTGTGCATCCTTTACGATGTACTTATCCTTAGGTGAACGGCCGGTGTAGATACCAGTCATAACGTTAACAGCATTGAGCTCGGTGTTTACGCCCTTGTCGAAACCCTCGAGTCCAGCCTTAGTCTCCTCTTCGAAGAGGTACTCATACGACGGATTGTGAGCAATCACTGTTGAACCGGTGATGCCATACTGTGTCAAATCTAACTTTGCCATATTACTAATCTAATTTTAAATGAATATTATCCGTGTTATTTGAAATCGTGTGCAAAGGTACTAATTAAATATGAATTATAAACAATGAATAACTAACTATTTTGTGCGCACACAGTTGTTTTTAGGTTAAAGAAATTAAAAATAATTGTCGGAGTAACACTTTTGTCACTCCGACTTATCAAAAGAGATTTAGTATTTGAATGATGATCCGCCAAGGAATTCGCGTATCAGCGAGGTGGGCGGTATCTGCGTATCGGGAATGGGTTTGATATAGCGGAGGAACTTCAGCAGACGATAGGCCTCAGCATGCTCCGGACAGTTCTCCGGCACTTGTTCCAATAAGGGTTCCGCCTGACTTTTAATCACTGCCAACTCAAAGAGCATTGCTGTATTAAACATGGCATCAGCATTCTCCTGGAAAGGGAAGATCCACTTATTCTCACCAGCCCGTACAGAAGGCCAGCGACGAATGGTTTCCTGAGCCGTTACTGCCCGATACTTATGATCACGGATGATACGACGCAGCAAACGGTTGTCGGTCGTGGGAATATAATTGTGATTGTCGAGCAAGATCGTTGTCAATGCTGAGGCGTAAACACGGAAAATCTGTTCTTCCGGAATCTGGGAAGTCAATTCAGGATTCAAAGCATGAATGCCTTCAACAACCAGGATTTCGTTTTCGCCGAGACGGAGTTTTCTGCCACTCTTCTGGCTGGTTCCAGTAGGGAAGTCATAGCGAGGCAGCTCCACCTCCTCACCACGGAAGAGTGCCGCCAACTGCTCATTTAGCAGAGGCAGGTTCAAAGCATGAAGATGCTCGAAATCATAATCTCCTTTTTCATCAAGTGGCGTTTTGTCACGATCCAGGAAATAATCATCGAGTGAGATGCCGATGGGCTTGATGCCATTAACGGCCAGTTGGACACTGAGACGTTTACAGGTGGTCGTTTTGCCTGAGGACGAAGGACCTGCAATCAGTACCATTCTCAAATTCGAGCGTCGTTTGATCTCATCAGCAATCTTAGCAATTTTCTTCTCTTGCAAAGCTTCACTAATCATAATCAGTTCTGAGAAATGGTTCTGTGTCACCATCTGATTCAAGTCGCCGATGGTCCTTAATCCAAGAATATCCTGCCACTGGTGATGCTCCTTGAAAATACCGAACATCTTATCCTGATGCGTCATTTCTCCGAGTTCGTCGGGATGTGCAGGAGATGGGAGACGTAGCAACAATCCATCATAATACTTTTCCAACCCGAAAAGATATAACTGAGAAGTATTTGTCAACAAGGCACCATAATAGTAGTCCTTATAGCCATCAATATCATAATAGGTCGTATAAAGACGGCCCATACTATCCAACAACTTCACCTTCGACCACTGGTTGAGTTCCTTGAACATCTGTATAGCCTCTTCTGTTGTCGTTTCATACCGATGAATGGGCAATGCCGAATCAATGATTTCCTGCATGCGACGTCGGATGGCGCCTGCATCATCGAGTGTCACAGGACGCTCAATGTCTAGATACACATAATAGCCGTTGCTGACAGGGATATCTATCCACACTTTACAATTGGGATACAAATCATGTGCAGCTTTACATAATACAAAGAAAAGACTACGGGTGTAGCACCTGTTACCACTCGGCGAGGTAATGTCGAGGAAATCCACATCTTTCTGGTTGAAGACGCGGTAATGCATTCCCTCAATTTTATTATTAACACGAGCCGAATAAGGGCCATGCTCCATTTTGAGGCCAGAAAGCTGATAGATATCCTCTAAAGTGGAGCCCATCGGTGCTTTGACGGTCTCATTATTATTGCGAATGCGGATCTGAACGGTCTGTTCCATATCAATTATTTTAATGTTTTAGGATAAATTTCTTGCAAAGGTACAAAATAAATGCGAATAATGAACGACCATTTAATATTTTTTTGTATCTTTGTGGCCGAATTCTCAACATCAAAAAGATATTTCTATGTTAGTTTTGTTTAAACTACTCGGATCCCTTGCCCTGCTGATGTTCGGTATGAAGTCGATGAGTGAGGCTTTACAGAAGATGGCAGGACCACAGTTGCGACACGTTCTTGGTGCAATGACCACCAACCGTTTTACCGGCATGCTGACGGGTATGTTAGTAACGGCATCTGTCCAGTCTTCAACAGCTACCACAGTGATGACCGTCTCGTTTGTCAATGCGGGACTTCTCACTTTGGCACAGGCCATTTCGGTCATCATGGGTGCGAATATCGGAACCACCCTCACCGCATGGATCATGTCGGCTGGTATGTCGTTTGACATCACCAGCGCCGTCTATCCAGCATTCTTTTTAGGTATCATCCTGATTTATCTGAAGAAATACCGTTATATTGGTGATTTCCTCTTCGGACTCTCGTTCCTGCTTTTGGGACTGGGAACCCTCCGTATGACTGGCACAGAAATGCATTTGGGCGAGAACCAAGCCGTACTCGACTTTTTCGCCTCCTTCGATTCTGAATCATTCCTCACAACACTGATATTCCTCTTGTTGGGAGGTATTCTCACCTTCTGCGTGCAGTCGTCAGCAGCCGTCATGGCCATCACCATGATTCTCTGCTCCAGTGGTGCGCTGCCTATCTATCAGGGTATCGCATTGGTGATGGGTGAGAACATCGGAACCACCATCACGTCTAATCTGGCTGCCCTCTCAGCCAACACACAAGCACGTCGTGCAGCCTTGGCACACATGTTCTTCAATGTGTTCGGCGTCATTTGGATATTATTCGTCTTCCGTCCCTTCATTGATGCAGTCTGTAGTCTCGTAGGCTACGATGTCACGATGCAGAAAGAGGCTGTCGAGGGGAGCGTATTCTTAGCCAACGCTGCCAAACTGAGTTTCGTGCTGGCAGCCTTCCACACCTGTTTCAATGTAGCCAACACGCTGATACTTATTTGGTTTATTCCACAGATTGAGCGTTTCGTATGCTGGGTGATTAAACCTAAGAAGGTTGATGAAGAAGACGAGTTCCGCCTGCATTTCATTACTTCTGGCATCATGAAAACCCCAGAGCTTTCGGTTCTTGAGGCTCAGAAAGAGATCCAGGCGTTCTCTGAGCGTATGCAGCGTATGTTTAATATGGTACGCGAACTGCTCACCCTCTCCAGCAGTGCCACCAACAAGAAAGACAACAAGGCAGGCGACTTCAATAAACTTTTTACACGCGTCGAGAAGTACGAAGGTATCAGCGACAACATGGAACTGGAGATTGCCAAGTATCTTGACTCCGTGAGTGATGCCCACCTTTCTGACGACACGAAAGCCAAGATCCGTGCCATGCTCCGTGAGATTTCGGAATTGGAGAGTATCGGCGATGCTTGCTACAATATGGCCCGCACCATCTCACGTAAGTATAACGGTAAGGAAGACCACTTCATTGAAAAACAGTATGATCACATCCATCAGATGATGGAACTGACGGATCAGGCACTGTCGCAGATGAACCGTCTGATGCTGGGACGTAAGGAATCGTTCGATATCAACCGCTCGTTTAACATTGAGCACGAAATCAACAACTACCGTAACCAGTTGAAGACGCAGAACATTACTGATGTCAACAACCACGAATACACATACGCCGTGGGAACCATCTACATGGACCTCATTAACGAATGTGAGAAGCTGGGCGACTATGTAGTGAATGTTGTTGAAGCCCGTCTGGGTATCCGTTAATGGAAAAAGACATCGTCAAAGGTTATATACGTTACCTGAAGTTGCAGCGAGGCATGTCGGGTAACACCCTCGACGCCTATCAGCACGACCTACGCAAATTACTCGACTACCTGAAAGGGGAAGAGCGTGACGTGCGCGATGTGACACTCGAGGATCTGGAACAATTCTCTGCTGGATTACATGACATCGGCATCAATGCCAGAAGCCAGTGTCGCATATTGAGTGGAGTGAGGAGTTTCTTCCGCTTCTTGCAGTTAGACGGCTACCGTGACGATGACCCTACGGAACTTTTGGAGTCACCCCAGATAGGCAAGCACTTGCCTGAAGTGTTGTCGCCAGAAGAGATTGACACTTTGGAAGCCAGCATCGACCTCTCGAAATGGGAAGGGCACAGAAACCGTGCCATTATCGAGGTGCTTTTCTCTTGTGGACTGCGAGTTAGCGAATTAGTAAACCTAAAATTATCAAACCTCTATCTTGAGGAAGAATATGTACGTATCTTAGGAAAAGGCAGCAAAGAACGGCTTGTTCCTATCTCACAGCGAGCCATCAGAGAGTTGGAATTCTGGTTTAGTGATCGCAATCTGATGCGCATCAAGCCTGGTGAGGAAGACTATGTATTCCTGAATCGCTATGGCAGTCATCTGACGCGTACGATGATTCTTATCATGATAAAACGACAGGCAGAAACAGCAGGTATCAAAAAGACCATCTCACCCCACACCTTACGTCACTCATTTGCTACGGCATTACTAGAAGGAGGTGCAGACTTACGCATCATACAGGCACTGTTAGGGCATGAGAGTATTGGCACAACAGAGATTTACACACATATCGACACCTCGACACTCAGAAGGGAAATTCTGGAGCATCACCCAAGAAACATGAAGAAGTAAAAAAGCAAAAAAATAGAGGGTAACGACAATTTCTTCACGCTTCACTCTTCACTTTTCACTTTTTCTTTGTACCTTTGCACCCAAATTTGAAGCATATGTCATATCTATTTTCATCAGAATCAGTATCAGAGGGACATCCCGATAAAGTGGCCGACCAGATAAGCGACGCCATATTAGACCAATTCCTGGCTTACGACGACAAGGCTCGTTGCGCCATCGAATCGTTTGTAACAACTGGACAAGTCGTTATTATGGGCGAGGTTCGCAGTGAGGTGTATATCGATCTCCAGACCATTGCCCGCAACACCATCAAACGCATCGGCTATACCAAGGCAGAATATCAGTTTGACGGAAATTCATGTGGTATTCTGAGTGCCATCCATGAGCAGAGTGCCGATATCAACCGAGGTGTAGACAACGGCAATGAGGACGAGCAAGGTGCAGGCGATCAGGGTATGATGTTCGGCTATGCCACCAACGAGACGGAGAATTACATGCCCGTCAGCCTGGATTTGGCTCACCTGATTATGCGTACGCTGGCTGATATCCGTAAAGAAGGAAAGGTAATGACCTATCTCCGTCCTGATGCCAAGAGTCAGGTAACGGTACAATATAGCGACAACGGTATCCCTGAGCGTATTGACACGATTGTGGTGAGCACTCAGCACGATGAGTTTGATGAGGACGAGAAGATGTTGGCAAAAATCAAGGATGACGTTATCAACATTCTCATTCCGCGCGTCAAACAGCAGATACATTCCCAGAAAGTGCTCGACCTTTTCGGTTCTGATATCAAATACTACGTGAACCCCACTGGCAAATTCGTCATTGGTGGTCCTCACGGAGATACCGGTCTCACAGGTCGTAAGATTATTGTTGACACTTACGGTGGTAAGGGCGCTCACGGAGGTGGAGCCTTCTCTGGTAAGGACTCCTCGAAGGTAGACCGCAGTGCCGCCTATGCAGCCCGTCACATAGCGAAGAACATGGTTGCTGCAGGTGTCAGCGATGAGATGCTGGTACAAGTAAGCTACGCAATTGGCATAGCACAGCCCATGAATATTTACGTAAACACCTATGGTCGCAGCAAGGTAGGAATGACAGACGGCGAGATAGCCAAGAAGATTGAGCAACTCTTCGACCTGCGTCCTAAAGCCATTGAACGCACCTTGAGACTTCGCCAGCCGATGTATGTCGAGACAGCAGCCTATGGACACATGGGCCGTAAGTCAGAGGTGATTAAGAAGACTTTCACCAGCCACTATCATGAGACGAAGACCATCGATGTGGAACTGTTCACCTGGGAGAAGCTCGACCGCGTGGAGGATATACGTAAAGCCTTCGGACTGTCATAACCTATGCTGACAAAGGATAGCATCTTAACAAGCGTACCTGCTACAGACCTCATTGCCGATACTGTGGTAAGACATCCGGCCAAGCCACAGACGCCCTATCAGGTGCTGCAGTTATTGCCTAAGGATGCTACACCTGAGCAACAAGACTCTGCTATCCAGTCATGGTTTCAACCTGGAGAGATACATTATAGCGAGCAGCCAGACACGCTCCACCTGCCAGGTCACGACAAGGGACATAACCCACGAGAGATCCACATACCTGATTACAACAAGGAACGCTTTCTGGCTGACGACAGTCTCTACCATCCGGAACTGGCGAATGAACCCTTTGGCGTGGCGGGTGACCCTGTGCCATACAATATCAGCAATGACAATATCATCAGTTCCCTTCTGCTGGGATGCTTTGTCATAACATTGCTGGCGTTTGCCGTATGCCGGAATTTTATAATCCAACAAATCAAGGACTTCTTCTATATCCCTCGACGCGAGGACATCAAGATGCCCACCTCAAGCGAGATAATAGCCCTGATATTTTTTGCCATACAGACTTGCATGCTACTGGCTATGGCCTATTTCTTCTATGTCAAGACCTATATAGCCGGGACGTTTATATTCGAAGAAGAATATCTGTTTATTGGACTCATCTTTTTGGTTATTACGGTCTATACGATTCTAAAGTATCCATTATATTCTTTAGTGAACTACACATTCTTCTTAGGAAAAAATAATGGACAATGGCGATACACCATGCTTATACTCTCTGCCATAGAGGGGGCATTACTGTATCCTGCTATCTTATTCCAGAGTTATTTCGAGGCTCCAGCCCAAAACATTGTCATTTATACCGTTTTTGTGCTCGTTTTAGTTAAAATACTCACTTTTTATAAGTGTTTTGTTATCTTTTTCAGAAAAAACGGACTGTTTCTGCAGATTATTTTGTACTTTTGCACCCTCGAAATCATCCCCTTGCTCGCTCTATGGGGTGTACTTGGAATAATAACCAATGCATTGACAATAAATTATTAGGACTCCGATGATCAAAAAGATTCTGGTTTCACAACCAAAGCCAACAAGTGAGAAGTCGCCGTATTACGATATTGCGAACAGATTTGATGTGGAATTGATTTTCCGTCCATTCATCAAGGTTGAAGGCATTTCTGCCAAGGAGTTCCGTACACAGAAAGTGAACATCCTGGACTACACGGCAATCGTGTTCACATCGCGCCATGCCATTGATCATTTCTTCAATATGGCCAAGGAATTGCGAGTCACGATCCCTGAGGACATGAAGTACTTTTGTGTAACGGAGACCATCGCTTTATACATTCAGAAGTATGTGCAATACCGCAAGCGTAAGGTCTTCTTTGGAGAAACAGGCAAGATCGACGATTTGGTGCCAACCATGGTGAAGCACAAGAACGAGAAGTACCTCGTGCCAATGAGCGACGTACATAACAACAGTTTGGAGATACTGCTTGACTCCAAGAAACTGCAGCACTGTGAGTGTGTGATGTATAAGACTGTCAGCAACGACTTCACCCCTGAGGAAGTAAAGACCTTCGATTACGACATGCTGATTTTCTTCAGCCCTTCTGGAATCGAGTCGTTGATGAAGAACTTCCCCAACTTCAAACAGGACAAGATTACCATCGCCACCTTTGGCCCTACAACGGCAAAGGCTGCCAAGGACGCTGGTCTGCGACTCGACATCGAGGCGCCGTCGGAGAAATATCCTTCAATGACAAGTGCCTTGCAGCATTTTCTGATTGAGAATCAGGAGTAATTACACATTATTATATATATAATGGCGGGCATCGCGTCTCCGACCTTCAACAAGCGAGAGCGCATCGTCAGCAGAAAACTGATAGAACAGCTCTTCAGTAAAGGCAGCAGTTTTTCCGTCTCTGTCTTTCCTCTGCGGATTGTGGTCATGGAGACGGCACGTGTGGCAAACGATGTTCCCATACAAGTTTTGGTTAGCGTATCAAAACGGCACTTTAAGCATGCAGTGGATCGCAACAGGGTTAAGCGTCAGGTACGTGAGGCCTATCGCCACCACAAGCAGATACTAACGGAGAAGGTGCAGCAGGAGCAAACACTTGCCATTGCATTCATCTGGCTGGCAGACGAGCTTTACGAGAGCGCAACGGTGGAGAAGAGCGTGAGAAAACTATTGGGAAAAGTGGCTGAGAGACTATGAACATCATCCGACAAATAGGTCATTATGTTTCGAAGGCATTCGCCTTTCTTCTATGCCTGCCCATCGTATTCTATCAAACCTGTATTTCGCCCTTTACACCTGCCACGTGCCGTTTTACGCCCACATGCAGCGAGTATGCCAAACAGGCACTGAAGAAACACGGTCCCATCAAAGGACTTGGACTGGCCATCTGGCGCATCCTGAGATGTAATCCCTGGGGAGGTTCTGGCTATGACCCTGTACCGTAGAAGTGAATAACGAAGAGTGAATAGTGAATAGTAAAAAAGAAAAAGATATGAAGAATTTTGTAGAAGAACTAAAATGGCGTGGTATGCTGGCACAGATGATGCCTGGCACCGAGGAGCTCCTCCAGAAGGAGATGGTTACGGCCTACCTGGGTACTGACCCCACAGCCGACTCCCTGCACATCGGACACCTCTGTGGTATTATGATGCTGCGTCACCTGCAGCGTTGCGGACACCGCCCCGTTATTCTCGTGGGTGGTGCTACAGGTATGATTGGCGACCCCTCTGGCAAAAGCCAGGAGCGTAACCTCCTTAATAACGAGACACTCTACCACAATCAGGAGTGCATCAAGAAGCAGGTGGCCAAATTCCTCGACTTCGAATCGAAAGATGCCAACGCAGCACTGATGGTTAACAACTACGACTGGATGAAAGACTTCACCTTCCTTGATTTTGCACGTGAGGTGGGTAAACACATCACCGTCAACTACATGATGGCCAAAGAGAGCGTTCAGCAGCGTCTGAATGGTACTGCACGCGACGGCCTTTCATTCACGGAGTTTACCTATCAGTTGCTACAGGGCTACGATTTTCTGTATCTCTACCAGCACTATGGTGTAAAGCTCCAGTTAGGTGGCAATGACCAGTGGGGTAATATGACAACGGGCACCGAGCTCATCCGTCGCACCCTCGGCAATGAAGTGGAGACATTTGCACTCACCTGTCCGCTTATCACCAAGAGCGATGGTAAGAAGTTCGGAAAAACGGAAAGCGGTAACATCTGGCTCGACCGCAACCGCACCACACCTTATCGTTTCTATCAGTTCTGGCTGAATGTGAGCGATGAAGATGCAGAGCGCTATATTAAGATCTTCACTTCACTCGACAAGGATACCATCGACGCTCTCGTCGAGGAACACAAGCAGGATCCTGGCCGCCGTGTCCTCCAGAAGCGTCTCGCAGAAGAGGTAACAGTCATGGTTCACTCGAAAGAAGATCTCGATATGGCTATTGAAGCCTCGAACATTCTCTTTGGCAAATCCACCAAGGAGGCTCTTGAGAAACTCGACGAACAGACTTTCCTCGATGTGTTCGATGGCGTAGAGAAGCACGAAATCTCGAAAGATCAGCTGGGGCAACCCGCCATTGAGTTGTTCACGACCGTTGCACCCGTTTTCCCCTCAAAGGGTGAAATGCGCAAGATGGTACAAGGTGGTGGTGTCAGTCTGAATAAGGAAAAGCTCACTGATCAGAATCGCGAGATTACTGCTGACGACCTCATCGACGGCAAGTATCTGCTGGCCCAAAAGGGCAAGAAGAACTACTACTTGCTGATCGTTAAGTAATATTTGGCTGCAAAATTTTGGTACTTCAAATTAATTTCGTACCTTTGCAGCCGCAATTGGACGATGGTGTAATGGTAACACTACAGGTTTTGGTTCTGTCATTCCCGGTTCGAATCCGAGTCGTCCAACTACTAAAACAACTTCTAAAACAAACAGAATTATGGCAAATCTTTTTTCACTCGAAGGTAAGAACGCATGGATTACCGGTGCATCTTACGGAATTGGTTTCAACATTGCCAAGGCTTTCGTAGCAGCTGGTGCAAAGAACATCATCTTCAACGACATTAACGAGGCTGCTTTGCAGCGCGGATTAGACAACTACAAAGAGGCCGGTATCAGCAATGTAAAAGGCTACGTATGCGATGTGACTGACGAAAACGCCGTGAAGGCTCTCGTGGAGAAAATCCATGAGGAGGTTGGTCAGATTGACATTCTCGTTAACAATGCAGGTATTATCAAGCGCATTCCCATGCACGAGATGAAACGTGCAGAATTCCAGCAAGTCATAGACATCGACCTCGTTGGTCCGTTTATCTGCTCTTCTGCCGTCATCCCCGAGATGATGGAACGCCGTGAGGGCAAGATCATCAACATCTGTTCAATGATGTCTGAGTTAGGCCGTGAGACCGTCAGTGCCTATGCAGCTGCCAAAGGCGGTTTGAAGATGCTCACACGCAACATCTGCTCTGAATATGGCGAGTACAACATCCAGTGTAACGGTATTGGTCCGGGTTACATCGCAACCCCGCAGACCGCTCCTTTGCGCGAGCGTCAGGCCGATGGCAGTCGCCATCCGTTCGACAGCTTCATCTGCGCCAAGACACCTGCCGGCCGTTGGCTCGATCCTTCAGAACTGGGTGGTCCCGCAGTCTTCCTCGCATCACATGCTTCTGATGCGGTTAATGGTCACGTGTTATATGTCGATGGTGGTATTCTTGCCTACATCGGCAAGCAACCGAAATAAAAACGATACGAAAAAAGGGGTTCCAAACGGAGCCCCTAAATTTTTGTTTACAAAATAAGGTTTAGAGAGCGTCAGCGAGCTCAGCACCAGCCTTGAACTTAGCAACCTTCTTAGCAGCAATCTTAATCTTCTGCTTGGTAGCAGGATTGATACCCTCACGAGCTGGGCGCTTGGTTACACTGAATGTACCAAAGCCAACGAGCTGTACCTTGTCACCTGCCTTCAGAGCACCCTTAATAGCTGCTACTGTTGCGTCGAGAGCCTTCTTTGCGTCTACCTTCGAGAGACCAGCACCTGCTGCAATCTTCTCTACCAATTCTGTTTTGTTCATAATGTTGTTAATTTAAAAATTTATAGAAAAGTTGAAATAATCATGAATTCCTTCGCAAATATAAAGGAAAGTTATTAAAAAAACAACAAAAAAACCGAAAAATTTGCTTTTTTCATAAAAAAAAATAGTTAAAGCCCCATTTTTGGGCCCAAAACGAGATATTTTTCGTAATTTTGCGCCAAAATAGTGAAAAGTGCATGTGCACTGAATCAGAGATTGTAAATTAGATATTACGGATAAAAAGATGTTTCGCATACCCACCATTACAAAGAATCTGTTGATTATCAACTTTATCGCCTTCCTGGCAACGGTAGTCCTACAGATGCGTGAAATCGACCTTGCCGAAATCGGTGGTCTTCACTTTTTCATGGCTAAGGATTTCCACTTTTTCCAACTGGTCACCTATCTCTTTCTACACGCCAATTTTATGCATATACTTAGTAACATGTTCGGCTTGTGGATGTTCGGTTGCGTGATAGAGAATGTATGGGGCCCAAAGAAATTCCTTTTTTATTACATTTGTTGCGGAATAGGCGCAGGTTTATGTCAGGAAATAGCCCAATTTGTGTCGTTTTACCTGACTATCCACGAACAGGATCCGAGCATCGGCATAGCTGATCTCTTCATCGTGGGTCAGCAGCTCAGTCAGCAACTGAATGCCTGGACCACCATTGGAGCCTCTGGTGCTGTATATGCTGTGATTCTAGCCTTTGGCATGTCGTTCCCCAACGAGCGGTTGTTTATCATACCATTCCCCTTCCCCATCAAAGCAAAGTGGTTTGTGCTGGGTTATGTGGCTATTGAGTTCTATTCGTCCATCACAGCGGCTGGCGATGGTGTGGCCCATACGGCCCATCTGGGCGGTATGCTCTTCGGTTTCCTGATGATACGCTATTGGAATCGCCATCCGGATGCTAATTTCAATAGAAGTCGCGGGCGTGAGTTCTTCGAGGGGCTGAAGCGCAATTTCGACCAGCGTCAACAACAGAAGAACACCAATCCCCACATGCACGCAGAACGGGGTGGTTCGAAACAGGACGATATGGAGTATAATGCCCGCAAACGCCAGAACCAGGAGGAGATTGACGCCATACTCGATAAAATCCGCAAAAGTGGCTATGATAGTCTGACCAAAGAAGAAAAACAAAAGCTTTTTGAGGCCAGCAAACAATGATCAAGCAAATCAAGTCATTTGTTGTCAACCTGATAGCCGGCGCCAACATCGCCACTATCTTGCTGATGTTGTTGGCGGGCTATTCCGACAGACTGAATCCTGAGCAGCACCCCATCCTATCGGTCATGGGTATGACCTTTCCTATATTCCTGCTGGCAAATCTGCTATTCCTATTCTTCTGGCTTGTCATCAAGTGGAAAAAAGCGTGGATTCCCATCGCCGGCTTTGCCGCCGCCTATGTGCCCATCACACTGTTCATGCCAGTCAACATGCGTCAGGATCTTCCCGAAGGAACCATCAAGCTCATCTCCTACAACGTCTGCACCTATGGAGGCAATTATAAATACGAACAAGGTTTCGATACCGTCTTCAGCTATCTGAAACGACAAAAGGCCGATATCGTCTGCCTACAGGAAGATGTCGACACATGGCGCAGGTTCGTATTCCAAAGATACGCGAAGATCTACCCCTACAACGATACCACCGTGCTTCACAAGAATGCCCTTACCTTCAATGGCGTCGGCATCCACACCCGGTTTCCTATCATCCGCAAGGAACGCATCTGGTATCCGTCAAATACCAACGGCTCTGTGGCCTACTTCCTGAATACAGGCAAGGACACCCTACTGGTCATCAACAACCATCTGGAAGGCACCCACCTCTCTGATACCGAACGAGACAACTACAAACGGCTGTTACGAGGCAAGATGGAGCGCGACACCGCCAAAGCGGAATCCATGTTCCTTATTGAGAAACTTGGAAAGAACAATGCCCGTCGTGCGCCGCAAGCAGAGGCTGTCCACCGCTATATAGAGGAGCATCGGCAATATCCTATTATTGTGTGTGGCGATTTCAACGACACCCCTATTTCCTACGCCCGCCGAACCATTGCACAAGGACTGACAGACTGTTTCCAGACAACGGGTAAAGGACTCGGTTTGTCATATAATCAGAAAGGATTCTATTTCAGAATCGACCACATTTTATGCTCGCCTGATCTCCAACCTTACAATTGCGAGATTGACGACGACATGGACGCCAGCGACCATTATCCCATCATCTGTCACATAAAAATGAGGGAAAATCCTTAAAAAATGTGTCTTTTTCACCGAGAAATTTTTTCCTCTCGAAAAAAAGCACTATATTTGCACGCTCATTTATACGCGAACAGAATATAATAATTACAAATAATATTAAAAATCAAAATGCAAAACAAAGGAATTGTTAAGTTTATTGCAGTGCTTCTGATTCTTGTGTGCTGCTTCTACCTTTCCTTCTCATTCGTGACGCGCCATTACGAGAGTAAGGCTGCTGCTATGGGTGAGGAGGCAGGTGCAGAGTACCTGGATTCAATCAACAACGAGAAGGTGTATATGGGCATCTATTCTCTGAAGCAGTGCCGTGAGATGGAAATTGGCCTGGGTCTTGACCTGAAAGGCGGTATGAATGTGATTCTTGAGGTATCAGTACCCGATGTGGTTGACGTGCTCGCTGACCACAAGACCGATGCAACCTACAAGAAGGCCATGGAGCTTGCCAAGAAGGAAGAGGAGACCAGCCAGAACGACTTCATCTCTCTGTTCGTGAAGTATTGGAAACAAGAGGCCAACGGCCGTCCCCTCGCCGCCATCTTTGCTACCCAGCAGATGAAGGGTAAGGTGAGCACACAGTCTACCGACTCTGAGGTAGAGAGCGCTCTGCGTGCTGAGGTGCAGGCTGCCGTCGACAACTCATTCAATGTAGTTCGTAACCGTATCGATAAGTTCGGCGTTGTTCAGCCCAACATCCAGAAGCTGGAGGGTCAGGCTGGCCGTATCATGGTGGAAATGCCTGGTATCAAAGAGCCCGAGCGTGTTCGTAAGCTCCTCCAGGGAAGTGCTAACCTCGAGTTCTGGGAGACCTATAACTCTCAGGAGATCACACCGCTGCTGGCTCAGCTGAACCAGCGCTGGGCTGCTCAGGGTGGTCAGGTCATTGAAGAAGACACAACCGCTATCTCTGCAGAAGCTGGAGTTACCGCAGAAGTTGCTGACTCTGCAAAGGCTGACACCGCTAAGGCTGCTACAGGCGACCTGGCTGCTAAGCTGGCCAAGAAAGACGTTAAGGAAGCAGGCGACTCTAAGTCGGCTGAGTTGGCTAAGAAGCAGAACCCGCTGTTCTACTACTTCCAGCCCACACAGGGTAACACCCTCGCCGTCGTAGGTTACGCTAACGCACGCGATACCGCTGAAATTAATAAGATTATCTACTCCGACCTCGCCCGTCAGATCTTCCCCGCTGAGTTGAAGCTCCGTTGGGGTGCCAAGGCTGAGGACTTCGGAGGCCAGAATACCAAGGGCGACATCTTCGAGCTCTATGCACTGAAGATTACCGAGCCTTCAGGCCGTGCGCCGCTGGAGGGTGACGTCATCACCAACGGTAAGGACGATTTCGATCAGATGGGTCATCCCTGCGTATCTATGCAGATGAACTCTGACGGTGCCCGTCGTTGGAGCCAGATCACCAAGCAGAACATCGGTAAGGCTGTAGCCATCGTGCTCGACGACGCCGTTTACTCTGCTCCTCGTATCCTCACTCAGATCGACGGTGGTAACTCTCAGATCACTGGTAACTTCACCATCGAGGACACCAAGGACCTGGCAAACACACTGAACTCTGGTAAGATGCCGGCTCCTACCCGTATCGTACAGGAAGAGGTGGTTGGTCCGTCGCTGGGTGCTCAGTCTATCCAGCAGGGTATCATGTCATTCATCGTGGCCTTCGTGCTGCTGATGATCTACATGATTCTGCTCTACGGCTTCATCCCCGGTATCCTTTCCGATATCGCCCTGCTGTTCAACCTGTTCTTCACACTGGGTATCCTCACCTCGTTCCAGGCTGCTCTGACCATGCCTGGTATCGCCGGTATCGTGCTGACGCTGGGTACCGCTGTGGATGCTAACGTGCTGATCTACGAGCGTATCAAGGAAGAGCTCCGTAAGGGTCTGAGCGTGAAAGAAGCCCTCAACAAGGGTTACTCTAACGCCTTCAGCGCCATCTTCGACTCTAACTTCACATCATTAATCACAGGTATCATCCTGCTCTACTTCGGTACAGGTCCTGTGAAGGGCTTCGCCACCACTTGGATCATCGGTATCTGTGTATCCTTCTTCACCGCTGTGTTCATGACCCGTCTGGTCTACGACTACATGCTGAGCAAGGATAAGTGGACAAACCTCACCTTCGTGACCGGTTACTCTAAGAACCTCATGCAGAACGCCAAGTACCACTTCATGGGTATGTATAAGAAGACCTTCACCATCTGGGGTGCTATGGCTCTGATCTGCATCATCTCGTTCGCCGTTCGCGGTCTGAGCCAGAGTATCGACTTCACCGGTGGTCGTAACTATGTGGTGACCCTCGATAAGGAGACACCCGTTGAGACCGTCCGTCAGGCTATGGCCGGTGCCTTCATCAACACCATGGGTGAGAAGGCCCAGCAGGAGGCTAACACCTCTGTCATCGCCCTGGGTACCGACGGTAAGACCGTTCGTATCTCTACCAACTGGGATATCGAGTCGAACAATCCTGAGGTTGACGACAAGGCTGAGGACATCCTGTTCAACGCCCTGAAGAAGGCTGGTCTCGTTAGCCAGGCTAACGTCGACGCCTTTAAGAATCCTGACATCCGCGAGGGTGGCTCTATCATCAGCTCTGCAAAGGTAGGTCCTTCAGTGGCTAAGGATATCACATACGGTGCTATCATCTCTGTGATCATCGCCCTGATCGCCATCTTCCTCTACATCCTGCTGCGCTTCCGCAACCTCGCCTTCTCTGTAGGTGCTGTGGTTGCTCTGGCCCTCGATGCACTGCTCGTGATAGGTCTGTACTCTATCCTTTGGGGGTGGGTGCCCATGTCACTCGAGATCGACCAGGTGTTCATCGGTGCTATCCTGACGGTGATTGGTTACTCCATCAACGATAAGGTGGTGGTATTCGACCGTATCCGTGAGAACCTCGGTCTCTATGGCAAGCGCGATCGTCAGCAGCTGTTCAACGATTCACTGAACCAGACACTGGCTCGTACCATCAACACCTCTGTGACGACCTTGATCGTGCTGTTGGCTATCTTCATCCTCGGTGGTGATAGCATCCGCTCGTTCTCATTCGCCATGATCCTCGGTGTGATCTTCGGTACGCTGAGCTCTCTGTTCATCGCTGCTCCTACGGCTTATCTCACGATGGGTCGCACCATTAAGGACGACAGCGAAGTGGCTGAGAAGTAACTAAACCATCTATATTTCTAAGGGCTGCACTCCTTACGGACTGCAGCCCTTATTATTATATATTATGTACGCGTAAAGCGACTTTTTTACAGAAAATCATCTGTAATTCCATAAAAAATTGTATCTTTGCACCCAAAGAAACAATTAGAATGGAAGAAAGGACCAAACAAATCGACTATCAAAACGCCCGCGCCGAGGTATTTTGTTTCGACGCCGGCACCGAAGTGAAAGAATATCATGCCATGATTCATGCCAGCAGCGCCCTGATATCCTTCGAGGCGCAGTTGGAAGCTGTCATGACGGCCTATACAGAATTGCTCGAGCAGTTGCCAGGCAAACCGCAGGCCGTGTTCAAACGCTATTTCCTCAGCGATGCAGCCAACCAGGCAGACCAGGTCATTGTGAGCGACATGACCGACTGTGCGAAGAGCATCATCGAGCAGCCGCCCCTCGACGGCACGAAGGTGGCCATGTGGGTGTATCTCATGACAAACGTTTCCACCAGTCTGACCAGCAACGGCCTCTACAAGGTGAGTCACGGTCAGTTCAATCACTACTGGAACGGCTCTGCCCATAACCTTGCCGCCAACTCAGAATACCAGATGCGACTACTCTTCAACGAGTATAACATGCAACTCCTTGAGGAGGGCTGTACCCTGGCCGACAACTGCATCCGCACATGGCTTTTCGTGAACAACATCGACCTGAACTACGGTGGTGTGGTACGTGCCCGCAACCAGTTCTTCTTTACACAGGGTCTGACCGTTCACACCCATTTCATCGCCTCAACGGGCATCGGCGGACGACAGCAGGATCCCAATGTGCTGTCGCAGATGGACAACTACGCCATCGGCGGTCTGCAACCCGAGCAGCGTCATTTCCTCTACGCACCCACCCACCTCAACCGCACCAGCGACTATGGTGTGTCGTTCGAGCGTGGTACCTATATCGACTATGCCGACCGTCGCCATGTGTTCATCTCAGGCACGGCCAGTATCAACAACAAGGGCGAGATCATGTATCCCCGCGACGTGGTGAAGCAAACCCATCGCATGTGGGAGAATGTAGAGGCCCTGCTCAGCGAGGCCGAGTGCAGTTTCGACGATGTAGCAGAAATGGTGGTCTACCTGCGCGATATCGCTGACTATCAGACTGTTCTCAAGCTCTACCAGGAGCGCTTCAGCAACAAGCCCTTCGTCATCGTGCTCGCTCCCGTCTGCCGTCCTGGCTGGCTCGTGGAGATGGAGTGCATGGCCGTCAAGGCGCAGCAGAAGCCCGACATGCCCGCATTCTAAGGCCAGCTCATGAGAATCAGGCTGCTGATAATCCTCCTCGGACTCATGGTAACAGGTCATATGAGTTCGCAAAGCAACTTCACACTGAAGAAGGTGAACGACAGCCTCTACTTTCTCAACGACTGGCGACTGCCCTACCCCGTCTATCAGTTCCAGACGGGCGATGTCGACGGCGACGGCAGTGAAGACGCGATGGTGGGCGTGATCAAGTCGACACGCTTCTACCCCGAGAAAGCCCGCCGGCTCTTCATCTTCAAGCAGGTAAACGGTAAGGCGCGCGCACTGTGGCTGGGTTCGAAACTAGGCGGTATCCTCGAGGACTTCCGCTTTGTCGACGGCAAGATACGCGCCTTGGAATCCACCACCGACTCACTCTTCGTGGTGTCCGACTACAAATGGGACAAGTTCGGTATGGCATTCGACCATTTTATTATAAAAGGTGTAGACCAACAAACAGCAATAAAAACCTTCAGCCAATGAAAAAGTTATTATTAGCAGCCTGCACAGCAGCCCTCATGATGGCCTGTGCACAGAAACAACAAGCCGTTGTGCAAGTTCCTCCCTCGCAGATCGATGTGGAGAAACTGCTCGACAGTATCGACTACGACATGGACGTCAGCGGACTCTCGCTGGCCGATGTCCGTACACTCCGCAATGCGCCTGCGGCACAACGCGGTTTTCCCTTCAAGGACTCCTACATCCGCGACATCTATCTGACCACCACGTGGTACGACTCGCTGATGTGGGCCTTCGACGAAAACATGCCCTACGACAAGTTCCAGAGCAAGGACGATGAGTCGTTCTACGATTTCTACTACCGCATGATCGACGAGGCAAACATCATGAAGTACACCGATCAGGAGAAGGCCTTCATCAAACGTATGCAGGAGCGCGAAGACGAGCTCAAACAGCAGAACTTCGCGGTGGGACCGGGTATGCGTGTCAACATGCTGAACCTGACCAATCCCACACAGCTCAAGGAGTTCGACCCGCAGCTCAGCCAGCAGTTGGGGCAGAACGGTTTCGGCATCGTACCAGCTCGTAACAACCAGCTCTTCCAGATCTACGAGAAGAACGACTATGCCGACTTCCCCAACTTCGTGACCACCGACCTCTACCTGCAGCTCTATCACCTCTATTTCGACTGTATGCTGCGCGAGTTGGAGGAAACCAAGCTGCTGCCCCTGATGATCCGCTTCACCCGCGACATGCACGAGCTGTTGTACAACATGGAACGGTGGTCGGGCGCCGACGAGAAAGTCTATCAGATAGCCAAGCACAATGTAGCTTACTATAACATCGCCTACAAGCTGTTCACGGGCGATTATATCAACAGCCCGGAGAAAGGTACCATCGACGTCGAGGAGGTAGAGAATATCATGGCAGCCCAAAACAGCCCCAGCAACTTCATGCAGGACTACAAGGAGGTGCAGTTCCCCTACAGTCTCTTCCGTCCGCGTGGCCACTACACCCGCAGCGAGAAACTCCAGCGTTACTTCCGTGGTATGATGTGGTTGCAGACCGCCACCTTCGGACTGGAGCACAACGACGAGGTGCTGGCCGCCGTGCAGCAGGCCTGTGCGCTGAAACTCGACAAGAAATCGCAGGAGAATTACAAGATACTGAACGACCTCATCACCTACCTCATGGGCGAGTCCGACAACCTCAGTCTGACACAGGTGATGGCCGAGGTTAATAAGACCGGTTTGCAGATGGAAGACCTCATCCACAACGACGAGGCCATCGCCAAGATCACCGCCAAGCTCAACGAGATCGGCAACACACAGACCCGCATCCGTCCGAAATACGAAAAGACCAGTCACAACAAGATCAATGTCATGCCCCAGCGCTACCAGCCCGATGCCGAGGTACTGCAGGAGATGGTCGACTACGACGGCAAGCCCACGCAGCGCGCCACACCGAAGGGTCTCGATTTCTTCGCAGCGATGATCGTACCTGAGGCCGAGAAGATACTCATGAACGAGAAGAGCCAATGGAAAGGCTTTGCGCCCGCACTCCAGAAGATGAAGCAGCGCATGCAGCAGATCAACTGGGATCAGACCATCGCCACCAAGTGGATGAGCACACTCCGCGCACTGTGCGACCGCGATCCGCAGCTGAACATGCCTTACTTCATGGTCACCTCCGAATGGGACCGTAAGGACCTCAACGCCATGCTCGCCTCGTGGGCAGAGCTGAAGCACGATGCCATCCTCTACGCCAAGCAGCCGATGGGTGCCGAGTGCGGAGGCGGCGGTCCCCCAGAGCCTATCGTCAAGGGCTATGTAGAGCCGAATGTAGGCTTCTGGCGCAAGGCCATCATGCTGCTCAACGACACCGAGCGACTGCTGAAAGAGCAGGACATGCTGACCGATAAGATCAGCGGAGCCACCGACCGTATGAAGGAAGAGGCCGAGTTCCTGCTGGCCGTCAGCGAGAAGGAACTGGCAGGCAAGCCTCTCACCGACGAGGAATACGGTCAGATAGAGTGCATCGGTGCCACCTTCGAGAACATCAGCCTCGACCTCGTGCGCCAGCCCGACCAGTATCTCATGGGTTGGGATGATGTGCAGGGCGCAGACAAGAAAGTGGCCCTCGTAGCCGATGTCTACACTGCCAATGCCGACAACAACCCCGAGAAGTCCATCCTCTTCGAGGCCGTGGGCGATGCCGACGAGATCTACGTCGTAGTCGAGATCGACGGCTATCTCTATCTCACCCGTGGTGCTGTGCTCAGCTATCGTGAGTTCATCCAGCCCATCGACATGCCTCGCCTCACCGACGAGGAGTGGCAGGAGCAGCTGGAGAAGAATCCCCGCAAGGGTGTGCCCGAGTGGATGAAAACCATCATCGTGCCCCTGGAATCGGAACCCGAGCCGAATGAGGAATACCATTACAGCTCTGGTTGTTAGCATGCTGTTTAATGTGTCTGCATATTGCGCAGACACATTAAATGTTATATTTACCGGTGATATCCTGCTCGACCGCGGGGTGCGCCGTGTGATCAACCAACATGGAGTCGACCATCTGTTCTCGGATGGCATCGACTCCATCTTTCGTTCCGCCCAACTCGTTGTGGGCAATCTCGAGTGCCCCGCCACGAAGATCGAGGCACCCGTCTTCAAGCAATTCATCTTCCGCGCAGAGCCCGAATGGCTCGACGCCCTGAAGCGGCACGGTGTCACCCACCTGAACCTCGCCAACAACCACGCCATCGACCAAGGGCGCGAAGGCCTCATCGACACCTATCAGAACATCCTCGCAGCCGGTATGGTGCCCCTCGGTGCCGGCGAGAACATGCAGCAAGCCGCTGCGCCTGTGCTCCTGGCCTCAGCGCCCCGCAAGGTATGGCTCGTGCCCTCGCTGCGCCTCGCCCTTGAGAACTACGCCTACCTGCCCGACAAGCCCTGCGTGAGTCAGGAGCCGATGGACTCGCTGCTCCAGCGCGTCTTCCGCCTCCGACAGGCCGACTCCACCGCCGTCATCATCGTCTCGCTCCACTGGGGCGGCGAACACACCTTGGAGCCCGTGCCCCGTCAGCGTCACGATGCCCATATGCTCATCCGTGCCGGTGCCGACATCCTCATCTGTCATCACACCCACACCCTGCAAACCATCGAAGACTATCACGGCCACAAGATCTACTACAGCATCGGCAACTTCATCTTCGACCCCTCGAAACCCCTCAACGCCAAGGCCTGCATTGTGCGCCTCACCATCACCAACGAAAAGGATGGTCTCCAAGTGGAAACCATCCCCATCAACATCCAACGCTGCGTACCCGTTCCGTTGTAATTGTGTAATCTGTCGCAGGCGGCTACCTACAGTCGAACAGAATCTTCCTGCGGTTATCCTTCGGCCGGTTTATTCATACTTACTTCGTTCCTATTCTTTTCTTTTTATTGATATTAATAGGTGTACTTTTAGGAAAGGCGATGCTATACGCCTTGTCGAGTGCTTTCAGATCCACTTTCCGCATACCGATGCCGAGACGTACGGCAACGATGGCCCGCAGCAATTCACGGTGCTTGCGGGGATAGAGCGAGGGCAGCGGCAGCTCATCCCACCCACAGGCCGACTCGTCGTCGACCACGGTCTTGCTGCACACCTCCCAGATAAAGTCATCGTTCGCCTCAACACCGAACCACGACTTCAACACATTGCGAATACAGAATCGCTTATACTGACCTCCGAGGAGGCGCCTCGTGCGCTCCAGCCGTAGCCAGAGCTGCACGAAGCATTCTTGGGTGTTCTGAACTTCAATCATATCTTACCTCCGAACTTTCGTTTGTACTCCTCAGTCTTCACATATCTGCCGCTCACCTCGTCAAAGACAATGTGTCCGCGATTCTGCCAACTGCGCAGCGTGCTCTCGCCATCACCGCTTTTACCCTGCTGCTGACGCATCTGGCGGTACTGCTCCTTAGTGAACTCATCGGACAATAGTTCCAACAGGTTCTGTGGACCCGACTGACGCTGAATCTCCACCTCCTCGCGAAGCTCGCGCTCCAACTGCTGACCGAAGTAGAGCATCTTGCACCACAGATTATACTGTTGCGACCAGCGTACGAAATCCGCAATCTCCTTGCTCCACTGGTAGCCGTGAGCCACATAGAGCACCATCCCTTTGAGCCAGGCGATGACATTGGCACGATAGGAGAAAACCCTGTAGGCCTCGCTCTCGAAGAGCTTTGCGGCGTCCTTGTTCTCTTGCTTCATGCTAAGCGACAGACGCTTTGCCTGCTGACATTCAATCAGTCCGTTGGCTGCCTCCAAGCGGTCGACATAAGGCTTCAGTTCTGCGGCAAACGTGTGGTCGTAGATGCCCAGTATCGGCTCCGTATCATCGTCGTCATCACTTCTGATGATGGTCGAGATATCCAGTCGGCTCACGGTACCATCGTTCACCATCCGCAAGAAGAATTTCTTCGCATTGGGCGGCGTGGTCGAAGCGTTAAAGTTCCATCTCAGCGGAGCGATACCACTGACCGAATCGGCACCAACGCGCTCCTGACCGGCATCAGAGTTGTCGAAAGCCTTACGAATCAGCAGCCCCACTTCATCGACCGTACCCTTCGATGTCACCTTTTTCAAACCCTCTATCTCGTCTACGATGGTGTAGATGAAACGCTGACCGTTGTTGTTGGCATCAACGATGCGCTGGTTAAAGACGGCATCCGTCAGGTTGTCAATCAACATCTGAATGCAGATATCCGTTGGACGCGGGTCTTTCTTCTGCTTTGCGCTGGGGTTCTTCTGTTTCCATTCGGCCTCGCGCTGGCGGTTGGGAATGTCACGCTGCTTGATGTCGTCCATGATGTACTCGATGGGCTTCTTAATCGTACCCTTACCGATTGACTGACGACCAATCAGGACGTTCATAAACGTGGCCTCATGCTCCACATTATCCCAATAGCGGAACTTCACACCGTGCAGGTGAGCACCCAAAGCCGGGAACACCGCATTGGCCACAGCAGGTTTGTAGAACCAAGGGACGTTCTTCGTCAGCAACTTGATCAGCGGTGGCAGTTTCTTCGGCATCGGAGGCGGCGTAGTCAGCGTACCACCACAAGCCTTTACACCCTGCTGCGACTTCAACGCCTGCAGCACCTGCTTCAACCTATAAGGCATACCCTTGCGAGGCTCCTTCAGCGCATTCTCAATGGTCTTGCGCCACTCAGCCAGATCGTCCTGAGAGCACTCGCCATCGGGCTTGGCCCAATAGTTAGGTATCACCTGCATCAGCCGCTCCAACGAATAGCCGCAGATGCTACGGATAGTTGCTGCCAGTTCAAACGTCAGCGCATTACGGTCGCCCTCCACAGGCTCCTTACCACCGTTGAACAGCTCCCAATACTTTGCGATGATGTCCTTTATCAGCACACCGTTGTACCTCGCCTCGGGATCAAATGATGGCTGATGTTTGATGGCTGATGTCTGAGGGGAAGCCTCTTGAGAACTGCAACACTGCAACGCTGCAACAGCCTCCTTAATCTCGAAGATCTCATCATCAAGATACACCAGCTCGTTCTCAGTAGTAGTAAAGAACACCCTCGTGATATCCTTTGCCTGCGCATCATAAGCGACCTCCAAAAGTTCAGACGCCCACTTCAGATTGCCCACTTGGTCTAACTCCGGTCGACGACGGAACACCAGATGATAACCACCGCCGCGGGCACTCTCCTCCATCATCAGCAGACCCAGTTCGGTCTTCTTCTGCAGGATGCGCTCCTTCACCTTAGTCATATCCTCGGGTGCAATATGGTCGATGTCCATACCCACCGTCGTACTCATACGCTTCGAGCCCTTCAGCGTGCCGTCATCGTTAGGCAGACATGAGTAATTCATCTGTACCAGCTGCGATTTCCTGTTTTCTTCGCCCGAACGAACAGCCGCCAATGTCTGCTGCTGTTTCTCGGTATTGCGGCTCTGCAGATACTCCTCTCTCGAACGGATGGGGCGCATGAACTTCGCGCCACCATCACCTTTGTAAATCTCGAATACACTCATACTGCTTAGAAATTAGGATAACCAAGTTTAGAATTCAAATAGCGGAGGCCGTCGAGGGTCCACGTCATATAGACCTTCACCTTCTTCTCGCCCTTCAGCGAGTAAGAGATGTGGGTACGCTGGCGCACCAGGTTGCGGTCGGCCAGATCGTCAGAGATGTTCCAGTGACCGCCCCGGCGATACTGGATGCCCATGTCGCGCAATATGGCATTGAAATCAAAGACCGTCATGTTGAAGGTCTTCGCCACTTGGGTAGCGGTGAGAGTGTCCTCGGCCTCAGCGTTCACCAGTCGCAGGGTGCGACCTACAATGGCGTCGGCTCGGTCAAGGATCTCCTCGTTCGAGAGTTCGCGGCCATCAGCATCGCGAGTGGGAATATAGCCGCCTGTCTGGCGAATCTGCGGCAGAACCTCGGCCGTAACCCATCGCTTGAAGGCTTTGGCCTGTGGCAGCTTGGAAGAGAGAATCAGCGAGTAGAGACCTGACTCGTTGATGAGTGTCACGCGGGTTTCATAGGCAGTGTCGCGAATCGCGACGGTGCCCTTGTCCTCAGCGTCTACATGTTTGCTCAGGGCATCGCGGGTATTGCTGTAGCCTAGTGCCGTAGCAACATCTTTGCCCACAAACATAATCTGGTTATTAACTTGGCAAGTACGAATCTCGCCGAAAACTTCGTTTGTAAAAATCCTTATTTCTTTTTTCATTTTTTGACTGAATTAAAAGCGAGAAGAAGTTTCGGATTCTTTGGCCATTTACTCGAGAATATCCTCCTCGGCTTCAACTCAGTGTTAAACTTTAATTATTTACTTTAACGAGTTCAGTTGCTAAGACCTCTTGAAACGTCTGTCCCTGATACTCGTGGGTAGAGAAACGAAGTGTGGCCAAGACCACATCACCTTCGTAGAACCTGCACGCCGCCAGATTACCCAGCATGGCGCACACATTTAATTTGTTATTAGCGCAGGCCTACCTGCCGCTTGGTTGTATCAACATGTCAAAGAACACCGTCAATCAATTTTGACGATGCGAAGGTACGAAATTTATCTTATGTATAAAAGAAAATAATTATGTAACCACCTGACACACAAGTAAATACAAATAATTACAAGTGCCGCACAAGTTTTTGTACAAGTTTGGGGAAGAAAAACTAAAAAAAGGGAACCGACAAGTGCCGATTCCCTTCATCTGGGTGTTTCAAAAACAGGCTAATTCACCTGCGAGTTCCAGTTCGATTCCGTTTTATCGTAGAGCCCATAGTCGTGAAGCACAGACCATAGTTCTCGTTTACACGACATATCCGATATGATCCGTTCTCGCACCAACTGATTCACTCTATCGGTTATCTGCTTGGGTTTCATGTCCTGAATCTCCGATAGGAAACTGCTGGCCTCCGACTCGTTGTTAAAGAAGACAGGTTTCAACTTGGCCACAATCTCCTTTTTCTTCTTAATCATTTGTTTCTGTTCACTCTCCAGCCATTCCATCGTAAGCATCCAGATGGTCTGAATTTTCAGATTCGGCAGCGACAACTCGCCCGCCTCCCATAGTTCTTCAACCACTTTCTCCACCCGATGCTGATAGAAGAACCATAAATCACGGGATGCACCCTCTTCAATTCTCTTGCTGGCTATCTCATGATGCATATAGAGTTCGCTGGGCGTTGAGTCCTGAAGTTGCTGAAGCTGACTCCCCCAGGCTTCATCATGTCTGAGGGCTTCAAGCCACTGCAAGGCCGAACCATAGTCGCTGCGCTTATAACTCATCATAGGGCATCGTCCTCCTCGCGCCAGTGACCGTATCCACACCGTTCGGCATGAGCCATTAGATAGTTAAACTCCAGCGAGTAGTCAGCTATCCAGCCTTCTGCCAGATACTGAGCACGCACCTCGCGGACTTTTGCGGCAAATCGATTCAGCACCTCAGCCGTGATACGCCTCACAGACTCAGGCTGCTCACTCCATGAAGAGGCGTTATAATCATAGTCTTCCAGCACCAGCCGCCCGTAGAGTTCCTTGTCCATATAATCGTAGAGCGCCTGAGCGGCTTCCAACACCCCCTTGTCAAACTGGCGAGGCACCACACCGTAGATCTCATCGTGCAGAATCACCAGTTCGGGATCCAATTTCAGCCTGCGTCCCCTCTGCCAATGCCGTTCTATCCGAAGCAGCTCGTCAAGGATAGTCTTCACATAGCCACGAGGGGGCATCTCCGCATGGTTCGGTTCGCGTACCAGTTCGTGGTACTCCGACGAGAATAGTTCGGCCATCGCATCTTGAGCGGGTTGGTAATGACCGTATTCAAACACACCGATGGCAAATTTCCTCATGATGTACGCTGTGTGCATCGCTATCTGTTCATACGGTGTAGTAGTGAGCCACTCTACCAGCTGCTTGTTCGATACCCACCAGTCATTCTTCACGCCAAAGGCTTCCTTTAGGTCGAACGTAAAGTGAAGACCCAGATCGTGGCAGAGGCCTGCTATTTCCAGTATTAGCCGCAGACGGCCCATTTCCTTTTCCGTCAGCGTCTGCTGTCCCTCCAGCGACAACAGCGGGTTGGTGCGATAACCCGGCTCAGGTATCGGGGTAGTATGCTCCCAGGGCATCGGCACCCTGCCCTCGTCGGCCGTCCAGAACTGGTCGGATAGGTACAGCGCCATCAGCGGATTTCCATATCTATCTGTCAGCAACCTTTCTACCTGCGCAAGCTTGTATGCCCCGCGCTCGTCCCCTTTCAACAGGCTAGCCTTTGCCAAGCCCGCTCCCTTGAAGAACTTTTTCTCAATCCATACCAGCATCTCCCTGGCCGTCTTTTCCTGCGTCATGAGTCTCAATATCTACGATTTATTTTTCAATCTGCAAAGATACACCTTTTTTATAAATATAGGATGCAAAATCAGAAAATGTTTCATCTTAAACAAAAAATCCGCCTATACAAATAGACGGATGATTTGACTACTACGACTCACGGGACCTGTCCCCGCGGTCAATTGTTGTAACAAAAGAACCGTCCCGCTGTTACACGAGCCGACTTAATATTAATATTTTGTTAAAAGTTTGGTGGTCTCAATAATAATATCTATCTTTGTGGCATAAATAATAAGGTATGAAAGAAAAGAAGCCACATTCTCCAATGGAAGAATCATCAGACAGCATGATGGTTCAGGAACCGATTGCATCAGCGACGGCTTTTGCTGATACAATCGAGGAAGACGCTCCCCTTGATATTCCTGGCCTCCCCCAAACATGGGATGAGTTGATGGATTGTGTCAAGGAAGGAGAAGAAGAGTTCGAACGTGGTGAGGCAATTCCCTGGGATGTAGCCACCAGCAGACTGAAAAAGCACATAGCTGATTATGTTGCATAGAATAGTCATTACGAAACGTGCATATGCTCAGTTTCAGAGTATATGCGAGTATCTCGTTGACGAATTTGGCGAATGCATAGCTGATAATTTTGAGTTTGAAGTTGAGCAATGCGTCGCTACGCTGATGAAATTCCCGGAAAGCGGACATCCTGAACCTATTGAAAGCAAATACACTTATCGCTCCAAGATCGTCGGCAACTACAATAAGATGTACTATTTCATCAGAAAGAACACTCTTGTAATTGCTGCCTTTGCTGATATGCGAATGCATCCGGATAACGTCAGAAAGGCGGTTATTGGTTGATTGTAATGTAACAAAAGTCTCTCAGTTAGACGATTCCTATGTGGTTTGCCATTCCTCAGCAAGTCTAATATCAAAGATTGGCTCAAATCCTTTTTGGGCAGTATAGTTGAGAATATATTGTTCTGCAACATCACAACTTCTCTCCACATAGTCTTTTAATGATTCGAATTCTTCTCGATTGCAATACCAGTTATCGTATGTTATGTGGATATCATTATCAAACTCTGACTTACAATATACATCTCCCCCTAAAACTGGAACAATATTATGTCGTGCTAATGTAATAATTGCAATTGCATCACGGCGCAAATACGCTTTACCACTAACCCCAATAGATATAAGGGGGAACGAAGACATTTCCATTAGTTTTTTAGATATTTCTTTATTCATTATTGTAACAGAGGGACGGTTCTTTTGTTATACAAAAACTATATTTTCATCAGAACGATTAATGAGGGTGTATACTATAATAGGTATAATGATTCCGACAATTATCAATGGTGGATAAAGAATCTTATTCATATTTTCAAATAATCTTATTTGTGTTTACGCCTTAACGATTTCCCTTCCATTCGATAACGCGGGCGATGCCTTGATGCTTAGCTTGTTTTACCATCTCCTGAGTTACGATAAGCGTTTCATATAATGTGTCGCGGCATATCTCGCCCCATGTGTGATTTCTCGCCGTATCTAAATTAATGATAAAGAAGTACCCGTTTCGATCCTGATTATGATAGAAAAGAGGAGCGTTCCATTCACCATAGCCACCTAATGAACCTGAGGGAATTATCAGTCTGTCTGTCAGGTTTAATTTCTCCTTTTCTCGAAATACAGGCTCTCTGGAATCGTATTTTGCCTCCCTTCCTTCAAGGAAATGTTTTACGCTGTCAATACAACAATACCTTGAACTACCAATAATAACAGCGTCACTTGTACGGTTCTCAATATACATAACTTTTATATAGTCACATGAAACCATACATAAAACAATTACGAAGGCACATAAGAAAGTTACTTTATTCTTCATGCTGCAAAGGTAGTGCATTTTTCTGAGAACACAAACTATTCCATCGTTTTTTCAAGGTAATTGTTGGTCTTGTGACGGGTAATAGCGCAAAAGGAAGGTACTATAACAGAGGGACGGTTCTTTTGTTATATTCCTCTCTGTACCCATGAATCCATTAATCAACATGTTTTAAAATATAGCTTCCAGTTGTTATTTTGCTAACTATATCCTTATATGTTAGTACTATGCCCAAATCGATACTGGCATACTTTTCACGCATTTCTCCAATAAACTCCTGTTTTTGATTAATTTTCCATATGACCCAATTATAAGACTTTGACCTATTCCAATTAGGTATGTCATTGTACATCCTAAAGGTAATTTCATCAGGATTTCCTATATCGGGATGTTTCCCAACTTTATACCATGCGTTATATAGTATTCCAAAGCGAAGGATTGTATGAGCATAAAAATAGACTTCATCTTTCACAATATCTTCAAATACAGGTTCATAATCTATCGAGTAATGTCTGGCAAACACACGTATAACCGAACTATTAAGAACCGTCAAATCATTGGCTACATATTGAAAGTAGCATTTGTAATCATTGTCCACTTCTACGCAGAAGATGTCACCTATCTTTGTTATTATCCTTTTTGCCATAATTATGAGTCTCTATTCTCACAAAGGGGACGGTCCCTATTGTGTTACTTGTATTAATTAGTTTCGAGCGCAAAAATAAGAATAAAACTCCAAACTTGCAAGAAAACGAAAGAAAAACAGCCCAAATGCTTGGAACTTTCAAAAATACTTCGTATATTTGCACCGTCAAAAGTTACTTTTGGCTATCCGGGTAAGTTTCCCGAGAGGGCAAGCCGTATACGTCACTACCCATTTTAAAGCCACCTCCGGGTGGTTTTATTATTTTCTGAAGCTCTTCATCATCATCTTCAGAAAGCCCCTACTTGTAGCGATATTACGTTTAATTGAAATCTCCTTCCTACCAGTAAATATCAGGACTTCAAAAGCGTCCGCATTCGACTCGAAATAGCGTTTTATCTCTAACGTAAGATTGCGAACGTTATAATCGCACACGATATTCAACAATACACAATTGGTTTGCCCAATGGATTCCTTCAGCCTATTTCCAACGGAATTTTTACCTGAAATCGTTTTAAGATCGAACATCTTGAATACTCCTTTCCGCTCGAAAATATAATCTGCCGTACGGATACCTTTGGGATTGGGTAGAATAAACACCCGATAACCATGCTCCCCAGCCTTACGTGCTGTTTTTAACAGATTGTCGTAATCTTCGCTACTTTCTCCACCTGTGCTGAATATGTTGTTTTCGTTTTTAACAAGATAGAATGACGGATGAACGGTGATCTCTTTCAATTGACTGATGAAACTCGCACCTCGTAGTAAAGGTAAATCCTCCAACAAGGCATCTATGTCTCTCACTCGACCTTCCTCAACAAGAGAACAGCTATCTTCAATTATATTGTTTTCGAATAATGGTTTATCTATCATAGTTTTATTTTTAAGGATACATGGAATAAAATCATCGTGCGATTTCCTTATCAAACGTATATTCCATCTCTGAGGATTCTCTGCCTGAGGAGGCTATTCATATTTTCACGCACGCGAACCAGATCAACCTTGCAATCAAGCAGCTGTTCAAGTTCTGTCTGAATCATATCCAAGGTAAGCAGCGAGGGAGCCTGGCCTTCGTAACAAACATCAACGTCGCTGTCTGCAGTCTGCTCCCCACGAGCCACTGAACCGAAGATGCCGATTCTCGTCAGGCCATACTTCTTCTGAGCCGTTGGTTTATAACGCCTCAATAAGTTTAGTATTTCTGTCTGCGACTTCATCTGATTACCTTATAACTATTTCTTTCGTGTGCAAATATAGGAACTTTTCTCGATACTTCCAAATTTTCAGGTGAAAAACTGTTCCTGCTCGCTGTTGCACTTGTTGCAGTGTTGCAGTTCCAAAATAGGTTGTATGAAAGTCAAAAATTAACTCTATATTTATATAAATATAGAAGTATTTTTAGGGTATGGAAATAGCTTTTAGAGAACTGCAACACTGCAACGCTGCGTCAACTTATTCAGGAAAACAAAAACACAGAAAAACAAAATATCTGGCGAAGGATTCGTGAACCGCAATGAAAAAGTTGTACCTTTGTAGCGTCAATGAAATTAAACGAAATTTGCGGCCTGCCTGGGCGACAAAAATTGTCTGCGCGCGAGGCACCTGTTTCCTAGGCAAAGCCAAAAATGGAGTCATTCGGCGACAAAGTAAAAATAATTAACAATCTATTAACCCTTTAAAAATTTAAGAATTATGGCATTGAAAGTAAAAGCAGTTGAACGTAACATTAAGTTCACGAAAGATGAGAATGATCCTGGTGTATGGCGTTATGTGATGCAGCCCGACCTCTACATCGCTCTGAATCAGGCGAAGGTGATTCGCGAGGCAGCTCTGCGCAGCGGCGTGAGTCAGGGTGTGATGAAGGCCTGCTGGGATGCAGCCGGTGAAGTAATCAAGGCTTGGGCAACCGAAGGTCATAGTGTGGCTCTGCCCGGACTGGGAAGCATGCGCTTCGGCCTGCGCGCCAAGAGTGTGGCAAAGGTGGAGGATGTGAAGACCTCACTGATCTCGACCCGCCGCATTATCTTCACCCCTACTCAGGACCTGAAGGACGAGCTGGCTAACACCTCGATTCAGATTACCTGCTACGACCGCAACGGTGATGTTGTGAAGCGTGTAACCTCGGCCGATGCTGGTACCGTAGAGGACAACGACAACGAGAACACCAACAGTGAGAGCGAACAGGGTCAGCAGGGTAGTCAGAGTGAGCAAGGCAATCAGGGCCAGCAGGGTCAGCAGACCGCTAGCACCTATGCGCTGACGATCTCTAGGACCGGTATCGGCTCAGCAACCGTCACCAAGGATGGTAATGCTGTAACCTCAGGCACTTCTCTGAACGAGGACGACGAGGTGGAGATCAGCATCACGCCGGCTGAGGGTCAGGTTCCTACCGCAACCGTGAATGGCTCGGAGATTGAGTTGACTGAGGACAACGGTGTCTACTCCGGTAGCTTCGCTATGCCTGGTCAGGCCTCGACCCTCATCATCAACACCGGCGAAGGAGAGGACGATGATTATGATCCCAACGCCTAAGCGAGTGAAGAGTGAAGAGTGAAGAGTGAAGAATCAATAGTCATGAAG
>CADAAR010000026.1 GCA_902785945.1 uncultured Prevotellaceae bacterium
TTTCAGTGTCTGAAAGTAACCTATTTGCCTCGATTTTCACAATTTCAGAAACAAGTTACGAATTAGATACTTAAATCTTTCCTTCATACCGTACTCAAGTTGCAGTCCACTGTACTCATCATTCCGCAGTTTCCATCCAAATCCCCTGATTTGCAACGATTTTTCCGCTTTTCTCCTCTTTTGTTATCTGATGGCTGGTTTTTTTTGAGAAAATCTTGTTTTTTATGTCACAAAACGGCAAATTCTACGTTTATAAGATGAACGACCCATTAAAGTGGCATGACAAAAGAGGAATACCAACAGGCAACGGAACGTCTCCGTATTCGACTCACAGACCAAGCCAGGCACTATCTGAAAGATGATGCGGAGGCGGAAGATGCTGTGCAAGACGCGTTGCTCCGTCTCTGGCAAATGCATGAACGACTGCAACTGCCTATAGACGGCTTGGCCGTTGTGCTCACTCGAAACATCTGCATCGACATGCTACGTCGTAACAAACGATGGGCAGACGTCGAGTTGGCAGACCTCTCTGATGATGATTCAGACCATGAGCGCATAGAACGCCTGATGGCAGTTATCGACACGCTACCAGACTTCCAGCAGACCTTGTTACGCCTGCGCCATATCGAGGGTATGGAGATGGAAGAGCTGGCTACGCTATTACAAATGAAAGAACCTGCCGTTCGCAAAGCACTCAGTCGCGCAAGGATGGCCGTAAGAGACAGATATTTAAAACAAAAAGGCAATGAATAATAAAGATGATATTCGGATACTGACAGAGCGATTTTTCAACGGAGATACAACCATCGAGGAAGAAAAACGGCTTTACCGCCTATACCAAGGCGATGATGTGCCTCAGGACTTGCAGGTATATCGCGAGATGATGCTCGATATGGCCGCGATAGGAGTGGAAGAATGTACCGCTACGGTCGAGCCGGAAGCCATTGTTATCCCAATATGGAAGCGACCGCTTTTTCGCTGGATTGCTGCTGTGGTAGCTTTGGTTGTCATCGGAGGCGGTGCCACTCTCTTCATGCACAATAGTGAAGAGGAATGTGTGGCCTATATTTACGGTGAGAAAGTGACAGACCACAATGTGGTCATGAACGAGCTGAGCCAAACGGCCATGAGTATGGCCAACGGCCTTGAGGACGATGATGTCGCTCAACAACTTGACGAGATGTTTAATTAGAATAAGCCATAGTTTATGAAAAGATGGATGATAATGATGATGCTGGTCAGCTGCCAAATGGTTGCTCTGGCTCAGAAGGGACTCCATATCGAGAGTCTTTTTGCAGGCAAGGTAGTGCCACAAGAACGCATGGTGGAAACCAGAGTGCGCGGACGATCGCTTAGCAAATATGGACTGACTTATTTCCATAGCCTACGTTTCAGTATGAAAGATAAGGAACAGAAGGAAATCAGACGCCTGCTGAAACAGGATCTCGAAGGTAGGCCTGAGCAGGATTATGAAACGTCCTCAGACTACGAAAACTACAAAGTGTTCCTGCAACTGCCACCACAAGGCTCGACCAAACGGATGCTCTGCTATAAGGAGTACTACGAGCAGGTGTTGGTCATCTATATGGAAGGCCCAGAAGCCTCGTTCAAAACTCTAGAGAAATTGTCAAACAAATAAAATAACGATAAAGAATATGAGAAAAACAATGCTCTGTATGGTGTTGCTGTTGGCTGCAGCCGTACATGCTACAGAAGAGAATGACACAACTGTTATCAAAAACGCACGTCAGGTGATGGTGATAACCAACGACTCACTGCAACAGGTCAAAGTCCTTGGCAAAGAGAACGACGACCGCTATGTCTACGAGAACACCATCCAGATTGTAGACACCAACTACGTCAGCGAAGAGCGCACCTACCGTGATCTGAAAGCCATTGGTTTTGAGTTGAACAAGAAGGGTTGTGTGAAAAAACACAGCAATTTCCTGTCACTCAATTTTGGTTTGGGAGTATCTGCACCTACTAATGTACCTGACGGCATGGACATCAAACCCATGAAATCCTTGGAAGCAATGATCTGGATGCTGTACAATCATACACCTTTCAAAGGCAAGAATACTTTCTCAGCTGGATTGGGCTTCACAGCACGATACTATGGGCTTGACACCAACCAGATGTTCACGAAAAACGGTTCAACTATTGGTTTAGGAACCTTTCCAGAAGGCAGCGGCTCGCGCAGTTCAAGATTGAGTGTCGGTAGTCTGTCTGTGCCTTTTTTCTACTCACATGAATTCGGCAAAAAAAGCCATGTCAGTCTGACGTTGGGTCCAGTGGTGAATTTCAACTTTGGAGGAGGTAGTCTGACAAATAAATATAAGACAAGCGATGAAAACCTTGACTACATTACCGAAGCTACAGCAACTGGCATCGGATGCCGACCTGTTACCATTGATTTCATGGGTGTTCTTCGCCTTTATGGCATCGGCCTTTATATGAAGTACTCACCGCAAACCTTGCTTAAAGCCGATCGTGGTCCACAGTTCCACGCCCTTTCTTTCGGACTGTTTTTCTAAAGGTGTAGTGTTACAGAGGGACTTTGTCCCTCCAATTATTAGATAGATAAATTATATGAATCCTGCAAGTTTTCTTTCTTTTTCTTGTTTGTTTCCAGATTTATTCTTATCTTTGCCCCCGTATTCTTGTAATGAGTGCAAGACATATTGCTCTATAGTCTCTCAATCACCACCGCGAGAAATGAGCAACAACTATTATTGGAGTGCCCAGAATATGGGCGCAGACCTCCTGTATATAGTTGTGGCTTGTGGTGAGCCGAGAGACGTATGGTGAGAGTCTGCGTCTTTTCTTTAGGCGTTAGTGGTTGGAATAGTAGAATAGAGAGTGAAATCATGTTAAAAGTTTACACCTCTCGTGCAAGATTTTCGAAGAATCGAGTTGTATTATATAAAAGGTAATAAATAGACATATGAAAAAGAGTTGTATATTATGGATGTTTGCTGTGCTGATGCTGGCTGTCGGCATGAGCAGTTGTAGTGATGATGATAATGAAATAGAAACGGTGGATTACTTCGGTACGCCTGTTCCCTATACTCTAATACAAGATCATGATCTCCCCGAATGGTTGCGAGAGCTGAAAAAAGAAAAATACATGGGAGATTTTCTTGACCGTATTTTTGTAGGGGAACTCAATGGTGAAACCTTCTATCAGATAATTCGCTGGGCAGACTCATGCATTTGCGGATCTTTTTATGACAAGGATGGTAATTATGTCTACTTTGAAGGCGATAATATGGTCATCGTAAATCAAATGCGAGATGTAAAATGCATTTATTATTACAAGGAATGACACAGAAGTGTCAGGAACTAGTGTGACATTGGATTGAAAAATTAGTTGTTGTAAAATGAAAAAGAGTTGTATATTATGGATGTTCGCTGTGCTGATGCTGGCTGTCGGTATGAGCAGCTGCAGTAGCGATGAAACAGAGAAGATTCCCTATAATAGGGAGAATTATAACTTTGGGCAGGTAAAAGGCGTTGATGACGATACCTATCAACGTCTTTCGATCTTTTTTCAGTCAGAACTTCACGATCCTTTTTATAATGATTTTGGGGTGGCTTCATCAACTTTCTTTGGTGAACTTGAATGGGATGCCCAGCCTTGTTATCTAATCAATAGCATGGAGGAATTCCGAGCAGCCTATCAAGGGAATAAACAATTGCCAGAAGTGGATTTCACGCGCTATTCCGTCCTCGTTGGAAGAACCTACCGAATAGACGGCTCCGAATCTCTCAGAAGCTTCAGTCTGGTAGATGAGGCCCATCACAATTGAGAGATCTACGATAGAAAAAGTCGTAGAGTATGAATGAATAAAAGAAGAACTAATTGTAGTCCCCACGGCTATAGCAAGTCGAACGGTGAAGAGGAGGTCAACGAGATCATTAAGAGATATAATGATGCCAATGGCGATATGGCAGAAACGGAAAAAGAATTATATGGTTCCTATGGCAGAAACGGAAAAAGAATTATATGGTTCCAATGTCGCCGCTGATATAGAAAAAATCCTCAAAGCGGTGGACGATGATCTCGAAGCCTTGAAAGTTACACAGTAGGGACGGTTCCTATTGTGTACGAGTTCGCACAGTATCTGTTCAAATAAATAGAGTAATTAAAGACCCTTCTGATATGTAACTTAGAACACACAAGCCCAACCGAACTTGCGTACAAGATCCTTAAGAAGATTCCGATCCTTTACAGGAATGTGAACAACTACAGCTTCGTGTTCATCGCCAGACATCTTGTAGCCAGACAATGGAAGACGCTCCTCGCCAACAGAGGCTGCTTGATGAGGCTCAAAGTAATAGTCGTCATCACGATACTCCACATCGAAATACTCAAATGGAGTTTCCGGGTTATCAAACAAATTGCGTAGGTCCTCTTCACCATTCAGAAATAGCTGCAAACGATTGCTGGAAATGCGGATTGCTGTATATTGACATGAAGTCTCATCGTCATACAACAAACAAAGATATATTGTATCGAATGCATCTCTGGCAACGAATAACTGTGGTACATCACAGAAATCGAGGATTCTATCTATCGTCAGTTTGTTATTCATAAATCAACAATTTTGGCTTGTGACACATCAAAATCAGTAGAACGCCACCAGGAATAATGAGAATCGGAGAATTTTTTTTTCATTACACCATCTTTTGGTTGTAGTGTAACGACTGCAATGTTACAGTAGCAGGATTACCTTTCGATATTCTATAATACGTTCCTCCACATGGTATTGCGTCCAAAGGAGGACATAATGCTGGTAGTTGCTCGTACCAATTCATCACATTCATATTTATCGCTGCAAAGATAAAAAGAAAAAAGCAAATAACAAAGAAAAAACGGGAAAAACGTTATTTTCTGACATTAAACAAACAGGGTGTACAAAACTGTCCACTCAAGTTATACTCAAATGCCAAAACAAAAACTGTCAATTGTCAACTGAAGAATGTGTAAACGGCGGGGCGGTTCTTGTGTTATACGCGTTAAATAATCATAACACCCGTTCATTATCTGGAAGATAAGGATTATCTTTGCAACATGTTCAAGAAATACAGGCTATACATCTTTGCTGTTTTAGTCTTCGCTGCCATTATCATCTTTGGAATTTAGTCGCTGGGACAGGTACTTGGGTATGACGGCTGCTATGACTCAGGTACCTGTCCCCACGGCTATAATTAATTTGATTTAATATTATCTAAAAAACAAATGTAAATCATATTTTTCATTTTTATATATGAAAAAGGAAGCACTGTGCCTGGCGCGGTGTTTCGGCCCCCGTGACAGCTTCCCCTGTGACTACTTACCTACCTTGCTCCATTCTATTCATATATATGAAATATGCTCATAAAAAATAAGAAACCACCTCCAATTGCACAAATAATTGAGCAAATCGCTGTAATGATTCCTATTGATATCCATTGTGGGATATCAATATTATCATCAAACCGTTTCCAAAGGCTTCTGTCTAGTTCCTCCCATTTTCTTTTGTTCACGATTCTTCTTAATAAGATGAGTATACAGAAAAATAATACAAAGGGAATAACAATGATATATTCAAATGAGTTCCTAATAAAAAGAAAGGTTGGTAATGATGCCAAAGCAAAAGAGATTCCCAACTCAAATCCTTCAAATATATCTAATAATAACCCCCATGAAAAATCTCCCTTACGTTTAGTTAGGTTCATCCACCTTTCTGTTTTGGAAAACGCGTAATATATTTTATTAAAGTAAAGTTTCATTTTGTAGATAAACGAAAAAAACAAAAATTTAGTATATATTCATAAATAAATTATTGTAGTCGCTGGGACAGGTACTTGGGTATGACGGCTGTTATGACTCAGGTACCTGTCCCCACGGCTATAGCGATATGCCATCAGTGAAGTTTGCCGTCATACATCGACGGAGGTTTGTGCATCTGTTAAAGTTGCATAAGAAACGGTGAATAACGAAATAATTATTGTGATAATAACGAATTAATTATTAACTTTGCAGCGGTTTATGATCGCTCATCTAATATGATTGAGACATATGCCAACAAAAGTATATGCGAAACATTATTGATTATATTGAAGAACCGCGGTTCAAGAGTCTGATGCTTGAACTGAGCAAGTCGAACGGTGAAGAGGAGGTCAACGAGATCATTAAGAGATATAATGATGCCAATGGCGATATGGCAGAAACGGAAAAAGAATTATATGGTTCCGCGGTGGACGATGATCTTGAAGCCTTGAAAGCAGAAAAGATTCGCACCGCAATGGGAGAGTTAGGCAATGCCATTTCGTTTGCCTATATTGCCAAACATTACTTTGGGAAATCCCAGTCGTGGCTAACTCAACGTTTGAACGGCAGTAAGGTAAATGGAAAAACCGCGAGATTCAACAAGTCGGAGCTGATACAGTTTCAAAATGCCATCCACGATTTAGGGCGTAAACTCTCCGCTATTGCATTTTTATAGACATAAATTATAATTAAAGCCGCAGATAGAAACCTGCGGCTTTATTAAATGCTAAAATCCTTATCCCTTGAATCTCAGATTTTGGAAACTGTCAACTGTCAACTGAAGAATGTAGCCGCGCGATTTCCATTGCGAGATCATCTTCGCGGTGCCTTTCGTACCGAGGCCTTCTTGTTTGCGGATGCGGTCGGCATCGTCGCGAGAGAATGTTTCCGGCAGCAGCGTCAGCAGATTCTGAGGGCCACGATGCTGACCGTTCTCGGCAATGTTGTTGGCATTGTCGATGGCGGTGCCGAAGAAGTGCATCTTACACCACAGATCGTAGTTCAGCGACCAACGGATAAAGGGCTCGAAGCGCTCGTCCCACTGACAGCCGTTGGCCACATAGAGCACGCAGGCCTTCAGCCAGGCGATTACATTGGCGCGGAACGAAAGATTCTCGTAAGTCCTTGATTGCGAGAGCTGTGCGAACTCAGCACACTCGCGACACAACCGCTCTGCCAGATTGAACGCCTCAGGACAGTCCACCTCGCCTCGCGCCGCACAGAGCCGTTCGATGTAGGGTTTCAGCGCCTCGTCGAAGGCCGCATCATACTCCCCGTACCGAGGTATCTCCGCACCAATCTCCCGCTCAGGAATCGTACAGAAATTGATACGCGAAACGGGCCCGTCGGTCAGCACCCGTTGGAAATAACGCTGGCCCTTCTGAATGGTGGTCGCCGCATTCCAGTTGAACCGGATCTGCACACGCTCGGTGATGGACTGCGTGCCGATACGCGTCTGTCCGTAACGGTTGTTGGGATCGAAGGCCAGACACATGATCTGAAACTGACTGCCCGTCCGTCCGTTGCCTTTCAGCGCGTCGAACTGGTCGATCTCGTTCAGCTTCACATAAAGGAAGTGGTCTTCTGCCTCGGCCGTACGCATCACGAAAGCCGGATTGGTCATGTCGGCATCGATTTCCTGAATCACAAGCCCTTCAGGTCGCGGTTTCTTGTCCTTGTTGGCACCCTTCGCATTGACCTCGTTCTTCCACTCCTTCTCACGGCGCATATTTTCCGCATCGCGACGGCGGATGTCCGCCATGATGTGGTCGATGGGGTCAGAGATACAGTCCTTACCAGCACCCGTTCCCGCCATCAGACAGTTCATCAGTGTGGCCTCATGACGCTTGTTGTCGATATAGCGGAAGTACACCTTCCACAGATGCACCGCCAACGACGGGAACACCGCATGCGCCACCGCCGCCTTGTAGATATCGGGCGTTCGCGACACCAAGAGTGCTATCGGCTCCGGCAGCGTTTCTGGCATCTCCGGCGGCATCTCCGTCTCACAAAGGGGACGGTCCCTTTTGTGCGATTCCACTTCGTGCGATTTCTCGCGTTCGAGGCTGTCGAGCACCACCTTCAGACGCTGCGGCATCGACTCGAACTTGCTGCTGAGGGCATTTCGGATTTTCTGGCGTTTCTCCTCGATGGGGAAGTTGTCATAGCAAGGAATGACCTGATCGAGCCAGTCGGCATTCTTACCACAGATATGCCGCAGGTCGGAAGCCAGCTGGAAGGTCAGCGTATCGCGGTCGCCCTCCGTCGGCTCAAAGCCTTTGTTGTTCACCTCCCAATAGCGTTTCAGGATGTCAGTAAACGGAATGCCGTGATAGTCTGAGGGGTATGTTTGATGGCTGATGTTTGACGGCTGATGGCCGACATCTTCCATCTTACATCTTCCATCATCCATCTTCTCCTCCCACGGCCGGTAGTGCTTGTTGGCACGCTTGGCACCTTCGGGCAGGTCTTCCTCTCCCCTCGCCTCGCGCTCCGATAGCGCCTGATACTCCGCCGCCGATTCCTCCTCAGTCATCGGTTCTTCAAACAGGCCGTCGTCGAGATAAGGCAAATCCTCTTCCGACCCGCTGGTAGAGAATACCACGCGCTGCAGATCGTGCGCACTCGTGTCCATCTCTATCTGGAGGATGGTGGCCACGCGCACCTGATTCTCCAGGATGGTCTTACCCCGTTCGCGACGGCAGACCAGATGCCACCCGCCGCTGGCCGAGCGTTCGAGCATCATCAGCCCGATCTCGTCCTTCTTCGAGAGTATGAGCTGCTTGTAGGCCGAAGACTGCTGCTCATCATAACAGTCGACATCGTGGAAGAAGAAACTGCCGATGTGCTGGCAGCCTGCCAAACGCCCGTTGACGGGTCGCGCATTGTAGGCCAGCTGCAACAATTTAAGCTTCGCCTTCTTGTCGCCATTGTAGTATTTTTTCAGATTTTTACGGTTCGGGCTGGAATTGCGGAGTCGCATCAACTCAGCCCTGTTCTTGACGGGGCAGGCCAACTTATGCCTTGCCCCGTCGTACGTAATGCAGTATATCATTCAGTAGTTCTTGTGTGTGTTGTTAGTTTGTGTGTGTTCGGGCGTCGGTAGCGGTCAGTTCGCAATCAGCTCGTTGTAAGCAGCAGCCGCCTCCCACGACTCATTGATGAGGATCTTTGCCACATCGTGCTCCTCCGGATGGAAGATCTTGATAGTCAGCAGCACAGCATCGTCTCTGGTGCGCGTCAGACAACCGTGATTCATCCGCTTGATGACGTGCGACTTGCTTCTGTCGCGCCTGCGAAGTTTCACCACAAACTGGCCGTTGGGTGCCGTTGTCAGATAGGCATCGCCGCTGAAGCCCGTCAGCATTTTGTTACCACTAGCCTTCGGTGTAAAACCGACCGACTTTCCCTTTTTCTCACTCTCGCTGAAAGCGGCTGTACCGCTCACCAGCATTGTCATTTTCATGTTAGTCTTGCTCATAGTTTTTGTCTTCATTATTCTTCACTCTTCATTCTTCACTCTTCATTCTTCACTCTTCATTCTGAAAGAATCTCTCTGCTTCCCATTGGCGACGCTTTTCGAGGCCTTTCAGGCGCTTGCCACCAGCATACACCCAGCGCATGAACTCTTTGCGAATCTGATGCATCGAGCCGCCTTCGCGAATCCTTTTCAACAGCGTCGAGTTGATAAGTCGGCCGATACCCAGGTTAAAGGCGAAAGACGTGAGCGCATCCAGCTGGCCTTGCGTGTGGACGACGCCCAACTGCATGACATCGTGCACCACTCTTCTCACATCATCTCTCAGCAGCTGGTCGGCCCAGTACTCCGTCAGACGGTCGCCCATCTTAACGTGGCGCGTGTGGCCGTAGCCAATGGTTGGAACACCTGCTGCGTCGCGATAGGCCATCAGTCGCAGCCCTTCAAACTCTTTCAGTTTCTGAATTAAACTTTCACTTGCTTTCATAACGCTTAAAACTCTTGGTCAAACGGACGGAATTCAGACTCAGGCTCAGGCTGATCATCAGTGATGGTGTCGAGCGACGCAAATAAATCGTACTTCTGAAACAGCTTCACCATCAGCGAGTGGGCGGGCAGCGAGATGGCATCCTCCTCGATCTGACCGCAGATAATCTTGAAATGCCAGCGCTCCACCTCGCGGGTAAACTCGGTCTTCTCGCCGAAGACGACATAGCTGAGCAGTGCCGACATCATCTTGACCTGCTGCTCCTTGTTGTAGAACCTGAGCATACGCTTCACACGGAACTGGTTCATCGGCGTGAGCCAGAGGAAGAGATAGTCGCGCATGATGCTCACCGTATCGTCGGTGGCCTGCTTCATCATCCGGATTTTCTCCAGCGCATCCTTCAGCTTGTCGTTGGTCAGATAGAGCGTGCGCTGCGTAAGTCGCAGTTCGTTCTTCGTGGCGTGCAGCTCGTTGCGCAGAACACGCATCTTGTAGAGTTTCTTTTTCAGAACCTTCTGAGTGTCCTCCAGTTCGAGTCTCAGTTTTTCTTCTTTTCCCATACCTTTTTTATTTTTTAAGTAAGACAACTGGGCCCATACGAAAAAAGCCCACAGACTTCATTTTGAAATCCGTGGGCAAAGTTACGGGTGGTGTAGTGGCTGTGTAGTACTACAAGGTTTTACTCGTCGAGGTATGTAATGCGTATGTCGCTGGCTGCCTGCGAGTTATACGGTTCTAAAATTTTTGCAACCATTTCTGCATCCTGCTGGATATTGTGGGGGTACACGTCCATTTTTCCGATTTCCATGATTTTCTGTCGCACGCTGCCGGACTTGTAGCCCGTCACGGCGCTGATGAAATCGGCCAGTTGGGTCTTGTGCTTGCCAAAGCCTTGTTCGAGCGGTTCGCCTAGGAGGGTCGACAACAGGATCACCGCCTGCCCTATCGACAGTTGCTTCGATGCCGTCGCTGACTCTTGGGTGGTTTCGGTTGCCGCCGCGCTTTCGTTCTCTGCTGCCGTCACTGGCTCAGCAGGCTGACTCGGCTGAGTGGTGTGGATGTGCTGTTGTAATACGTTGCCGTTTACCGGTCCGAAGTTAAAGGCAATCTGGGTTGCCTTGTGCTGATGGTCGTCTGTCATTATTCTAATAATTTAGGGTCTGTATCTGGGTTTGGGTTAGGGTCGAATCTTAGATCCTGCTTGGTGATATTGCCTTGAAGGGGTCCGCCATTATTGGCGATGTGGTTCTGCTGCTGGATATGCTGCACAGGCGCCACCGGTTCGTGTCGCTTGGCATAGAGGGCGGCCAACTTGTCCTGATATTCAAACATCAGGTTAACAGGCATGCCCATCTGCACATGCGAACGGGCCGCCATTGTAAAGGCGGAATAAGCGTTGTCGTAATCGCTCTTGCCAGCTACCTGACTCAGAAGGTTGTCAAGCACCTCCCTATATGCTGCATCGGGACGGGAGCCGAAGCCACCGCCGCCCACTTCAGGAATGGGGCCAACGTCTGCCCCATCACCCTTGTTTCCAAGTGATGCGTTAATAGGAATTTCCATCTTATTGATTGATATGGAGTTACGTGCTTGATATGATAATTTTTTGAGTAAATGGTTCAGTAATCGTTGGCGTCGAGAGGGTAATGAGATCCATCCGCCGGAGCGGAGCATAGCGTTTGCAAAATTACAAAATATCTGTGAGACCACAAAAAATTGTTTCGGCGAATTTTGCGGTTCTAACGTTAAAGAATGTCAAGTCAGTATGACTCAAATAGTTACGCCCAGTTGTTGGGATGGTGACAGTTGACAGTTGACAGTTGACAGTTTCCTGATTGAGGATTACGGAATAAGACTCAATTAAAATATACTTATATATAATATATATATTATATATAAGTATAAGATATGGCTATACCTATTTTCAAGAAACTGTCAACTGTCAACTGAAGAACTGAAGAATTACACAACAGGGTCGATTCCTATTGTGTAAAAAAACACGGTTTTGCCAAAAATGGGATAAAATTTGCAAACGGCTAAAAAATTTTGTACCTTTGCAGTGTCAATGATAAAAGACGAAATTTGCGGCCTAACCAGACAACAAAAAATTCCTAGCGCGCGGGCACTTGTTTCCTAGGTAAATCCAAAAACAGAGTCGAAATCGGCGACGATGAAAACAATTAACAAAAGTACTAACCAACACAAAACAAACTAAAAAACTATGGCACTAAAAGTAAAAGCAGTAGAACGAAAGATTAAGTTCACTAAAGACGAGAATGATCCTGGCGTTTATCGCTATGTTATGCAACCCGACCTCTACATCGCGCTGAATCAGGCGAAGGTCATCCGTGAGGCGGCTCTCCGCTCAGGCGTGAGCCAAGGTGTGATGAAGGCCTGCTGGGATGCAGCCGGCGAGGTGATCAAGGCGTGGGCAACGGAAGGTCACTCTGTGGCGCTGCCTGGATTGGGTACGATGCGCTTCGGCCTCCGCGCCAAGAGTGTGGCGAAGGTTGAGGATGTGAAGACCTCGCTGATCAGCACCCGCCGCATTATCTTCACGCCGACGCAGGACCTGAAGGACGAGCTGGCCAACACCGCCATCCAGATTACCTGCTACGACCGCAACGGCAACCTCGTGAAGCGTGTGACCTCGGCCGACGCAGGCACCGTGGAGGATCCTGAGGGCGACGAGAACACCAACACCGAGAATGACCAGAACAGTCAGAACAGTCAGAGCGAACAGGGCAATCAGAGCCAGCAGACCGCTAGCACCTTTGCGCTGACGATCTCGAAGACTGGTATCGGCTCGGCCAGCGTCACCAAGGATGGTAATGCCGTAACCTCGGGTGCTTCTCTGAATGAGGACGATGAGGTGGAGATCAGCATTACGCCCGCTGAAGGCCAAGTACCTACGGCCACCGTGAATGGCTCGGAGATTGAGCTGACTGAGGACAATGGTGTCTACACTGGTAGCTTCGCTATGCCTGGTCAGGCCTCGACCCTAATCATCAACACCGGTGAAGGTGAAGATGACGATTATGATCCGAACGCCTAAGCGAGTGAAGAGTGAAGAGTGAAGAGTGAAGAATTATGAAGAAGCGGATTATTGAGGTAGCGGTGAAGGTGATAGTAGCCGCACTCACAGCCTTCCTGACGGCCATTACGACCACGAGCTGCATGGGCTACGGCCCCTTCTAACAAGAATCCCCTCGCAGAATTGCGAGGGGATTTTTTATTGATAGTACTGCGCGTCGGATTCCGAGAAGCAACAGACGATGATCTCACCCGAGTAGCCGCGTTGGAGATGTTCGTTGAGCACGCGTGTGGCGATGCGGGCGGCTTCGGCCTTGGGGAAGCCATAGACGCCGGTGCTGATGCAGGAGAAGGCGATGCTTTGGAGATTGTTTTCCTCTGCCAGACGCATGGCGGTATCGTAGCAGGAGGCGAGCAGCTCGCGCTCGTTCTGACCGCCGCCATACCAGATGGGGCCTACGGTATGAATGACTTTCTTACACGGCAGGTTGTAGGCGTCGGTCATTTTGCTCTGGCCAGTGTCGCAGCCACCCAGCGTTCTGCACTCTTCCAGCAGTTTCTTTCCCGCTGCGCGGTGGATGGCGCCGTCGACGCCTCCCCCACCCAACAGCGAACGGTTGGCTGCGTTCACAATGGCATCAACTTTTAAGGTGGTGATGTCGGCCACAACAATCTTGATCTGTTTCATCTTCATCTGTTATTTCAAGGCATTACCCATTTCCTTCATGTACTTCTCGGTGAGGTCGTTGATGTACTTCTGCGTCTTCTGTGCCGCTTTGGTCAGCACACCCACTTCCTTGTATAGCAGAGAGAATCCTTGGTTCTGTTTGGTGAGGAAATCAAGATATTCCTTGTAAATCTCACCCTTAGCTTTTGTCTTATTGGCAATCTCTGTAGGAGGAATCTCCAAGCCATTGATCGTTTTGAAGAGATCCTGCATCTTCGCATCCAATTCTTTATTCAGTTTAGTAATCTGGGCGAAATAGTTGTCGGCACCTGTGAGCGACCTCATTTTAACAAAGGGCTCCATAGATGCGTAGGTGGATTTGATGGCTTCCATGTTGGTCTGGATGGCCATTGCCTTAGCCTCTACCTGCTGTTTCACCGCCGGCGCAGGCTCCCATTTGGAGGCTTGTTCAGGCTGCGGCGATACGGGTATGGCCTTAGCGCCATAGTCGGGTTCGGGCTTCTTGTCCACAAACTCGACTTCGTTAATAACTATCACCGAGTCGGCTTCGACTTCCGAGGGATCGACTTCGACTTTCAAATGGTCAATTTCAGCTTTGTCTTTCGTGCCATCAAACACGGTGCCAGTAGTCTTCGACTCATTCTCGTAGATATCGGGACGGAGCGAGGTTATCATATAGACGGTGCCCTTCAGCGGATAGCTGCCCGTTTGGGTGGGCCGCTGACCGTTGTAGTCGACATCCCAGACGACGGCGTAGACATCGCGCAGTTCGGGATTCTCTGGGTTCTTACAGGCCATGTACCACATTTCCTGTGTGGGCTTCGTGCGGATGGCGATGTGCTTGCTCGTCGATTTGTCTCTTGTGACGACCTGAATCGAGAACGGCTGGTTGTTGCCTGGCTGGATATGCAGGAACTGATAAGAGAACTGCTCGTCGGCCTTGAAGGCGTTAGAGATATACGACAGGTAAGGGCCTTTGCCGACAGCCGTAGCGGCAATAGGATCAATGCGTTCCTTCGACTCGATGATGTTGGTGTTGGGATTCTTGGAGACAGAATAGGTCTGTCCCTCGTTCTGCCCATGAAGGTTGATCACGTTCTCTAATGCACTGATGACTTTCTGGGGCATGTTCGGATAGATTTTCTTCTGAGCACTGATGGTTGTAATGGTGCTGCAAGCAATGAGCAGCATGGTGATGATACGTTTCATAATGTTGTTATTTTTGAGCGGTTTGTTCTAATGTATATCTTGAAATTTCGAGTTCGAGTTCCACCCACTTCAGATAGGCTTCGCTGGCCTGCTTTTTCAGCAGAGCGAGTTCCTCGGGCGTGTATTTGTAGTTCTCTGGTCGCGTGATGGGGATGTCGCGCTCGGTGAGTGTCTCGGCCATATCGGTTTCGAGTGCTGGCGGCGTATCAGTGATGACTTCCTCCTTAGGCTCGGTAGCAGTCTCAGCTTTGGCCAGTTCGGTCTTGGGCGCTGCATTCGCCACTGATGTGCGCACTTTAGCAGGTTCTGCCTTTTGCACTTGGTCAAGCTGCGGTTCTTGCACAGCTTCCGGCTCTACGGTTTCGGGCTCAACGGCTTTTGGCTGCTCCGTCTGAGGCTGCTCTATTTTCTGAGCCACTTGCGGCTGAGTGGTCTGTGCTTCCTGCTTTTGCCACAGCGTGATGCCTATACCTATTATTAATAAGAGGCAGGCGGCGGCAGCCATCCAGCGCCAGAGCATTCTCGACTTCGGAGCCTGCTTGGGCTCTTCCATCCGCTGCTTCATGCTGGCCATGAAGTCGGCAGGCAGTTGTGGCGTGTCTGAGTATTTGCGTCTCAGTGCCTCGCACAGGTCGGTATCTTTGAATTGATTCATCTTATTGAAGTTTCTTATAAAGTTTCTTTCTTGTTCGGTAGAGGCGGTTGGCGAGTGCCGAGGCCTCGATGCCGGTGATGTAGGCGATTTCCGTCAGCGGACGGTCTTCGAAGTAGTAGAGCGTGAGGAGCATCCGTTCGTCGTCAGGCAGCGTGTCTACGATTTCCATCAGCTGTTCAATGCGCTGCTCGCGTCCTGTAGAGAGTTCTGCCTCCAGCTCCTCGTTGCTGATATCCGTCTGCCAGACTTGCGTGTCTTCGATCGAGACGATCATCGGCCGTCGGCGTTTCAGGAAGTCGAGTGTCAGGCGGTAGGCGATGCGACAGAGCCATGTGGAGAGCGAAGCCCGCTTGGGGTCGTAGCTGTCGATGTGGCTGAAAGCACGGAGGAAGGTGTCTTGCGTCAGTTCCTGAGCATCCATCACATCGGGCACCTGTCGAACGATCATGGCGAAGACGCGTTCCGCATAGCGGCAGACCATCTCGTCCTGTCCCTCGCGCCGTCCTTTGCGAACGGCCTCCATGATTTCTGTCTCTGTCAGAGCCTTCATTTTTTATTCGCTTCTACTTGTTATACGACAAGTTCTCGAAAATATCTCGCACTTTCCAGAACTTTTTTTCATTTCGACTGCAAATATACGAAAAATATGCTTTCTTCGTATCTGTTCATACAAAAAAAAATCCCGAAGGCGTGGGCCCTCGGGACACTGTTGTCATAATAAATAATGATGCCTTACAGCAGTGATTAATTATTAATTGTTTAATGATTTAAAATGCGAGATTAAGCCTCTGCGGGAGCCTCCTCAGCGGGAGCAGCCTCTTCAGCAGCACCAAGTGCCTCGAGAACCTCTTCCTCATCAGCAGCCTCCTCAGCCTCAGCAGCAGCGGCTGCAGCAGCCTTAGCATCAGCAGCAGCGCGGATAGCCTCCTCAGCGTCGGCAGCAGCCTTCAGCTCAGCAGCGTTCTCAGCAACCACCTTCACGGGGATCTCAACGATCACCTCCTTGTGGTAGTGAACGAGGGCCACGTAGTCGCCAATCTTCTTGGCATCCTTCATGGTGATGATCTTACGATCAACCTCCTTACCCAGCTTAGCGAGAGCCTCAGCCACCTGAGCAGCACCTACAGAACCGTAGAGCTGACCAGTAGCGCTCACCTTAGCAGCAATCTCGAGAGCCACGCCATTGAGCACAGCAGCCTTCTCCTCAGCAGCGGCCTTCTGGGCTGCCAGCTTGTGAGCCTGCTGCTTCAGGTTCTCTGCCAAAATCTTCTTGGCCATCGGAGAAGCAATCACACCCTTTCCCTGAGGAATGAGGTAGTTACGACCGTAGCCAGACTTCACATTCACGATATCGTTCTTGAAACCCAGACCGATAATATCTTCTTTCAGAATAATTTCCATACTTGCGTCCTCCTTGTTTTACTTCATCAAATCGGTTACGTAAGGCAGCAGAGCAATCTGGCGGGCACGCTTAACGGCCTGAGCCACACGACGCTGATACTTCAGAGATGTTCCGGTGATACGACGGGGAAGAATCTTACCCTGTTCGTTAAGGAACTTCTTCAGGAACTCGGGATCCTTGTAGTCGATGTACTTGATACCACTCTTCTTGAAGCGGCAGTACTTCTTCTTCTTCGTGTCGATAGAAGGAGCGTTGAGATAACGGATTTCTGTGTCCTGTGCCATAATTAAGCCTCCTCTGATTTTGCGCCAAGCTTGTTGCGACGCTTCTCAGCGTACTCTACAGCATACTTGTCGAGTTTAACTGTCTGGAAACGGATCACTTTCTCGTCACGACGGAAAGCAGTCTCCAATGTCTTGATCACTTCTGGCTCAGCCTTGAACTCTACGAGGAAATAGAAACCTGTAGATTTCTTCTGAATAGCATAAGCCATCTTCTTCAATCCCCAGGCCTCTTCGCTGATAATCTCTGCACCCTTATCGGTGAGGACTTTCTTGAATTTTGCGGCCGTTTCCTTTGTCTGATCATCAGACAAAACGGGAGTTAAAATGAAAACGGTTTCGTATTGATTCATACTTTTAATAAATAAAAAATTAATAATGTGCTTCGAAAAGCGGGTGCAAAGGTACTAATTTTAGTTGACAGTTGACAGTTGACAGTTGACAGTTAACCAAAACTTTAACTATATTTAATACTTTTCACCTGATTTTGCGTATTTTACATGCAGAATTAGGCCTATTAGTATGATTATCAGGCCCAAAAGCAGCACCAGATTACTCGATGTCCAGCCTGCCAAAAAAGCAACAATCAAAAAGAGGGCGCCGGCTATCACCAGCGCCACTCCTATCCATTTACTCATCTTCAGGGGTGATCAGTTTGTAACCCTTACCATGAATATTGATAATCTCAATCTGAGGATCATCCTTCAGATGCTTGCGCAGCTTGGTGATGTAAACGTCCATCGAGCGGGCATTGAAGTAGTTGTCGTCGATCCAGATGGTCTTCAGGGCGAAGTCACGCTGCAGAATCTCGTTGGCGTGAGAGCAGAGCAATGCGAGAAGCTCGTTCTCCTTGGTGGTCAGCTTACGCTGTTCGTCGCCCAAGCAGAGCAGCTGCTTCTGGGTGTCGAAGGTAAACTGTCCGATGCGATAAACGGTGCTCTCCTTGTTCTTCTTACCCTTCGTACGACGGATAATAGCCTCAATACGGAACACGAGCTCTTCCATTGAGAAAGGTTTGGTGATATAGTCGTCGGCACCAATCTTGAAGCCTTCGAGGATATCCTCCTTTAACGTCTTGGCTGTCAGGAAGATAATGGGAATATCCTGATTAGAGTTGCGGATTTCCTTCGCCAGTGTGAAGCCATCCTTCTTAGGCATCATCACGTCGAGCACACAGATGTCGAACTTCGTCTTCAGGAAGGCCTTGTAGCCTAACTCACCATCGGCACAGAGTTCGGTAGCGAAGCCCTTGGCCTGCAAATACTCACGGAGCAACATTCCGAGGTTCTCATCGTCCTCGCAAAGTAAAATCTTCAGTTTCTCGTCCATAATCTTAAAATTTACAATTTGACAATTTACTATTTTACAATTTATTTCTCAATTTCGTTCATTTTCTAATTGGTGTCTTCACGCAGGATGGGGAGCGTGATGGTGAACGTGGTGCCTTTACCGAGCTCACTCTCACATTTGATCTCGCCCTCGTGGAGGTTAATGATCTTCTTGACGTAGGCAAGACCAAGACCGAAGCCTTTGACATCATGCACGTTACCCGTATGCACGCGATAGAACTTATCGAATATCTTCTTCACGTTCTCCTTCTTAATACCAAGGCCTGTGTCGCGGATGCTGAAGCAGAGATGCTCCTTCTCGTTCCACGTGCGGATATAGAGGTCGAGCGGCTCATCGGGCTTGCGATACTTCACCGCGTTATCCATCAGGTTGGTGATGGCATTCTGGAAATGCACCTCATCGACATAGATAGCCGAATCGACAGCCTCGATCTCCGTATAGATCTTACCACCCGTATGCTCCACACGCAGCGAGAAGGTGCTGGCGATACTCTCCAACAACTCGTTGAGGTCGAGCTCCTTTTTCTTGAACGACGCCGTCTTACGATCGAACATCGACATCTGCAGCACCTTTTCCACGAGGAAGCGGAGACGCTTCGACTCATCGTTGATGATGCCACCCAAGTGCTTCATCATCTGCGGACTCTTATCCACCGATTCGTCGTTGAGCATCTGCGCAGCCAGAGAGATGCTGGAGATAGGCGTCTTCAACTCGTGCGTCATATTGTTGATGAAGTCGTTCTTGATCTCTGAATAACGCTTCTGACGGAAGATGACCACAATCGTGAACACGAAGGTAATCAGCAGCACAATGGTGAAGATCATCGACGGAATCATGAAACGTACACTCGAGAAGATATAAGAGCTCATATCGGGGAAGTGGATCTTCACCACACCCATCTTTGGCGACGGGTCGTGACTGAACAACGTCTGCGTATAGACATGCTCCCTACCCTCGTCTGTGTAATCCGGACAACGGTACACCTCGCGGCCGTCACTCGTCTCAACGGTGAAGTGATAAGGGATATTGATGCCATTGTTCAGCAACTCCACCTTGATATCGCGATCCAGCAGACGGAAGTTCACGCGCTCCTTCAAAGGCTTGTCGGAAGCAGTATACAGGATGTTATAGACCACCTCGTCGAGCAGGCCCTTCTGATAGACATAACGATTACGCACAATCTCCTGCAGCGATTTTGAAGCTTCCGAGATGCTGCTCTTATCTGTGCGCAGGATCATCGCCTTTGAGACATTAGCGGGCTTGATGGCGAAGGTCTTCAGCTCGAAGCTCGAATAGACCGTCCCATCGTCGGCAGCCACCGCAAACTGATGCGACTGCTTCACGGTACCAAGACCATCGACCATTACTGAATCCTGACTATAGGCGCGTCGCTCTGTATCCTTGACATCTTTCTCCAGATAGCGCATGGTCTCGTTCATCTCGAGATTACGCGAGGCCTGGTAAAGACTGCGGTTCACCGATTCGTCAAACTGCTCCTTCTTCATCTTCGCCATCTGCTCGATGTAGGAGAGCTGCAAGAAAAGAAGCCCCAAAAACGAGAGGCCCATGATCGTTGCTATAATCCAAATCGTACTTTTCTTCATTTTTCTTTTTAATTGCAAGTGCAAAGATAGCTGATTTCTTAAAATCCTTAATGCGTTTTGTTAATTATTTGAGCCAATTTTAAGAAAGTTAACAATATCGCAAATAATTATATGTATTATTTTAATTATCAAATATCTTATTTCGCAAAAGAACGCACAAAAAAGCCCCGTTCCGAAGAACGAGGCCACAACCATTTATATCTTGTAAGATCATTGCTCTAAAGCCATGAAGGTTAACTTCTCGTAACCTTCGAAGTCGTCGAACTGAATCTGGAAGTTAGCATACAGATAGTGGTTACCACCTGTATTGTGCGTATCCTTGATAGAGTTACTCTTTGCCAGCGCATTCAGAATCTGATTATACACCACCTTGTCGTTGTTGTCGTCAGGAATCTGAATCGCCATCGAGGTCACCACACCATTCACAATCTTATAGGTATAGTCACCAGCAGCATACAACTGGAAGTTGTCCGTTTCGAGAATCGTTTCCAACTCACCCACCTTAGCCTCCAACTCATCTTTGGTCAGATTGACATAATTAATGGGCTCGCGGTTCTCGTCCAGTTTGATATAAGTGGTGTCGACAGCCTCATTGCTATCGGCATTTTCTGTTGCATTCAGCGTCATTGTACCTACGAAGAACATCAGTCCCATAAGTACCATTTTCTTCATCTCTTTCATCTCTCTCAACAATAAATAAATCATTTTCGGGTGCAAAGATAGTATTAAAAAAGAAATGAACCAACAGTTTGCCACATAAAAAAGTATAAAAACCGTATATTTTTTGTACTTTTTGATAAAAATCAACCGTCTTGCGCTTTCATTTTGCAACAAGACGGTTGAATTCAGTATGCAATTGGATATTACTTCAGCGGACGGATGGCGAAGGTGAAGTCATAATCCTGATAAGGCATCTGGTACTCTCTGCGAGGCCATGCGCCCCATGAGTTCACACAACCCAAACCGAACTGTCGCTGCTGGATATGCACCTGTGTCAGCGGACGCTCGATGAGATCACCAGAGTGACGGCCGATCTTCTTGTCTTTATTTGGACCATCGTCGAGATCCGACATCAGATAGTTCAGCGCACTAACCTCCATCGGAGCATTGCCATAGAACTCGAGACCTTTGCCTTTTGCGTTGATCACGCGGAACCAACGGATATCTGTGTGGTTACCCGACTCCTGCGGACGGACGTAGCTATAGTATTCATCAGCCACCTTATTATTATATACGCCGATAAACTCGCTGCTGTTACGGTCGATGTAGTTCTCCACAGGACCACGACCATAATACTCTACCTCGTTATAGGCCTTCGGCATCTGCAGCTGCATACCATAGCGGAACATGTTGGCAATCTTCGCCTCCTTATCGGCCTTCAGCTGCTCACGGATAATCACCTCACCCTCAGCTGTCAGCGTATAGGTCATCTTCAGCTCTGCCTTCACATCGGGCATATCGTAGGTTGCCTCAATCTCATTATCATCCACATCAAGCTTCTTCAGTCGCATCTGCGGGTTCTTCCAAACAGCGAAACGGTTCTGCAGACGAGCGCCATAGTCGTTGTCAGTAGGTGCGCGCCAGAATTCAGGCATGATGCTCTCACGGTCGACGAGCATCGGTTCTCCGTCGACATCGAGGTAGTCTATCCAGCCGTGACGCTTGCCAATGGTGAGCGTTGTGCCGCCAGCCTCGAGCTTGATATAGCTTTCGGTTTCTTCAGTTGACAGTTGACAGTTGACAGTTTCCAATTTCGGGAACTGATAGGGATTCAGCACAAACTGCTGACGAGCCACTATCTGGCCTTTCTCCATCAACGGCTCAGCCTCGCGAGTCTTGAACTGGAAGATGACAAAGATTTCCTGATCGCCATGATGGCCAAGCACACGCTCGATGACCTGCTTCATGGCATCGATGGTCACCACCTTACGCTGCTGAGGCGCAATGCCATTAATGGCGAAGGTGCCACCGTGTCCGAAGGTCATACCCTCAGGACGGCCTGGATTGTCGTGATGATGACCACCAGAGGCACCACCAACGAACCACTCCATCTCCAGATTGTCGAGCGTCTTGAAAAAGTTCTCGTTGTAGATCTCCACCTTGCCTTCCTTAAAGCCCTTATCGGCTACCCATACATTCTGATAGTAATAGCGCACCTCATAGGCATGAGGATTCAGGCGACGGTCGGGTGCAATGATACCGTTGCAGTTGAAGTTATAGTCGGAAGCAGGATAGCGGCCGTAGTCACCACCATAGGTGAAGATTTCCTTACCTGTAATCTTGCTCTTGTCGCGCAGACCCTGATCCACGAAGTCCCAGATATAGCCGCCCTGATACTTCGCATTCTTACGGATGACATCCCAATACTCTTTGAAACCACCCATTGAGTTACCCATCGCATGGGCATACTCGCACTGGATCAGCGGACGGGGGCTATTGCCCTTAGAATAGCGCTCGCAATCCTCGTAACCGTAGTACATCGGACAGAAGATATCGGTCTTGCCATTCTGACCAGCCTGCTCATACTGCACAGGACGGGTGCTATCGTAGGCCTTCACCCAATCGTAGGCTTTCTCGAAGTTTGGACCATAGCCAGCCTCGTTACCCAACGACCACACGATGATGCTCGGATGGTTCTTAAACGAGCACATATTACCTTCCTGACGCTCGATATGTGCCTTCGCATAATCCTCACGTTTGGCCAGCGTACCTTCGCCATAACCCATACCATGACTCTCGATATTCGACTCAGCCGTCACATAGATACCGTATTCGTCGCAAAGGTCATACCATCGGGGATCATCGGGATAGTGACAGGTACGCACCGCGTTGATGTTCAGATACTTCATGATCTTGATATCCTGAATCATGCGCTCCACCGATACGATATAACCACCATCAGGATCGAGTTCGTGACGGTCTGCACCCTTAATCAAGATAGGCTGTCCGTTGACGAGCAGCTGTCCGTCCTTGATTTCGATATGACGGAAGCCCACACGCTGCTTGATCACCTCCAGCACCTTATCGCCTTGTTTCAGCGTCACTAAGACAGTATAGAGATTTGGAGTTTCAGCCGACCAGGGTTTCACATTGTTCAGATAGATCTCATGGTTCGGCTCAAACTCGCTGCTAATCTGCCCATCATCGAATATCACCTTCGCTGTGGCTTTGGCATTTCCTTTGGTCTTCACATCAAATTTCAGAATACCCCGTTTGGAATCAACTGCCCAGTCCTGCGTCATTGTCAGATCCTCAACATGTGCCTTCGGTGTAGCATAGAGGTACACCTCACGGGCAATACCCGTAAAGCGCCAGAAGTCCTGATCCTCGATATAGGAACCGTCACACCAACGCATCACCTGCATAGCGATGAGGTTCTTGCCAGGCTTCAGATATTTGGTGATATTGAACTCCGCAGCCACCTTAGAGTCTTCTGAATAGCCGACAAACTTACCGTTAACCCAGAGACTCAGGTTGCTCGTAGCCGAGCCCACATGATAGAACACCTCCTGCCCCTTCCAGTCTGCTGGCAGTTCGAAGGTTCTGCGATAAGAGCCGGTATAGTTATTCGTCTCACCGATATAAGGTGGATTGCTCTTGAAGGTCGTACTCCACGCATAGCCGATATTCTTATAAATCCTGTCGCCATAACCATTGATCTCAAAGAGACCAGGCACAGGAAAGTCCACCCACTTCGAATCGTCGTACTTCAGCCCGAAAAAGTCCTTCGGAGCATCCTGATGGTTCTTCACGAAGTTGAATTTCCACATGCCCTCCATCGAGAGATAGCGCGACGATTTCGTCTTGTCGCCTTGTTTGGCGAGGTCTTCACTCTCGAAAGCAAAGAAAGTTGCGTGTCTCTGCTCACGGTTCACCTGATTCACCGTAGGGTCTTTCCACACGGGAGTCTTGTCGGCAGCAAAGCTCTGAAGTGCCACCAGACATGCAATTGACAATAACAGTTTTCTCATATCATTTATTAAATTAGTAATCTTAGCAAATGCTGTAGGTTGTCTTTTGGGCTACAAAGATAAGCTATTTTTCTGTTATTTCCAAATTATAATTCAGTAATCGTTCTTTATTGCGTTTTTTTTTCGTAACTTTGTCTCCGCAATGAGAAAAGAAGAACGATACGAAAAGATTCTGGCGCATTTCAGGAAAGAGATGCCCAACGTGAATACAGAACTCGAGTTCGGCAGCGTGTTCCAGTTGCTCGTGGCCGTCATTCTGAGTGCACAGTGTACTGACAAGCGCATCAACCAGGTGACGCCTGAGCTGTTCCGTCACTATCCTGATGCCAAGACGATGGCGAAGGCCGAGCCCGAAGACGTGCTCGACTATATCCGCAGTGTCTCCTACCCCAATGCGAAGGCCGAGCATCTCGTGAAGATGGCGAGGGCATTGGTCGAGAAGCATGATGGCGAAGTGCCATCAGACATGAACTTGTTGTTGGACCTGCCCGGTGTGGGGCGTAAGACCGCCAACGTGATACAAAGCATGGCCTTCGGAAAATCCACGTTGGCTGTCGACACCCACGTCTATCGTGTAGCCCACCGTTTAGGTCTTGTAAGCAAGCGCGACAACACGCCCTATAAGGTAGAGATGGCGCTGACGAAACATATCCCCGAGGCCGACATTCCCGATGCTCATCACTGGCTGTTGCTGCATGGCCGTTATGTCTGCACCTCGCGCAAGCCTCATTGCGACAAATGCGAACTCGAAGCCCTCTGTCCGAAACTTCTCGACGGTTCCAAACTGGAATAAAAAAGTACCGCCAGTCTATTACAGACTGACGATACTAACATTTTCCATTCAAATCATTCTATTTCTTTGTGTTCGATTGACTTTTCTGCTGGCCTTGGCCTCTTTGCTGACCCGGCATCCTGGGCGGGAAACCTCCCATCGGCGCACCCATCGGGCCTCTGCTCATATTCCTGAGCAAACCGCGACGATAATTGTCCTCTGCCCTGATGACATCAAAGACCTTCGAGGCCGGTATCACACTAAAGAACTTGTTGTGATAGGTCTGCTGGATGCTCTTCAGTTCCAGTTCCAACTGATCGTGTTTCTGGATCATTTTCTTACAAGCTGCCTCGTCAGTAGGTTTGATCCTCACATCCTCACGCATCTTGTTATAGAGCGCACGCTGCTTCTTCTGCATCTCTCTCAGAAGAGGGAAGAAAGCGGCAGCTTCCTTGGGCGTCAGACAAGCCTCCTTCGTGATATACTGCTCCAGATCGGCCTGATACTTCTCGGGTGAGAACCTCTGTTGCTGCTGACCATTAGGCTGCTGGAACTGCGGGAAACCTTGACGGGGTCCAAAACCGCCTTGCGGGTATTGTCCCCAAGGACCGTCAGCAGAAACACCAAGTGCAGCTGCAAAACAAAAAAGGCCAATTACCAATCGTTTCATTTTTAACATTATTTAGTAATCTGATGACAGACAGGCATAGATATCCTGGTTGTCAAGCATCACATAGTCTGCGGCCTCATCAAAATAGTCATCCATCAACATCTGATTGTTGGCCACGACAGTCTGAGTGGGTGCTGCGGTGCCTTGGTCTGAGTGAGACTGATAGGCCACAACACTAATGAACAATGCACACACACTGGCAGCAGCATAAAGTACAGGCCTGAGCCACAGCACTTTAGCGCGTTTCTCCTTGCCTGCCTTAATGTCTCTGGGCGCGACACCCTCTGCTTCTACTTTCGCCATAATCTGACTGCTGAGCGTGTCGAAATAGCCCTCGGGAACCCTGAACGGATTCTCCTTGCCGACTTTTTCTATGAGATATTTTTCTTCCATCATACTATATTGACGTTTAATTTTCTAAAAGGTTTAATCATGTGATTTAAAAAATTCCGATATCTTTTTGACAGCGATGTGATACGAAGCTTTCAGACTACCTTCCGAGGTCTTCAGGCGTTGACTCATCTCGCTGTATTTCATCTCCTCAAAATAGCGCAAGGTAAACACGGTGCGCTGCACTTCTGGCAGCGAGGCGATGGCTTCCTGCAACAGGGCCTCGGTCTCATTACCGTCGAAATACTCGTCGGCCATCAGCGTATTGGCCACGTGGGCGTCTTCATCGTCTGCGCTCACTATCGACAGATTCTTCTGACGACGCACAAAGTCGATGCTCTCATTGATGGCTATCCTCGAGATCCATGTAAAGACCTTCGCGTCGCCATGAAACGTCTCCAGGCCGTTCCAGGCTTTGATGAAGGCATTCTGCAGAACATCGTTGGCATCCTCGTGCGTCATAACGATACGTCGCACCTGCCAATACAGCTGTTCGCTATATTGTTTCACAAGCAGCTCGAAGCCCTTATGCTGGGTCTCCGCCTTCATCAGCAACTGCTTGATCTGTTGATCGTCGTATTTATCCATTGTCTGTCTCTGTTAGAACTCACTTTGGCAGGAAGCTGTCTATGGCAGACGCTATTGCCTTGTCGTAACCATATAGGTCGGGCCAGGTCTGTACGACACCTGTGGCCGGATTCGGATAAGCTGTATAATATATAATGTACACGGGCACGCGCGGTGATACCTCGTGATAGGTCATCAATCGGTGAGGCCTTGGTTCTTCTGCATTTTCCTCCAGATATTCTCTCCCGCGATCTGTCATAGGAGGAAGGTCCATCGATATCCGCAGCCGGTCTTGTTCCCACTCGTCCATCTCTGGCATCAGGAAACAGGCCAAGTCGAAGGGTTTCTCCACACGGATGCAACCATGCGACAACGTACGCTTCTCACGTTGGAAAGCCCCACGGTTGTTTGTGTCGTGCAGATACACGGAGAAGTTATTGTTAAAGCGGAACACAATGCGTCCGAGACTGTTGCCCGGTCCTCCATGCTGTCCTACGCGCAACGTGCCTGATGCCAGCTCCGATTGCGTCACCTCTGCAGGGTCGAGGCTGTCGCCTGTGGCCCGCTCCACGATATAATAGTGATGACGGGCGAAATAGGCCGAGTCGCCAGCATGGTGCACGATATCCGACTTCACGATATTATGAGGGATGATCCAGTCGGGATTCACCTGTATATGACTGATGGTGCTGTGCAGCAGCGGACTCTTCGTCGTGGTGGCGCCACAGCAGATACGCATATCCAGCACCGAGTCACCGCCTACGGCCCACAACTGCTGGGCTGGAATATTCACCAGCACCGCCTTCTCACGATCATCAGGACGGCTCATCTGCCATCTGCACCGTTCCATATTCACCGCCAGTCGTCTGCGCGCCTCCTTGCCTGTGGCTGTCGAAAGCTCATGCTGCAAGGTCTTATAAAGTGAGTTCTGAGGTGTCGACGCCAGAAGATAGTCCATACGGGCATCGGAAGATAGCTGCGAAAGCACCTCGTCATAGTCGGGCTCCTTCACCTGCTCATCGAAAAGTCGGGCAAACTCGTCGCTGTCAGCTTTCTTATAGAGCTTGTTCATCAATCGTACAGGACGCACAAAACCAAAACGCTGTCCCACAACATAGCGCATATACGCCTTCGACAGGTGATAGTCCAGTCGTGGCAGCAGGTCGTTGATATTCTGCCCTACGGAGTCGAAGGCCAGTGCTCTAACGATGCTCAGATCCTCCGCAATCTCCGGAAGGAAGAAGGCTGTGGTGTCAAGACCGCTCTTGGGCAGTTCATGACGCAGATAGCCCAGCAGCGAATCAGCCTCACCGCTCACACCCATCCTCGAATACCATATTGGGGTATCCTCGAACTTGGCGAGATCGGTATACCGTTTCTTCAGTGCCAGGTCGAACGACCAGCGGGAAGTGTCCTTCGATAAAATATGCTTCAGACTCTGTTCCAACTGAACAGTATCCAAAGCATTCACATAAGTTCCGAATGTAGAGAGGTCCGCCTCAGATGGCACGCGGTTTCCCGTATCACAGGAAACCAGCAGTGCGCAGGCCATCAGTAGCTCAGATGCTAGTGAATGGAAACCTTGCGCACAACGTTGCCAACCTTGAGAACATAACACCCTTTGGTCAAATTAAGTTCAATACGCTGGGCAGGGCTATCAATCTGATACTCTGCAACTTGCCTGCCAGTGAGCGAGACCACGATGAGTTTCTGACCCTGAGCACCGCTCACCGTAACGGCATTCCCTTCGATGTTCAGTGTGATGGGCTCGTCGATCATCTCTGCTACACCACGCTCCATCAACATCGTTGTGGAGGCAGCAACTGGAACAGCAAGAAATGCCATCATTGAGATTATAAGTAGATTCTTTCGCATACGCATACGTCTATAGTTGTGGCAAAGATAGACATTTTTGGCGAAACTACAAAATTTTTCTAAAGAAAAATGCATTTCACCCCCCAAATTATACGTCAAACACGTCCATTTCGTTCGTCAAACAGCTATTCTCGAACACTTCGCGGGCTTGTTCCAACAACACATTCTCATCCTCATAGCGCGAGCTGTAGTGCCCTAACAGCAACTTTCCCACCCTCGCCTGTTGCGCCACCATCGCAGCCTGTCGCGCGGTGGTATGACAGTATTTCTCTGCCTGCGGAAGATGGTCGTCACCATAGGTACTCTCGTGATAGAGCGTATCCACACCCTCTACCATCTGCCACAGATCGTCGAGATAGCGGGTGTCACTGCAGTAGGCATAGCTACGCACAGGGTCAGCAGGCGTCACCAGTCGTTCGTTGGGAATTGTTTCTCCCTCGGGTGTCACCCAGTCTGCGCCCTTCTTGATATTGTTTCGCTGACTGATGGGAATCTTGTAGAACGCCATCATCTCCGGACGGATATGGGGTTCTGTGGCCTTCTCGCGGATCAGATAACCGCAACAGGGCATGCGATGCTGCAAAGGAATCGACCACACCTCCACACTATGGTCTTCATACACTATGGTGTGCTGCGTAGGATCGACGGGATAGAATTTCACCTCATAGCCTAAGTCGTGGGTAAAAAAAGCGATCTGTCCTTCGAGAATCGGGCCTAACTCCTTGGGACCATAGATATGCAACGGGGCCGTACGTCCTACGAGTCCGAAGGTAGAGATCATACCGATCAGTCCGAAACAATGGTCACCATGCAGATGAGTGATAAACACATGACTCAGCTTCGTAAAGCGTATCTTACTGCGCCTCAGCTGCATCTGCGTACCCTCCGCACAGTCGAGCATGAAGATCTTCCCTCGCACCTCGACCACTTGCGACGAGGCGTTATGACGAAGGGTGGGAAGCGCACTTCCACACCCTAAGATATGCACTTTAAACGGTTCCAAACTGTTGTGTCTTTTGGTTTAAAGGTGAAACTCATCCGCTGCGTCCTCGAGCTTCAGACCGTGCAGGTCCATCGGCTCAGGCTCTTTCCAACGGCTGTATTCAAAGGTCTCCATCTCCTCTCTGGGCTTGTTCAGCGTGCGATATACCAGCGAATCAGGACCCAGCTTCACCAGCTCATACAGGTTCAGCTCTTCCTCGTCGCCACCGCCATCGCGCTGCGAGAGAATCTCCAGACGACCATTAAAGATCTTCCAGGTCTTGTAGATGATGCTGCTCTGCTCAATGCTCTCAGCCACACCACCTTCCTTGATGCGGATGCCCACCTCCGAACTACCATCGATGGGGTTAGGCATCACCCAGTCGCCCAACAGTGTATTCTGGTTAATCACGATCACAGCCTCCGATTGGGTATCGTTGGGCAGTACGGCAATACGGTCGCCCACCAGCAGACCACCAAACACCTGACCTGCCTCCAAAGCATTCGTAATACTCAACACCAGTGTGTCGCCATTGTCGCGCAACAACTGTAGGGTGTTCATAGCCGTTCCGTCGCCACAGAGACCGTAAAGTGTCTTGTCGCGAGGAATCACGTTCACTGCAGAGGTGTCATTTTCATCAGTTACCACCTGCTGTTGCTGGCCGCCACCACAACTCATCGTAATGGTCATACTGGCTGCCGCCACACATAAAATCCAAATCTTTCTCATATATCTTTCCTTTTTCACTCTTCACTGGCTTTCGCCTCATTCCACAGTTTATCCATTTCCTCTAACGTCATATCCTTCAGCGGCTTACCAACCTTAATGCTATGCGCCTCGATATAGTTAAAGCGATTGATAAACTTACGGTTCGTCATCTCCAGCGCATTGTCGGGATTCAGCTTATAGAGACGGGCCGCATTAATCACTGAGAACAAGAAATCGCCCAGTTCCTTCGTCGAGTTTTCCTTATCCTCTTTGCGCAGCTCCACCTCGAGTTCAGCGAGTTCCTCGCGCACCTTGTTCCACACATCCTCCTTTTGTTCCCAGTCGAAGCCCACGTTACGCGCCTTATCCTGAATGCGATAGGCCTTGATCAGACTGGGCAGCGCTGCAGGCACACCCGAGAGCACGCTCTCATTACCATCTTTCTCCTTCAGCTTGATCTGCTCCCAGTTCTCCAGCACCTGGCTCACCGTCGTCACCTTCGCGGAATCTCCGGAATCTCCAGCCTCCTCTGGCACAAAAGGCAGAGGCTTTGGTTCTTTGGCATCGATCTGCGAGGGATGATACACATGCGGATGGCGGGTAATCATCTTCCTGGTGAGTGCATCACACACATCTGCCATATCAAACTGCTCTTTCTCCTCAGCAATCTTCGCATAAAAGCAGATATGCAGCAGCACATCGCCCAGCTCCTTGCAGATGTCATGCACATCGTTTTTTATCAGGGCATCGCAGAGCTCATAGGTCTCTTCGATGGTATTGGGTCTCAGGCTCTCGTTCGTCTGTTTCTTGTCCCACGGACAATTGGCTCTCAATGCATCAAGCACATCAAGAAACCGCCCAAAAGCCTGCATTTTTTCTTCTTTTGAGTGCATAATCTTTAAATATTTGGGGCAAAGATAGTAAATAATTCACAATACATAACCAATAATTCATAATTATTTTATAATTTTGCAGCGATTTTTTGAGATTTTACCGTTTTTGAGCATAGAAATAACAAATAAACATATGGAATTAGCAAGCAAATACGACCCGAAAGAGGTCGAAGGTAAATGGTACCAGTATTGGCTGGACCATAAACTTTTCTCGAGTAAGCCCGACGGACGCGAGCCCTATACCATCGTCATTCCGCCGCCCAACGTAACTGGTGTGCTCCACATGGGACACATGCTGAACAACACCATTCAGGATATCCTTATCCGTCGTGCCCGTATGGAGGGTAAGAACGCCCTCTGGGTGCCTGGCACCGACCACGCCTCTATTGCGACTGAGGCCAAGGTGGTGAAGAAGCTCGCTGAGCAGGGCATCAAGAAGCACGACCTCACCCGTGAGCAGTTCTTGAAGCACGCGTGGGAATGGACCGACGAGCACGGAGGCATCATCCTCAAGCAGTTGCGTCGCTTAGGTGCCAGCTGCGACTGGGACCGCACCGCCTTCACAATGGACGAGAAGCGCTCTAAGAGCGTCATCAAGGTCTTCGTCGACCTCTATAACAAAGGCCTCATCTATCGTGGTCTGCGCATGGTGAACTGGGATCCGAAAGCCCTCACCGCCCTCTCTACCGAGGAGGTCATCTATCGTGAGGAGCAGAGTCACCTCTTCCACCTGAAGTACTATGTGGCCGACCTGAAGGCCCTCGACAACGAGGAGGCCCTGAAGGCTGAAGGCAATATCATCCACAAGGATGCCAAAGGCTACTACGCTGTTGTGGCCACCACCCGTCCTGAGACCATCATGGGCGATACCGCCATGTGTATCAACCCCAAGGACCCGAAGAACCAGTGGCTCAAGGGTCGCAAGGTTATCGTGCCTCTGGTGAACCGCGTCATCCCCGTCATCGAAGACCGCTACGTGGATATCGAGTTCGGTACAGGCTGTCTGAAGGTGACACCTGCCCACGATACCAACGACTATATGCTGGGTAAGACCCACAACCTCGAGACCATCGACATCTTCAACCCCGATGGCACCATCAGCGACCAGAGCCCCATCTACGTAGGTATGGACCGTATGGACTGTCGTAAGCAGATTGCCAAGGACCTGCAGGAAGCCGGTCTCATGGAGAAGATCGAGGACTATGTCAACAAGGTGGGCTACTCCGAGCGCAACCCCGACACCGCCATCGAGCCCCGTCTCTCGCTGCAGTGGTTCCTCAAGATGCAGCACTTTGCCGACATCGCCCTGCCCCCAGTGCTCAACGGTGAACTGAAGTTCTATCCGCAGAAGTACGTCAACACCTATAAGAACTGGTTGGAGAACATCCAAGACTGGTGTATCTCTCGTCAGCTGTGGTGGGGTCATCGCATTCCTGCTTATTATTATGGAGAATCCGACGAGACCTTCGTCGTTGCTGAGACACCTGAGAAGGCCCTCGAGCTCGCCCGTGAGAAGAGTGGCAACGCCAACCTCCAGCTCACCGACCTGCGTCAGGAAGAGGATGCCCTCGACACATGGTTCTCCTCATGGCTCTGGCCCATCTCCCTCTTCGACGGTATCAACAATCCCGGCAACGAGGAACTGAAATACTATTATCCCACCAACGTGCTCGTGACAGGTCCCGACATCATCTTCTTCTGGGTATCGCGCATGATCATGTCTGGCTACGAGTATGTAGGCGACATGCCCTTCAGAAGTGTCTACTTCACGGGTATCGTCCGCGATAAGCTGGGCCGCAAGATGTCGAAGTCGCTCGGCAACTCTCCCGACCCCATCGAGCTCATCGAGAAGTTCGGTGCCGACGGTGTGCGCATGGGTATGATGCTCTCCGCCCCCGCAGGCAACGACATCCTCTTCGACGAGACCCTCTGCGAACAAGGCCGCAACTTCAATAATAAGATCTGGAACGCCTTCCGCTTGGTGAAGGGCTGGAAGGTGGCTGACATCGAGCAGTCGGAGGCCGGTAAGATTGCCACCTCGTGGTTCGAGGCCAAGCTCCGCCAGACCAGCGCTGAGGTCGACGACCTCTTCCAGAAGTTCCGCATCTCCGAGGCCCTGATGGCTGTCTACAAGCTCTTCTGGGACGAGTTCTCAAGCTGGTACCTCGAGATGGTGAAGCCCGCCTATATCAACGGTGAAGCACAGCCCATCGACCGCGCAACCTACGACAAGACCCTCGAGTTCTTCGAGATCCTGTTGAAGATGCTCCACCCCTTCATGCCGTTCATCACCGAGGAGCTCTGGCAGCACCTCTACGACCGCAAGGAGGGCGAGTCTATCATGCGCGACAGTCTGAAGCTGGCCGCTCCCAGCGAGGCCGACGAGCAACTGGCTGCTCAGATTGAGTGTGTCAAGCAGATTGTCTCTGGTGTACGTATGGTACGCTCATCAAAGAATATCGCCCCCAAGGAGCAGCTCGAGCTGCAGGTTGTGGGAAAGAACGCCTACGAGGCATTCAACGCTGTCATCACCAAGATGGCCAACCTCAGTGCCATCAACGTGGTGGCTGAGAAAGACGCCACCGCTGCTGCCTTCATGGTAGGCACCGACGAGTTTGCAGTGCCTCTGGGTAATATGATCGACGTCGAGGCCGAGATCGCCAAGATGGAGGCCCAGCTGAAGCACCTCGAAGGCTTCCTCGCTGGCATCCAGAAGAAGCTCTCCAACGAGCGCTTCGTGCAGAACGCCCCCGAGGCCGTTGTCGCCCTCGAGCGCAAGAAGCAGAGCGACTCTGAAGAGAAGATCGCCGCCCTCAAGGAAAGCATCGCAGCACTGAGAAAGTAATTTTCAACCCCTCAATAGAAAAGCCTCGGATCATCTCCGAGGCTTTTTTCTTCCATCTTACATCTTCCTTCTTACTTCTTTATAAATTGGCTTCGCCCATTTATCTTCGCTCTTCGGCATAGATTGAAAGCGAGCTTTCATCTCTGCTCTCATCGCTTGATAAATTCAACTCTCCGGTTCTTGGCCCTTCCAGCGTCCGTCTTATTATCAGCCACAGGCTCGTGCGAGCCCTTACCCACAGCACGCATGTTGAAGGGGTCGCAGCCTAAACCCTCAAGCGCCTTCACCACAGCCTCAGCACGCTGCTGAGAGAGCGGGTCGTTCACAGCGTCAGAGCCCTGATTGTCGGTATGGCCCTGCACCTCGAAACGCGCACTCGGGTTCTTCTTCATATAGTCGGCCACCTTCTGTATCTCCGCCATCGACTCAGGCTTCAGCGTCGCCTTACCCGTCTCGAAGAGGATATTGTTCGTCACAAACTTACCCGTCTCGGCAATCGCCTTCTCAACGGCAGACATATCGGTAACATTCTGAGCATAAAGATCCATAGCACCCTTAGCATAACGGAAGTTGGTCATATAGTTCTTATTACCATGGAATCCGCCCCAGTCTGCCTGATGGATTTTCATACGAACTGCAGACTTACAGTTAGGAATATTGATGACGCGCTTGTTATTAATATAAATCTTGAGGGCTCGCTTGTTGAAAGACATTGCAAAGTGGCTCCAATCGTTCTTCTTCATTTCCCAAGTCTTGCCACCACCAGAATCACGCCAGTCGCCAGTAGTAGATAAAAATCGGCATGTTACCTCCAACTTGCTATAACTCTCACCAATTCTGATTTCATACACGTCACCACCATCGGCATCCTTGAATTCCAGTTCATAGCAGTTACTCATTTCCGTCTTCGGGTCGTTCATCCAGAAGTCAAATTCCAGCGTGAACACATCGGGAATGTAACTCTGCTGATTGGTCATCAGCGGCTCAATTCTTGATCCAGGCTCGAAATGGATACACTTCTTGCTTTTCATGTTGGCTACATCCGCTGAGCCATCAATCAAGTCCCACTTTGAGGGGAACTCACCCATCTGCTCACTCTGCAGATTGTCCTCGAAAAAAGCAACAGCACCGGGAACGAAATCACTCTGCTCATACTGAGCATCAACGTTCTCTACAACATCCTCCTCATCGTCCGCATCATTGTTCTTCGAGCTCTTCGACTTCTTGCTCGACTTCTTGCCATCGAGCACATCGTCCATCGTGTCGTCGGTCTCACGCGTCACCTTGTCCTCCACTTTACGCTCAACAGCGTTCTTAGCAGCATTCACGGCACGATCCTTCAATCGGCCCAAGATGCCCTGTGCATCAGCATTCGTAGCGAATGCCAGCATCACAATCAAAGAAACAACTAGTTTTTTCATACATTTCATTTTTTAATAATATCATCTATGTTTATTAGTTCCTCGCCTTTTTCGAACCTGAACCGGTATGGTTTTTAATTTATTCATATCATTATTAATTGGTTGCAAATATACGCATTATTTCTGAAACTTCCAAATTTTCGCAAAATTTTCTATCACCGGGGCCAGGCCCCAGTGATAGGTTTTAAGACCGCTACCTGCAGTCGAAGAGGATCTTCCTGCGATTGTCCTTCGGGCGCACAGCGAAGTGGATCCAGTAGGTAGTGCCACGTTGCTCGAGGATGAGTTCATCGAAGTCGCGCTTGGTCCCATCAGCGATATCCAGCAGAATCCCTGCCATCCTTACCATATGCTCAGGGCCATAACAGCGGATATCCACCGCACAACCCGTCAGGTGATTGGAGCCCTTCGCTCCTCCACACATCCTATTCACCTCTTCACTCCTGAAACCGCTCGTGATTATCACCGGCACATCGCCATCGCCATACAGCGTGCCATAACTATACCTGAGTTCCTCCAGCCAGTTCTCACAGATATTCTTCAGATTCTCAATCGCCACGCGACTCGGGATATTTCCATCCGTCGTATGATAACTTGTCTTAGTCAACTCCCCGAGCGAGAAATGCTCGGAGAGTTTCGCTTTTTTATTCAATTCCGTTTTATTCATATTTCAAACATTATTTCTCCAAAATATCCAAAAACCCAAAATCCCAAGATGCCTATATCGCCTTTGCAAGTTTTATGAAACATCCCTTCTTGACTTTATCAATCTGATTGTTCTTAATCATATCTGCTATTTTCTTCGAGGCACTGTCTACCCTACTATACCCCCAGGTCTTCATCACGTCCTGAGTCGTAAATTCCTCCGGCAACATGCTATAGAACTTGGCCGTCTTGTCGTACACGCGGCGCAGCTGAGTATCACGGGCTTCATTGTCGTACATATCCTGTAGCAGCTGACCGAACAGCGCATCCTCGCACTTGTTGATGATCTCACACATCAGCTCGGCAAAGTCCAGATGATGCTGCTCTATCTGACACACGCCCGTCTTCACGAACTCTTCCCATGAGGGCTGTGTCGAGATGACCTGCGGAATGCAGACCGCCATCACCTTGTCCTGCAATCGCTTACGCTCCAGATTCAGCACCTTGTCCTCGTTGATGCGGGCTTCCTCACCGAGAGCAGCACAGAGATCATAGACATACTTCACCAGTTTCTCAATCCTCTTGATCTCGCACTTCAGCGCGTCAAACCGTGCGCCCCATTCTTCCATCTGGTGGGCTGGGGTCTTGTCACGTCTCGTGGCTCGGTACTCATCGGTATGATAGTCCTCTTCAGGCATCACCCATGAGGTCATTCGGGTGGAAAGACCGTCACCGATATTCCTGGCATTGATAAACTGCTGCAGTGAGGTGCGCGTACAGGTAAAGACCCCCGAAAACATCATGGGCATCGAGTCGTTCACCGAGTCGCCGTTGGCATAGTCCACACCATTCCGCTCGTTATGGAAGGCCTGCAGCATGATGTCGCGCTTTTCCTGAAATCCGCCCTTGGCATTGATCAGCGAGAGCAGCTCTGTCGAGAACATATACTGATGCAGGAACCACGGCTGTCCGTCGTAGCCTGTCTCCTTATTATTCTCAGCGTGCTTATAGAAGCGGTTATTCGACACCTTCACCACGTTATAGCGGATAATGCCGCCAGGCTCCTGCAACGCCTCCCCTTTCTGTGCCTTACTCGATGTGTTTCGCGCGTTCTTTTCTTTCTTGTAGGCTTTCTCGGCCTGACGGGCAGGCTTGTCGCTCTCACGCATGGTCAGCATGATATGCTCATCCTGTTCCTTGGCCACTGCCTTACCCGATGCGGGTTCTCCACACATCAGCACCAGCGAGTTCAGCCGCTGCATGTCGCCCTTCCAGTTTTGATAGTCACAACGCGTCAGCAGCACCGAATACATGCCCGAGGCCGTAATCACACCTCCCGGCCTGACACGTACATTATCGATATGTGCCAGTGCAGGCTCATAACAGCCCAGGGGAATCTGCATCAACCGGTCGGCCCAGTCATCATAGGGCAGATTGTTGGGCACCTCTGCCTTGGAATATTTGATTCCGAAACTGTCGAGCGTCTGCGCCAGCTCGTCCGACAGGGCCCCGCGAGGCCTGAACTTACAGGCGTCGACGGCCATCCGCTCCAGCTCCTTCTCACGCCCCTCCTTCACGAAGTCCTCGTAGAAGTCGGCCTGTTTCATCAGCCAGAGCACATTGGCAGGTTTGTTATTCACAATGCGGCGCAGCTCACTCGAAAGATTCAGCATCCTGTCGTGCCGGTCACCGATACCCGGCGTACCGCCCTTCAGTTCGAGCCATTTCTTCAGGATATCGGTATAGGGCACTCCGTGATAGCAGTAGACACCCTCCTCATTCTTGTCCAGATTGATGGCGGTCAGATCCTCGGTCAGCTCAGCCTCCTGATCATCTTTTCCAGCCTTGTCTTCAGCGAAATCAAGCTTGCCCTGACTATTGCCTTCACGGTACTGCTTCCCGTATTTCTCGTCGTATAAAGGATTATCATAGTTAAAGAGTTTTTCTTCGTCAATATACAGTATATCGTCCCACTTGGGGATGTACGAGAGTCGGCTGCTGTCCTTGGTACCCTTGTCGATCTTAGCCGTCAGACCCAGCTGCTTCGCCATCATTTTCTGGTTGTCGGTGAGGTTGTAGTTGATGTCCGCGATAAACACCACTTTCAGCCCTTCCCCGCTCGGGGTAATGAACTTCTTCACTCTTAATTCTTAATTCTTCACTTTTCAAGTGGTCAAAGTCACACATCACCAGACCGTTCAGTATGCATTGGCTCTGCAGTCTCCAATGCCCCAGCTTACCCTTATTATACTTGGCCTCACCCACGCTCTCCAGCACCTCCTTGGTCTGGAAGAGGCAGCCCGGCAGCGAGTCCTTTTTCTTCTTGGCCTCGGCAATCTGTCCGCAGGCATTCAACCTGCGGACATCGTCGATCTTCCTGGCCGTAGCCGGGTCCTGCGTCAGCGCCTTGAAGGTCTGCGCTACGCACGTGAAGCATTCAGTAGACTTGTTCTGTTGATAAGTAAACATCTTCTCAATTCTGCTTCAAGGTTACTGATTTCAGTGCCATAGTCGGGTGTCTCACACAGATTCACCGTCTTCTTCACCACCAACTGGTGACGCTCCTTCGAGAGCCATACCTCCAGACGTGCGTCCTGAGTGGTCAGCGGACGCTCCATCGGGTCGGGACTCGGTGTACCGCCCAGCTCGGCGATGATGCCGTCAAACTGCTCCTTCATGTCGCCTATCAGGTCACCCGACTTCTCCGGGGCCTGCAACTGCACCACCCTCTGGGGGTTACGCTTGCCCGTCGTGCTCCACATCTGGGCCTTACCTACCATCACCACGTTCTTCTTCGTGGGCTTACCTTTCTCTTCCGGTCGTACTGTAATCACGCCATCCTTACCGTTCACGCGTGCCCTGTACGAGAAATCCTTCTCAAAAATCTTTTCTTCCATAGTCTTATAGCACTTTTACGATTTCATTGATAAATGCGAAGTCGTTCACCCTAAACGACATAAACCAGCTCTTCGATCCGTCCTCGCGGGCCTCGCCCTCACGACGTTCCAAAGTATAATCCACCATCACCAGCTCACCCACGAACTCATTGTTGGTGTAGGGCTTCACGAGATTGGCAATCCGCTCTGCCACGCGTCCGATGGCCTCGGCATGAACCGTGTTGATACCATCCGTCAGATTCATTTCCACTTTCTTGAGGGGGTCCTGATTCGGACTGCCTGCCTTTGGCTGAATCTCCACCAAAGGGGTCATCTCCTCTACTTTAAATAAATGTTGCATAATACGATATGAATTAAAAGTTTCACACCACAAAGATAGGCACAAAAAAAGCACAGACAAAGAAACGTCTGTGCATGCGCCACACTATGCGCCGAATGCGCTCTGCTTTGCGCCTTTTGCGTCGTTTATGCGCCGTTATCCCGTCGGATGAGTTGACATCTTTTCCAGTTCCGCATTCAACTGTTCACCTAAGATGCAATACTGTTCAGGCACCCCATCCTTACGCCAGTCAGGAATATGTTTTGAAAAATAGTAGGTGTTCTTCAGCTTTTCCACGGCATCACGGTTGCAGGCCATCCTGTCTGCCACGCCATCCGGCCATTCATCCACTTCTGTCAGGAAGTCACTGACTCTGCCCTTATACCCCCAAATGCAATAGACAACAAAAGCAACCGACCATGAGCGCTGTGATTTCCAATACCCGCCATCAAGCGTAATCCTGGCTGCACGGCTCATCATTTCCTTAGTGGCAGTCTTCCCTGTTGCAGGGAAATGGTCCCCGAAGGCATGGCTGCAACCGCCATTGTTGTTCAGCGTACCAATCGTACTGTTATCCACATGCCAGCTGCCCTCTGCATAATAATTGATCACGGTGTTGCCCTTGTGATCTTTGTCTTTCCGGTGCAGTTGCTCCAGCAGTTCGTTCAACTTCTTCAGGACTTCGGCGGGCAGCATGTCGCCGAGCCCTCCCAGAAAATTTGAGACTTCTTCATTGTGATTCATATTCACGTTTTCCGTTTTAATTATTGATAATAAAAACATATAATACGCCGTGAGGCGAGAGGGAAAAGGAACGGAGGACGTGGGTGGGATATTGGGATCA
>CADAAR010000027.1 GCA_902785945.1 uncultured Prevotellaceae bacterium
GACCACCATTGCCAGCATGAACGGCGAGGCTCAGCTGCAGTTCACCTCGAAGACCAAGGCGCTGATTAAGCAGCTGACGGGTAACGCCCCCACTGACGACGACAGCGGCGATAATGGCGGAGATAACGGCGGCAATGGCGGCGGCAGCAACTCAGGTGGTGATTCCGGAAATTCCGGCCAGAGCCTGCAGGCTAGCGGCTATGCCCTGACCATCTCGAAGACGGGCGTTGGCTCGGCCAGCGTCACCAAGAATGGCAATGCCGTGACCTCGGGTGCTTCTCTTGACGAGGACGACGAGGTGGAGATCAGCATCACGCCTGCTGAGGGACAGGTGCCGAACGCAACCATCAATGGCTCGGAAATCGAGCTGACTGAGAGCAGTGGCGTTTACTCTGGTAGCTTCGCTATGCCTGGTCAGGCCTCGACCCTGATCATCAACACCGGCGAAGGCGAAGACGATGATTATGATCCCAACGCCTAAGCGAGTGAAGAGTGAAGAGTGAAGAGTGAAGAATCAAGTGACACACAGGGGACAGGCACGCACTGATAGATCAAAGATGCTATCATTGGTGCCAGTCCCCATGTGTCACTCCGACGCCAACTAACATTCAAACGGATGAGATTGGGGTGAAGGTGATAGTAGCCGCGCTCACGGCCTTCCTGACGGCCATCACGACCACAAGCTGCATGGGCTACGGCCCCTTCTAAAAATTCCCTCGCAGATCTGCGAGGGAATTTTATATAGAAGACTTTCTTAAGGAGTGGGCGAGTGATTTTATTTCAGTTTCTCCTTCAGTTGACGTAATTCCGTATCTATATTGTAGAAACCGTTGAGCCGGAGGTCGTCGCGCACACGACGGCACTCGGGCGTGATAGTTTCGTAATGCGGAATGCCGTTGAAGTGGAAGAGCTCCTGCAGACGGGTGAAGTCGGCGTTGGTCACGCAGATGGTTTCTTCGTCGGCCAGCCACTCCGCTACATATTTCTTATAGGCATCGCTGCCCTCAGTGGTCCGTTCGCCAGCGATGAAGACAAGCTTTACATCGTCGCGCTGGGCAATCTGGGCACGTGTCTGCTTGCTGTTCTCGATGGCAGAGCGACAAGGGCCGCAGCCCATTCCCCAGAAGTCGATGATGAGGAAACGGCCAGGATATTTCTGCGTGAGCTGACGTATTAGGTCGGCTATCGGTGCATCGGGCAATGGCGTGGAGAGGTCTTTCTGTGCCATTTTGTAGGCATAGAACGCCTCAGCCTTCTGATGGATATAGGGGTCGGTGAAGGTGGCGAGATACACGGGATACATCTTACTAAGGGAGATATTCTCCTCTATCTCTTCTTGACGCTCTGCTTCCGTCTTGGTGGTATCGGCGAGGATGCTGGGATTCAGGTCTTCATTAATTCGCCACAAGTTGAAATCATTGATATATCTTTTATAGTTGCAATGTTGTGCCATTATGTTGTCATGGTCAGTACCCATCAATTTACACAGGGAAGACTGGTAACTTCTAAGTCCCTTGATGACGTTGCTTGCATTGTTTTCAATGATGCCTTTCTCATTCGTCATACCTTCTTGTCGACGTTGCATTGCCGGTCTGGCAAACTGGATGCGATTGAGCAGGATGGAATATTGGTTGTTGGCGAGCAGCAGCGGATTGTCGAAGTCGACACGGTGCAGGGTTTCGTAGTTCTTTTCCTCGAAGATAGCGTCATTCTCCGCGCTGTCAACAATCTCGATACGGTATCCGCCATCATCCATCTTTACAAATTTCCTGACGGCATCCTGCCGATACATCATATAGTCCATCCATGCATAGGCGAAATTGACCTGTAAATCGGCCATGGCCAGTTCTTTCTCCAACGGCGTGAAGTGATACTGACGACTTACTGACTTCAGACGGTGTTTCATGTCCTTCCACAGCTTCTCAGCCTTTTTTCTGGCCTCGGCGATAGTGGCTTGGTACATGTGGAGCGGGTGGGCCAGATCGCTGAATATGTCGGTGTTGCGGAGCCAGTTCTGCACGTCGCGGCTGCTGCCGTTGTTATAGTAGCACTGATACTGACCGTTCTCGTCGCGCTTTACGGTGATGTCGATGGTTTCGCCAGGACGGGCGAAGAATGGTATCACTTTGAAGCCATTATTCGACTCTCTACTAAAGAATTCCTGCTGAACAGGATAGCTGGCCTGGAACTTCTTGCAGAAGGTGCCGTCGGGCGCAATGTCGAGCACCAGCGTGGTAGCATCGCTGGAGAAGATATCCTCGAAGTAGCACTCCATCGAGTTGAAGCCGAAGAGCTCCGGAGTGTAGCCCTCGATACGGCCTTTGACGGTGATGGTGTCGGTACGGAACCAATCCTGCGGAACGGTATAGCGATTGGCAGCTTCCAGCTCTTGCGTCGTCAGTACGACGAGAGCCAACAGAATAGTAGATAATAGTTTCTTCATTTGCACTATGTTATGGTTTCATGGTCACAAAGATAACAATTATCGTACAGATAGAGAAATATTATTCCCACATCTGTACGATAATTAATGATTATTGTGTTTTTTCTTCGTTATTTCACGCGTTCCTTATTTGATAAGGTCGACGGAGCGCTTGAGGAAGCGGTCGAGGGCCTCGCCCTTCAGCATGCCGTTCTGGAGCAGAGCCAGGTCGATGAGCTGGTGGACAACGGAGTTCGACTTGGCGTAGTCGGCAATGATGGCGGTCTTCTTGTCCTTCTCGGCCTGAACGGCTTTCTCGGCCTCGGCCTTCTGGTCTTTGTCTTCCTGAGTCAGTTCGTCGTACTTCTTCTTCTCCTGCGCAGCGCGGATGGCAGCCAGACGGGCCTCCTGGCCTTTGAGCTCTGCAAGGATGGGCTTGAGAGCCTCGGCAGTGGCAGTCTCGCTCTCGTCGAGCACACGCTTTACCAGCGGATGGTCAGAATTCAATACGAGGTTGAACGAGTCGGGCATCTGGCCGTAGAAGCCCATGCCTGCCTGGAACTTGCTCATGTCCTTCATACGACGCATGTATTCGTTCTGCGTGATGACCACCGGACGGGCCTCGGCGCCGAGGGCATCGACCTGTACCATGAACTCGGTCTTGTCGAGCTTAGGCAGCTGCGTGCGGAATACGGCTGACAAATTGTCACTCTGCTCGTCGCTGAGGTTAGACTTGGGTGCATCGCTCTTTACGATCAAGCGGTCGATGATATCGCTGTCGACACGGGTGAAGCGGCTCTTCTCGAACTTCTGCTCCAAAGTCTGGATAGTAGGCACATCGAGCTGGCCGTCGAGCAGCAGCACGGAGTAGCCCTTGTCCTGAGCAGCCTTGATATAAGAGTACTGCTCTTCCTTATCGGTGGCGTAGAGGTAGACGAGCTGGTCGTCCTTATCCTTCTGGTTGGCCTCGATAAGGGTCTTGTATTCGTCGAAGGTGAAGTATTTGCCCTCCGTATCTTTCATCAGGGCGAACTCCTTGGCGCGATCGTAAAAGCCTTCCTCGGCCAGGATGCCGTAGTTGATGAAGAGCTTCAGGTCGTCCCACTTCTCTTCGTACTCCTTGCGGTTCTCAGAGAAGATGGCCTTCAGGCGGTCGGCTACTTTCTTGGTGATATAGGTAGAGATCTTCTTCACCTCGCGGTCGCTCTGGAGATAGCTGCGGCTGACGTTCAGAGGAATATCGGGTGAGTCGATCACACCGTGGAGCAGGGTGAGGAACTCTGGCACGATGCCTTCTACCTGGTCGGTTACAAACACCTGATTGCAGTAGAGTTGGATCTTGTTTTTCTGCAGCTCGATATTCGACTTGATCTTCGGAAAATAGAGGATACCCGTGAGGTTGAAGGGATAGTCGACGTTGAGGTGAATCCAGAACAGCGGCTCGTCGCTCATGGGGTAGAGGGTGCGATAGAACGACTTGTAGTCCTCGTCCTTGAGTGTTGAGGGTGCCTTGGTCCACAGCGGCTCTACATTATTAATAATGTTATCCTCGGCGGTATCCACCATCTTGCTTTCTTCCTTCGACCACTCCTGTTTTTTACCGAAGGCCACGGGCACTGCCATGAACTTGCAGTACTTCTGGAGCAGCCCCTCGAGCTTATACTTGTCGAGGAACTCCTTGCAGTCGTCGTCGATGTAAAGAATGATGTCGGAACCGTGGTCGGCACGCTCGGCATCGTCGATCTCGTAGGCGGGTGAGCCGTCGCAGCTCCACTTTACGGCCTTTGAGCCTTCTTTGTAGCTCTTGGTGATGATCTCCACCTTCTTCGATACCATGAACGAAGAGTAGAAGCCGAGACCGAAGTGGCCGATGATGTTGTTGGCATTATCCTTGTACTTCTCGAGGAAGTCGCTGACGCCCGAGAAGGCAATCTGGTTGATGTACTTGTCGATTTCTTCCTCGGTCATGCCGATACCGTGGTCGCTGATGGTGATGGTGCCCTTGTCGGCATCGAAGCTGACACGAACGGTGAGGTCGCCCAGGTCGTCCTTATATTCGCCCTGCGCTGCCAGCGTTTTCATTTTCTGCGTGGCATCGACCGCATTTGAAACCATTTCACGGAGGAAGATCTCGTGATCACTATAAAGAAACTTCTTGATGACTGGAAAAATGTTCTCAGTCGTTACGCCAATATTACCTTTTTGCATAATCTTTTGTTTTTATAATTGCTTTTGCCAGAAATCAAGCAAATACCGTGCCAAAACAAAAAAAATGAGCGGCATCTGCCATTGGGCAGACACCGCTCTCGCATAAACAGTATATTAGTATGTGGTAATTTCCTTACTTGAACATGAGCTGAGCGAACTCGAAGAGGCTGCGACGCCAGGTGTGCCACTCATGTGCGGTGCCAGGCGACTCATAACCTACGGCGTTCATGCCGAGCTGCTCCTTGATGTTCTTGGCGGCATCGACGCAACCCATATTCTCCTTGCCACCACCGCTCATGAAGAGCAGCTTCACGTTCTTAGCAAAACCTTCTGAACCCTTCACCTGGTCGACGTTCCATGCGCCGCTGCTGAATGAGCCTACGTAAGCGAACTTATCGGGATTGGCAAGTGTGATTTCACGAGCCTGCATGCCACCCATTGACAGACCGGCATAAGCGCGGTGCTGAGGATCGGCAATCACACGGTAGTTCTTCTCGACCATCGGGATGATATCGTTGAAGAGCACATTCTTGAAGCCCTCGGAGAAACCACCGAAGCCACCGAAACCGCCACGACGCTGACCGCCCTGTCCGGGCGCACCCTGTGGACGCTGACCGCCCTGAGGACGCTGACCACCCTGAGGCATGCCCTGTGGACGCTGTCCCTGAGGAGCACCCTGAGCGCCTTGCGGACGCGGACCACCGAAGCCACCGAAACCACCCTGCTCACCAGGACGGCTGGTGTTCAGACCATTGTCCATCACGATGATGCAAGGAACGGCCTTACCCTCGGCAATCAGGTTGTCCATAATCTGAGCGGTGTGACCCTGCTCGGCCCAGCCGTACTCGTTCTCGCCCATACCGTGCTGCAGATACAGAACGGGGAATTTCTTGGTGGGATTGGTGAAATACTCATGAGGCAGATAGACGTGGCAACGACGCATCTTCTCGGTGTAGGTAGACCAGTAGAATACCTCGCTGACAGAGCCCTGCGGCACATTCTTCACCTGCCAGAAATCCTGGTCGGCAGAAGGCACCTCGATACCGCTGCCCCAACGGCTTGCGCCATAGTAATAAAGGCTATTAGGATCGGGCACGCTGGCACCGTCGATATTGAGCTGATAGTAGTGGAAACCTTCGTCCTGAGGTTCTGAGGTACCGGTCCAGACGCCGTTCTCGTCCTTGGTCATCTCGTAGATCTTACCAGCGATGTCGAGACCAACGAACTTGGCCTGAGGTGCTGAGATCTGTGCACGTACCTGACGCTTTGAGTTAACGGCGGGGAACTGCTTGTTGTCCTGATTGCTTGAAGCGGGCTTGAAGTCCTCAACCTCTGCCTGTACAGAAGGCACAATGGGGTTCTGTCTGGGTGCTCCGAACTGAGCGAATGCTGTCATGCTTGTGAAAGCCAGCATTGTAAGAATCATTTTTTTCATAAGTTGATTTTAATAAGTTGAAAATATTAAGTTGATAATCATTCCTACACTAATAACGATTTGACGCAGTTTTTACCCGAAAGTAAAAACTGCGTCAAGAGAGTTAAGATATATTAACAATAAATCTTATTTTCCGAGGGCGGAGAGCTTGTTCTTGATCTTATCGACGTAGGCATCGATGGTGGCTACAGCCACAATGTTCACCACGTCGCGAACCGAGGCACCGAAGTCGATGAAGTGGATGGCCTTGTTCAGTCCCATCTGGATCGGGCCGATGATTTCGGCGTCGGAACCCAGCATCTGCAGCATCTTGTAAGAGGAGCGGGCAGAGGTGAGGTTGGGGAAGATGAGGGTATTGACCTTCTTGCCCTTGAGTCGGGTGAAGGGATATTGCTCGTCGCGCAACTCGTTGTCGAGGGCGCAGTCCAACTGCATCTCACCGTCGATAGGCAGGTCGGGATACATTTCCTGCATCTGCTCTACGGCACGCTTTACTTTCTTGGCACCCGAGCTGGTGGAAGAGCCGAAGTTTGAGTGGCTCATCATGCCGATGACCGGTTTCTCGTTGAAGAAGCGTACGGCGGTGGCAGCGAGCTTGGCGATGTCGACGAGCGTGTCGGTATCGGGATTCTCGTTCACCAGGGTATCAGCGATGTAATAGGTACCCTTGGGCGAATTGATGATATGCATGGCACCGAAGTGCTCGTATTCAGGACGGATACCGATGACCTCGTTGACAACCTTGATGGTATTCGAGTACTTCGTGTAAAGACCGGTGATGAAGGCGTCGGCCTCGCCCGTCTCAACCATCATCATGCCGAAATAGTTGCGCTCGAACATCTTATCGTTAGCCTCCTGAAAGGTGTAGCCGTCGCGCTGACGCTTCTCGGTGAGGATGCGGGCGTAGCGCTCACGACGCTCCTGCTCGGAGGGATGGCGCAGATTGACAATCTCGATGCCTTCGAGTGAAAGATCAAGACTCTTGGCTAACTTGGTGATAACCTCGTCGTTACCTAACAGCACGGGATAGCAGATGCCCTCGGCCTTGGCCTGAACGGCAGCTTTGAGCATTGTGGGGTGAACGGCCTCGGCGAAGACCACGCGCTGCGGATGGGCAGCGGCTGTGGCGTATAGCTTCTGGGTGAGTTTTGTTTCCTGACCCAAGAGCACGCTCAGCGAGTCTTTGTATTCATCCCAGTCGGTGATAGTCTTTCGTGCCACGCCACTCTCGATGGCAGCCTTGGCAACGGCAGAGCTGACCTCGGTGATGAGGCGCGGGTCGACGGGCTTCGGAATGAAGTAATCGCGGCCGAAGGTGAGGTTGTTCACATGATACACATCGTTGACCACATCGGGCACCGGCTGCTTGGCGAGGTCGGCGATGGCGTGAACGGCTGCGAGTTTCATTTCTTCGTTGATGGCGCTGGCGTGCACGTCGAGGGCGCCACGGAAGATATAGGGGAAACCAATCACATTGTTAATCTGATTGGGATAGTCGGTACGACCTGTCGACATGAGTATGTCGGGACGGGCGTCCATCGCATCCTCGTAGGAGATTTCTGGCACGGGGTTGGCGAGGGCGAAGATCACGGGATCCTTGGCCATCGAACGAACCATCTCCTTCGTGAGCACGTTACCCTTGGAAAGGCCTACGAACACATCGGCATCCTTCACGGCCTCGGCGAGGGTGTGGATATCGGTGCGCGAGGTGGCAAAGAACTTCTTCTGCTCGTTGAGGTCCTGACGCTCGGTAGAGATAACGCCCTTGGAGTCGAGCATGACAATGTTCTCTTTCTGAGCACCGATGGCCATATATAGCTTGGTACACGAGATGGCAGCAGCACCAGCACCGTTGACCACGATCTTCACCTTCTTGATGTCCTTACCGATCACCTCCATCGCATTCTTCAGACCGGCTGCAGAAATGATGGCGGTGCCGTGCTGGTCGTCGTGCATGACGGGGATGTCGAGGGTCTTCTTCAGACGCTCCTCGATATAGAAACACTCAGGGGCCTTGATGTCCTCGAGGTTAATGCCACCGAAGGTTGGCGCGATGCGCTCAACGGCCTCGCAGAACTTCTCGGGGTCTTTCTCGGCTACCTCGATGTCGAATACGTCGATGCCACCGTAGATCTTGAAGAGCAGACCTTTACCTTCCATGACGGGCTTGCCGCTCATGGCACCGATGTCGCCCAGTCCGAGCACAGCGGTACCGTTGGAGATAACAGCAACGAGGTTGCCCTTATCCGTATACTTATATGCGTTGTTGGGATCTTCTTGAATCTCAAGGCATGGGAACGCCACACCTGGGGAATATGCTAAACTTAAGTCTGTTTGTGTTCTGTAGGCCTTCGTCGGCTTTACTTCAATCTTACCTGGTCTGCCACTCTGGTGGTATTCGAGAGCTGCCTCTTTTGAAATCTTTACCATTTTTGTGATGCTATTAATTGTGTATTATTATCCCTTTTAATGAGTATTTTTACAAATCGCCCGCAAAATTACAAAATATTTTTGTGTTTTCGCATATTTTTTGGTACTTTTCATTCTTTTTTTTGTAACTTTGTCGCCAAAAGTGCAAGAATATGCAAGAAAAGAAACCAATCACGGCTTATAAGAATGGTTTGCGCACGACTATTCTCCAGGCGGCGATGAAGGCGTTTGCTGAGAAAGGCATCCGCGCGGTAAAGATGGACGATATCGCTGAGAGCCTTGCCATCTCGAAGCGTACGATGTATGAGATCTACACAACGAAGGAGGAACTGCTCTACGAAGGGGTGAAGACTTTCCGTGAAGAACGCAAGAAAAAATTCCTGGAGCTGGGCAAGGAAAAAGACCTGATGGAGATTCTGTTGAAGGTGTATCGACAGAGGGTGGAGGAGGCGAATGCCGTCAATCCGTTGTTCTATGACGATCTTGACAAATATCCGCGTGTGCTCCGCTATCTGAACCGTGAGAAGAAGAATTCACGTGAGGATATGCTACAGTTCTTTAAACGTGGCGTTGAGGAAGGCTATTTCCGCAACGACATCAACTTCGAATTGGCGGTACATCTGTTTGAAGCGATAGGTCGTTATATTCAAGTGGAGCGCCTCTATAAGAAATATAGCATCAAGGAAATATTCAGAGGGATGCCGTTGGTATTGTTGCGAGGGCTCTGTACGGAAAGAGGCATCGAGAAGTTACAAAAAATTAGCCGCTGAATTTGTTTCAGCGGCTATATTTTTGGTGTGAAGGTTCGTCTTACATGAAGGCGACTGTGAGTCCTGCCATCACGATGCTCACCATCGACATCAGCTTGATGAGGATGTTCAGCGACGGACCAGACGTATCCTTGAAGGGATCACCAACGGTGTCGCCAACGATACAAGCCTTATGGGCAAACGAGCCCTTGCCGCCGAAGGCACCTTCTTCGATGTTTTTCTTGGCATTATCCCAAGCGCCACCGGCATTAGCCATGAACACTGCCAGTGTGAAACCGCCAGCCAGACCACCTACCAACAGTCCGAGCACGCCAGCTACACCGAGCACGCAACCAACGACGATGGGGATGATGATAGCTAATACAGACGGAACAATCATTTCGTGCTGAGCAGCACGGGTAGAAATCTCCACGCAACGACCGTAGTCGGGCGTGCCTGTTCCTTCGAGGATACCGGCAATCTCCTTGAACTGACGACGCACCTCCTGCACCATCTTCTCAGCAGCGCGACCTACAGCCTCCATTGTCATTCCGCAGAACAGGAAGGCGGCCATTGCACCGATGAAGGCACCTACGAGCACCTTCGGGTTCATGAGGTTCACCTGGAAGTAGTTCATGAAGTCGGGGATATTAGCATCGGCAGCCGAGATGAGGTCGCCCTTGACATTCTCCATCATGACATCGGCACGGGTCATCGCAATCTTGATTTCCTCGATATACGAAGCCAACAGAGCCAGCGCCGTGAGGGCTGCAGAACCGATGGCGAAGCCCTTACCTGTAGCAGCTGTTGTGTTGCCAAGCGCATCGAGGGCGTCGGTACGATGACGAACCTCTTCACCGAGCTGCGACATTTCGGCATTACCACCGGCATTGTCGGCAATAGGTCCGTAAGCGTCGGTAGCCAGCGTGATGCCCAGTGTTGAGAGCATACCTACGGCAGCAATACCGATGCCATAAAGACCGTGTGACAAGCTCTCAGACGACATAGAGAGGTCGAAGCCGTTGGCACAGAGGTAACTGAGCAGGATGGCCACACCGATTGTAATGACAGGGATACAGGTAGAAATCATACCCGTACCGATACCTTTAATAATAACGGTAGCAGCACCAGTTTGTCCTGCCTCAGAGATTTTCTGTGTCGGCTTGTAAGAGTGGGAGGTGTAGTATTCCGTAGCCTGTCCGATAATCACACCGGCAGCCAGACCAGAGATCACAGAGAAGGAGAGTCCCAGCCAGTTCTCGATGCCTAAGAGGTAGAGAATGGCGAAGGTGGCGATGGCGATGAGGATGGCGCTCACATTGGTTCCGAGAGAGAGTGAGCGGAGCAGATCCTTCATCGTAGCGCCCTCCTTGGTGCGAACTAGGAAGATGCCCAGCAGTGAGAGGAACACACCGACGGCAGCAATCAGCATTGGGGCAATGACAGCCTTGAGCTGAATGTCGAGACCTGCTACTCCGAAGGCAGCGGCACCGAGGGCAGCCGTCGACAAGACAGAGCCGCAATAGCTCTCATAGAGGTCGGCACCCATACCAGCTACGTCACCAACGTTGTCGCCAACGTTATCAGCGATGGTTGCAGGGTTGCGGGGATCGTCCTCAGGAATATCGGCCTCCACCTTACCAACGATATCAGCGCCTACATCGGCAGCCTTCGTGTAGATGCCACCGCCGACACGGGCGAAGAGCGCCTGCGTAGAGGCACCCATACCGAAAGTCAACATAGTGGTGGTGATGGAGATAAGTCCGTCTTGATCGAAATAGTTAAGTACAACAAACCAGATGGCGATGTCGAGCAGTCCGAGACCTACAACAGTGAGTCCCATCACGGCGCCTGAACGGAAAGCAATCTTCAGACCAGCGTCGAGACTCTCACGGGCAGCATTAGCTGTACGGGCAGAAGCATAAGTAGCGGTCTTCATGCCAAAGAAACCAGCCATACCGGAGAAGAAACCGCCAGTCAGGAAAGCGAAGGGAACCCAGGGGTTCTGAACGTTAAGGCCATACGCCATGAAGGCAAACAGGGCGCAGAGCACGACGAATACGATGCCTACAACTTTGTACTGCTGTTTGAGGTAGGCCATTGCGCCATTACGTACATAAAGAGCAATCTCTTTCATGCGGGGCGTACCCTCGTCGGCCGCCATCATCTGACGGAAGAAGGTGTACGCCATGCCCAATGCCACAATCGAAGCGACGGGCACGAGCCAGAATACGGAAGGAATGTTCATGTTTGTGTTGAATTAATTATGGTTTAAAATTGGTGATTATTCGTCTACGTAGTCCGACAGTTGAGCGGCTTCGTCGTCGGGGTCATCGCCACCAAGATCCATCATCGTCGAGTAGTTGTCCTCGGTGATCTCGTCGTCATCGGGATCCTCTACGGTGTCGTCCTCGTCGTCGTGGTTCTTGTAGTCGTCCTGTACCTCGAAGTCCTCGTCATCGCCGATTTCCTCTTCATCTTCATCGCCGAACTTCATCTTGGGCTTCTCCTGTTCAGGCTTGAGCTTGGCGAAAATAGCTTCCACCCAGTTGCCCTTCTCAATTTCGAGCACCTCAAAGCCGTCTTCCACCTTCTTTTCATACATGCCGCCTTTCTTGTGCAGACGGTCCTTGGGCAGGGTGGTGGTTGAGATGTCGAAGCCACTCAGGATAATGTCCTGAATCGACTGCGAGAGAGAATCCCATCCGCCTCCGAAGTTGCGCTCAATCACTTCCAACAGCTTGTTGGCAGAGATGTGGCGGATATTCTCATAAGTGAGGTCGGTGACGCGAAGGATTGGCTTCTTCTTGATGCCCCACGAAAGTTTCTTATCTTCAATCTTCAGCGTGAAGACCTTGTAGCCTTTCTTTTCGTAGGCCTTTTTCACTGTGTTGACATCTTCCTTGATGTCGATGATCTCGAAGGCGCTGCGGATCAGGTCTATGTAGTGGCGCAGGTTCTCACGTATATCAGCATCCTTGACACCGGAGTCAAGCATACGGAATACGTCGTTCTCCTGTACATCCCATACAGAACTCTTGGTAAGTGTCTTTAATGACACGACATTCACATCTTCTGGTTGTTGTTTTGTTTTTGCCATTTTTTATCGTTTTTTGCTAATTTTCTGCAAATGTACAAACTTTGTTTATTATTCACAAATATTTGGCCATTTTTTTTGTTCTTTTCGCATTTTAGTGTAACTTTGCAATCAAATATGTCACAACCACTGGCTGAAAGACTCCGTCCTCGTACGCTCGACGATTATATTGGGCAGCAGCATTTGGTAGGCGAGGGGGCCGTCCTGCGGAAGATGATCGACGCAGGGCGTATCTCTTCGTTTATCCTCTGGGGACCTCCAGGCGTTGGTAAAACCACGTTGGCGCAGATTATCGCTCATAAGCTGGAGACGCCTTTCTATACGCTCTCTGCAGTGACCAGCGGTGTGAAAGACGTGCGCGACGTGATTGAGAAGGCGCAGAAGGGTCGCTTTTTCAACGAGGCTTCGCCCATTCTCTTCATCGACGAGATACACCGTTTCTCGAAGTCGCAGCAGGATTCGTTGTTGGGCGCTGTGGAGCGAGGCGTGGTGACGCTGATTGGCGCTACTACCGAGAATCCGTCGTTTGAGGTGATTCGTCCGCTGCTGTCACGTTGTCAGCTTTATGTGCTGAAGTCGCTGGAGAAAGATGATCTGCTGCAGCTGCTCGATCGCGCCATCCATACGGATGTGATTCTGAAAGAGAAGCATATTGAGTTGAAGGAAACGGGCGCCATCTTGCGTTTCAGCGGTGGCGATGCGCGAAAGCTGCTTAATATTCTGGAGTTGGTGGTGGAGGCTGAGAGCCCCGGAGAATCGGGAAATACCATCGTGATTACCGATGAACTGGTGAACCTTCGTCTGCAGCAGAACCCCTTAGCATATGATAAAGATGGCGAGATGCATTACGACATCATTTCCGCTTTCATCAAGTCGATTCGTGGCAGCGATCCTGATGCCGCTCTCTATTGGCTGGCGCGGATGATCGAGGGTGGGGAAGATCCGTTGTTCATCGCCCGTCGCTTGGTGATTTCTGCTGCTGAGGATATAGGCTTGGCAAATCCCAATGCCCTGCTGCTAGCGAATGCCGCTTTCGACGCCGTTAATAAGATTGGTTGGCCTGAGGGCCGCATTCCTTTGGCTGAGGCTGCGGTCTATCTGGCAACGTCGCCTAAGAGCAATAGTGCCTATCTGGGCATTGATGCTGCCCTCGATTTAGTGCGTCGAACGGGTAATCAGCCAGTGCCGCTGCCCATTCGTAACGCACCTACCCAGCTGATGAAAGAACTGGGTTATCATGATGGGTATAAATACCCTCACGATTATCCAGGACATTTCACGCCTCAGCAATATCTGCCCGATGAACTTGTGAATGAGCGTATCTGGCACGGACAACTTTCACCTGCTGAGGAGAAACTTGTGGAACGGATGAAGAACTACTGGGGCGAGAGGTATGAAAAGTGACTATATCATCTATATTATTGAGTTGCTGGGTACCTTTGCTTTTGCCATCTCGGGTATCCGTCATGCAGCCGCTAAACATTTCGACTGGTTTGGCGGTTATGTCTGTGGCATTGCTGTTGCTATTGGCGGCGGAACAATCCGTGATGTCATGTTGGGTACCACCCCTTTCTGGATGACGACGCCTATCTATATGATCTGTACGGCTGTGGCGCTGATGACGGTCGTGTTATTTGGCAAATGGATGGAGCCGTTGAAGAATGCTTGGTTCGTATTCGACACTTTAGGTCTTGCTCTGTTCACCATCGCCGGTATTCAGAAAAGTCTGCTTTTCGGTCAACCGTTCTGGGTTGCAATTATAATGGGATGCATTACGGGTTCTGCAGGCGGCGTGATTCGCGATGTGTTGCTCAACAACGAACCCGTTATTTTTCATAAGGAGATTTACGCAATGGCCTCTGTACTGGGAGGCATGGTTTACTGGGGTCTTGCTGAATTCGGTATGCAGGTGGAATGGTGCGCTGTCATCAGCTTTATCATTACTTGTCTTATCCGCTTCCTCGCTGTTCGCTACCACATTTCATTGCCTGTCCTTTCAGAAAAGAAATATGAATAAGAGGGTTTTCTTTATAGTGATTGTGGGCCTGATAATGACGGGCCTGTGTGTATCCTGCGGTCATCAAACGAAGGGTCATAAGACAGAGGCTGAGACTGAGACTGTCGCAGACAATCATTCTGAGGCATATATCCGACAACGCATAGACACCATTTACAACCAAGTTTACCATCGTCAGTTCAATATCGACAGTGCCTTCTGCTCTCAGCGTTATTATACGCTTCTGCAACAGACCTTACAACTGAACAAGGAAACGGGCTTTGTCTGTCTGGACTACGATCATTGGATTATGGGCCAGGACTGCTCGCCAGAATGGACTCATGATGTTAAGAAGATAGAGAACATCACCGATTCAACGGCTACGGCAGAAATAGATATCCGCAATTTCGGCAAGCACAACAGCGTGATGCTGAAACTGAAGTTTGAGCGCGGCGATTGGTTCGTGGACGATTTTGTAAGCTATACTGGTGATGCGGCTGACAGCCAGAGTGAATACTCGGAGGTAAAGGTGATGGAGAAATTCATCAGTGACCTGCTGTCAGTTCGCGAGAAAGGCAAGGTGTTTACCGGCTATTGGGGCTGGGTGTATGAGGACACGCCCGAGTTGCTGTTGCGACTGGTGATGACTGATAAAGGCCTCGAATGTACAGAGTGCACGATTTATCGTCTTCATAGCTATCACAACGTGAAAGTTTCCTTCGATGGTGACTATCTCTATTTGGAAGACTTTTCAGAAGAAGAGGGGAAGATACGTCTGAAGCTGAAACTCGACGATATCGGCGATTTGGCGGGCGAAGCCTACATCGAGCACCGTTATTTGAAGGATGTTTTTGAGGGCACCATCACTTTGCGAAAGGATTTCTTCTATTATCGTGATATGCCTCAGCGCAAACCACTTTCCGATTACGCAGAATAGCTCTGCTTCTATCGCCGTTTCTCGGTGATGATGCCGTGACGGTAAGCATAGAGCAACTCCTTCAGGTCGCGCACCTGGGCTCGCAACTCTTCGCCCTTATCAGTATCTGCTACAAGAATGCGATGTGCCGACATCTCCACAATCTGTTTGGTCGATTTGATATCTGTCTCGCGGACAATGGCGTCGCGGGCTGAGGTGAACGGCTCATGCTGCACCAATTGGAAACCGCGTGAGTGATAGACCAACGTGTATCCGGCAATGCCCGTCTCTTTGTGATAAGCCTCAGAGAAACCGCCATCAATCACCATGAGTCTTCCGCCAGCCTTGATGGGATTCTCGCCCTTCGAAGCATGCACAGGCACATGGCCGTTGATGATATGTCGGTTGTCGCCCTTCACCTCGAAGGCATCGAGAATGCGGTCGCACACCTCCTCGGAATTACGCAGTTTGAAATAGTTGCCTTTCTCTTCCTTGAATGTCTCTTCATCCTTGAGGAAATAGCGCTCAAAAGTAGCCATCTTCGACTTGTCGAACAACGGTGAATCCGTTCCGCACCAGAGATAGAGGAAATAGTCGCGGGCATATTCTCGCGGATATTCTTCAGGTGCAGCTGCGAGTTCTCCGCTGGCGCTGTTCGTCTGGAAGGCAGCACGTATCAGCATACCGATGTTATGCATCAGGTCTTTGCCTGCGTATTTCTTTCCGGGATAGATCTCCACCTCTTTCAGCGAACCATCGTCGTTCAGAGGTATCGACGCGTGGAAGAGCAGATTGGAGTTGTGGATGGCGTACATACATCCGTGGGAGAGTATCGTGCGGATGTGTTTATGGAGTTTCTCAGAAATGCGGAAAGAATGATGGAGCTTCTGCATCAACAACGTCTCTTCGTCGGTAAGCTTGTTCGGATCAGCGGGGTCGATGGTGGGGAAATGGCAGGAGCCCATCTCGTACTCACGGCCGTCAAGTTCGCAGATGCCTCGTGCGTAATCCACGTGGTCGAAGAGACAACGGTTTTCCATCTGCCACTCAGGATGGCGCTTGAAAATCTGCGCTTCTTCCTTGAACTGTATCACGGCAATAGCCTTATGCATCTTGGCTGTTAGCTGACGCGTCTTCTCGTCCATCTCGTTGCCGGGCAGCAGTCGGGGAATGAATTCTTCACAGGGATCGTCACCATAGACTTCGAGAGCAAAGGTGGCCAGAGGCACGAGATTGATACCATATTCCTCGATAGTACTCAGGTTGGCATAGCGCAGGCAGAGGCGCAGCACATTACAGATACAGGCATCATTACCCGCTGAGGCTCCCATCCAGAGGATGTCGTGATTGCCCCATTGTATGTCCCAAGAGTGATACTGACGGAGGGTGTCCATAATCTTATGCGCGCCAGCTCCGCGGTCGTAGATATCGCCGAGGATATGCAGCTGGTCGATGGCCAGACGCTGAATGACGTTACAGATGGCGCAGATAAAGTCGTCGGCGCGCCCTGTAGAGATGATGGTATTCACAATGACGGCCACATAGGCTGCCTTGTCGATGTCGTCGGTACGCTCATGAAGCAGTTCCTCGATGATGTACGAGAAATCCTCAGGCAACGACTTACGAACCTTGCTTCGGGTGTATTTCGATGATACATCACGACACACGCGCACCAACTGATGGATGGTAATGCGATACCAATCGTCGAGATCGGTCTCTTGGGCTTTGATCAGTTCGAGTTTCTCTTCGGGGTAATAGATCAGCGTGCAGAGCTCTTTCTTCTCGGACTCACGGATCGTGTTGCCGAAAAGCTCGTTCACCTTACGCTTGATATTTCCCGAGGCATTCTTCAGCACATGCTGGAAGGCTTCACTCTCACCGTGCAGGTCGGCCAGGAAATGCTCTGTACCCTTGGGCAGATTCATGATGGCCTCAAGGTTGATAATCTCTTTGGCTGCATCGGCAATGGTGGGAAACGATTGTGACAACAGTTGCAGATAGTGCTTGTCGGATTCGTTGTAGTGATGGTTAGATGTCATATTTTCAGGTGATTAGAAATGGATTCGCGTATTTTCTGTGTACCTCGGTCGTTGATGGGGTCAACGATCATGTAGCCTTCGTCCAGGAGGGTCTGCTCGTGCAGCACTTGCATCAATCGGCCTGCAAACTTCGTCAGACCTTTCTCTTCAATTGCTTCCTGCAGGGCATCGTCGTCGACGGTGTCGCGATAAAGCTCACGGGTAAACTCTATGAGGTGAAGCAACAGGGGCTGTTTCTCAATCTGACGGATCATGCGCACCAGATAGTCGGTCTCGTTGCCCTTGTATTCGCCAATCATCGTCTTGATAGATTGCGGACGCTGATAACTCTTTGGGAAATAGGCGGGAAGCTGCTCTGTATCGAGACTGAGAGCCGAGAGCCCGAGCAGATTAATGCCGTAGTCTATATAGTTGCGGATGTTCTGATGCTCGGCGTAGATGAGTATGCGTCGCCAGTCGATTGTTTCGGGCACCTGCAACTCAACCCATCGCCTGTCGCCTAGAGTACCGGTCTTGATGATTGTGGCCATGAGTTGCTGCGTGTCGTCGTCCATCTGTTCGAGCACATTCGAGTCCATCACTTTCTGATAGACGGCAAATGTCTGGGCGCACATCTTTTCTTGGGTGGTGCTGTTGGTGATGACCGCATTGTGGATTACTTCGATGCGGGGATTCCAATTCAACTTTATCAGATACTGCTGCTCCATCTTTCCGAAAGCGATGAGCGCAAAGGCCTTTTCCACAAAGGGTTTCTGCCAAAGGGCTGTCTTATGGAATTTCTCCTGCAGGGGCTTGTCTTCCAACACCCACGGCTCCAATTGTCCATGAGGCGAGAGCACGATCCTTGCGCCTTGTTTACGGGCGAAATTACCTGCATTCACAATGCTGTATTGCCAGCAACCGTGACAATGCACAATGTCGGGATCAAAGCTTTTACAGATGTTCTTGAAGTCGGCGAGGTTGCTCACGCCCTGCACCTCTGCGCTGAGCTGCATGCCTTCCATGAGCTGGGCGACGTGCTTCGCCACCATCTCATCGTTTTTCGGATAGACGTGCAGAATCTTCATGGCTTAAAACAGATTACGGAAGAAAATACGCATGCGGAGCCCTAACAGACGAGCGAATCCTACTGGCTGCTCGAAGCGTTTCAGCAGCTCGTGGGCTTCGTCGGCTCTTACCGCAATGAAATCATATTTGCCTCTGAGCTTTCTCATTCGGGTGCCTTTATGGCCGTCGGCTCGTTGACGCTCGCCCTTGATGATATAGTCGCTCACCGCTTCCATATCCTCGAACAGGCGCATCCTCAACTCGCTTTTTTTGTAATATCCCAGCATAATGCCAGAGGCTCCGCTCAGGTTGTCGGAGATGTCCTGAAGCCATGTTGCACTCTGTGGATAAGCATTAATGTCTGAGAATATAATCCACTCATTCTTAGCGGCTTTTACGCCAATTGTTAAAGCAAGCCTTTTGCGATTGCGATGGACATCGGGCTTGGGCAGAAAAGTGGAATAGAGATGAGGATACTGTTGCTTCATCAGCTTCAGCACATCATCGGTGTTATCAGTCGATGACTCGTCAACGACAATGACCTCGTAGCCTGGCTCGTATTGTTGAGTCAGAAAGGCAGGCAGGTGCTGTTCCAGCTCGCTGCCGTTGTCGAAGACGGTCATGATGACAGAGAATTTATTCATCGCTAAGATATCCTTTTGGCAATTTTCTACAGTTATACTGTGAGGCCATAATCTCGCCATAGGCACCTGCACTGCGGATAGCCAGCAGGTCACCGCGACGGGTCTTGTTCAAGTCTATCTGCTTGGCAAAGACATCGGTCGACTCACAGATGGGACCTACCACGTCGTAAGCTTCCTTAGGCTCCTCACTGGTGATATTTTCTATCTTGTGATAGGCCTGATAGAGGGCTGGACGAATCAGGTCGGGGAATCCGGCGTCTACGATGGCGAAGCGCTTGGTGGCGCCTTCCTTAATATATAATGTACGCGTGATAAGCGAACCACACTGCGCTACGACAGCACGTCCCAGTTCAAAGTGCAGCGTCTGACCGTTGCGCAGCTTGAGCTTCTTGGCGTAGGTGTCGAAGAAGGCCTTGAAATCGGGAATCGGCAGACGGTTGGGGTGTTCGTAGTCAACGCCCAGACCACCGCCCACGTTGATGTGCTCCACGTGTATGCGATGACGCTCCAATTCGTCCTGCAGCTCGTTCACACGATTGCAGAGGGCTTGGAAGTCGCCCATGTCGAGAATCTGTGAACCAATGTGGAAGTGCAGTCCCACGAATTTCACGTTCGCCATCTTCGAGGCTTCGTCGATCACAGTCAACATGTCGCGCATCGCAATGCCGAACTTGTTTTCTGCCAGTCCTGTGGTGATGTTAGCGTGTGTATGGGCGCCTACATTGGGATTCAGACGGAAGGCGACGCGTGCCACCTTGCCCTTCTTTGCTGCCAGTTCGTTGATGACCTCCAGTTCGGGAATGCTCTCCACATTGAAGCAGAAGATTTCATTCTCCAGTCCGAGGTTGATCTCCCAGTCAGCCTTGCCTACACCGGCATACACGATCTTCGAGGCGGGGAATCCTGCCTTGATCGAAGCTTCTATCTCACCACCGCTCACACAGTCGGCACCTAGTCCTGCCTCACGTATGATACGCAGGATCTTGGGGTTGGCATTTGCCTTCACGGCATAGTGCACAACAAACCCCTCGTGCTTGCCAGCCTCTTCGTTGATGGTCTTCAACGTCTGGCGAAGCACCTCGCTATCGTAGTAGTAGAAAGGCGTCTGTATCTTCTGAAGCCTCTCTATTGGAAATTTTCCTTTTCCCATCGTCTAGTCTCTTAGTCTGTTTTTGTTTATTTGTTGAAGATGGTGTCGCTCAGCTTCTGGAGGGCACGCTTCTTGTCTTCCTCGCGGATGAGGAACGAGATATTGTAGTTCGAGCCACCATAGCTGACCATACGGACTGGAATATCCTTCAGTGCATCGAGGGCGAGGGTCTCAAAGCCGATGTTCGACCAGTCGAGGTCGCCCACCACGCAGATGATACACATGCCTGTGTCGACGGTGACGGTGCCGTATTTCTTCAGCTCGTCGACAATCTCTCCCAGATGTGCGGAGTTGTCGATACTCATCGAAACGCCCACCTCTGAGGTGCAGACCATATCAATCGGGGTCTGATAGCTCTCGAAGATCTCGAATACCTTACGCAGGAAACCTGTGGCCAGGAGCATTCTCGACGACTTAATCTTGATGGCGATGATATTGTCCTTGGCGGCGATGGCCTTGATCTTGCCATATTCGGTGGCATTGCTGATGGTGGTACCTTCAGCATCGGGGTCCATCGTGTTCAGCAGGCGTACGGGGATACCGGCATACTTAGCAGGCTGCACACAGGTGGGGTGCAGGATCTTTGCACCGAAGTATGCCAGCTCAGCAGCCTCCTCAAAGTGCAGCTGGTGAACAGGCTCGGTGTGATCTACCACACGTGGGTCGTTGTTGTGCATACCGTCGATGTCGGTCCATATCTGAATCTCCTCAGCACCGATGGCAGCGCCCACGAGCGAAGCTGTGTAGTCGGAACCGCCACGCTGCAGGTTGTCAATCTCTCCGTAGGCATTACGACAGATGAACCCCTGGGTGATATATACCTGAGCGCCCTCGTTCTCCTCGAGGATAGCGTTCAGCTTCTCCTTGATATACACGGGGTCGGGCTCAGAGTTCTTATCGGTACGCATGAAGTCGAGAGCATTCAGCAGTACGGCATTGATACCGATTTCCTTCATGTAGTTCACCACCATATTGGTCGACATCATCTCGCCCTGAGCCACGATGCTCTTCTCCTCGAAACTGGTAAACAGTTCTTTGGTGAACGAGCGTAGGTAGTCGAACTCACCCTTCAGAAACTCACGTGTTGTCTGCTTCGTCTCGTCCTTGCTGTAGAGCTCCTCTACGTGCTTCAGATATTTCTGCTCCAGACGGTTGATCACCTCATTAGCGCCATCAGGGTTCTTCTTGTACAGATAGTCTGAGATCTCTACCAGTGAGTTGGTAGTGCCCGACATTGCTGAGAGCACAACGAAGACAGGTTCTCCCGACTTGGTGACGAGCTGCGTCACCTCTTTCATTCTCTGTGGAGTGCCGACGGACGTACCGCCGAATTTCATTACTTTCATGTTGCCTTATTTTTTTAATTGTTTAATTCTACTACCAAACCTTCCTCACAACGATACACAATGCCCGGATATTTGTCGAGCAGTGGCATATTGTGGGTGGTCATAATCACAGCCGTTCCCGATTGTGAGATCTTCCTCAGCAATTCGAGGATATTGTCGGCCGTCTCGGCGTCGAGGCTGCCAGTGGGCTCATCGGCTACAATCATCTTCGGATGATTCAGAATCGCACGGGCGATGGCGATACGCTGCTGTTCACCTCCCGAGAGCTCGTGGGGCATCTTATCGGCCTTATCGGCCATATCCACCGCCTCCAGCACCTCGTTTATACGGGCGTCGATATCTGCCTTATCCTTCCAACCTGTCGACTGCAGCACGAAACGCAGGTTCTTGTAAACGCTGCGGTCGGTGAGCAGTTGGAAGTCTTGGAAGATAATACCCATCTGCTTTCTCAGTGCGGGGATATCCTTTCGGCGTATCTCCAGCAGATTCTGTTCTAACACCTCGGCTTTTTCGGCCTCGTCGATATCGAGCTCGCAGTAGATGGTCTTCAAAAGACTGCTCTTACCCGAGCCCACGCGTCCGATGAGATAGATGAAGTCGCCTTCGTTCACGCGGAAGTTCACGTTTCTCAGCACGCTCTCACCCTCTCTCTGACAGATATTCGCCTTCTTGTAATCAACTAGCATCGTATTATTTACAATTTGACAATTTACAATTTATTCCATTTCTCCCTTGGCCTTGGCTTCGCGACGCTTCTTGTCCCAGTTGGGATCATGACGCTTACGCAGTTCCAGCGCGATATCCTCAATGCGCAGCCCCTTGCTGGTAAGCAGCACAATCAGGTGATAGATCATGTCCGAGGCTTCATACACCAGCTTTTCCTTGTTGCCGTTGGTGGCTTCGATCACAGTTTCCAGCGCCTCTTCGCCCACTTTCTGGGCAATGCGGTTGATGCCGTCCTTGAAGAGCGAGGTGGTATAACTGCCCTCGGGCATCTCCTCGTGACGCTTGTCGATGAAGTCCTGCAATTCCTCCAGGAAGAGTAGGGGGTTGGCTTCGTTGTCTTCGCCCCAGCAGGTGTCGGTGCCCTTATGACAAGTGGGCCCGTCGGGTATAGCCTTCACGAGCAGGGTGTCGTTGTCGCAGTCTATGGCCATGCTCACCAGATTAAGGAAGTTTCCGCTAGTCTCGCCCTTGGTCCAGAGACAGTTGCGCGAACGACTCCAGAAGGTCACCTTCTTCGTCGCCAGCGTCTTGTCGTAGGCTTCTTTGTTCATATAGCCGAGCATCAACACGTTCTTGGTGTTGGCATCCTGAATGATGGCGGGCACCAGGCCGCCGCTTTTCTCAAAATCTATCTTCATATACGTACGTTTATTCCTTCTGATTTTAAATACTGTTTCAGTTCTGGGATGGGGATTTCACCGAAGTGGAACACGCTGGCTGCGAGGGCGGCATCCGAATGACCTTCGATGAAGGTATCGCGGAAATGCTCCTTACAGCCCGCACCACCACTGGCGATGATGGGGATTGAGAGATTGTCTGCCAGTTCGCGCAATGCCTCGTTGGCATAGCCTTCCTTCACACCGTCGTGGTTCATCGAGGTGAAGAGTATTTCTCCTGCACCACGCTCCTGAGCCTCGTGGGCCCATTCAAACAAACCTCTTTCCGTGCGCTCCCGACCACCTTTCAGATAGCAGTGCCAGCCGTCTTCGTCCAGACGAGCGTCGATGGCGCACACACACACCTGCGAACCAAAGCGATTGGTAATCTCGTCGATCAGTTCTGGTCGGCGGATGGCGGCTGAGTTCACACTCACCTTGTCGGCACCGGCATAGAGCAGTCGCTCCACATCTGCCAGTTCGTTGATGCCACCGCCTACGGTGAAGGGGATATTAATCTCCTGCGCCACACGCGTCACCATCTCCGTAAAGGTCTTGCGCCCTTCGAAGCTGGCGGTGATGTCGAGGAAGCAGAGCTCGTCAGCGCCCTGCTCACTATAGGCTTTGCCCAGTGCCACAGGGTCGCCCGCACTCCGCAGATTCACGAAGTTCGTGCCCTTCACGGTCTCACCGTCTTTGACATCCAAGCAGGGTATTATGCGTTTTGCCAGTCCCATAATTCTTTCAGATTGATTTTTCCTTCATAGATGGCCTTTCCGAAGACAACGGCGGGTATGCCTGCTGCCTCAAGGGCCTTGATATCGTCGATCGATGACACACCACCGCTGGCAATCAGGTGCAGCTGCGGATATTCGGCCATCATCTTCTTATAAAGGTCGATAGCGGGTCCTGAGAGCGTTCCGTCTTTCGAGATCTCCGTACAGAGCACCGTCTGCACACCCGCATCGATGTATTTCTTCAAAAACGGCAACAGGTCTTCTGCCGAGTCTTCCTTCCAGCCGTTGATGCTGATCTTCCCGTGACGCACGTCAGCGCCGAGAATCATGCGCTCAGGACCGTATTTCTCCAGCCAACCCATAAAGAGCTCCGGATTAGTGACGGCAATCGAACCCACTGTCACCATCGCGGCGCCTGCTGCAAAGGCCTTTTCAATATCCTCGTCGGTTTTGATACCACCACCGAAGTCCACTGTCAGGTTGGTCTCTGTGGTGATGGCCTGCAACACCTGATCGTTCACGATGTGCTTCGACTTCGCACCGTCGAGGTCCACCAAGTGCAGGCGCTTGAAGCCTATCTTCTCAAACTCATGCGCCATATCCAGAGGCTCGCCATACACCGTTTTCTGGTCGTAGTCGCCCTTGGTCAGTCTCACGCACTGGCCTCCGATAATATCTATGGCGGGTATTAACTCTATCATAGCTCCAAGAAGTTTTTGAGTATTTGTTCACCCACCTTACCACTCTTCTCCGGGTGGAACTGGCAGGCGTAGAAATTGTCTTTATGCATCGAGGCAGAGTAGGGCAGGATATAGTCGGCTGTGGCAATCGTCTCCTCGCACACCGGTACATAATACGAATGTACGAAGTACACATACGGATGCTCGCCCAGCCCTTCCATCAGCGCATTACATCTTCCATCTTCCTTCTTACATCTTACATCTAACTCATTCCACCCCATGCAAGGCACCTTGTCCTCGTGGCGTTGTGGCTGGAAGCGCTTCACCTCAGCGTCGAAGATACCGATGCACTGGGTGTCGCCTTCCTCCGAGTGCTTGCAGAGCAGCTGCTGTCCCACGCAGATGCCGAACACGGGCTGCTTCAGCTCGCGAATCACCTCGTCTAATCGGCGGGCTCTGAGATACTCCATTGCCTCACCAGCGTGGCCTTGTCCGGGAAACAACACCTTGTCGGCTTTCTTCAGCAGTTCTGCATCGTCCGTCAGCGTGGGCTCAATGCCCATTCGCCTCAGTGCATTCACCACCGAGTAGATATTTCCCGCGTTATATTTGACTATCGCTACGTTCATGAGAAGATAATCGTTTTATTCTTATAGGTGAGAATCTTCCTTTGGATGTGCTTGCTTACAGCGTGCGAGAGCACGATCTTCTCCAGATCCTTGCCTTTCAGCACCAGACTCTCGGGCGTGTCCTTATGTGTGATACGTGTCACATCCTGCTCGATAATCGGACCTGCGTCCAACTCCGCTGTCACATAGTGCGAAGTGGCACCAATAATCTTCACACCGCGCTCGTATGCCTGGTGATAGGGCTTCGCGCCGATAAAGGCAGGCAGGAACGAGTGGTGTATGTTGATGATGTGATGCGGATACTCGGCAATCATCTCGTCCGAGATAATCTGCATATAGCGGGCCAGCACGATAAACGAGATGTCCTCCTTCTTCAACAGCTCCATCTCGGCAGCCTCTACCTCGGCCTTGTTCGAGTGGTCTTTCTTGATGCTCCACACGTAATAGGGAATGCCGAACTGATCGGCCACATAGCGCAGATCTTCGTGGTTCGACACGATACAGGGAATGTCGCAGTTAAACTCTCCCGCCTTCCAACGGGCCAGCAGGTCGTACAGACAGTGGCTCATCTTACTCACGAAGATGGCCATTCGGGGACGTTTGTCGCTGTAGTAGAGCGAGAACTTCATCTGATACCTCTGGGCGTAGAGGGTGGTGATATAATCGTAGAGCTTGTCGCGGGGAATGAGGAATCCCTCGAGCTCCCATTCAATACGCATGAAGAACATGCCTTCTACCTTGTCTACATACTGATCCAAGTAGACAATGTTACCTTTGTTGTCGGTTATAAACTTGGTCACTTCTGAAATGATGCCCTGTTTATCGGGACAGTGCAGAAGCAGAATTGCGGTCGTTTCCATCTAATTTTCTAGTCTTTTTTAAAAATCAGTGTGCAAAGGTACGAAAAATCTCGCAACTTCCCGCAATATTCTCCAAAAAATCTCACTTTCTACTCAATAAATTGAGTAATTTAGTTCCCGTCAGGCTTTGTGAGGTTGCTGCCCGACGACATCTGCCATACGAATTGGTTGGGATCATCTGGCTGTGCGGGGTCGAAGTCCTGCCAGTCGGTCCGCAGACATTTGGCCAGGGGTGACTGTATCTGCTTCAGTCCCATCACCACCATCTTGGCTATTTCCCAAGCCCCGTAAGGATTAAAGTGCGTGTTGTCCGCCAGCGGTTTTTCCTGATTGGCAAACGTGTTGGCAGGGTAGTGCACCAGCGCCCGCTTCGAACCCTCCTCGCCAAGGGTCTCGTAGAACACGGTCGACATCTGCGTGAGGTCGATCACGGGCACCTGCTCTCTTTCGGCCACCGCCTTCATCGCAGCTGGGTAGTCACCGTGGGTGTTCTCGATATGGCCGTCCTTGAAGAACCGTCGGGCGGTGGGAGTACAGAAAATAATGTGTCCGCCTGCTGCCCTCACACGGTCTACGAAGATCTTCAGGTTCCTCGAATACGAGTACCACGCCCCGTCGCCTGCCTTCTTTTCTTTTTCGTCGTTATGACCGAACTCCACAATCACATAGTCGTCTTTTTTCAATTGCGAGAGAATCTTATCCAGACGCAGCTGGGCGAGGAAGGTGGTACAGCTCAGACCACTCTCGGCGAAGTTGGCAATGGCCACCTGCGGTCCGAACCATCGGGTAATCATCTGTCCCCACGAAGCCCAGGGCTCGTCTTCCTGGTCCACAACGGTTGAGTTGCCACAAAGAAATACGGTTGTTACGTCGGTAATAGGCTCTATATAAATGCGTTGCACAGCGGGTGCTGCACCACAGAACGAGAGGTTCAACGAGTCGTCCCAGTTCTTATAATCCACCTCTCTGGACTTCAGTTTTACCCGTGTGTCGCCACTGATCACCGGACTGTGCTTGTTTACGATAAACTGTACCGTCTCGAACTTTCCTTTCTTCGTCTTGACTTCATTCATATAGTGTCGTCTCGACTCTGCGCGCACCACTGTTTGTCCGGCTTTTTTCTTGTTGCCGAGCGTCACTGTCACGCGGTAGTTGCCATCGGGAATGGCTACGGAGAAGTTAAAGGGTTGATTACTGGTTTTGTTCAGCACGGTGTCTGTCACCTGTGCGTTGCAGGTCATCGTCTGTGCGACGGCCAAGATTAGTCCTAAAAGCGTTTGTTTCATCGTTCGTTTTGTTTTCTGCTGCAAAATTACAAATTTCTCCTTAAAAAATGAACACAATTCGAAAATATTTCGTATATTTGCAGCATCAACTTATCATATAACTTATTATATAATATTACTAATTAATTACAACAATGAAAAAGCTATTCTTATCCTGCCTTTTAATGCTGGCATTCGGTTCGGCCAATGCGCAGCCTGCTGGTGGCTTTCAACGAGTCGACGCTCAATTAACGGGGAGACCCGTACCCAGGACGTTCGGCGGTCAGTTGCCAGAGATGAATGTGAAGTATGATGCGTATGTCGCTGCCCCTGAGGGCTTCGACAAAGAGCGCCCCGACATTGCCAAAGGCACCCTCGAGGAAACCACCTATGAGTCGAAGACCGTTGGCACCACCCGTAAAATTACCGTCTACCTGCCCCCGAAGTACGACAAGTCGAAGAAATACCCTGTGCTCTACCTGCTGCATGGCATTGGTGGCGATCACCGGGAGTGGTTGCAGGGTGTGCCTGGCATCATCATGGATAATCTCTATGCCGACCAGAAGGCGGTGCCTATGATCATCGTCATGCCTAATGGCCGTGCCCTGCCTAACGACAAGCCTGAGGGCAATATCTACGGCATGCAGATGCAACAGGGCTTCGCCAATTTCGAGCGCGACCTCATCGACGACCTCATCCCCTTCATCCAGAGCAAGTACAGCACCTATACCGATGCGGCCCATCGTGCGGTAGCTGGTCTTTCGATGGGTGGCGGACAGTCGCTGAACTTCGGTCTGGGCAACCTCGATCAGTTTGCCTACGTGGGTGGCTTCTCTTCAGCGCCCAACACCAAGCAGCCCGAAGAACTTATTCCCGATGTGGAGGCCACGAAGAGCAAGAACAAACTGCTCTGGATGGTCTGTGGCAGCAACGACCGATTGATGTTCAACAGCGCGCGTCTGAAGGCCTTCTGCGACGAGAAGGGCGTTCCCTGCACGCTCATCGAATATCCTGAAGGCCGCCACGATTTTGTGGTTTGGAAATATGGCCTTTACAACTTCGCCCAACTCATTTTCAAATAGTTATAAGTCGACGATATTGAAACCCCGCCCGCCAGCGGGGTTTTTTTGTGCCAAAAATTAAAAAATGTTATTTCTACACTTAATTTTATAGATTTTCTTGGCGGTTTCATAGATAATTCGTACTTTTGTGCCCGTAAACAAAATATTTTCAAACCATATCATTAATTTTTTAACATCTTTTCAATATGATGAAACTTAGGAATTTACTTGTGATTGGAGGTTTGGCCGTATTAGGTGCCGCTTTCACATCGTGTTCCAAGGAGGAGAACCTCTTTGAAAGTGAAGCTGCTTTAGAACAGCAGAAAGTTGAGTATGAAGCCAGCTTCGTAAAGAAGTATGGTGCTATCGATCCCAACCAGACATGGGATTTTTCTTCTATGCGAGCTACTTATAGCCTGCCCTCTACTAGCAATGCTGCCAGAACGCGTACTGGTGAAGAAGCCGTTGAGGTGGCGCTTACTGGCGGTAGAAACGAGGACATGACCATTGAGAAGAGCGTTATTGACCAGATTCGCGAAGAATTGAAGGCTGGTAAAAACAACACAGTGTTAGGTAGTCCCTTCTACATGGTTTCCCAAGAGAATTCTTTCACCATCGTTCCTGTCTACCAGGGTCAGGCTGGTTATTACTGGCAGTTGTATATGAATGTCGGAGGTGTAGAACAATTAATTTGGGAAAAGGGAGATATTGAGTACAAAACATCGGCTAATGGTAAATGGAACAAACTCGGTAAAAGCGCTAAGGTTCCTGACAATACGTTCGCGATAAAAACACCTAAATTCACTTATACCGCTACCAAAGATGTTCCGATGTATTTCTTCCTGAAGGTGTGGACAAACGGTACTGGTAATGGCACCGCAAATTATAGACTGACTTCATTAGATCAAATGATGCTGGCTATGAATTGGCTTCAAAAGCCTGCAGGTGTTCCTGCCGACAATACCGCGACCATCATTGGATGTGAGGATGGTACTGATATGGATTATGAGGACTTGGTGTTCATGATGTACGGCAAGCCAGCTCCCCCAGTGAACCATGTTGACGAGGTGGAAGTAAGTCAGGGCAAGCGTTACATGATGGAAGACCTGGGTGCAGATTACGACTTCGACTTCAACGATGTGGTTGTTGACGTGACAAACACTTATAAGAAGAAGGTTTACTATAAGTACAACGAAAATAATGCATTGGTATTCGATAGAGAAGAGGAGATTGCTGGTACTCGCAAGCAGGAGGCTATTGTCCGCGCTGCTGGTGGTACGCTCAACTTCACACTGACGATTGGTACTAAGACATGGACCAAGAGTCCTAAGTTCACCGTTACCGACATGCTGAATACTGGTGTGAACAATTCTGAGCTTAACTTTAATGGCGTGCTGGATAGATTCACCATCGATGATAATTCTTGGATTCCTAGCGAGAACAACATCTCCGTTACCGTTGAGGGTCGTGGTCCTAACCAGGGCGTGAAGACCATCACCTTCCCGAGGAAGGGTTCTGCTCCTATGATCATCGCTGTTGATCCTACCAACGAGTGGATGAGAGAGCGTTCAAGCGTTCCTACAGACTGGTTCACAACAGAAGATTAAAATAACCCGCGGGGACAGGTCCCGTGAGCCGTAGACATAACAAAAGCTGGCTTCCAATCGGAAGCCAGCTTTTCATTTCACTATTCACTGTTAACTATTCACTGTCCGAAGGGTCCCAGGCCCATGCAGCTCGTGGTCGTAATGGCCGTCAGGAAGGCTGTGAGTGCGGCTACTATCACCTTCACCGCAATCTCAATGATTTTCTTCTTCATACGCTATTCCGTTTGAATGTTAGTTGGCGTCGGAGTGACACATGGGGACTGGCACCAATGATAGCATCTTTGATCTATCAGTGCCTCTCCGGTGTTGATGATCAGCGTACTTGCCTGACCGGGCATAGCGAAGCTACCGGAGTAGACACCATTGTCTTCGGTGAGCTCAATCTCCGAGCCATTCACGGTTGCGGTAGGAACTTGTCCCTCAGCAGGCGTGATGCTGATCTCCACCTCATCGTCCTCGTTCAGACTGGCGCCTGAGGTCACAGCATTACCATCCTTGGTGACGGTTGCCGAACCAACGCCCGTCCTAGAGATCGTCAGCGCATAACCCTGTGCGCCCTGCTGGCTCTGACCGCCCTGCTCACTCTGACTGCCCTGCTGGCTCTGGCTGCCCTGTTGACCCTGTTCGCTCTCACTGTTGGTGTTCTCGTTGTCGTTGTCCTCTACGGTACCAGCGTCAGCCGAGGTTACACGCTTCACAACATCGCCGTTGCGGTCGTAGCAGGTAATCTGAATCGAGGTGTTGGCCAGCTCGTCCTTCAGGTCCTGAGTAGGGGTGAAGATAATGCGGCGGGTCGAAATCAGCGAGGTCTTCACATCCTCTACCTTTGCCACACTCTTGGCGCGCAGTCCCTCGGTCGCCCAAGCCTTAATCACTTCACCGGCTGCGTCCCAGCAAGCCTTCATCACACCCTGGCTCACGCCGCTGCGCAGAGCTGCCTCGCGAATCACCTTCGCCTGGTTCAGCGCGATGTACAAATCGGGTTGCATCACATAGCGCCACACACCAGGATCATTCTCATCTTTCGTGAACTTAATGTTACGTTCAACTGCTTTTACTTTCAATGCCATAATTCTAAAAATTTTTACTTTGTCGCCGAATGACTCCATTTTTGGCTTTGCCTAGGAAACAGGTGCCTCGCGCGCAGACAATTTTTGTTGCTCAGGCAGGCCGCAAATTTCGTATTTTTTCTTTGACAATGCAAAGTTACAAAAATTTCAAAGCACTTCCAAATTATTCTTCAAAAAAAGCACGCAAAAAAGCACGCGTCCTTTTTCCGGTATTCAGATGCGCACAGCGCACAGAGCACAGTTTTCTCATGAGTACCATCATATTAGGGAACAGAAAAATTACTATATATATAATATATATATTATATATATAGTAATATATATTTGTATTCTCTTTCTTATTCTTATATTCCTCCTCTCCTAAAAAACTGTGCTCTGTGCGCTGTGCGCTTTGTTGAGTCAGCAAAGGGCAACCCTTCCGAGTTTATCAATGTCTAATTTTACACTGATATTCATGGCTTTGAATAGTTTGAGCACCGTTGCAAAAGTCAGGTTCTTACCATTCTCAATACGAGAAATTTGTGCCTTTTGAACACCAACCATCCGGCCAAGTTCTTCCTGGGTGAGATTCTGCAGCTTACGTGTCTGACGGATGGCAGCACCTATAGCATACAGCCTGAGTTCTTCTTCGTAGTCGTCACGCTTCTGAGTTCCTACCTCGCCAATGAGTTGATCCTTGGTCTCTTCGAGTGTTATAAAATCCTTATCCATTATTATCGTTATTATTTTGTTTACTATTAAAATATTGTTCTCTGATAGAAAGAGCCTTGTTGATCTCTTTCTGCGGCGTTTTCTGGGTCTTCTTGATAAAGCCATGAGTGGCAATGACTAAGGTGTCGATGGGTTCTCCCTTATCCCAAAATGCCAGCACGCGATATCGTTGCTTGTTATAATATGTACGGAATTCCCAGATGTCTGTATCCGCCAGTTTCTTAAACACCTCAGGATCGAGCAGCAGGCTCGCCCTGTCGAATGTTTGCAGAATTTTGTTTCTTGTCTTTTCGTCTAAACTTTTAAGGAAGTCGAGTGCATCTTTGTACAACACGACCTTGAACTTTTGTTGTAGTTCCATGTTTTCGTCGATTTGACGGTGCAAAAATACGGATAAGTTTCGGAATATGGAAACTTTTAAGCGATTTTTTACTCCAAATTAATAAATAATGATTATTTCTCTCGATTTAAAACACTTACTTTTTTCTTTCTTCATACGAATTGGGTTTAAGTTTAACATAAAATTATCGCTTGCAAAGATAGTCATTTTGGCTTATATAACAAAACTTTTCATAGTTTTTCTCATATTTTCTTGCAATTTTTGAGTTTTTTCCCTATATTTGCAAACGTAATATATGGTCTAACCCTCAAAACAGAATCGCGTATGGTAACATAGCAACAACATAAGGACATAAGATGCGCTCGACCTCTGGTCGCTTTGCTCGCAAAGAACGTCCACTTTTGATTCTTGTTTCGGAAATTCGCCAAAATTTCAAAATCATCAAGAACTGAAGTAGATGGTTCGCGCCGTTCGGCGTGGGCTTTTACTCGTTTAAGATGATTAGGTGTTTGGCGATACCTCCGAAACGTAAGCGAAGTAATCGCACAGAAGGGACAGTCCCTTTTGTGATACTGCAATTATCAGAATTGCCGCTATAATAAATAGGGGTACGTAACTTTCCAGGTCATTGGTAATGAATTGTTCGAATCCTTGAGAGATTCCTTTTCCAATTGTTTGAAAGAAATCCATATTGGGTTTTGTCGTTTAATTAGGATTGATAGAAATCTTGTGGCAAAGGTAGGTACATTTTTCTAAACATCCAAATAATTCTAGGAAAACTTGGTGGTTTCAGAAAAAATGTATATCTTTGCAAACAATAAAATCGGAGCTAAAACATCTTACTCTTATGACAAAGAAACTGTTTTTGATGAAGAAATTGTATCTAACGATCCTTATGCTGGCAATGCTTTTTCTGCCAATACAGATGCGAGCAGAAGGAGTAGCAATCAAGGTGGAGTTCAGTGGCACATCAATGACCATTGAGCTGAGTCAGCAACCAAAGATTGTTTCCGAGGATGGGAAGCTTGTGATAAAGACAAACTCAATGTCTGTAGCCCTTACCCTTCCTTGCAAGGTAACTCCCATCGGCGGCTCGAATACAGCCATTGACAAGGTTGTTATCCGAAACAACGATGATAATGCGCCCATCAATGTGTATTCGTTGGATGGGAAGAAGGTTGGCACTTTAAAGGACAAAAATGAGGTGCTATCCCTAGAGAGAGGTGTTTATATTATTAATGGTAAGAAGATTTTCATTAAGTGATAAGCGTTATGAAAAGAGTTATATTATTATTTGCGGCAGTGCTGTTAGCAACAGTTGGATGGTCGCAGACCGTTACATTAAAGTTCAAGAACGGCACAACTCAACAATTTAATATGAGTGATCTGGTATCTATTGATTTTACACAAGGTGATAACAATAATGGAAACGATCCGATGAGCGGCGACTATATCCAAATTGTTTTCAAAGGTAAAACATATACTGACGCTACACCTTATTACGCCCAAATCTTGCCTGTTGGTGTTGACAGCCAGAATAGGAAATTAACTTTTACCTACGATATTATCCCCCATTTTGAGGAATTGGGTTTTTGTTTTATGATCGGTTTAGTTCACTTTACACACGAAAGCGACCTGCTGGCCTGTAGCACAGGTACCTACGGTTGTGCCAGAGATGTTATGGCTGATGATTTCTATCGTAATTTAACGCTGACCACTCTATTGGATATAGACTATGATGAATATAACTGGGTAGGTGGAACTCACGAGGTGAAGTCAATTCAAAAGGTGAATGGGAAAATCCAGATTGAAGGGAGTTTTACGTCAAACTTTGAACTTAAAGGCGACAGTCAATTTATTAGTGGTAGTTACAGAATGACTATTCCATAAAAACAAAGACTCCGCAATAACTCACTCGGGGTCCCCCTGTGAGTCTGTGACTTCTGTCCAAAAGAAAAGGCTCCTCTTAAGAGAAGCCCGAATATCCGATGAGTCCTGTACCGATGCCTGCTATTAGATGGAGGTCTTTATACATGCTCATGATCACTCTCTTTGCCATATATTTCATTGTCTTCATAACTGTAAATTTTTAAATTGTTTATACTATTGTTTATTTGTCGTTTCTGTTTTTTTGATATTGCAAAGATATGAGGATTTTTGGCTGATTCCAAGAAATCTTGCCAATTTTTCTCAAAGTTGTTTGGACAAATGAACGATCTTTGGCCAAATTGCAGAAAAGAGTAAGAAAGTTGTCCAAAAGGATACCAAAAAAGGCTTTCCTGAATTCAGAAGAGCCCTGGGCTACGCTTAGCCAGTGGCCATCGAGAATCTGAAGAGGATCTGCGGGTGGCTGGAGATATTGAGGGAGCGGTATAATCGGAAGTATGGAAACCTATCGCTGGGGCCTGGCACCGGTGATAGGTCGGGGGAGGAGATTCCCGTATTAATCTCCAGCGGCTACCGCTCGGAGCAGGTGAATATGAAGTGCGGGGGAGCGAAGGGCTCTAATCATCTGACGGGCTGCGCGGTGGATATCAGGTGTCTGGGGCCGGAGCAGATGATAAGGTATGCCTGTCTGCTGCTCGATACGGCTGATGAAAACGGCTGGGTGTTTGACGAGCTCATTCAAGAGAAGCGCGGCACCACCTATTGGATTCACTTCGCCGTGCGGCCGAAGGATAATCGCAGGAAGATTCTGTTTGATTGCAGGTAAACTCTTAAACGCACTTAAGCCCCGCATCGCTGCGAGGCTTAAGTGTATCAACAATTAATTACCAATCGTCATCGTCCGCACCGGTGATGCCGTTCTTGAGCGCCTCTTCTACCTTGTCGATGATGGCGTTCGAGTAGGCGTGCGTCATTACGAGCGCTTTCGAGCAGGTGCGCTTCTGGGCATCTTTCTCCACGAAGGGATAGTGCTTGGTGATTTCCCATTGCTCATCGTAGAGTCGACGGTCGGTATTATCGTTTTTCAGGCGTTTGCCATCGCTGTAAATGGTCTGGTTCCGACGTTTCTGGTCATCCTTGTCGCCGCCGATGCCGCCCAACCAGCCACCGTCCTCCACTTTCAGCACATCGTAGTTCTGCACGGTATAGGTCACACGCACCTTACCTTCCTTGATGTCGAGCTTGATCAATGGTGTGATGCTAACCACGTAGCGGAAGAGCGTACCCGTATGGTCGGCGATGGCATCGATGGTCGACGAGACGATGATGCATCCCGCTTGCTTATCGTTCAGCGTGATGGCCTGCTTGTCTTTGAAGGTTGCCGTCACCCAGTAATTCAGAGCCACGTAGAGCTGTTCTTTCGTTTTGCCCGGTACCTCAATTACCTGCTGGTAGGTCAGGGCCTCGTTCTTGTCAAACGTCAGACCTTTACTCAAGTTGGCTGCAGCGTCGAGCCATTTGTCACCATACTTGCTTTTGGCATACTTTTCCAGGTCAGCTGCTTTCATTACCTGGGCCTGAACCCTCATTGTGCCACCGAAGGTAAAGATGGTGGCAATGATCAAAAATAAAATCTTTCTCATTTTGTCAGTTGTTAGTCGAATGATATATTTTGCCTGCAAATATACGACTTTCCCAACAAACCTCCAAATTTTTTAGAAATTATTATCTTGGTCTGTTCCCGAAGGGCTGCTTTTTTATGATAATATTTGCAGGATACGCAGAAAATTAGTACCTTTGCCACATGAAAACGAGATTATTCATGACTAAATTAATAAATTAACAATTATAAATGAAAAAGGTAACATTACTATTGGTCGGGTTCTTTTGCAGTCTGACTATGTTTGCGGGTGAGATTACCAAAGAGCAAGCCATGGAAAAGGCCCGCCAGGTGTTGAAGGGTAAGCAACTGATAATGCAGACGACGTAGTCATGGGGACAGGCACCTGGGGTGAGGTCAGGACTCATTGATCTGTTCCCCAAAGATGAGAATAGAGAAACGGAAGTCAGCGGCTTCCGTTTCTTCGTGTCTGGACAGCGCTTTTTTGTATCTTTGCAATATGAAATTGCGAGTGAAGGCGGCGGCTCAGCAAAGCTCGAGCAAACTCGGCTCTGCATTCACCTTGCACTTCACTTGTAGGTAAAAGAGACGTGGTTTCGACCACAATATAACCCTAGTAATTCACCATTTAAAACATGTAAAGATTATGAACAAGACAGTTAGAACGATCCTTCAAGTGATCAGTTATTTCATCGCTGCTATTCTGGGAGCGGCTGGCGGTTCCGAGCTGATGTAGGATGGAAGATGTAAGACTCACGAACGCCATGGAAAACAAGGGCTTCAAAATCTCTCAGTATGCCTGTGCGGTGCTGCTCATCGTGAGCAGTATCGCGCTGGTGACTTATCAGGTGGTTGAGATCGACGATGTGGCGGCAGGGCTGCTCTATTATGTGGCGCAGTCGTTCCTGTTGGCCGGCTCGATCTTCGGCCTCGACCAGTATATCAAAATCATTAAGAAACAATACCATGAAAGAGAATCTAAACAAATTTGATGGCGCTCGCTTGTCGCCTCATTTTCTTTTGAGCAAGTTTTTGAACGTTGGAAAATACCCCGACAATAAACCTACATTACAGGATGTGGCAAACATGACCTATGGTTGCATCATGTTGTTAGAGCCTGCCCGCCTTGAAGTAGGGCCGATCATCATCAATTCAGGCTTCCGCAACAGTCGCGTTAATCGTCTGGTTGGCGGTGTGAGCAACTCCCAGCACCTCATCGGCCAGGCCGCCGACATCCGCCCGAAAGACCCGGCTCAGTTCCAGCGCCTCGTCGACTTCCTCAAGGCCCACGACCTTACCGACCAGCTCCTCACCGGCTCCACCTGGCTTCACCTCTCCTGGAACCCCTTCGCCCAGCCCCGCCGTTACATCCGCATCGGGTATTACAAGTAAACCCAAAAGATCACGGGGGCTTTTTTTGATTATTTAGGAATAAATTCAGATTGTTCCATATTTTCGGGCGAAAAGTTTAGAAGTTTCGAAATTAGTTCGTACCTTTGCACAGCTTTACCAGCGTGAACGAGATATGAAACGACTGATATGGATCTGCGTCATTGTGATGTTTGCCGTGGGGGCTATGGCCCAAGAACATAAACGGCTGACAAATCTGCCGCATCTGTACGTCAACACCTTCACTGGCAATCCTATTGTCAGCAAGACGGAACAGGTGTGGGCGCGGATGTGGCTGGTTGACGAGCAGGATGTTGTGACTTTCTACGACTCGATCAGCATTCGGGGACGCGGCAACTCCACATGGAATATGGCCAAGAAACCCTATCGCATCAAACTGCTGGAGAAGGCGAAGTTGCTGGGCAACAGCCGCGCCAATGCCAAGAAATGGACGCTGCTGGCCAATCATGGCGACAAGACCATGATGCGCAATGCCCTTGCCTCGTATATCGGCGATCTGTGCGGCCAGCTCTTCACCCCTGCTGCCAAATTCGTGGACCTGACCCTCAACGGCGAGTATCAGGGGTGCTATCAGCTGTCGGACCAGATTGACATCAGGAAGAAGCGGGTGAACATCGCCGAGCAGGACTACCCCCTCACGGCGACCAGCGACATCACAGGCGGCTATCTCGTAGAGGCTGACGGTTTTAAGGACTTTACCAACGGTGTCAATGGCTGGTTCACACCCAAGGGCGTGCCCATGACGGTACACTATCCTGACGACGAGGAAATCGCCTCCAGCCAGCAGAACTACATCCGACAGTTCGTCAACAACTTCGAGAACAGGCTCTTTGCCAGCAACTATGCGGATGCGGAGAAGGGCTATAGGGCCTACGTGGACAGCACCACGCTCATCAGCTGGTATCTGGCATCGGAGATTACCGCCAATCCCGACTATATCTGGAGCATGTACTACTACAAGCAGCGCAACGACGACCATCTGTATTTCGGTCCGCTGTGGGACTATGACATTGCTTTCAACAACGATAACCGTCTGACGGGCCAGGACCCGACGCATAATCTGATGGCCAAGGTGGCCTTTACCAACAACGGCCTGGAGAAGTGGATTGACAGGCTATGGAGCGACGAATGGTTCCAACGGGCCGTGTACAACAGCTATGCCGGTCTCTATGCACAAGACCTGGAGACGAAGCTGCTCAACAAGATTGACAGTCTGAACATCCTGCTCCAGAAGTCGCAGGAACTGAACTACCGGAAATGGAACATCCGGACGCGCTATCTGCGGGAGATTGTGCTGTACTCGACCTTCGAGGCATATGTGAACGACCTGCGCAGCTTCATCACCCAGCGCCTCCCAGCCCTGTTCAAAGCCTTTGCCAACAGAATGCCTGACGATGTGGACGACGGCGAGACAGTCGTGCCGCAATTTACACCTTCCAGCAACAGCTATTATGCCATTGCCAATGCAGGCACATCGACAGTCTTCGACCTCAATGCCGAAGGAGCCGTCGTTGGCAATGCCAGCCGCCAAGCCAGTCACAGCCAGCAGTGGCACATCATCACCTTGCAAAACGGCTTCATGCAGCTGATCAACCGTATGAACGGTCTGGCACTAACCGATCCTACGATGGGTGAAAGCACCGAGGCCACCAACCTCAACACGCAGCTCACCGTGACCAAGGCCGACTCCACCAATAAGGCCCAGCAGTGGCATATCGTGAAGCAGAGCGGCAACCATTATAACCTGAACAACCGGAAGTCGCGACATACGGCCAATCTCTATGGTGGCAATGCCGCTGACGGCACCAGCATTATCAGCTACACCAACGACAGTAGGAATGCATCGAGCAATAACCGGCTTTGGACTATCACGCCCGTTGACAAAATGGAAGAAACCGGTATCGGCAACCTTCAGGATAAAGCCTCGCTGGAATACGCTTTGGCCTACGATCCCTACAGCCAGCGACTGCACTTCGGCAGCGATGATTTGTCGGCCCTCACATTTATGGTCAGCATCTACGACCAGGCGGGCCACCGTGTTCTGCAGTTCCCTGCTTCACAGGGTTGCTCTGTTGACCGCCTGCCCAAAGGCCTCTACATTGTCACCTGGTATGATCAAGGCTATCATTCCACCAAGTTCCTCAAATAGTTCGGCGGTGGGGCATTGTATAATAGATGGACGGTGTTCTGAGTGAGCAATATAATGCAAGAAGGCCCGCATCACTGCGAGCCTTCAGCCTAATTTAATCAACTAAAGATATTAAACTACTACCATTTTACGATTAACTAACCAATAACCAATGTATGAAACAAAAACTTTCTATGTTTTGATGGTGCAAAGGTAGGGATATATTTATATCCTGGCAAATCTATTCAATGAACTGCCTGTTTTGTTCAGCGAAATTTCGAAAAAACTCAAATATTTTTTGGTTTTTTGCTCACTTAATCGTACCTTTGAACTGCATTCGAAGGTAGGCTGCGTCTCGGAAATAAAAATAAATCGCAATTTTTTTTGTATTTCGCTCGATTTGCACTACCTTTGCAGGCAGAAACTTTAATCAGACACAGAAATGAAAAAGCTTTTATTGGGAGATGAGGCGATTGCCCAGGGTGCGCTCGACGCAGGACTGAGCGGTGTCTATGCCTATCCCGGCACTCCCTCTACTGAGATTACAGAGTATATCCAGGACTCGCCACTAGCTAAGGAGCGTGGTGTGCACAGCCGCTGGTCGACCAACGAGAAGACGGCTATGGAGGCCGCCCTCGGTATGTCGTACATGGGCAAGCGAGCACTGGTGTGTATGAAACATGTGGGTCTGAACGTCTGTGCCGATCCGTTTGTGAACTCGGCGATGACGGGTACCAATGGCGGTATTATCGTGCTGGTGGCCGATGACCCCTCGATGCACTCGTCGCAGGATGAGCAGGACTCACGTTTCTATGGTAAGTTTGCCATGATTCCCACGCTGGAGCCCAGCAGTCAGCAGGAGGCCTACGATATGATGAGCGAGGCCTACGAGCTGTCGGAGCAGATGCATTTGCCCGTGCTGATGCGTGTGACCACCCGTATGGCTCATAGCCGTGCTGTGGTGGAGGTGAAAGACACTCCCCGCGAGCAGAACGAGCTGAACTACGATGCCCAGGCCTCGAACTGGGTGTTGCTGCCCGCCTTCGCCCGTAAGCGTAATGTGGTGGTGACTGGTCAGCAGCCCATTCTGGAGCAGATGGCTGTAGACAGCAAATATAATAAGTATATTGATGCCAGCGACCATAAGCTGGGTATCATTGCCAGCGGCATAGCTTACAACTATCTGATGGAGTGCTATCCCGATGGTTGCCCTTATCCCGTGCTGAAGATTTCGCAGTATCCGTTGCCTAAGAAGCTCATCCGTCGTATGACCGACGATTGTGAGTTTGTGCTGATAGCCGAGGAGGGTCAGCCGTTTATCGAGGACCAGGTGCGTGGCGTGATGCCGGGCAATGCGGTGATCAAAGGTCGTCTGACGGGCGAGCTGCCCCGTACAGGCGAGCTGAACCCCGACTTCCTGAAGAAGGCGTTGGGTATTGAGAGCGGCGAGAGTTATGCTCCCTGTGAGGATGTGACCCCACGTCCGCCTGCATTGTGTCAGGGTTGCGGCCACCGTGATGTATACACCGCCCTGAACGAGGTACTGAAGGAGTATCCGCAGGCCCGTGTGTTTGGTGATATCGGTTGCTACACACTCGGTTTCCTGCCACCATATAAGGCCATCCACAGTTGTGTGGACATGGGTGCCTCGATCACGATGGCAAAGGGTGCGAGCGATGCTGGACAGTGGCCCGCAGTAGCTATCATCGGTGACTCCACGTTTACCCACTCAGGTATGACGGGTCTGCTGGATGCCATCAACGAGAATGCCGACATTACCGTGATTATCAGCGACAACCTGACCACCGCTATGACGGGCGGACAGGACTCTGCCGGTACGAATAAGTTTGAGGCCATCTGTAAGGGGCTGGGTTTGAGCGAGGATCACTTGAAGGTGGTGAACCCCATTCCGAAGAATATGCCCGAGATTACGCAGGCCATCCGCGATGAGATTAACTACCACGGTGTGAGTGTGATCATTCCGCGTCGTGAGTGCATGCAGACGTTGCAGCGCCACCTGAAGCAGAAGAAGGCGGCTGAGAAGAAGTGATAATAGTTAATAGTGAATAGTTTATGAAAACAGATATTATTCTTTGCGGTGTAGGAGGACAGGGAATCCTCTCTATCGCCACCATTATTGGCGAGGCCGCCATGAAGGAGAACCTCTATATCAAACAGGCCGAGGTACACGGCATGTCGCAGCGCGGTGGCGACGTGCAGTCGAACCTGCGTATATCGAGCAACCCCATTGCCAGCGACCTTATCGCCCTGGGCGGTGCCGACGTGATTATCTCGATGGAGCCTATGGAGGCCCTGCGTTATCTGCCGTTCCTGGCTAAGGATGGCTGGATTATCACCTCGAGTGCGCCCTTTGTGAACATACCCAACTATCCAGACATCGAGCAGATCAAGGCCGACCTTGCTAAGATTAAGAATGTGATTGTGCTCGACATCGAACAGGCTGCCAAGGACAATGGTGTGCCCCGTTCAGCCAACGTCATCCTGCTGGGTGCTGCCCAAAAGGCGCTTGGCATAGAGTATGACAAGCTGGAGGATGCTATCCGTCGTGTGTTCGGACGTAAGGGTGAGGCCATCGTAGAAGCGAATATCAAGGCACTCGCGATTGGACGAGAAGCTCAGAAATAATTTAGAATTAAGATTAAGAATTATGAATACTCCGATTAAAAAGGAGATTGTTGATGGTCTCGTGGCGGAGCTTGGCATCAAGGACTTTGCTAAGGCCACGATCCGTGAGGTGAAGCAGGTTGCTGCTAAAGCCGAGAAAGCGAGTGGGGTGGAGTTTATCAAGATGGAGATGGGTATCCCTGGTCTGCCTGCTGCACAGGTGGGTGTGGATGCACAGATTCAGGCCTTGAAGGACGGCATCGCCCATTCGTATCCCGATATTCAGGGTGCTCCTGTGCTGAAGCAGGCTGCCTCTCAGTTTGTGAAGGCCTTTATTGGTGTGGATATTAATCCTGAGGGATGTATCCCCGTGAGCGGTTCGATGCAGGGTACCTTCGCCTCGTTTCTCACCTGTTCGCAGCGCGACAAGCTGAAGGACACTGTGCTCTTCATCGACCCAGGTTTCCCCGTGCAGAAGATGCAGTTGCAGGTGATGGGCGTGAAGTATGAGACCTTCGATGTGTATAGCTATCGTGGCGACAAGTTGCGCAAGAAGCTCGAAGGCTACCTGAAGCAGCGTAACATCTGTGCCATTGTCTATTCCAACCCCAACAATCCCTCGTGGATCTGTCTGCGTGAGGAGGAGTTGCAGATCATTGGTGAACTGGCCACGCAGTACGACGTGATCGTGATGGAAGACCTGGCCTACTTTGCTATGGACTTCCGTAAGGATCTCTCCACACCGTTCCAGCCGCCATATCAGGCTACCGTCGCCCGTTATACGGATAATTACATGCTGCTCATCAGCGGTTCGAAGGCGTTCAGCTATGCGGGTGAGCGTATCGGTGTGACCTGTATCAGCGACAAGCTGTTCCACCGTCATTTCGACGATCTCGCAGAGCGTTATCAGGGACTGCCCTTCGGTCCGGTGTTCTCTACGCGTATGCTTTATGCCCTGTCGTCGGGTACGAGTCATAGTGCCCAGTATGCGATGGCTGCCATGCTGAAGGCTGCCTACGAGGGGAAGTATGACTTCCGCAAGGAGATCAGCGTGTATGGCGAGCGTGCCAAGAAACTGAAGGAGATTTTCTGTCGTCACCATTTCTATGTGGTTTATGACAAGGATCTCGATGAACCTATCGCTGATGGTTTCTACTTTACCATCGGCTACCCCGGTATGACTTCCGGACAGTTGGCCCTCGAACTGATGTACTATGGCGTTTCAGCCATCTGTCTCATCACCTGTGGCTCAGAACAGGAGGGTTTGCGCGTGTGTACCTCTTTTATTGAGGACCATCAGTACGACCAGCTGGAGGAGCGCATGAAGATTTTCGAGGCGAATAATCCCAGATAATCCTTTAACACAAAAAATAAACAGACTATGTGTGGAATAGTAGGATATATAGGTAATAAGGAGGCTTTCCCCATTTTGATAAAGGGGCTTCGCCGTTTGGAGTATCGTGGCTATGACTCTGCTGGAGTGGCCCTGATCAATGCCGATGGTGAACTGAATGTGTATAAGACCAAGGGTAAAGTGGATAACCTGTGTGAGTACTGCAACGACAAGAATGTGAGCGGTACTGTGGGCATCGCCCATACCCGTTGGGCCACGCATGGCGAACCCTCGTCGAGAAACGCCCATCCTCATTATTCACAGTCGCACAATTTGGCCATCATCCACAACGGCATTATCGAAAACTATGCCGACATCAAGGAGAAACTGAAGGCAAAGGACGTGCAGTTTAAGAGCGATACCGACACCGAGGTGTTGGTACAGTTGATCGAGTATGTGATGGTGAAGAAGAACCTCTCGCTGTTAGAGGCGGTGCAGGTGGCGCTTTACCAGGTGATCGGTGCTTACGCCATTGCCATACTCGACAAGCGTAACCCCGATGAGATTGTGGCTGCCCGTAAGCAGAGCCCGCTGGTGGTGGGTATCGGCGAAGATGAGTTCTTTATCGGTTCCGATGCCAGTCCGATTGTGGAATATACCGACAAGGTGGTGTATCTGGAAGACGGCAATATCGCTGTTATCAAGCGCGGTGAGGGTCTGCACGTCATGAGCATTCTCGGTGAGGAACAGGAGCTGAAGGTGAAGAAGGTCGACATCGATCTCGGACAGATAGAGAAGGGTGGCTATCCGCACTTCATGTTGAAGGAGATCTTTGAACAACCCGAGTGCCTGACAAACTGTATGCGTGGTCGCGTGAATCTTGAAGCTGACCACGTAACGCTCTCTGCCTTAATTGATTACCGCCGTCAGATGTTGAATGCTAAGCGCGTGATTATCGTGGCTTGTGGTACCTCCTGGCATGCGGGTCTGATAGGTAAGCAGATGATAGAAACCTTCTGTAGGATACCTGTTGAAGTGGAGTATGCGTCAGAGTTCAGATACAGAAATCCCGTCGTCGGGAAAGGTGATGTGGTGATTGCCATTTCGCAGAGTGGTGAGACTGCCGACACGTTGGCAGCTGTACAGCTGGCGAAGAATCGTGGTGCCTTTATCTATGGTATCTGTAATGCCATCGGTAGCAGCATCCCCAGAGCTACCGATACGGGAACCTATATCCACGTGGGTCCTGAGATTGGTGTGGCTTCGACGAAGGCCTTTACGGGTCAGGTAACGGTGCTTACCATGATAGCCCTCGCTATGGGTGAGGCCAAGGGCACCATCAACCGCGATGAGTATCTGCGTGTGGTGAAGGGCCTGAGCGAGATTCCCGTGAAGATACGTGAGGTGCTGCAGACCAATGAGAAGGTGGCCGACCTCGCGCGTACCTTTACTTATGCGCATAACTTCCTGTATCTTGGAAGAGGTTATTCTTACCCTGTAGCTCTTGAAGGTGCCCTGAAGCTGAAGGAAATCTCGTATATCCATGCAGAGGGTTATCCAGCTGCAGAGATGAAACACGGTCCGATTGCGCTCATCGACTCGGATATGCCCGTCGTGGTGATTGCTACTCATAACGCCATGTATGAGAAGGTGCTGTCGAACATTCAGGAGATCAAAGCTCGTCAGGGAAGAGTGATTGCCCTTGTTTCAAAAGGTGATGACACCATTGCCAAGGTTGCTGACGAGGTGATAGAGTTGCCCGACGTGCTGGAGTGCCTCGAACCGCTGGTGGCTACCATCCCTCTGCAGTTGTTGGCCTATCATGTGGCAGTATGTAAAGGAAAGAACGTCGACCAGCCCAGAAATCTCGCAAAGAGCGTTACTGTAGAGTAAAAACTGCGAAAAATAGGGCCGAAAACGGCTAAAATGCAAAAAAAATGATGCAATAATTTGGAAATTTCGAATTATTGCATTATTTTTGCAATCGAAACGGTAAATAAACTGCTACTATTAATTACAATGGGCGAAGCATTAGAATCAAATATAAACCGGAGTGACTATAAGATTCTTATCGTCGACGACGTGATGAGCAATGTCTTGTTGCTCAAAATTCTGCTTACTAACGAGAAGTTCCAGGTTTGTACCGCAAACTGTGGTAATGCCTGTATTGAACAAGCTCGCGCTGAACATCCTGATTTGATATTGCTTGACGTGATGATGCCTGATATGTCGGGCTTCGATACGGCTGTCATCATGAAGAAGGATCCGGATCTGAAGGAGATACCGATTATCTTCCTGACGGCTCTGAATACCCCGCAAGACCTGGTGCATGGTTTCCAGGTAGGTGCGAGCGACTTCCTGACCAAGCCTTTCAATAAAGAGGAGTTGGTGATGCGTGTGATGCAGCAGATATCACTGGTGGCTGCCAAGCGTATCATCGAGAAGCAGAATGCTGAGCTGAAAGCCACGCTGAACAACCGCGATAAGATGTATTCGGTGATTGCCCATGACCTGCGTTCGCCTATGGCCAGCATCCGTATGGTGCTGAATCTGGTGGTGCAGTCGTCAACACCCGAGACCGTTGGTCCGGAACTGTATATGTTGCTCGATCAGGCGAACAGGGAATCCGAGGAGGTACACGACCTGCTTGATAACCTGCTGAAATGGACGAAGAGCCAGACAGGTCGTTTGAATGTGGTGCTGCAGGATCTGGATCTGGAGGATATCGTGCCTGGTGTGGTGGAGATCTTCGAGATGATTGCCCAGACCAAACATATCAAGTTGGAACTGGTAAAGCCCGAGTCGCCCTTGAAGGTGAAGGCCGATAATGATATGCTGAAGACCGTGCTGCGCAACTTCATGTCGAACGCCATTAAGTTCTCGCCCGAGGAGTCTACCATTCAGATTATCATGGCTGCTGATGGTGATTTTGCCAGAGTGAGTGTAAAAGACCAAGGTGTGGGTATCGCTGCTGATCGTATCGACACCATTTTCCATAAAGGTGAGACCACCTATGGTACAGGCGGTGAGGAAGGCTCCGGACTCGGACTCCAACTCTGTCAGGACTTTGCCCGTAAGAACGGTGGCGACTGCTATGTGGAGTCGGTAGAGGGACAGGGGTCTACCTTCAGTTTCACGGTTCCTCTTTTGAAAAGCTGATGGCTACACCTATTTATATTATAGAAGAAAAGAAACTTCGCCGTAACCTCAGACTGATTTCTGACGTTGCGGCGAAAGCTGATATAGAGATTATCCTTGCCTTCAAGGCTTTCGCCTTGTGGAAGACATTCCCCATCTTCCGCGAGTATATTCATGCCACTACCGCCAGCTCGCTGTCGGAAGCGCGTCTGGCTTATGAGGAGTTCGGTGCAAAGGCCCATACCTATTCGCCTGCCTATACCGACGACGAGATCGATGAGATCATCCGTTGTTCATCGCACCTCACCTTTAACTCGCTCTCGCAATACGCGTGCTATCATAATCGGGCCACAGGCGTATCGCTGGGATTGCGGGTCAATCCGGAGTATTCCGAGGTGGGCACCTTGTTATATAACCCTTGTGCGCCTGGCACACGATTTGGTGTGACAGCCGATAAGTTGCCCGAGCAGTTACCCGAGGATATCGAGGGATTCCATTGCCATTGCCACTGTGAGAGTGGGGCAGACGTGTTCCAGAGAACGCTGGTGCATATCGAGGAAAAGTTTGCCAAATGGTTTCCGCAGCTGAAATGGATCAACTTCGGTGGTGGACACCTCATGACGCGAAAAGACTACGATGTCGATCTGCTTATTCGTATGATGCAGGACTTCCACAAGCGCTATCCTTGGCTGAAGGTGATTCTGGAACCCGGTAGTGCCTTTGCCTGGCAGACGGGACCGTTGGTGTCGCATGTGGTGGATATCGTCGAGGACAAGGGTATTAAGACCGCCATTCTCGATGTGAGTTTCACCTGTCACATGCCCGACTGTCTGGAGATGCCCTATTATCCTGATGTCCGTGGGGCGGAGCATGTCGACGAGGGTGGCTACCGCCTGGGCGGTAATAGCTGTCTGAGTGGCGACTTCATGGGCTCGTGGCAGTTTGATCACGAGCTGCAGATAGGCGAAGAGGTTATTTTTGAGGATATGATTCATTATACGACTGTCAAGACCAATACTTTTAATGGTATTTCCCATCCTTCGATAGCCATGTCGCATGAGGACGGCACATTGGAGATTTTGCGCCGATTTGGTTATGAAGACTATCGAAATCGAATGGATTGATACCCCAGAAAGGGGCTTTTTTCGATAAAATGGCATTTTTTTACAAAAAAAGTCTCTAAAAAGTTTGTCAGTTCCAAAAAAAGCATTACCTTTGCATCCGCATTCAGGGGAATGCCTCAGAAGAGAGCGGAATTTTTGAGCAAACCGAACACAGAAGAAAACAGTTTTTCTTATGTTGAGGTGCCGCCAAAAATGCCGACTTTTCGAAGAAAAGGCGGAAATAGCTCAGTTGGTAGAGCACAACCTTGCCAAGGTTGGGGTCGCGGGTCCGAGTCCCGTTTTCCGCTCCATTTATTGAACAAAAAAGAGGCATGTAGGGAATGGCCCTCATGTTAAAATGCCCAGGTGGCGGAATTGGTAGACGCGCACGTTTCAGGTGCGTGTGCCGCGAGGCGTGCAGGTTCGAGTCCTGTTCTGGGCACTCTTTTTTATTGTTGGAGAGGTGGCGGAATTGGTAGACGCGCTACTTTGAGGGGGTAGTGTCAATTGCGACGTGGGAGTTCGAGTCTCCTCCTCTTCACACATAATCTTAATGCGGAAATAGCTCAGTTGGTAGAGCACAACCTTGCCAAGGTTGGGGTCGCGGGTCCGAGTCCCGTTTTCCGCTCTTTTTATTAGGAAAACAACGAATCGTTCTTACATGAATTTATATTTAAGATATTTCGACCGTGAAACACTTGTACACACTGTCGATGAGGCAATTGCCTTTTTAAGCGAAATAGAGGAAGTGGGTTTGAATCCCGTTCTGGAGGCTGATATCCGCGAATATGCAGCCAGTGATGTATTTTATCCCAAACGTTACAAAGTGCGTCCACGCGTCTATTTCATCATCATCAAGACAGAAGCAGAAACCATGCAGGATTTCAAAGATAAAAAAGCTGTTCATAGCACCGCTGCTATGATAAGTGCTGCCAAACCCGCTACGCCAGCACTGGTACGTCTGAACGAGGAGCGTCCGGGATGGTACGAGGGCATGATCGATTTCAAGCGTGTGCTGCTGGTGCCTGGTACGGGTAAGTATCAGTATCGCGACACACAGTTTATTGCCAATGTCAAGGCCATATCGGGCATGGACTGCTACAATCGCATTGTCGACTATCTGCGTGAGCGGGTTGATGAGCGTAGTCAGTTCCCCTCTGCTAAAGGAAAGAACTTCAAGTTCCGCTATTTGGGCATGTGCAAATAGCATATATATAAACCTTTTAAAACTAATTATTATGAACAAAGTAATGCTGATTGGAAACGTAGGACAGGATCCTGAAGTACGTTACGTAGAACAGGGCGTTGCAGTAGCACGCCTGCGTCTGGCCACCACCGAACGTGGCTACACCCTTCAGAATGGTACCCAGGTGCCGGATCATACCGACTGGCACAATGTGATTCTCTGGCGTAAACTGGCCGAGGTCGTTGAGAAGTATGTGCATAAAGGCGACAAACTCTATATCGAAGGTCGCATTCGCTATACTACCTACGACGACAAGCAGGGCCAGCGTCGATTTGTGACGGAGATATGGGCTGACAATATGGAAATGCTGACACCGAAGGCCACAGCGCCTACCTCGGTTCCGCAACAGGAGGAACCCGCTTCGCAGCCTCAGGACATCGCGGCTGAAGCGCCTGGTGAGGCATTGCCGTTTTAATCTTTAAAAATGGACTATCTTCAACAAATATTCAGTGAAGTAACTATCATGGCTCCCTCTGCGGGAGCCATCTTCGCTATCATCTTAGCAGCTGTTCTTTTGCTTTTCTCCGGTTTTGCTTCCGGATCTGAGATTGCCTTCTTCTCGCTGACACCCAATGACATCAACGAACTGGAAGAAAGCAATTCCGAGAAAGACCAACGTATTCTTGAACTGCGTGAGGATTCTGAGCGCACCCTGGCCACCATCCTGATTACCAACAACGTGATCAATGTGACCATCATCATGCTCTGCAACTATTTCTTCATGCATGTGGTGGATTTCGGTTCCGCTGTGTGGCTGCAGTTCGTGGTGATCACCGTCCTGCTCACCTTCCTGCTGCTGCTCTTTGGCGAGATCATGCCGAAGGTGTATTGCGGACAGCATGCCTTGAAAATGTGCCGTTTGTTCTGCGACAGCATCTTTTTCCTTCGCAAACTGTTCCGCCCGTTGGCTAATATCCTTCTGCGCTCTGGTGCGCTGGCTGGCAAGGTGGTGCAGACAGAAAACCATGTGCTGAGTGTCGACGATCTCGAACAGGCACTTGAACTGACCGATGAGGAAGACCTGAAGGAAGAGAAGAACATGCTCGAGGGCATTGTGCGCTTTGGCGATGAGACGGCTAAGGAGGTGATGACCAGTCGTCAGGACATCGTCGACCTCGACTTTAAGAGCAAGTTCCACGAGGTCATCAAGTGTGTCGTCGACAACAACTACTCCCGCATTCCTGTCTATCAGGATTCGATTGATAATATCCGTGGTATCCTTTATATCAAGGACCTGCTGCCTCATCTCTCCAAGCCCGACACGTTCCGCTGGCAGTCGCTCATCCGTCCCCCATATTTCGTGCCCGAGACCAAGAAGATCGACGACCTGCTGCGTGAGTTCCAGGAGAACAAGGTGCATATCGCCATTGTGGTCGACGAGTTCGGTGGCACCAGCGGTTTGATAACAATGGAGGATATCCTCGAGGAGATTGTGGGCGAGATCAACGATGAGTACGACGAGGAGGAGAAGCCTTACGTACGCATCAACGCCAATACCTATGTGTTTGAGGGCAAGACGCTCCTGAGTGACTTCTTCAAGATTCTCGATCTCGACGATGAGACCTTCGAGGAGGTGGAGGGCGATGCTGATTCGCTTGCTGGTCTGTTGCTGGAGATCAAGGGCGACTTCCCCGAACTACACGAACGCATCGATTTCCAGAACTACACGTTCGAAGTGACCGAGCTCGACGAACATCGTATCTCAAAAATAAAAGTGGTGATTCACAGTTGAATCACCACTTATTTTTTTTCTTACCATCCGATAGTATCATAGCCTGCCGCATAATACCATTTGAATTTCTGGATGTACTGATTATCCGTTGACTGCAGTTTCCACTGCGGCACAAACATGCTCATACCGCCGAAGTTCTCTTCTGTCATGTCGAAGTCCAGGAAACTCACGTGGTTCATCGTATCCCATTGCTTGGCGAATTTCTTATAGATGACGGCCTTGTCGAAGGCTTTCTTCCAACTGTTGTATTCCGCATCGCTGGCATAGGTTTTGATGAAATGGTTGATATCGTACAGATTCTTGTCCAGATAGTAGATCAGATCGCTTAGATTTGGATATTGCTGCAGGTTGTCGGCGGCTTTCATCGACTGTAACACAGTCTTTGTAGCTTCTGCAAGTGAGACCATCTCGCTACTCTTTACCACGGCGAGGGGTACATGGTCGTTGTAGCTCACAGCATATTTATCGCAGATCGACTGATAGAAGGTCTCTTTCTCCATCATCGCGGGCACAATCTGGTCGTAGGGCGCTCCCAGACCGGGGATCTCTGCTGGCGAGCCGATGTAGTAGTCGCACACGTCCTTCAGTTCGTAGGCGCACTCGGCACACATCATGTTACAGCAGTCGGCGAAGATGAACTTCAGGTGGGGTACGGTCTTCAGGATCTTCGCCAGCGTTGGGATATTCATCCACCTGTCGCCAGCGCCCTGATTCGAGTTGTTGAGGTTCGAGCCGCCATAGGCCCTTTGGCGGGCGGTATAGCTCACAATGCTGTCGCTCTTGACCAACCATCCTGAGGCGTGTCCCCAGAGCACCAGTCCGTAGTCCTTTGCGGGATAGTCGGTGAAGACGCGATTGATCACGTTCTTCATCATCGTGGGGTCGCAGGGCACCATGGTCGAGTCCAGGGGAACCGAGTCGCGCAGCTCGCCCTTGCGGTAGTGCAGCAGATAGGGGTTGTGGTCGTCGTATCTGGTGACGGGATCCTTGGCCTTGTCCACGAAGATCACCAGATGGTTGTCACCCAGTTTGGGAATAGCCTCTTTGATCTCCTCTATGTCGCTCTGGGCAAAACGGTGTCCGCTGCCGGGCCAGTACGACAGATTGTTCTGTGCCGCCATATAGATGAGCACCGTGCGCTCGGCCTGCGGATCTTCCGGTTCATCGTCGTCCTTGTTACAGCTCACGAACGTCCACGCCGTCAGGGCCAATAATCCTATGAGTATTTTCTTCATTATTTCTTGAATTTTGCTGCAAAGTTAGTGTAAATCGCTCAAAACACCAAATAATTATACCTTTTTATAAAAAAATAGGCCAACATCATGTGAATCATGGGGACTGGCACCAATGATAGCATCTTTGATCTATCAGTGCGTGCCTGTCCCCTGTGATTCGCAGCGCTCCTTAGAGCGCAATCGGTCC
>CADAAR010000028.1 GCA_902785945.1 uncultured Prevotellaceae bacterium
TGAAGAATCAATAGTCATGAAGAAGAAGATTATTGAGGTGGCGGTGAAGGTGATAGTAGCCGCACTCACAGCCTTCCTGACGGCCATCACGACCACGAGCTGCATGGGATACGGACCGATTGCGCTCTAAGGAGCGTTACAAGAAATCCCCGCCGATTGGCGGGGATTCTTTGTGTTTATTCAGCGATTTCTTCGGGTTTCATGTTGGTGTAAACCGTCTGGACATCGTCGAAGTCCTCGAGTTTCTCCACCATCTTGTCGATGGTCTCGCGCTCCTCAGGCGTCACATCCTTCAGGTCGTTGGGGATACGGGTGAACTCAGCACCTGTCACCTCGAAACCGTTCTCCTCCAAGTGCTTCTGGATAGCACCGAATGAAGAGGGATCGCCATAGATGGTGATGCTGTTCTCCTCCTCGTCCTCGTCGAACTCATCTTCTACACCGTAGTCAATCAGGTCGAGGATCATCTCGTCCATATCCAGTCCGTCCTTCTTCTTGAAGGTGAACACGGCCTTGTGGTCGAACAGGAACGAAAGTGAACCCTGTGTACCCAGATTACCGTTGAACTTGTTGAATACTGAACGGACGTCGCCCACGGTACGGGTGGTGTTGTCGGTCAGGGTCTCCACGAAGATGGCGATGCCGTGAGGGCCATATCCCTCGTAGGTCACTTCCTTGTAGTCGCTCTGATCCTTACCCATCGCGTTCTTGATGGCACGCTCGATGTTATCCTTCGGCATGTTCTCGCGCTTGGCATTAGCGATGATAGCACGCAGTGTAGGATTGTTCTCTGGCTCGGGACCGCCTGCCTTTACGGCAATGGCGATCTGCTTACCGATCTTTGTAAATGTCTTGGCCATGTGGCCCCATCGCTTCAGCTTCGTAGCTTTACGATATTCAAATGCTCTTCCCATTGGATTAATATTTTTATTGTGATTATCTTAATTCTGCATTCAGTTGCTTTTTGAGGTTGGCGATGAGCTTCTGCATGATGGCGTCGATCTGCTTGTCACCCATGGTCTTTTCCTCGTCCTGGAGGATGAAGTTCACGGCGTATGACTTCTTGCCTGCAGGCAGCTTGTCACCCTCGTAGACATCGAAGAGCTCCACCTTCTTCAGCAGTTTCTTCTCTGTCTGACGGGCAATCTGCTCTATCTGTGCAAACTCAACCGTATTGTCTACCAACAGGGCCAGGTCGCGGCTCACAGCAGGGAACTTAGAGATCTCTGTATAGAGCACCTCGTTCTTCTTGATCACCTTCATCAGCGCTGTCCAGTTGAGCTCTGCATAGTAGACGGGATTGTCGAGTCCGAACTGTTTCTGCAGCTTCTTCGAGATGATACCCATCTCGATGAGTTTCTTACCTCCCCGGTTCTCGATAGTGAGACCAGCAGAGAAGATGGCGTTCTCAGAATTCTTGCGGACGATCATACCCGGCTTCACACCGATACGACGGAGAATGTTCTCAACATAGGCGCTCAGCTCATAGAAAGTAGAATCCTCATTAGCGTGTGCCCAAGAGCCCTCGACGCGCCTTCCGGTTACCCACAAGCCGCAGTGATACTGCTCTTTATAGGCCTGCATCGGATCATCGTCGTTCTGCTTCACAGGATCGAAGGTGTATATATTTCCGAACTCGAAGAATCGCAGGTTCTGACGCTTGCGGTTCACATTGTGCTGGATGCTCTCCAGACCGCCGAAGAGCAAGGTCTGACGCATCACGTTAAGATCGCTCGAGAGCGGATTCATGATGCGGACCAAAGTATCGTTCTCGCCATAGTAGGCGGCCTTCGTCAGCGAGTTGTTCAGGATTTCGTTGAAGCCCTCGCCCACCAGCTGCTCGCTCACGAGATTAGCCAGTTTGTGCTTCATGTCCTCATCGCCCTTGATGACAAGCGAGCCTTTCAGCTGGGTCGGGATCTCCACATTATTATATCCGTAGATACGCAGGATATCCTCCACCACATCGCAAGGACGAGTGACATCCACACGATAGGCGGGAATCTCGAGTGTCAGCGCCTCGGCAGTCTCGCCCAGCACCTTCATCTCCAGACTCTCACAGATGGCCTTGATGGTCTCCACAGGAATCGTCTTGCCTACCAGATTGTGAACATATTCGTAATTGAGCTCGACGACAGCATTCTTCATCGGCTCGGGATAGACGTCGCATACCTCCATCGACACCTTACCGCCTGCCAGTTCCTGACAGAGGATAGCGGCCTGCTGCAGGGCGTAGATGGTGCCATTGGGATCGACACCGCGCTCGAAACGGAACGAGGCATCGGTGCTCAGACCATGACGACGGGCTGACTTACGGATCCATGTGGGATGGAAGTAGGCACTCTCGAGCACCACGTTGCGGGTGGTCTCATAGGTACCACTACCCTTTCCGCCGAACACACCGGCGATACACATCGGATCCTCGGCATTACAGATGGCCAGGTCGCGGTCGGAGAGCTTATGCTCCTCACCGTCGAGTGTCTGGAAGGGTGTACCCTCGGGCATCGTCTTCACCACAATCTTATGACCCTTTACCATATCGGCATCAAACGTATGCAAAGGCTGACCATAGGCCATCATGATATAGTTGGTGATGTCGACGATATTATTGATAGGACGCAGACCGACGGTGGTCAGCTTGTTTTTCAGCCAGTCGGGAGATTCCTTCACCTCGCAACCGGTCACAGAGACACAGGCATAGCGCTTGCAGGCCTCCTGATTCTCGATCACCACCTCGATAGGCAGGTCGTGATTATCAACCTTGAACTTAGAGCAGTCAGGACGGTGCAACTGTGTCTCGTAGCCATTGCTCTTCAGCCAGGCATACAGATCGCGGGCCACACCCCAGTGAGAGAGGCCATCGGCACGGTTGGCGGTGATGTCAACCTCGATGAGCCAGTCGCTCTCCAGATGGTAGTATTCAGCAGCAGGTGTGCCAACTACAGCATCTTCGGGCAGCACGATGATACCGTCGTGAGAGGTTCCCACGCCAATCTCATCCTCTGCGCAGATCATACCGTTCGACTCTACGCCACGCAGCTTCGACTTCTTGATGACAAATTCCTGATCGCCGTCGTAGAGCACGCAACCGAGGTCGGCCACAATCACTTTCTGACCAGCTGCCACATTAGGCGCACCACACACAATCTGCGAGGGCTCGCCTTTGCCTAAGTCTACCGTTGTTACATGCAGATGGTCGCTGTTTGGATGAGCCTCGCACGTCAGCACCTTGCCCACGTAGAGACCCTTCAGACCACCTTTGATACTCTGTACTTCTTCCAATGCGTCGACTTCGAGACCTGTTGACGTCAGGGCATCACATACCTGCTGAGCCGTCAGGTCGAAATCAACGTATTCCTTCAACCATTTGTAGGAAATATTCATTATACCGATTCTTTAGTAATTACTACACTGTGAAATTTCAGCGTGCAAAGGTACTAAAAAATCGGTATATAGACAAATTTTTCTAAAGAAAACTACTCGATGCACTTCATAATGAAGTCTACAGCCCCGTTCACACCGAATTTCCGCACGTCGATAGAGATGTCATAATTTCGTGCATCCGTCCAGTCCTTGCCGGTATAGGTCTTCGTGTAGAGCTCACGACTGTAGTCGTTGTCAACCACCATCGCAGCAGCATCAGAAAGACTCAGGTCGTACTTCTCTGCAATACGGCGTTTACGACAGTCCTCTGAGGAATGGATGAAGATTTTCAGCGCATTGGGATGTTCAGCAAAGATGTGGAAGCCACAACGACCAATCAACACACACGACTCTTCTGCAGCGATGGAGCGGATGGCCTCCGCCTGGGCATCGAAGAGCTCATGCGACGTACGATCGTGCTCCAGACCACTATACTCCGCCTTGCTCATGTAGTTGCGATAGAAACTGGTAAAGTCGTCACGCCACAGCGGGTTGCGGGCCTCGAGTTTCTCCATGGCCTCCTCCACTACGTTCATACGCTTTGCCACCTCGTTCAACACTTGTTTGTCAATCAGTTTTACACCAAGCCTACGGGCCAGTTCTGCACCAATCTCATGGCCGCCCGTACCAAACATTCGGCTGATGGTAATGATAAATTGTTCTTGTCTGTTCATAGTGCCACGTATTTTTAGTTAGTAAATATTTCTTTATGGCACAAAGATACAAAAAAAAGTGAAGAGTGAAGAGTGAAGAGTGAAGAATTTGCTACCGCTTTGGATTTTTTAACTATTCACTGTTTACTATTCACTTTTCACTATTCACTATTCACTCGGCACGCAAGTATTGCGCTGCCGCTTCCGCGCAGCGCTCGCCATCGACACCAGCCGACACGATGCCACCCGCATAGCCAGCACCCTCACCACAAGGGAACAGACCCTGAATACGAATATGCTGCAGGGTTTCACGATCCCTGACAATACGCACCGGACTACTCGTTCGCGTCTCTACAGCTATCAGTACAGCCTCGTTGGTCAGGAATCCATGCGCATTACGTCCAAAGGTCTTAAAGCCTTCCTGTAAACGTTTAGAAATCATCTTAGGCATCCAGAAGTGCAACGGACTCGATATCAGTCCTGGCGCATACGACGACTTGGGCAGGTCGTAACTCAATTTCCCGTTCACGAAATCCGCCATTCGCTGAGCAGGTGCCGTCTGCTGCATATTGCCCTGCTGCCAACACATCTTTTCGAGTTCTTCCTGATATGCCATCACTTTCAGAACGCCATCGCCTTCAACGTCCTCAGGACGGACTTCGACTACCATTCCTGAGTTCGACCACTGCGTACCACGACTTGCGGGACTCATGCCGTTTACCACAATCTGCTGTTTGTCGGTGGCTGCGGGAATCACGAAGCCACCCGGACACATACAGAAAGAATACACGCCACGCCCCTCAACTTGTGTCACCATTGCGTACTCTGCTGCGGGCAGATACTTGCCTCTGCCTTGTTTGTTATGATACTGAATCTGATCGATTAATTGCGACGGATGTTCCAGTCTTACACCTACAGCAATACCCTTTGCTTCTATTTCAACCTTTGCTTCAGCCAGATATCTGTAAACGTCTCGTGCTGAGTGACCTGTGGCGAGAATAACAGGCCCTCTATACTCTGTGTCTGCCACACAGCCAACCACCTTGTCACCTTCCAGAATCAACTGCGTCATCTTGGTCTGAAAGTGCACTTCGCCACCACAGTTGATGATGGTATTACGCATGGCCTCGATCACCTTAGGGAGCTTGTCGGTACCGATATGCGGATGGGCATCAGCCAAGATAGCCGTCGAGGCACCATGCTGACAAAACACATTCAGAATCTTATCTGTATTGCCACGTTTCTTTGAACGCGTATAGAGCTTGCCGTCGGAATAGGCGCCTGCCCCACCCTCGCCAAAGCAGTAGTTACTCTCGGGGTCCACCTTCTGGGTCTTGGTGATGTTCGCCAGGTCTTTCTTACGATCATGTACGTTCTTTCCTCGCTCCAGGACAATGGGTCGCAATCCCAGTTCTATCAGTCTTAGAGCCGCAAAGAGTCCGCCAGGACCAGCACCAACTACTATGACCTGCGTTTTGCCCTCCACATTCGGATAGACGGTTCTGACATATTCATCGTCATGTGGCTGTTCGTTGATAAACACCCGCACCTTCAGATTGACGAATATCTGTCGTTGGCGGGCATCGATACTGCGTTTCAGGATGCGCACGCCATAGATGGTTCTCACATCGAAACCATACTCGCTGGCCAGCCAATCCTTCAGTCTGTCTTCCTGTGCAGCCACCTCTGGCACCACTCGTATCTGATATTCATTTGTCATGTCTTTCTTCTATTACAATAAATATTTGGGGCAAAAGTACGAAAAATCCTTCATTTTTTTGTATCTTTGCCCCAAAATTTTAAAAGATATGTCATTCCTTACCCGAAAATATCCTTTCAAGCAGAGTGAACATTGGCTGAGAGACAGCATCATCTATGGTATCATCATCTGGGCTATACTCTATCTGCTGCAACCATTCGGATTCAGCCTGTATACAGGCAACAAATGTCTGATAGCAGCCATTTTCGGATTGATCACCTCCGTTTGCTACGCTTTCTACTATTGGGCTGTAATCCGTAGTTTACTTCGCCACATAACCCCCTGGCGTATCTGGCATAACGGGTGTATGGTTCTCGGACTGATACTGTTTATAGCGCTCTGCAACTTCCTCATGTTCTCTTATATCTTCGAATTACCCATCACCTTCTCCATGTTCCTCGTCTTCTTGTATTGGACATTGATCATTGGTGTTTTCATAACGATCGCGTCGATCGGCTTTGAATACAACCGGTTTCTGAGAGAAAAGATGGAAGAATTGCTCAGCAACACGACGGAGGAACAGAAAGACATCAGCATCACCATTCACGATAATAATGTGAGAGGTAACGATCTCTGCATCCCAATCAACAGCCTGCTGTATATCGAGGCGCAGAAGAACAACATCTCCGTTTGTTACCTGAACGACGACAAACCCACCTTCACGGAAGTGCACACGACATTGATGGCTGTGATTGAGGAGCTGAAAGACTATGAAAACATCTTCCAATGCCATCGCTCGTTTGTGGTGAATGTCAACAATATCACCTCTGCCCGAGGCAATTCCAATGGCTATCAGCTAAAGCTCGGCAAATGCCTCAACAGCATCCCCGTTTCGCGCCAGTATGTGCCTAAATTAAAGGCTTTCATCGCTTAGTCATTCGTCATTATTTCTAGTCATTCGCCAAGCAGGCTAGCTTTCCGTCAGTAGTTTTAGCTGTCTGTCACGGAAATTTGGAAGCTACGATTTCTTGCTGTACATTTGCAGCATGAAACAAAAGTTTGCACATATCGTTTTACTGCTGATGGCTGTCTGCAACATCCAGGCACAGACCATCATCTCGGGCACAATCAGCGACGGAAAAGAGACTCTCGCTGGTGCCAATGTATTTATATTAGGTACGATCGAAGGATGTCTTTCCGACTCCCTCGGACGTTTCTCGTTTACAACCACTCAGACGGGCGAAGTCACGCTGAAAGTCACCTTCATTGGTTTCGACGACTACACGCTGAAGGCCGATGCCAGTAAGCTGCACGATCTGAGCATCCGCATGAGCGAGCGTGCTACTACCATCAATGAGGTGGTTGTAACTGCCAGCACCTTCAGCTTTGGCAAGAGCGACAATTTCAAGACGATGGATGCCCTCGACGTGGTGATGGCAGGCAACTCGTGTGGTGATATTGTGGCGGCCTTACAGACGTTGCCTGGCACCCAGACCGTTGGCGAAGACGGCAAACTCTATGTGCGTGGCGGTGAGAGCGAGGAATGTCAGACATTTGTCAATGGCATGCACGTGCTCGTGCCCTACAGCACCAATACGGAGAACACAGCTGTGCGTGGTCGTTTCTCACCATTCCTGTTTAAAGGCATTAACTTCTCATTGGGTGGCTACAGCGGTGAATACGGTCAGGCGCTGTCGTCGGTGCTCCCGATGGAGACCACCGATATGGCCACCAGCGACAAATACGGTGTGAGTGCCTCGCTGGTGGATTGGAACATCGGAGGCACAAAGGCTTTCAAAACCAGCAGTCTGTCGTTTAACGCAGCCCTCACCAGCATGGGACTCTACGACAGGCTATTCTCTCAGCGTCAGGACTTCACCCGTCCTTACCGCAAACTCTCAGGCGAGGCACAATATAAGAAAGAGTTCGCCTGCGGTGGTGTGCTGAAAAGCTATGCAGGCTACGACCTCACCTCCGTAGGACTGCACGTAGACGATCGCCAGCTGTCGCTCAAAGAGCATAACGTCTATGCGAATGTGACGTATAAAGCGCCCTTAGGTTGTGGCACAACGCTATTTACGGGTATTGCCAATTCCTCCGTGTTCAACGACATCGACGATGCTGTGACTGCAGGCGACCACTATCACAACTTCCGCAACGAGGTGCATCTGAAGGCTGAAATACGCAAGGTGTGCTCCGATGTGCTGAAGTTCTCGACGGGTATCGAAGACTATATCCGCAACAGCCAGTTGCGCTTTGCTCCTTACGAATACCATCTCGACTATAACATCCTGGCAGCGCATGTTGATGCCCAATGGCGCGTGATGCCAAAGGTATTCCTGAACATGTCAGCAAGATTAGAGGCTATGCGCAATCAATGGCTCCTGATGCCAAGAGCCACGCTGAGCTATATCCCCAACAAACGTCTGCAATTATCCTTGGTAGCAGGCCGATACAGTCAGACGCCCGAAGACGACTATCTGGCACAAAGCTCGAAGTCATTGGTTCAGAGCACCGCTGATCACGCCATCCTCTCTCTGCAATACAAATGGCAGACCACGTTGCTGCGCATCGAACCCTATTGGAAGCGATACCACCATCTGCCCCTTATGGAGAAGGGCGTATGGCAGTCGCATGGCGATGGTACCAGCCAGGGTGTGGACATCTATCTGGAAGACCATTCGCTCTTCCGCAACCTCACCACTACCCTTGCCTATTCCTTTAACGACTCCAAGCGCCTTTATCGCGACTATACCGAGGAGCGCACGCCCGACTACGCCTCGCGCCACAACTTGCGACTGACTGCCAAATACGCCATTAGTAAGACCATCATAGGTTTGGCAGAATCCTACACCAGCGGGCGACATTTCCCGCAGGGCACTACACCTTATTATAATAGTGTAGACGTGAACCTCACTTATCTGCTCAGTCCAAAAGTCATTATCTACACCTCATTGAATAATATATTCGGTCGCACCAACATTTTCCGTTATGATGCAGCAGGCAGTCCTGTCACCGCCTCTCGCGACCGTTTCTTTTACATTGGTATATTTGTTTCACTTAAAAATAATAAAGCGTATGACATTTCAAATTTCTAAGCAGTTCGCTGCTATCATCGTGTTCGTTTTCATTTCAGTCGTTAACAGCCATGCCCAGCAGACAAATACTGACGGTATGCTAAACCAGCTGGCTCAGCTCAAACGTATCGAGGCTATGCAGCCTGATAGCATCGGACCCAAGTATCAATTGGCCTTGCAGAGTCTGAACTTTGCCGTGATGAATCCGCACGCACCCCAGACGGAGAACGTGTTGGCACAGGCAGAGCAGACCATCAGCGGGATGGAGAAAATGAAAGGGGCCAACCCCTCAGATCTCTGCACGCTCAAGGGTTTTCTTCTGATGGTGCGCATTGTGCAGAATCCCGCCCAGAACGGCCAGCGTTATTACATCGACGTGATGCAGAACTTCGAAAAGGCCCTGAAGCTGAATCCAGACAATGCTCTCGCCAAACAGTTGCAAGAGAAATTCCAGGAGGGTATGAAACAGGCTACGTCGAATCTACAGCCCCATGTACTGTCCGATAAAGAAGATGGTACTCGTTGACCATTCCCTGATGAAATAGAGGAACGGATGTGTGGCGTGGAAGTGGACCATGTCAGGCTGCACCAGATCCAGTCCTATAATACGTCCTTGCAAAGCTTCGGTGACAGTTGCCTCGGTGCCTGTCTCGTCGACCTTGATGTGGCCTTTCTGCTTGATATTGTCGATGTAAGATGGCATATCTAAGAGATTGGAGAAATTCGCTTTCTTTGGACTGAGGGCGTTGGGCATACCGAGTGCTCTCATGACATCCGTGAGTACCACGTCGGATGATGACTCAAAGCTCGGTAATTTCACGTCCACATCCACTCTTTTCATCTGGTCATACATCTTTTCCCATTTGTCTGCCGTTAGCCACTGGGCCACCTCGCTGACTTTTTTACCACCTTTTGGCAACAGGACGATCATCTGATAGGCACCATTGCTATAAGGCAGACAAATGGCCTGGCAGAGGTCATTATCGGTATAGAAGAATTTGTGTATCTGATTCATCATCGGTACCATCGTCTCTTTGCCGTCCTCACCCTTGAACATCTCGTCCTCCATAAGGCCGTTAAACCTATCCTTCCAGATGCCCTTGAAATTGATGGTATTCATCAGAACGAAGCCTTTCTCTATGTCTGATTCCAGCGTTTTAAAGTCTGAATGATAATCATCAGCAGCAATCTTTGTGAAAGCAGACTTAGGTTTGAAGCCCATCGGTGAGAAGAATTCGTTACTGATCTCCATTTGGGTCAGTCTGTCGAGTTTCGGTACCTCCATGAGCATCTTGTGACAGAAATCGTTGATGTTGGCAGCTTTTGTGTCGTCGCAGCCCAACACCTTATTGATCTGCTTCTTTGTCTCGCCACCAGCCCCGTTGCTGATCAGTCCGAGGGCATAGGTCATGCCCATAGGCGACAGGAGGATGTTGTTCTTGGCATCGAGTTTACGGAACATGTTGAATCCAAGGTCATTGACAGACATCACCAAAGCCTGTTCCTTATCAGACATAGGGATGGTGATACGCGGATTGTTCTCATTCGACACAACCTTATTGTCAAACCATTCGGGGATGACGACGGGATTCTGGACAGAAATATCGCCCGAGACCCTCCTCAACATTTTATAGTTATATTGGCTTTCTACCGGTTTCATCTTGATATTGTATACCTTCTTGTTAATGGGCATAGTGATGGTCTTCATACCCACGTAACTGAAACGGATACGGTCTTCGGGATTTTTTACCTTCAAGAAAAAGACACCGTTTTGGTCGGTGATAGTCGACTCGGTGATACGTCCATTGGCATCCATCTCGCAGACGGTGGCACCCACCAAAGGACCTGCCTCGTCGCTCAGTGCGCCACTGATTCTATCGCCTGCCTTCACGACTTCCACTAGCTCCGATTCTCCTTCTACTGGCTTCAAATTTAACCCTTTAAAAAGATTCTCAACTCGTTCAATCTCGGCATGGGGGAACCGCTGGCGCAACTGCGCTTCTGACTCGTCGGTGAGTTCTCCCATAATGCGGAGTTTGTCTATGGGAATCTTGTCCAACCATTCGGGGATGACGACGGGATTGTGCCAGAAGTCGAGTTGTAGCGAACGGATGTGATCCATCTTTGAGAGCGAATGGGGCAATTCCTGGCCATTACCCATACTGAAATGGAGATGACCCCTATGCTTGTCTTCCTCCTTCAGACGTGCTACTTCATCAGCTTCCTCATCAGCAATACGGGCCAGCCAGCCTATCTTGGGTGTGAGGGCACGCGTCTTGGCATCTTCCTCTATGCCTACGAAGCCTGCCCACAACTGCATGGGGATGGTATCGATTGGCACACCGGTGTCGGGCTCAACGTACACATGTCGGAAACTCACACGCACGATCTCCTGTGGCATATCAACATCCCACATCACGCTGTCTTTGGTTTCACCCAGCTCATTGGGGAAGAACTTCAGGAACCAGCCATCCAGATAGGTGCTGTTTATCGAGGGAAGGCATCCCTTTTCGCTCTTCATCTGGTCGACACGTCTCTTCTTGACGATATTCTTCCAGAATTTCTTGTTGGCCTTGCCCTTGGAAGCTTTGACAAACTCCATCAGAATGTCCTCCAGATCGGAAGCCCATTTCTCTAACTTGTATTTCTTCAGGCTGCGTACCTTGTCGAGCACCTTCTGCCAGTCATCGGGTGTGCCCTCGAGTGTGATGAAGGGAATACCACAGCCGGCTGATATGTTGGTATAGATGAAGTATTTCTTGACCACATCCATCAGCGATACCTGCGAAGCGATGCGTTCGGTGATGCCTGTGGTGGTGAAGTCGGCTATCATCAGGTCGGCCAATTCGCCCTTGGTATTTCTGGCGATACTGGTGGAGAAGTCGTTCAGCAGGCGTTCCCAGTCACCACTGGGCGAGAGAATGTCGTTGTTGGAGTTGACAACAAGTTCCATCTTCCCCTCATGAAACACCAACAGGTCGCGCATCTCCTCAGCATGGGCATTCACGTAGCGGGAGAATCCCTGACTGATGATGAGCCACACTATATCGGGCGACAACACCAAAGGATGGTGATCGGCATAGGCCTGCACCATGCACTTGTAGAAGTTATCGTCGGCAATATAACACAAGCGCTCGCCCTCGAAACTGGTCTTCACCACACGGTGGAGTTGCTTTGGTATTGCTGAGATGTTAACAATCTTCTGGGCAATATCCTGATCGTTGTACTTCAGGATGGTCGTCTTGGGAGCAGGCAGGCCTTTGTCAACTTCAAAGGTAACGCCTTTCTGGGCGCTCGCGAGGCTGGCGATGAGTGCCAACACGATGATGGTAAAACTTTTCTTCATAGGGTTGTTGGATTTATTGAGAAATTGTCATTGTGCCATCGAAACTGATGGGGTCGCGGTTTAGCGAGCGCACACGGATCGTTGCCTCGCCAGAGTCGTAGATTTGAATCATATAGTGGTAAGAGTCCTCCTGTGTCCTGACGTCGATATCAATCTGCGTGTATTTATTCGACTTGGGCTTGCTCTCCTTGTATTTAAGAACGGGCTTATCGAAGTTCAGACCAATCGATGGTGAGAGCGTTGGAGATACCTGCGCTTGGCCCAGATAGGGCAGATAACTATGCAACGTGTCGCCTCGCAGTTCCAGATAGAAGTCGGGGGTTACTGTTCTCGATCCGTAGCGCATGGTGTTCATCGAACGGATATCGATGCGCCATTGCTTGGCGGCGATGGCATCGGAGGGTTTCACTTCTTCTTTCTCGTATGTATGTGTATAGAGGCCTCTGGCCTGGTTGGCGTCGTTCTTTTTATAAGTAAAGTTGACGGCTTCTGTGTCACTAAACACCAAGGCATACTCGAGAGTATCGTTGCCATTGAAATGTTTTTCGTACTGATGACTCTCCCTCGCCTCCTTGCTCAGATCGGTGAAGACGGTGCGGATGGAGTCAATAACAGCTTGTTTGGGAGGCGTTGTGAGTTGTCCACCTCTGTTGTGCCTTTTCTTCGTCTTACTGGCATTCGGCTTGTGATCGGTCATCTTTATCAGGCCCTGCTCCTGCAGATAGTTCTCCAACTGTCTGAGGCGCTGGTTCGGGGTCTCAGTCGTGCTTTGCGCAAATACTGTCGTTGCCAGCGCGAGCAGCCATATAAGTGCATATCGTCTGTTCATGATGTATCTTGTTTATGTTACTATTTTAGATAGGTTATTTTTCCATTCACCCAGCGCTTTATCTTTGTCCAATCTTTGGGTCTCCAGAGTTCACCATCCGTGGTAGTCGAGAAAAAGTGGAGACCTTCTTCATCGCGGTAGTAACCAAGGGAATATAGGTTCTCACGGTAGTTTCCATTTGAAACGAGAATGTTACGTCTTTGGAAATCGCTGTTCGTGGAGTAATAGAAGTAGTGATAGTTTTGTTCGGGGTGGTGGTTCACATAGTCGTGGGCCAGCGAGTCGATTTGCCGACACAGCGTCCAACCCTCTTTCTCATACTGGGCAGGAAGGAAGTAATGGGTGCCTGTGGTCTTGCCCACATGATTTTTATCATAGAAAGCAATACCATCGATTCCGCCTTTAAAGGCGAAATCGTCTTCATATCCCTCGTCATGCTGCCAATGGATGGGATAGATATTTGCACCTTTGTATTGTTTGACAGACTCCAGCACGGGCTCTACTAGTGCTTTGACGGCTGCAGCGTCAAGTTGCTTCATGTCATTGTTTGCGACGTCTTTGGGCTCCCAATATTCATGATAGTAATAGTATTCTGCTTTCAAGGCGTCGTTTTCAAACAGGGCTTTCTCAAAGTCAGAGAACCTACTCAAATGATATCTTTTGAGCAAAGAGTATTTGATTGAATCTGTCCCGTCCTTGTGGTATTCGTACATGTAACTCTCAGAAGCATCTTTTCGCGCGCTGGCAAAAGCGTTGCGTATGGAGTCGATGTCACTGGGCGTAGGTGGTTCATTAAAGTCAATCCTCCAAGTGTGACCAATAACATCAGAACCGTTGCTCTGCGAGTGCCATATCTGATAACGGTCCTGTTTCTTGAAATACTCATCCAACTGACAGAGCTGTCCGAATGCCGTCGTTGTCAGCACGAGGAAGCATAAAAGTATATAGAGTCTGTTCATAATGCTTTGTTTTTAATTCTTCATCTGTTGTCTGATTTCTTCATGCAGACGCATGCCACGCTGTCGGATGTCCTCTACCTGGGCAGTCATCACCACGACGGGGTCTGCGTCGTCTATAGTTTCTGAGGTGGGTATCAGTTCAACAAGTTTCATGACCACTTTACGCTGCTTCTTCGCGGGCTTCCGAGAGGGCTGTACCTCGGCTTTTGCCACCATTTGCAGAGGCTCTTCTGCCTGCGGTTCCGGTTCTGCTTGTGGTTCCTGCTCTGGCTCTGCTTTTGGCGCTTCTGTCTGAGGTTCTACAGTCTTCTGAGCAACCAACGGCTCATTCTGCTGTTCCTGGGGCAGCAACGTATAGCCTATACCTATTATTAATAACAGACACGCTGCTGCTGCCATCCAACGCCACACCGTACGAGAGCGCTTCGGCTGCTCGTCACCCACACGCTGCATAAGTCGGGCATTCAGGTCAGCAGACATCTTTGGCAATTCTGCCTCTTCCTGACGAAGGGCATCCCGCAGATTCTGGTCCTGCTGTCGTAGATGGTTCATATCCTCTTCTTTCATGACTGTATCATTTTGATGATTCTACAAAGTTTTCTTCTCGTTCTGCTCAGTTTCGAGGCAATGGTCGTGGGTATCGACTCCGTTACGTAGGCTATCTCCTTCAGACTCATCTCCTCGTAATAAAACATCGTGATGATGGCTCTCTCGTCTGGCGGAAGATGTTTTAAGGCGGCCCTGATCAACTGTACCGTTTCGGCATTAGGACGTCCGAAGGTTTCTTCCACTTCCGCATCCGTCAGGGCGTAGGCATCAATGCCATGATCCTCGTAGGAGATCACCGCTGTGGGTTTCTTTCTCAGAAAACTAATCGTTTCGTTATAGGCAATTCGCGACACCCATGTCCGCAGCGATGATTTCTCTCCATCATATTTCCCGATATTCCTGAAGACCTTCACGAAGACATCCTGATACACCTCTTCGACATCCTCAACGCCTGGTATGAGTCTCGCGATTTGTGCGAAGACATCACGTCCGTAGCTGTCGAGCATCTGTTGCTGGGCGCTGCGCTTCTGTTTTCGCAAACCCTCTATCAGACTGACTTCGGTTTCGGTCATTATCAATTCGGTCTTTATCTATATATACGCAGAGAAATAAGAAAACATTGCAAACAATGCTATTTATTTAGTAATTGCTTTCATTCTCTTTCGCTGTTTCCTGTATGGCGTCTTCGTAGCCCGTCAATGCAGCAAAGGGTGCAAACTGTGCTGCACGGTTCCACATCGACATCTGCGGATGACGTTTCGACACGTGATGTGGCATGTTGATGATATCGTCGTAATCGTTGGTCACGCCTTATGTCCTCCTATCTGTTTATTACGTTCTTTGGCGGTGGCACCTTCCTCGAAGTTCAGGCCTCTCAGAATGGCGTTCTTGCCATAACGCTGTTTGATTTTTAATTGTGCCTCCTGCATCCGGCGCTCCTTGTCCATCCGCGCTTTTTCCTCCTGCTTCTGTTTATTCAAAGTCTCGTAATCAGTAAAGAGGTCCAACTGTTGGGGCGCATTTTCCTTCGCAGCGACAGATGCCTCCGAAACCACATGATTCGTGGTCAGGTTCAGCCTGCGAATCAGCAAATCAGGATTCACACAGCGATCGAAGAGTTCTACTGCACCATCCATAATCTGTCGCGATGATGATGTAGGCTTCTCGAAGTTAAAGGTACCGTGGGCATGTTTCGGCACAGCCTTACCATAATAGTTATTGGTAATCTCACCATGATATTTCTCGCGAATATCCGGGCGTGTCAGGTTCTCCGCATCGTAACCCACAGTCAACACCAGCTGATCTGTCACCATTCGCTTCGATACCAAGTCAAGAGCCATTCCCTCAGCCATCTCACGTATCACCACACGGGCTTTCTTCGCATCGTAAGGTTCCTGCAACACTTGTCCGCTGCTGAAGGAGTTCGTTTCTGGACGATATGCCTTTACTGCCTCCATCGTACACGGCTCCCAGCCCCAGGCATGGTCTATCAGCAATTCCGCATTCACGCCAAAAAGCCGATAAAATATTTCCTCGTTCTGCACAGACATTCGGGCCAGCTTGCCCATCGTATCAATGCCGTACATGGCCAACTTCTCCGCAATGCCCCGCCCCACTCGCCAGAACTTCGTTATCGGACGATAGTCCCATAGTTCGCGACGATACGACATTTCGTCCAGTTCGGCAATACGTACGCCGTCCTTATCGGCAGGCATCTTCTTCGCCACAATATCCATCGCCACCTTACAGAGATACATATTCGTGCCGATGCCAGCCGTAGCTGTGATGCCTGTCTGACTCAGCACGTCACGAATCATCTTCATCGCCAGTTCATGAGCGGTCAGTTTATAACTACCCAAGTAAGCCGTCACGTCCATAATCACCTCATCGATAGAATATACATGGATATCCTCTGGCGCGATGTACTTCAGATAAATCTTGTAGATCTTCGAACTGACCTCGATGTAATGTGCCATCTGTGGCGGAGCTGCGATGTAGTCAACAGCCCAATCCGGATGTTGTTTCAGCTCTATATCCGATGTGGATTTGCCCGTCAGACGATGACCTGGCGCCTTGCTCTGACGTTCATAGTTCACTTCCCGCATCCGCTGCACCACCTCGAAGAGTCGCGCCCGTCCACCAATGCCATATGCTTTCAGCGAGGGTGAAACCGCCAGACAGATTGTTTTCTCCGTGCGACTCACATCTGCCACCACTAGGTTGGTGGTCAGCGGGTCAAGTCCTCTGTCCACACACTCTACTGAAGCATAGAACGACTTCAGATCAATAGCGATATATGTTCGTTGCTGCTCTGGCATCTCACGGATTCATTTAAAATGATGGCACAAAGATAATGAATATTCTCCATAAAATACACATTATTAATGAAAAATGTAAATTATTGGAATCACAATGCTCCGGCTCCGCACAACGGAAAGCCCGCAGCAGCACACAATGACCGTCACGGGGCTGATCGCCATATGGCAATGAATAATGGTCACAGCAACAAAGGTCACTTTGGCGGACGCAGGTAGACTGTTCCATAAAATCTCTATATGCCTTGCAAAAGGACACGCAGGGAATCTCAGAAATGGGATTCCCTGATTCTATTTCATAAACGGTCGCACAAGCCTAGGCTTTATTCTGCGTAATCTGAGAGGTTTATATTATCAGCGGGAGTTTCCTTTTCTTTCTCGTGCTGAGTGGCTGCATCATCGACGTAGGCACGCATGTTCATCAGGATGTCGAAGTTGTCATCTTTCTCGAAGAAGATGTTGGCGACACGCCACTGACCATCCTCCACCTGCATCAGCCAGCGTATGGGAACGCCCTTAATGGTGACGGCATCCTTCACCAGGAAACTGACCTCAGCCGTACCGTTAGGCTGCATCTTGACCTGAATACTATCAGCCCTGACAGCACCCTCGTAACAATCATAAGTCCAGGGATCAAGCGGACCCTCATCACCAAAGTCAAAGAATCCGCCACACTCACACTCGCGATCGATGGCTATCACTTCATTACGTACGCGCTGCCATTCCTTGGTGCCGAAAAGCTCATCCATTGAAGGCTTATTCTCGTCATAATGCTCCCGCTGCTCATTCCAATAGGCATAGACGGCCTTCACTTGTTTTTCGACTGTCTCTTCGATATTCAGCGTATCAGACACTTCATTTACTACTGTGCTGTCAGCATCCGATGTCGAACTGTTTGTCTTGCTACCACATGATGTTATTGCAACAAGGGCAAACATCATAAAAAGCTTCAATGATATTTTCTGCTGTACCATACTAATTCTTATTAATGAATCACTTGGCTTTCAGCCATTGAATCATCAGGTTGCTCCATGTCTCTGTGGTGGTATCGCCTGTCTGCAGCATCAGTTCGTAGGGGCCTCTGCCATCACCATACATATGCAGTTCGGCGTTAGCTCCAGCCTTCTTCCACTCCATGAACAGAGCCACTAGTCCTGCTGCCACATTGGGATGGTCGGCACGGGTCATGATGAGCAAGGGAGGTGCATCCTGCGGAACGGTGACAGGCATCAGCGAAGGACCGAAGTTGGTGCAGAGGAAGTTCGTTTAGGAACGAGGTCATCTTCACCACATCGTTCTCCCACGACAGCCAACGCATGGCACCACCAGGACAGAGTACGACGGCACAACTCGACCTTTGGTCGCTTGCAGAACCATTGGCCTCTTTGGGTAGATAGACTTCAATCATTGGGCTGTCCTTCTCGTCATCCAATGCTCCCGATGTTGGCAGGAAATACTGCTTTTGCGCCCATGCAGTCATAGGCAGAAAAAGCATACAAAGTAATTTTACTTTCATAAACAATCCTAATTATTGTTGATCTGAATCATCGCCCTTGGGTGATGCTATCCCCTCGTAGCTGATGCCATGCTCTCCAGCAAAGTCCTGCATGATCTTCAGATAGCCACCAGGACCGAATGCCTCGGGCTGGTCGAAGTTCTTTACACGCCACTGACCATTTTCAAAATCCAGTTCCAGTCGCATAAACCCGTTCTCCTCGTCTGCGCCCTTGAACCTTACCTGTGCCTGAGCCATATCACCTGTCAGCAGGTCGGCCTTGATGGTCTCAATCTCCAGCGGTGTGCCCATACCTGCGAAGAATCTGTAACCCTCCTCGTCGCCCAAGAACATATGGTCATCACCCATCGCATCTATCAAGGATTTGCTGATGGCATTACGCAAACCAAGATAATAGCTGGTACAGAACTCGTCTTCAAGTTGACGGATATTGACGATGCCGTTTTTATCCATATCGTTCAAACGGTCGTAAATCTTCCTGACCTGAGTCTCTACAGCCTCTACGGTCCATAACTCTTCAGGAGCCGAAGCCACTGTGCTGTCAGCCACTCCAACTTGATCGCTTTGTTCGCTAAGAACTGCCGTCGAATCGTTGTCACCGCCTTTAGCGGTCTTACTTCCGCACGAAGCCATTGTGGCAACTACAGCTACAATGGCGATAGAAAACACTACTTTCTTCATAAACTATCCTAAATATCGCCACAAATTTAGTAATAATTCCGTAATTATGAGTAACTTTGCAAAGATATTTTGCGAAAACTCTGCTTTTAACTATGAACAAAGTTCGAATCACAGCCATTCGCCAAACAATTCAATAGTTTTGCATCGATTCCATTAAGCTGGACTGAACCTCCTTGCCGTCAGAATCGGTGTAAAACCTGATGATGTCGTGTACGCGCCAGTCACCATCCTCGCGACAGAACCTTAGCTTCTGATGTATGGTCTGAACAGAACTGTAGAGCGTATAATCAACCAAAGCGGTACCCTCCTCAACATTCAACTCTTCAAACTTGATGTCGCGTGCCTCCAGATCACTCGGATTGCTGTCCTGCATCATCGTCCAATAGTCATCGTTGAAGAAGCCGATTTCCTCGAGATCAGCATCCTTCTTCTCAACCGCAGCTACCATATCACGCCAGGCATGACAGGCAAAGCGCTGGTCAATATCACTTTCGTTCTGTGCGGCAGCAGCATACAGCTCCTTGATAAGACCGGCAATATCTTCCTTTGCCTTCATGTCCATAGAGTCCATTGCAGCTATGTCGGCAGAATCGCGTTCCATACCTGGCCCGTCAACGGGCTTGAAATACTTACAACCTGTAAATCCTACTGTCAAGAGCATCATGCCCAAGACAAATAAAAAAGCCTTTTTCATATCATTCTGCATTATCTGTTATGGATTTCTTCATAAACAATCCTAATATTGAGGGCAAAATTACAAATTATTTCCTGAAAATGATTATCTTTGTCGTTGATTTTAATATGTTTTGTGATATAAGATGAAGAATAGGTCACACATATTCGGTCTTGGCAGAGGTCATCCTGCTGACCCTACAAGTACGTAGTGAGGAAAAACGGCTGGAGAAAGACTTCGGACAGGAATATCTTGACTACAAGAAACGTGTTAGGAGACTATAATTAAGAATTGCAATGAAATCGAAACGGGAAATCAAGTATTCGGCAATATTCGCTTTTGCTGCCATGATTGTTTTAGCAGCATGTGGAAACAAACAAGCAGTCGCTCCCGCTGAGGGCGACGAAGCAAATAATGAAGTGGCCTTTGAGGTGGCCAAGAACTACTTCTTCAAAAATGATCAGGAGATTCCTACAAGTCCGAAGATTACGACGGCAGAGGAGTTCGGTAAGCTCTTCGGCATGGCTACGACTATGGGCAACGATGGAAAGCCAACGGAGATTGACTTCACCAAGCAGTTTGTGCTGGCCATCGTCCTGCCTGTAACGAATCTCTCCACGGAAATCACTCCAGACAGACTTGAAGAGAAGGGCGACACGCTTTTCTATTTCTATGATGCCAAGGTTGGAGAGACTCAGACATACAGCACACAACCCATCTCGCTCATCATTCTCGACAAGAAGTTTGCCGACAAGCAGATTGTGATGGTTAACGAGCAGGTGAAGAATTATTGCGCAGCCGTCGAACGCTATCTGGCCGAGCAGATTGCTGGCTACTATGCTAAGGGCGAATATAGTGTACCCGTCTATCAAGAGGTGGCCGTCAATGCGGAGGATTCCACGGACATCCGCATCTGGGGCGATTTCTGGGTGTACAACTACAAGCAGGAAGGCGACACGTTGAAATGCGTCTCTGGCGGTAGTCATCCCGGCCTGATGCACATTTGTCAGATGGGTGAATACTTCTATGTATCCGATTTCGAACAGGTTGAGGACGGCTCTCGCTTCCTGCCCAGTGCCAAGCGCATCTTCGGCGAGTATTTCGAAACCTTCAAAATCCACCACAGCGATAGCGATGAGCACGAGTCGCTCAGGCATGATGTGCTGCGGGCATTCGTTCGCGACCACGGTCTCACTGCCACCATGTATCAGGACTACGGTTGGCCAGCAAAGGAACTGAAATGACAATCAGTCATAGTATTCGATTTGCAGTTCCTGGCTGACATCAAACTCGCGGTCATCATCATAGAAGTAAACCAATCGCAGGCCGCGATATACTGATGGAACCCTTAGTACTTCCAGCAGGTGCCACTTAGGCTTGCCGAAATCGTATGATTCCCTGTCAAGGAGAATGCGGTTCGAAGTATAATCAAAGTGATAGTAGCCACCACCCAAGCATGAATCACCAGTTTTCAACAGATCTTTATGCTGGTTAACCATGCCAAGACGGAAGTAGCCATCCATTGTGATGATGAATTTGGGGAGTTTCATGCGATACCTAAAAGTTCAATTTCAACGATAATTTTTTGCTTTTGCATCCATTTCCGACAGACGATCGAGAGCTGCAAGGAGGGTCTCATCACGCTTGGCAAAGTGGAAACGAATCAGGTGATTCACATCCTCTCTGAAGAAACAACTGCCAGGCACAGCCCCTACTCCAACATGCTCAGCCAGCCATTCGCAGAAGTGCAGGTCATCCTTTACGCCGTACTTCGACACATCGAGCAGCACGTAATAAGCTCCTTGCGGATCGGTGAACGTCAGTCCGAACTGACGCAGACCGTCGCAGAAAAGCGTCTTCATGTGAGTATAGTGTGCCTGAAGTTCGTCGTAGTAACTGTCAGGAAAACACAGTCCGACGGTTGCCGCCTCCATCAGAGGAGCCGCTGCGCCGACGGTCAGGAAATCATGCACCTTCTTCACGCGGTCGATAATACGCTCCGGGGCGATGACATAGCCCAGACGCCAGCCCGTGATGCTGTAGGTTTTCGAGAGCGAGCTACACGATATGGTGCGCTCCCACATGCCGGGCAGCGTGGAGATATAAACATGCTGGTGAGGAGCATAGACGATGTGCTCATAAACTTCATCAGTTATGACGTAGCCGTCGTATCGGATCACAATGTCGGCTATCTGTTGCAGCTCCTCGCGGGTAAAGACCTTGCCGCATGGGTTCGACGGGTTGCAAAGCACCAATGCCTTGGCACCCTGTCTGAAAGCATCCTCAATCAGGTTAGCATCGAACGAGAACGTCGGTGGGACAAGAGGAATATAAACTGGCTCTGCTCCTGTGAGAATCGTATCAGCGGTATAGTTCTCGTAGAACGGCGAGAAAATAGCCACCTTGTCGCCTGGGTTTACCACAGTCATCATCGCAGCCATCATTGCCTCAGTCGAGCCGCACGTAACGACAATGTTCTTATCAGCATCTATCGGCAGACCTGTCCAGCGGCTCTGCTTTTTGGCCAACGCTTCGCGGAAGTTCTGCGCTCCCCAGGTAATGGCGTACTGATGAGGACCGTGTGGTGCAATCTCAGCCAGCCTGTCGGTAATCTCCCGTGGCGGGTCGAAGTCAGGAAATCCCTGCGAGAGGTTGATGGCCTCGTAGCGGTTGCTGATGCGTGTCATGCGTCGGATAATGGAATCCGTAAAACCCGCCGTGCGTGTGGATAGTGGTCTCATTATTTGAATCTTTACTTTCATAAACTATCCTAATATTTTTTGCAAAGGTACAAATAATCATGGAATTATGAGTACCTTTGCCCTCTGATTTAATAAGAATTGTGAATTCTGTCCGATTGGGTATGATAAAGTGACAAGATGATAACAAAAAAAGATGCTATAACGATTATGGAGAATTTTGAAGAGCCGCTCGGCGACGAAAGGAGACGCTTGCTAGAGCAAGAATTGAGAAAAGACCTGCATCAGTTCCTGCTGAGCATGAAGGAAGTGGACGAAAGGATGCCGGAGTGCCCCGACGTAGAGGAGAAATGGGAAGAGATCGCTAAGGCTTACATCCCCGATGGTATCCGCGAGTTTCAGGATTATCCTTCTGCCTCGCTCGGCTGGATGATGTATATCGGCATGGCCGTGGCGAAGATGTGGGACACGGAATGGGAAATCTATTCGAAGATTGAAGACCTCTATGCCTATATGCGTGACAAGCGGGGCTACGATGCAATGGACGAATACATCCGCGAGGAGGTACTTTTGCAGCAGGGTGTGGACTACACCGTTCTGGAGAAGGTGACTGGCGAATGTGCCTCACGGGTCTATAATGCCCTGATGCACCAACGGCTCGAACCCGGCACTAAGGAGGCTTTTAACGGCTATGTTGCCTGCCTGCACCAGCTCTACCTGTTTGGGGCCGCGATGCAACTGAAGCGTATGGGGTATCACATGACAAAGATGAACTGATATGAAGAATTTTCAAAAGTCCAAGATCGAGACTCATAAAGTGTCGAAGTTCATGGTCTATGACAGGATGGCGAGGAAAGGCTCTTCTGCCTATTCTCCGAAATCCCATTCTGCCCCGCATTTCGAAGGCCATTACGTCGAGGGAATGGAAGAATGGGCCAGTCACTACTGCTTCAACCTGAAGGAGGACGGGACTTATGAGGCTGAACTTGACGAAGCCTGGGACGAGGGCAGTCACTACGGCGGTGGAACCATCAACGTGGCTATCCCCAAGGAATGGTTCGACCTCTCCTACGACGAATTCCTTGAACACGTCATAACCCTTGCTTCAGCTAAACATTATGGCTTCACCCCTGATGACCTGAAAGAGAAGAAAGGTCTGAAGGAGTTTTTTGGATATAAATGATTGTCATGAACCAAGCATTTATATATTTCATCTCATGATCCGCGATTTCATTGCTATCGACTTCGAAACGGCCAATCAGCAACCGTCGAGCGTCTGCTCCATCGGAGTGGTCATGGTACGTAATGGGCAGATGGCTGACAGTTTCTATAGTCTTATCCAACCAGAGCCGAACTACTACAACTATTGGTGTCAGCGGGTTCATGGGCTGAGCCAATGCGATACGGACGATGCACCTGTCTTCTCAAAAGTTTGGGATCAATTGGAGCAAAAGATAGCCAATGTTTTCTTCTCCGACCAACAGTCAATCGATGGTCTCCGCTACCAAATAGCTTCTATTCCTTTCGTGGCTCACAATGCCCGTTTCGATGAAGGCTGTCTGAAAGCAGTTTTCAAGGTTTATCAGATGGACTATCCTGACTACCGCTTCTACGATACACTTGCAGCAGCCCGCCGACAATTCGGCCCTTCGTTGTCCAATCACCAGCTTCATACCGTTGCAGCTGCTTGTGGCTTCGACCTCCAGAACCATCACCACGCCCTGGCCGATGCCGAAGCCTGTGCCGCAATAGCCCTGTATATTTTGTAAGCATCTGCCGCTCGGCTTTGCCATAAATACTAAACTATCCTAATATTCACTGCAAAGGTACGAATAATAAAGTAAAAATCAGTACCTTTGCCCTCTGATTTTATAAAAATTCGAAATGGACTACCTGCCGAAAGATCCTGCCATACTGGTTTCGAGCGTGAATATGCTCCTGAGAGACGAGGAGTTTGACACGCTGGAATCACTGTGCTATAACTTCGGAACAGAGCCGAAAGAGATAAAGAACTACCTGTTCGGGCACGGATTCGTGTATAGCGAAAAGCAGAAGCAATTCCGTCCGATAGGATATGATAAAATAACAAGATGATAACAAAGGATAGTATCGAGACCGCCTACAGTTTCCTGCATCAGAAGCAGCGCATCTACGTACATTCAACGCTCGACTGGCAGAAGGATGACATAGAATTGGCCATTTCCGACTATGCCAATGACATGAGCCAGGAACTGTACGATGCCATCAGTGGTGGCAGGGCCGACTTCCTCCGTGACCACAAGCGGTTTCAGGAGGACATCACCAAGGCTGTCGAGATACTTGAAAAGATGCTATAAGCAGCATCAAGAAAGCTTGCGAAGACCTGAAAGCCGCTTATCCAGATGATGTGCGCCAGTTGGTTTACAGGCTAGACATCATCAAACGGGACGGAGCCGCAGACAGGCACTTCCGTTATGAAGGAACCAAGCGCGACAGAGTCATGGCACTTCCCTCACATCTTGAAACCACTTCTCTCCGACTCTATCTGCTGAATATTCAGGCAAAGATCCTGATTCTCGGCAACGGTGGACTGAAATCCACTGCAACCTATCAGGAGGATGAGCATCTTCACAAGTGCGTAAAGACTCTCCAGAAGATAGACATAGAGATCAAGGAGCGTGAAAAGCAGAAAATGATAGTCATCACAGGAACAGAGTTGTTTGGTGAGCTGTCATTCACGATAGACGATGAACCATAAAAAAGGAGGAATGCATATGAGAACAAACAGAATCATGGACGAAATCCGTTCTACCATCACCCCGGAGATGAAACTGCAGATGGAAATGTCTGTAGCCATTGCCAACCGTATCTACGAGATACTTGAAGCAAAGGGTATGACCCAGAAAGAACTGGCACAGAAACTTGGAAAGACTGAGACAGAAGTTAGCCGATGGCTGTCAGGCACCCACAACCTGACACTATCCACCATCTGTAAGATTTCAGCTGCCCTTGGTGAGGAGATTGTAATTGTGCCGAAACTAGCACTAGAGCCTGAGTTTGCATAACTGTCTGGGAGAAAGAATATGCAGAAAGAAAAGACGATATTGTTCCTTCACGGATTCTATGCCAGCGGCCAGTGTGTGCCTGCTGTGGCATTGAGAGAGGCATTTGAGGGGAAAGCCAACGTGCTGACTCCCGACCTCCCACTCCACCCTCATGATGCCATCAGGCTTATCCGTGAGATCTGCGACCAAGAGAAGCCGGATATACTTGTTGGCAACAGTTGCGGCTCGTTCTATGCACAGATTATCTCTCCGATTGTCGGCATCCCTGCCCTACTCGGCAATCCGCATTTCAAGATGTCAGACTTCCTACGCGAGCGTATTGGCAACCATCAGTACAAGTCACCAAGGGCAGACGGCAAGCAGGACACACTGGCACATTTCGAGCCATTGTTTCTGGAACACTATCATAACACCTTTCACTTCCCAGGTGGACATACACCAACAGCAGAGCAATTCAAGACCTGGTATGTGCCCCTTATCGAGAAACTGATGATTGAATATCCCATTCAGGAAGACAAACCACGATACTTTCAGCACTTTAAGGGAAATAAATACAAACTTGTACACATTGCCCTCGATTCCGAGACTCAGGAACGGATGGTCGTCTATCAGGCACTCTATGGTGACCGCAAATACTGGGTTCGCCCAGAAAAGATGTTCTTCGAGACCATAGAGCGTGACGGGAAGCGTTTCTCCCGCTTCACGGAGATAGACTGGGAAGAATAATCAACGATCCAAGTTTTCAAGATCCTTCATACACTCTTCAAAGATAGCCTCGCGCTGAACATCTGACATTTCAGACAGTGGCATGAAGGTAGTGAAGAAACTGATTCTGACTGGATCATCACCACTTATTGTCTCTTCACCAGACAACTTAAAGCAGAAGCCATCCTGAGCCAGGAAACCCTCACCTGCAAATTCACCATATTCCTCGATGCGCTTGTTGATACGCTCATCGACGGGCATGATTCTCAATGTCCGGTTGCGTGACAGAAATCTCACGGCAACCTCATTGGCCGACAGTTCAGGCTGCTTCAGGAACCTTTCCTTATATCGCTGAAGGAAATGGCTTGTCAGAATCAGAATCTCAGGAATACCCTTGTCCGTCCATTTGATGATATAGCGTTTGCTGCCGTCGAAGAGTACGCAAAGATATCCTGACAGGACTGGGGCAAATGGATGCTCACGATAGAAGTAGATGATA